>CAZKBQ010000009.1:0-100913 GCA_964550855.1 uncultured Anaerolineae bacterium
TCGAAGTTGAACACCCCGTTGTCGCTCCAGCCGTGCTCGTCGTCGCCGATCAGCCCGCGATGCGGATCGGCGCTGAGGGTGGTCTTGCCCGTGCCCGACAACCCGAAGAACAGCGCCACATCGCCGTCCGGCCCCACGTTGGCCGAGCAGTGCATGGGCATCACGCCCTGCAGCGGCATCAGAAAGTTCATCACCGTGAAGATCGACTTCTTGATCTCACCCGCGTAGGCGGTGTTGCCGATGAGGCAGACGCGCTGCTCGAAGTTGAGGGTGATGAAGGTATTGGTGGCGGTGCTGTCGATGCCGGGCACGCCCTTGAACGACGGCAGCACGATCACGGTGAAGTCCGGCACGTGGCGGCGGTAATCGGCAGCCGAGCGCGGCACCAGGAACATGTTGCGCGCGAACATGCTGTGCCAGGCATATTCCGTGACGATGCGGATGGGCATGGTGTATTCGGGGTCGGCGCCCACGTAGCAGTCCTGCACAAACAGGTCGTGCCCCTGCACAAAGCCCAGCATGCGCGCGTACAGCTCGTTGAACTTGTCCGGGCTGAACGGGCGGTTGTACTGCCCCCACCAGATGTGATCCTGCGTGCTGGCCTCGCGCACGACGAATTTGTCGTTGGCCGAGCGGCCGGTGTGTTTGCCGGTGTACGCCACGATGGGGCCGTGCTTCGACATCTTGGCTTCGCCGCGAAAGAGCATCTCTTCCACCAGCGCTTCCGTCGGCAGGTTCCAGTACACCAGCCCGGTGTTGAAGAAGCCGTGGTTGTCCAGACCGTAATCGCTTTTGAGCACGCCGGCCTGACCGGCCGCCGGGGTGGGAATCTTGAACAAGTTATTCATCGTGATCTCCTCGCCCGCCCTACAGCCAGTCCCGGACGACCTTCTTGTCGCCGATGTAGATCTCGTCGGGCGAGTTGGGATCGAGCGCCCAGCGGATGCGGGCGATGCCCTCGGTCACATCTTTGACCGTGCCCGCGAAACTGAGGCGCAGGTGGCCTTCCATGCCGAATTCTTTGCCCGGCACGGTGACGACGCGCGCCTTCTTCAGCAGGAAGTTGGCCAGCTCTTCCGAGTTGCTGGTGTAGGCCCGGAAATCCGGGAGGCAGTAGAAGGTGCCATCGGGCGGCGTGCAGCGCACGCCGTCAAACGCGCTCAACTCGTTCATCATCACCTGGCGATTGTTTTCGATCGTCAGGCGCAAGGCTTCGACCACGCTCTGCAGGCCGTTCAGTGCGCCCTCGGCCGCGGCCTGCGAGACCAGCGCCGTGCACGAGGTGATCTGGCCCTGCACATTGGTCATCACTTCCACCAGGCGGCGCGGCGCGATGCACCAGCCGATGCGGAAGCCCGTCATGCCATAGGCTTTGGCAATGCCGTTGACCACGATGATCTTGCCCGTCTCGATGTCCTGCGTGCTGAACTGATAGGCGGGCACCCACTTGCGGCCGTGAAAGACCAGCTTGTGATAGATGTCGTCCAGGATCAAGTAGATATTGTGCCGTTCACAGAACGCCACGATGTCGGCCATGAACGCGTCGGAATACATGACGCCCGACGGGTTGTTGGGGCTGTTCACGATGATGGCCTTGGTGGACGACGACACCGCCCGCTCGATGTCGGCCAGGCGCGGATAAAACGTGCCGTCCTCCGGCGTGACGATGACGGGGACGCCGCGCACCATCTTGATCATCTCCGGGTAACTGACCCAGTATGGCGCGAGGACGATGACCTCGTCGTTGGGATCGAGCAGGGTGTAGAAGATGTTGAACAGTGACTGTTTGGCGCCCGACGAGACGATGATGTTTTCGGGCGCGGGCAGCCGATCGTAGTTCTCTTCCGTGTAGCGCGCGATGGCTTTCTTCAGCGTGGGGATGCCGTCGGTGGGCGAGTATTTGATGTCGCCCTGATTGAGTTTGGCCGCCGCGCTCAACAAGGCCGGAAACGGCGTCTTGTTCTTCGGCTCGCCGATGCCCAGGTGGATCACCGCTTCGCCACGCTCGCGCAGCAGACGCGCTTCCTCGTTCATCTTCAGCGTCGGCGATTCGGCGATGGATCGGGCCAGTGTGCTGATGCTCATGTCTTGCTCCTCAGTGGGTGGGTGATTGCCTTTGACCGTGGTACGGTCTCAAAAAAATTTCTGCCGGCGATGCGCGCCGTGCCCTCGACGGCCGGCGCCGTGCGTCCATTGTACAACGTCTGGCTAATGTCGGCAGGCGGTTCTCGGCGGCGATAACATGGCTGAGGTGATCCGTGCCGGCTGATTTACGAACTTATTCTCCATATTCTTCGTGGATCAGACCAGCCCCAGCACCAGCGCGATCAACGCCATGCGCACGTACACGCCGTTGCGCATCTGCCGGAAATAGGCCGCGCCCGACAGGTCGTCCACATCCGTCGCGATCTCATTGACGCGCGGCAGTGGATGCAGCACCGTCAATGCCGGGTTGAGGCGCTCCACCATCTCGCGCGTCAGGATGTAGCTGTTCTTCAGCCGCTCGTATTCGGCCGGGTCGTCAAAGCGTTCCTTCTGGATGCGCGTCATGTAGAGCACGTCGGCTTTGGGCAGCGCCGCTTCCAGATCGGCGGTTTCTTCCACTGCCACGCCCTGCGCGCGCAGCCGCGCCGTAAGCGCGTCGGGCAGCTTCAGCCGATCGGGCGCAACACAGATCAGCTTGCAGTTATAGTGTTTGTAGATCTCCACCCCGGCATGAACGGTGCGGCCGTTCTTCAGATCGCCGCACAGCGCGATGGTCTTGCCTTCGATGTCGCCACACTCCGATTGGATCGTCATCAAATCGAGCAGCGCCTGCGTGGGGTGCTGTCCCGCGCCGTCGCCGCCGTTGAGGACGGGTGCAACGGCCACATCCGCAGCCTCCTGCGCGGAGCCGATCCGCGGATGGCGCATGGCAATCACGTCCACGTACTGATCGACGGTGCGGATGGTGTCGGCCAGCGTCTCGCCTTTCGCTGTCGAGGTCGCGTCGGCTGAAGCGAAGCCCACCACGCCGCCGCCCAGCCGCAGCATGGCCGTCTCGAATGACAGCCGCGTGCGCGTGCTCGGCTCAAAGAACAGTGTGCCCAGCACGTAGCCACGCGCCAGGTCCAGCCCGCGCCGATCTTTCAACTGCACGCGCATGTCCCCGGCCACGCGCAGCACGTGATCGATCTCCTCACGGGTGAACTGCGCGCCATCCAGCACATCTTTGCCTTTGAACTCAATCATCGTTGTCCTCCTCAAGGATCAGCGGCCCGCAGGCCGATTCACTTCGGTCGCAATGATACATCAAGTGCGGGACGCCGGTCTCCGACTCTGGGCAGCCTCACCCAGGGCCCGGTTGAATTATGCTCATGGTTGGGTTGGTGTGTTTTGAGGGGAGCAACGGCTCCGAGTACAATAGCAGCGCCAGAAGACACCCGACAGTCTAATTATGTTGCGAATAGCGGAATTATTATGCTCTTCAGAGCGGGCCAAAATAGTGACATTGATAAGTTATTACAGATGACATTTGTCGCGCGCGGATCGGCGTCTTAAGTCGGCGTCCTTGATACAATAAACCATAATCGACAGGGGACAAATTGCCCATAGGCCGGCATCGCTTTTGCGCTTACACTACAAACGTGTTGCAAACGAGCGACCGGCAGGCGAGGCCGCTCGTTTGATTGGCGGCGTCGGACAGAACAGGAGATCACATGTCCACCACCACCAGATCGAAAAAGCAAAATGTGTTGTGGGCCGGCTTGCTGGCAGCGTTGTGTGTGATGGTGCTGGTACTCAGCACCCGATCGGCCGCACAAGCCGATCGGCTGCCCGCCGCCCGTCCGGCCACCGCCGCCACTAACAGCATGCTGTACCGCTTCGATCCGACCACGCAGACGTTCTTGACCATCACCCTGCCGCTCAACAGTTATCCCACCGATGTGGCTGTCGTCGGCCAATCGCCGGCGCACGTCTGGGTGGCCGAATACGGCGGCGGACGTATCGGGCGTGTCATCTTCACCGATACTGCGACTTATCAACTGGTGCATTATCCGATCACCACGCCGGCCGGCAGCCCGTATCGATTGACGGTGGACGGCAGCTGGGTGTGGTTTACCGAGCGCGGGGCCAATCGCGTGGGACGCCTGAACAGCAGCACCGGCGTCATCAATGAGTTTTTCGGCAACGGCCTATCGGCCAATGCGGGCCTGTCCGATATTCAGGTGGCACCCAATGGCCGGGTGTGGCTAGGCGCGGAGTGGAGCCAGCGATTGGTGCGGCTGACGGTCACTTCGACCGTGAATTACGCGTTTAGAGAATATGCCGATGCGAACACCAACTTCACGGTCGCGCCGGTCTCCATCGCCATCGAAGACGACAACTCGATCCTGCTGACGGTGCCCAGTGGATCGGCTGCCTCGCGGCGGCTGGCGCAGTTCACGCCGTCCATCGCGGCGTTTCAGTGGGCGGCGCTGCTCAACAACACCTCGCCGCAGGAAGTGATTGTGGTGCCCGGCAAGCTGTGGTTTTCGGACAAACAGCGCAACGAGCTAAGCCAGGTTGAGCTGGGCACTTATACGAACTTGAACAACTACGGGCCGATCACGCGGCCGGTGGGGCTGGCGGCTGAATCGCCGACCGTGCTGTGGAGTGCGCTGCATTCTCAGCCGCCGGCCATTGGACGGCTGCAAGCGGGCGTGCCGCCGTCGTCGACGGTGACCAGCTACGCCCTGCCTGATCCGGGTTTGACGCCGTCGGCCATCGCCGTGGCGCCCGACGGGGCCGTGTGGGTGACCGCTTACCGATCGGGTTTGTACCTGCCGATCGTGCGCAGAGACTAATTAAAGGGAGAACTGGATGATGGGCATTCATGAGACACCGCTGCCGCGTCGCACCACGCCGACGCGCCTGATCATCAGCGCCGCCTTGATCTTAGGGGGAATCATGAGCGTGTGGGCGGCAATGGACCGGCCGGCGGCGATGGCGCACCAGGCCGCTCAGACCGCGCCGGCGGCCAATGAACCCTTGCCGTACAAGGTGCGGCTGCCGATGGTGGCGCGCAATTACGACGCGGCCCCGCCCATCGTCAGCGTTCAAGTGTACGGCGACATGGTGAACACCACGCCGTTGACGCGCGTGCTGGAGTCCAAAGCCACCTGGGTGCGCAATCAGTTCTTCTGGTCAAGCATCGAACCATCCAACACGACGCCGGCCAATTACAGCTGGTCGTCATTGGATGCGCAGATGCAGGCCGTGAAGGACACCCGGGTCAACTTGATCTTCACAATCGTCGGTTATCCGGCGTGGGCGACCCAATCCGGCCAATGGTCGCAATGCGCGCCGCTTAAGAACCCGGCGGATTTGGCGGAGTTCGCGGCGGCGCTGGCCGCGCGTTATCCGTTTGTTCACTACTTTGAGTTTTGCAACGAGCCTGATCGCAATGTGTGGTTTGGCATGCACGGCGTTGAATATGCCGCCATGCTCAACGCCGTTTATCCTGCCGTCAAAGCGGCCAATCCGTCGGCGAACGTGGTGCTGGGCGGCATGGCGCTGGACTGGTTTATCGACGAGGGCGGGCCGTTCGATCGCTACTTCCTGCGCGACGTGCTCTCCCACTGCAGCGGCGGCTGCTTCGACGTGGCCAACTTCCACTACTATCCGCAATTCCGCTGGCGCTGGGATCAATACGGCCCCGACATCATCGGCAAGGCCAACTGGATCAAACAGCAGTTGATCCAGTATAATTACCCGCGGCCCATCATCACCACCGAGACCACCTGGCCGTCGGCCACGAGCTGGGGCAGCCCGGAGCTGCAGGCGCGCTTTGTACCTAAGGTCTATACGCGCGGCCTGGCCGCCGGCCTGCTGGCGGTGACGTGGTTCTCGTTGATCGACGTGGACAGCGGCCTGTCCGGTCTGATGGATGCCAATCACACGCCGCGGCCGGCCTATTACGCCATGGCGAACTTTAGCACCCTGCTGGACAACGCCACCTTCCAGCGTCAGATTCCACCGGTGGAAGTGGGCGCGGCGCAGGTGGAAGCCTATGAGTTTAGCGCGCCCGGCACGACCGGCCCTAAACGGCTGGACGTTTACTGGTACGAATGCCCATCCATCGCGATCTCGCTGCCGTACCCGACGGACTGCACCGACTCGTCGGAGATCAAGATCAACGCCACGCGCGTGGCCCGGATCGACAAGCTGGGCAATCGAGTGATCATCAACGATCAGGACGACGGCGTCGCCGACGGCCGCATTCAGCTGACCATTCAATCGAGTCCGATCTACATCGACTATCAACCATGAACCGACCGCCCGCCCGCCCATGGCCCGCCATCGTAAACTTCAGTGCGGCGCTCGCCATGGTGCTGGGGCTGGGAATGGTCATTGCCGTCACGCTGCACTCCGCAGCCGCTGCTGGCCCCGATCGCGCTCACCCGCCGATCGGGGCCGAGTTGTCTGCCGCCCCCCACAGCGTGGCGCTGCCCCTCATCGCCAGCGGCTTTCCGGGCTACGCCAACTGTCGGCTGGGCGTGGGCGGCGTCATCAGCCCGGCTTACAACGTCGGCGCGCTCAACCTGGGCTGGACGATGGATTGGACGGCGCGGCTCAACCCGCCCGCGCCCAACGGCGTCGATTACGTGCAGGTGGTGCGCATCGATTCCGACGAGACCAACGTCTATACTTTTACGCCGCCGCTGCCCGTCCTGTACCAGATTGCCGATCAAAACCCCGGCGCGATCTGGCTGCTGGGCAACGAACCCGACAGCCCCTTTCAAGATAATCTGCCGCCCGATCGGTATGCACAGGCCTATCACGATCTGTATCACTGGCTGAAGCAGCGCGATCCAGCGGCACGCATTGGCGCGGGCAGCATCGTGCAACCCACCCCGATCCGGCTGCAATATCTCGATCGCGTCCTCAGCGCCTACTGGCAGTTGTATGGTCAGGGCCTGCCCGCCGATGTGTGGAGCGTGCACTCGTACATCTTGCGCGAGATCGACGCCTCCGATCCACAGGCCTGCGCCGACGGCATCGACTGCCACGAGCCGCCCTATCTGTTGTGGGGCGCGTTCATGCCGCCCGGCTCGCTGCCTGCGGTCACGCGCGGCGTGCTGTACACTTTCTCCAACATGTTCGATACCGCCATCTTCCTCCAGCGGCTGATCGATTTTCGGGTCTGGCTGCGCGATCGCGGCTACCGTGAAGTGCCTTTGTATATTACCGAATTCGGCACACTGTTTCCCTATCCGCCCTTCATCGAAGGCGATCCGTACGTCGATGAATTCGGCGTGCCCATGACCCAGGCGCGCACGGCCGGTTTCATGACTCGCACCTTTGAGCTGCTGCGCACCGCCACCAATGCCGCCACCGGCCTGCCCGCCGACGACAACCGGCTGGTGCAGCGCTGGCTATGGTACAGCTTCGACGATCCCGGCTTCGGCGGCGCGCTGTATGATCGGAACACCGGCCAGCGCACCCTGCTGGGCAACACGTTGGCCGCTTACGCGCAGGCCATCACGCCGTCGATCGATCTGCTGGCCGTGCGCGCCGACGCCGATGCGGTGCAGCTGCCGATCGGTCAGACCACGGTGACAGGCACCGTCGCCGCGCTGATCGCCAATTCCGGCAACATCTCAACCGGCGCGGCCATCACGGTGACGTTCCGCGCCGGATCGATCGCGCAGCCCGGGGCCGTCATCGGCGCGCCCGTCGTCCTCACGCGCAGCCTGCCGGGCTGCGGCGAATCGCTGATCGTCACCGCAACCTGGCCTGACCTCACCGTCGGCGCACATCCCTTCCACTTTGTGATTACGACCGGCGCCGCCGAATCAAACACAGTGAACAACCAGTCACAGGGCACACTGCTCGTCGCCAGTCAACGCCTGATGCTGCCCGTCGTGGTGCGAACGCCGCGGTGATCACATGGGGCTGATCAAGACGATCGGGCGGATTGAACGCCGCCGCCTGCCGGGGCTGATACTGGCCGCCGTTCTCGCGCTCAACATCTTCATCTCAGTGCGCTGGCTCGAACATGCCACAGTCGGCTGGGACGCGCTGGGTTACCGGATTGCGGCGCAGCAGATTGCGCGGGGCGAAGGGCCGCTGATCGCCAATCGGTTTAACGCGCAATTCGGCCCGTATTTCAGTTATGCGGCGTTCAACGTTCATCGCCCGCAGGAACCCGAACGGCTGTACCTCAACTATCCGCCAGGTTTTCCGCTGTTGCTGGCGCTGCCGCAGTGGCTGGGCTTGCCCGATGCCGTGGTGCTGCCGCTGATGAGCGCGCTCAACGTGCTGGCGACGTTTGCGCTGGGCAGCCTGCTGGTCGATCGCTGGACCGGGGTGCTGGGCGCAACCATCATCGGCCTGACGCCCGCGCACCTGGAATGGAGCACCTCGTTCTGGGCCGATCTGCCCGGAGCTGCGCTGGCGCTGACCGCGCTGACGATCTATCTGTATGCCGATCGGTGTTCGCGCGCCCGACAGGTTGTGTTGGGCCTTGCGGCCGGCCTGCTGGCGGCGGGGGCCTTCTTCATCAAGTACGCCTATGTCGTCATGCTGCTGCCGCTGTTGATCTACGCGCTCTACGCGCAGCGGTGGAGCATCTTTAAGCGGCCGGTTAACTGGGCCTTTGGGGCGACGGCGGCGCTGGGTCTGTTGGGATTGGCGGCTTACAATCAATGGCTGTTTGGCGGGCCGTTTAACACTTACTACACCTCGCCTTCGGCGGGCTTTGGCTTTCCGCAGATGAGCTTGAGCTACGCGCTGGGGCCCAGCCCGGCCGGCGGCTATTCGCTGCCGGCGGCGCTGGAAACGCTGTGGTTCAACTTCGGGTGGATACTTATCCTAAGCGCGCTGGGACTGCGCGTCGTGCGCGGTGCGTCGCGCCTGCTGCTGGTGTCGTACGCGCTGGCCTTTGTGGCGCTGGCCAGCGTGTTTGCCTGGGCGCCGCGCAACGAAGACACGCGCTATCTGGTGGCTGCCTTCGCGCCGATCGCGCTGTTGGCGGCGGCCGGTCTGCGCCGGCTGGCGCCGTCAGCCGGGGCATGGCGCAAACCACTGTTCGGCGTTATCATTGCGGCGCTGGGTGTGACGCTGCTGGCGTCGCTGTGGACGACACTGCCCCGACTGTCGGCGCGCAATGCGGGCAGCGCGCAGGTGCTGGCCTTGGCGCGCGCGCAAGTCAGCGGCAGTGAGCCGGATGCGGTTTTTCTGGCCTATCTCTGGAACGACCCGATCGGGCACGCGGGCCAACGCACGACCCTGTTTTACCGCCGCATCCTGGGCGCGGACGACCGGTTTGAGCAGCAGCTGGTCGAGGTAGTGAACGGTCTGCTGGCCGAGGGCACGCCGGTGTACTACGTGGCAGATCGCGTGCCGCCGCTGCG
This sequence comes from uncultured Anaerolineae bacterium, assembly GCA_964550855.1. Taxonomy (GTDB): domain Bacteria; phylum Chloroflexota; class Anaerolineae; order Fen-1058; family Fen-1058; genus JAGOBP01. The sequence goes on from CAZKBQ010000009.1 coordinate 9,378, forward strand.
CGACAGCCTGGCCATCTTGCAGCGCCATTTTGAGGTGCGGGTCTGGAAGCCCGCGCCGCTGGCCGTGTTTCGCGTCACCCCCAAATCATAAGGCAGTCCAGACAGCCGCATGCCCGCCACCCGCCCCGAACTTTCGGTCATCATGCCGTGCCTCAACGAAGCCGACACGATCGGCGAGTGCGTGGCGCGCGCCCGGCGGGCGATTGAACAGCTTGGCATCGATGCGGAAGTGGTGGTGGTGGACAACGGCTCCACCGACGGCTCACCTGAGCTGGCCGCCGCGCACGGCGCGCGGGTCATCCATCAACCGGTGCGCGGTTATGGCAGCGCCTATCTCAAAGGGCTGGCCGAAACGTGCAGTCCGTATATTATCATGGCCGATTCGGACAACACCTACGATCTGAGTGAAATCGGCCGCTTTCTCGAACCGCTGCGTGGCGGCTGCGATCTGGTGATGGGCTCGCGCTTCAAGGGCACCATCCTGCCGGGCGCGATGCCGTGGCTGCATCGCTACCTCGGCAACCCCGTGCTGACCGGCCTGCTCAATCGCCTCTTTCACACGCACGTCTCCGACGCGCACTGCGGCCTGCGCGGCCTGACGCGCGCCGCCGCCGAGCGGATGCAGCTGCGCACGCTGGGCATGGAGTTCGCCTCGGAGATGGTGATCCGCGCCGCGCAGGAAAAGATGCAGATTACCGAGGTGCCCATCACTTACTATCCCCGCGTCGGCCAATCCAAACTGCGCTCGCTGTCCGACGGCTGGCGGCACCTGCGCTTCATGCTGCTCTATAGTCCCACTTATCTGCTGCTGGCGCCGGGCGCCGTGATGTGGTGGCTGGGCATGCTCATCGTGCTGGTGCTGCTGCCCGGGCCGCTGCCGGTGGGCGGCCACGCCTATGATATTCACTTTATGATCCTGGGCGCGTCGCTGGCGCTGCTCGGCTTTCAGGTGTTCAGCCTGGGCCTGTACGCCCGGACCTACGCCATTACCGAGCACTTCGATCGGCGCGACACCTTTCTGGACTGGTTCTGGCGGCATTTTTCGCTGGAAAAAGGCCTGATCATCGGCTCAGTATTATTCCTGATCGGGCTGGCCGTGGACGGCTACATCCTGCTACAGTGGATCACCCGCGACTTTGGGCCGCTGTACGAGGTGCGCACGGCCATCGCCGCCATGGTGCTGCTGGTGCTGGGCGCGCAGACGATCTTCGCGTCGTTCTTCCTGAGCATGCTGGGCATCCGCCGGATCGATCAAGCATGACCGAGTTCGATCGCGGTTCGGAACGCGGTTACTACGATTCATTTTTCGACAGCCCGGAGGCACGGGCGCTCGATCGGGGAACGGGCTTTCGGGCGCTGCGCGCCGCGCAGGCGCAGTTCATCGCACACCAGCTTCGCGCGTTGACGAGCGCGCAGACGATTTTAAGCGTCGGCTGCGGCAACGGCGCCATTGAACAACACCTGATCGATCCGCGCTGGCGGCTGTATGCGTTCGATCTGTCCTTCGCCGGGCCGGCGCTGGGCCGGCGACAGGTTCAGGCGCACGGGCGGGCCGGTCTGAGCTTCGCGCAGGCGGCCATCGCGCCGCTGCCCGTGCGGGACGATCAGTTCGACGGGGTGCTGGCCTTGAGCGTGCTGCATCACCTGACCGCTGCCGGGCGCGAGCGAGCCTTGCGTGAAGCGCATCGCGTGCTGCGCCCCGGCGGCTGGTTCATCGCCTACGATCCCAGTCGCTGGCGGGCGCTGCGCCTCGTCAAGTGGCTGGTGCGGCGGCGATATGATCTGATGCACAGCCCTGATGAAGAGGAACTCAATCCGCGCGAGATGCAGCAGTTGGCCGCACACTGCGGTTTCGCCCCGGCTCGATTGATCTTCTTTGACCATTTCGTCGATCCGTTGACGTGGCTGTTTCCGGCCATGCCGCCGGGGTTGTTCCGGGTATTGTACCGGCTCGATCGAATTCTGGTGCGACTGCCGGGCCGGCAGCTGGCGTCCAATTTTTTCTTGATCGCCCGGAAGCCAGTTTCCTGATTGCGAGGCTGCCTGTGATCGATCGCACTCGCTGGTTGATACTGGGGCTGGTGCTGGCCCTGGGCGCGGCGCTGCTGACAGCGGCGCTGGCCTCGACCGCCGCACCAGCCGATCGGGCGGCGGCCGCGCCGCGTTCCGACGATTTTGCCAACTGCCGGTTTGGCGTGGGCGTGGCGCGCAACTCGATCAGTGTTTATCCTTATACGGCCACGCGCGCCGGCTTCTACGTCAACTGGCTGGCCGCCGACGGGGCCGCGCCGGGCCTGTCGTTCTTCGCCACCATCCGCCTGCGGCAGGTGGTGTCCAATGGCGTGTACCTGCCGCAATACGTCATCTCGCCCACGCTCGATTTTGCGCCGGGCGGGCTGGGGCCGCTGGTGCTGGCCAATCCGGGCCGCCTGTGGCTGGTGGGCAACGAAATGGATCGTCCGTACTATCAGGACGAAATGCTGCCGGACATGTACGCGCAGGCCTACCACGACGCGTACACCTTCATCAAAGGGTTGGATGCCACCGCCCGGGTCGGCATCGGCGGCGTGATCCAGCCCACCCCGGTGCGACTGCAGTATCTCGATCAGATCCTCGACGCCTACCGGCGCAAGTTCGGCGGCCGCCTGCCCGTCGATGTGTGGAACACGCACCTGTACATTTTGCAGGAGACGCGGCTGTCATGGGGGGCCGGCATCCCGCCCGGCATCGATCTGATCACCGGCACGCTGTACACCATTCCGCAGAGCGTGGACGCCGTCGTCTTCGCCGGTCTCATCCGCGATCTGCGCGGCTGGCTGAAGGCGCGCGGCTATCAGTACACGCCCTTAATCGTCACCGAGTACGGCCTGCTGTTTCCGCTGGACATCCTGGAGAGCCAGGGCGTGACCCTGGCGCAGATGAAACAGTTCTTGAGCAACGTCATCCACTACATGAACACGGCCTGGGACGCCGAGCTGGGTGATCCGGCCGACAACTACCGGCTGGTGCAGCAGGCCGCCATCTACAGCCTGGATGATGATTCCACCGACGACCAGGGTTTCTACCGCTGGGGCAGCTTCCTTCACCAGTCGTCGCCGCCCTACACGCAGACCGCCATCGGCGCGCACTACAACAACGTGCTGGCCGCGCTGCCCGCGCAGGTCGATTTGATCGCCATGCACGCGCAGGCTGACCCCGGCGCGCTGATTGTGCAACCCGGCGAAACGATCTCGACTGTGGTCAGCGTCCGGATCGGCAACGGTGGCAACACGCCGTTCAACGCGCCCGTCGTGGTGCGCTTCCGCGAGGTGACGGGCGGGCAGATCGGCGGAACATGGGAGGCCAGCCTGTCGCCGATGGGCGGCTGCGGACAGACGCGCGAGGTCAGCTTCACGTGGCCCAACCTGGCGATCGGCGCGCACACCGTGCAGATAGAAGTGAATCCCGATCGCCACCTTGAAGAGACCAACTATCAGAACAACGCCCTGACACTCACTCTGGTAGCCGGGCCGCACGCGTTCTATCTGCCCGCGCAGGCACGCTGAGCGTGATCACACAAACGCCCGGCCGCTGAAGGTCAGCGGCCGGGCGAAGTCTCATCGCAGCGTTGGGCTACAGGCGGATGTACCGCTTCCACTCCGGGCGAATGTCCGACGACAGGATCAGGTAGTTGGTGCGCGGCATCTTCGGCTCAAAATTGGGATTGTGAAAGCGCATGCCCGCTTCGTGCATGGAGCGGCCACCCTTGCGCTGCTGGCAGCGCGGGCAGCTGGCCACCGTGTTGCTCCACGTATTGGGCGGGATATTTTTGGCGCGGCACTCCCACTGCGGGATCACGTGATCGATGGTAGCCTCGCGCGGGGCCAAGTGCTTGCCGCAATACTGGCACACGTGATGATCGCGCGCCAGCACGCCGCGCCGGCTCCAGCCTACGCCGCGCCGCGGCACGTTGACGTAGTACCGCAGCCGCAGGACGCTGGGCATGGGTTGCCGCGTGCTCTTGGAGCGCAGCTCGCGCCCCGGCACCGCTTCGATCAGGTCCACTTTGCCGTCCATCAACAGCCCAATGGCGCGGCTCAACTTGACGACGGCCAGCGGCTCAAATGAGGCATTGAGAAGCAGCACGCTCGACATGGTGCATCGATCCTGATGATACCCGCCCGCTTCAAAATCCGTGTTAAGGTCGAATGATCCTTTCTTTACAAACGTGAAGTATAGCAGAAGAATGCCCGATCCCAAAATTCCGATCCGGTTGACGCGGGCTGCGTCACGCGGTACACTTGCCGGGCCGATTGAGCCGCTTGCCCCAAGGAGACCCGCGTGACTCACCCGTTGCAAACGTTCATCGACGATTACACGGCCCAGTTGGCCCCCCTGCTCACCGCGCGCAACCTGGCCTCGTGGCGGTTCTCCACGCAGGGCGACGCAACCGCACAGGCCGAATATGCCCGCCTCAGCACCGAGCTACGCCTGCTGCACGCCGACGCCGACCGCTTCGCGCGGCTCAAGGCGCTCTCGGCATCGCCCAGCGGCGACGCGCTGCTGGACCGGCAGGCGCAGTTGGCTCGTTACAGCTTCCAGTCGCAGCAGATGCCGCGCGATCTGATCGAGCAGATCGTGGCGCTGGAGACGGAGATCGAGGCCGAGTTCAACGCCTATCGCGGCGTCATCGACGGACGCACCTACACCGACAACGAACTCAAGGCCCTGCTGCGCGACTCCAACGATGTGGCCCTGCGGCGGGCGGCCTGGGAAGCCAGCAAGCAGATCGGCGCGCAGGTGGCCGGGCGCGTGTTGAAGACAGTGGCCCTGCGTAATCAGGCCGCCCGCGCCATGGGCTTCGACAACTTCTACACCATGAGCCTGGCATTACAGGAGTTGGACGAAGCGCAGTTGTTCGATCTGTTTGATCGTCTGGAGCAGCTGACCCGCCCCTTGTTTGCCGCTTACAAAGCCGATCTCGATCGCCGGTTGGCCGATCGGTTTGGAATCCAACCCGATCGGCTGCGCCCCTGGCACTACGCCGATCCGTTCTTCCAGGAAGTGCCCGCCGATCCCGAACTCGACCTCGATCGCTTCTACGCGGATCAAGACGTGGTGGCGCTGACGCAGCAGTTCTATCAGGCCATCGGCCTGCCCATCGAAGACATCATCGCGCGCAGCGATTTGTACGAGCGGCCCGGCAAGTACCAACACGCCTATTGCGAAGACATGGATCGAGCGGGCGACGTGCGAGTCGTGTGCAACGTGCAGCCCAACGAATACTGGCTCAGCACGATGCTGCACGAGTACGGGCATGCCGTATACTTCAAGTATCTGGACTCGACGCTGCCGTTTTTACTGCGCGATCCCGCGCACACACTGAGCACCGAAGCGGTGGCGATGTTAATGGGCCGCCTCAGCGCCAACGGCGACTGGCTCAAGCGCTACGTCGGCGCGGCACCCGGTGAGATCGCGCAACTCGAAGGCCGCCTCGCCGCGCAGCAGCACGCCTCGCTGCTGGTCTTTACGCGCTGGGCGTTGACGATGTGCCACTTCGAGCGCGAACTGTATCGCGATCCACAGCAGGACTTGAACACGTCGTGGTGGAACCTTGTCGAAAAGTACCAGCTGGTCAGGCGCCCCGACGATCGCCGCGCGCCCGATTGGGCCGCCAAAATTCATCTGGCGTGCTACCCGGCATATTATCAAAACTACATGCTGGGCGAGATGACGGCCTCGCAGCTGCTGGAATACATCACGCAGCGCGTGCTGAACGGCGAACGTGCGCGCTTTGTGGACAGCCCGCAAGTAGGCACGTATTTGAAAGAACGCTTCTTTCAGTTGGGCGCGCGCTTCGATTGGAACGGCGCGTTGAAAGCGGCCACCGGTGAAGAATTAAAGCCGGAGTATTTTGCCAGGCACCTGTCGTGACGAGTAACGAGCAATGAGTAACGACTAACTCCGGGCTACTCATTACTCATTACTCGTTACTCATTAACATTACTCGTCACCCATTACTCACGATGGAGCCCACATGGCCTACACCACCATCCTGTACGACGTGGCCGACGGCGTTGCCACGCTGACGTTCAATCGGCCCGAAGTGCGCAACGCCTTCAACGACCTGATGGCCGAAGAGGTGCAAGCCGCCCTCAAAGCCGCCGAGCGTGACGAAGCGGTGCGCTGCCTCGTGATCACGGGTGCAGGGACGGGTTTCTGCGCCGGACAGGATTTGGCCGCCATCCAGGCGCGCGGCGATGACGCTTCATTCCGCGATCATCTGCTGAAGACCTACAACCCCATCGTGCTAAAGCTGCGCACCATCGAGAAGCCCGTCATCGCCGCCGTCAACGGTGCGGCGGCGGGCGCGGGCTGGGGCATGGCGCTGGCCTGCGATCTGCGCTACGCGGCCGAGAGCGCCAAATTCCGCTTTGCGTTTACGGGCATCGGCCTCACCGCCGATTCGGGCACATCGTTCTTTCTGCCCCGGCTGGTCGGCCTGGGCAAAGCGCTGGAACTGGCCTATACCAACGCCGTCGTCGATGCGAATACGGCCCTATCGTTAGGGCTGATCAACGGCGTATTCGCGCCCGATCGGTTGATGCCGGCCACTTTGGACCTGGCCCGCCAATTGGCGCAGGCCCCCACGCGCGGCCTGGGTCTGACCAAGCGCGCCATGAATCACGCCCTCAACGTCGATCTGGCCGACGCGCTGGATTACGAAGCGCATTTGCAAGAGATCGCGGGCCGCACGGCGGATTATCGCGAAGGCGTGCAAGCCTTCCTCGAAAAACGCGCGCCCCGTTTCGCGGGAAAATGACCCCTGCTCAATGACAAATGACAAAACCCCATGGGGGCGCTTGCGTCATTTGTCATTGGTCGTTTTTCATTGGCCATTGGAGATTGCCATGGAAACCACCTGGCGTCCGGTGCTGATCGCCGAAACCGAAAAGCCTTACTGGAAGCCCTTGCAGCAATTTGTGCGCGACGAGCGCAGCAAATACCAGGTCTTTCCGCCGGACAAGGAAGTCTTTGCTGCGCTGCACCTCACGCCTTACGAAAAGGTCAGCGTGCTGATCTTAGGGCAGGACCCTTATCACGGCCCCGGCCAGGCGCACGGCCTGTGCTTCTCGGTGCGGCCCGGCGTGGACGTGCCGCCGTCGCTGGTCAACATCTTCAAGGAACTGCACGACGATCTGGGCTGCAAAATTCCGAATCACGGCAACCTGACGCACTGGGCCGAGCAGGGCGTGCTGCTGCTCAACGCCGTGCTGACGGTGCGCGCCCATCAGGCCAACTCGCACGCCGGCAAAGGCTGGGAGAACTTTACCGACGCCGTCATCCGCGCGGTCAGCGCCAAACCCGATCGGGTGGTCTTTGTCCTGTGGGGCGCATACGCGCGCAAGAAGAAGCCGCTCATCGACATTTCGCGGCACGTCATCATCGAATCGGCGCACCCGTCGCCGCTGTCGGCTGCCAACGGCTTCTTTGGCAGCCGCCCGTTCTCCAAGATCAACGCCGCGTTGCGCGAGGCCGGCAAGCCGGAGATCGACTGGCAGATACCGGATATGTAACGAGTAACCAGTAACGAGTTATCAACGGGCGGCGGTTGTGCCTTACGCCTTGCTCGTTACACATTACTCATTAGAGGTCGGCATGGACATCATCGGCATTCTGGGCGCAGGCACCATGGGCGCGGGCATCGCGCAGGTGGCCGCCAGCCACGGGCACAACGTGGTGCTGTACGACGTGCAGGCGCAGTTCGCCCAGCGCGGCCTGGATCGCATCCGCCGCGAGCTGGAGCGCGCCGTCAAGAAGAGCCGCCTCACGCCGCAGGACATGGACGCCACGCTGTCACACCTGTGGACGACAACCGATCTGTCCGATCTGCATACAGCTACCATCGTGATTGAAGCCGTGCCCGAAGACCTGGCGCTGAAACGCGACATCTTCCGCTCGCTCGATCACCTGTGCTGCCCGGAAACGATCCTGTGCTCCAACACCTCGTCGCTGTCCATCGCCGCGCTGGCCGGCGTCACGGAACGGGCCGATCGGGTGGCCGGCCTGCACTTCTTCAACCCCGCGCCGGTCATGCCGCTAATCGAAGTCGTGCGCGCCGATTACACGTCCGATGAAACGATCAGCCACCTGCTCGATCTGGCGCGCCGTTGGGGCAAGACGCCCATCGTGGTCAGAGACACGCCGGGCTTCATCGTCAATCGGGTGGCGCGGCCGTTTTACGCCGAAGCGCTGCGCCTGCTCGATCATCATGTGGCCGATCCGGCTACAATCGATCGCATCGCGCGGGCGGCCGGCTTCAAGCTGGGGCCGTTTGAGCTGCTGGATCTGATCGGGTTGGACGTGAACTTCGCCGTGACGCAGTCGATCTACAACGCGTTCTTTCAAGAACCGCGCTTCAAGCCGCATCCCATCCAGCAGCGCATGGTCGAAGCGAAGCGGCTGGGCCGCAAGACCGGCCACGGCTTCTACGACTATCCCGCCGAAAAGTAATCTTCACCTGACTGGCGCGGTGCGCCTCACGTCTCGGGCCGCTTTCAAGGCGGTGCTTCACGTTGCGACCTCAACCCTTTGCTCAGGAGAATGACTGCCATGCGTAACCGAGTCTTCAATCTTGTGATCGTGATCGCGCTGCTGCTGGGGACGTTCCCGGCCGCCGCCGCTCCGCTGGATCGCGGGCAGACCGATCGGGGAACGGCCAGGCCGCCGGCTCCGATCGCCGACAACCCGCCCCCGGCGATCTTTGTGACCCGTCCCAACGATAACAACATCCAGTACATCGGGCTGGGTCACATGTCGCAAGACAGCCTGTATCGCGTGCCGTTCGGCGTGGTCAATCCCAATACGCCCGTCACCCTGCGCTTCCGCACGCTGGCCAACGATGTCACCGGCGTGCGCGTGCGCTTTTACGACACCTCCATCGCCAGCGAATTTTTCCGCGATATGACGGTGGCCGCCGGCGATGTGCCGTGTGACACGCCCGATCTGGCCGCGAATACGTGCGACTACTGGCAAACCGTCATCACCCCCACGCAGCGGATGAACCTGTATTATCGCTTCATCGTCACCGACGGCACGGCCACCGCCTACTACGCCGACGACAATTTTTCGGACGGCGGCTGGGGCGCGGCCACGCCCAATATGGTTGATTACAGCTACGCCATCAACGTGGTCGATCCGAACTTCGCCGTCATCGATTGGATGCAGAATGCGATCGTGTATCAGATCTTCCCCGATCGGTTCCGCAACGGCGATAAGACGAATGATCCGCAGACCGGCGATGTGCGCTACGACGATCCGGTCATCAGCCTGCCGTGGGCCACCTTCCCCGAAGGCTACTGCCGCCAGTACACCGGCGCGAATCCCACCACCTGTCCGTGGCGCTTCGGCGCGCCGAGCTGGGCGGTGCCGCCCACGGCCACCGTGCCGCTGCCCGAGACGCCGCGCGGCCGCGATTACCTGGGCGGCGATTTGCGCGGCGTGATTGAGAAACTGGATTACCTGCAGGCGCTGGGCGTCAACGTGCTGTACTTCAACCCGATCTTCGACGCGGGTTCCAACCACGGCTACGACACGCAGGACTACTTCAAAATCGATCCATACTTTGGCACGGAGCAGGACTGGAACGATCTGGTGGCCGCTGCCCACGCGCGCGGCATGAAGATCATCCTGGACGGCGTGTTCAACCACCTGTCATCGGACAGCCCGTACTTCGATCGGTACGGGCACTATCCCGAAGTGGGCGCGTGTGAAGCGATCTCGTCCACCTATCGATCGTGGTTCTACTTCACCGATGTCGCGCCGGGGACGGGGACATGTGCGGGCGCCGGCGGCCCCAATTCGGCCACCTACACCGGCTGGTTCGGCTTCGACAGCATCCCGGTGCTGAATAAGGAGAACCCCGAAGTCCGCACGCTGTTCTATTCTGCCACGCAGACCATCACCGAGCCGGTGGCGCAGTACTGGCTCAATCGCGGCGCGTCCGGCTGGCGGCTGGACGTGATGGGCGATCCGTCGTTCCCCGACTCCTACTGGCGCGAGTTTCGCGCGGCGGTCAAAGCCGTCGATCCCCAGGCCGTCATCATCGGCGAGTTGTGGAAGAAGGGCGAGCTGCTGCCCAAGAGCGAAGGGGACATGGCCGACACCGGCATGCACTATCGCTTCCGCAACGCCATCCTGGGCTTCTTCGGCACGGTGGACGACAAGGGCTTCCCCGACGATGGGCAGAGCAATCAGCCGCCGTCGCTCTTCGCGCGCAAACTGCTGTCCATTCGCGAAGACTATCCCGACGCCACATACTTCACATTGATGAACCTGCTGACCAGCCACGACACGCGCCGCATTCTGTGGCTGCTCACGCCGGGCGCGCGCACCCGCGACGACAAAGAGTTCAACGCCGCCAACCTGGCGACCGGCAAGCAAATGCTGAAGCTGGCGGCGCTGGTGCAGATGACGACGCCCGGCGCGCCGACGATCTACTACGGCGACGAGATCGCCTTGACCGGCGACGACGATCCTGACGATCGCCGCACCTTCATCTGGGCGGGCCTGTATCTGCCGGTGGTGCTGCGCAACAGCGGCGGCGCGCCGGCGCTGTCACTGACCGGCGGTGGTTCATTCGACACTTATGGCGCGGGCGGCGATTGGGACATGCTGGCGACTTATCGCGGCTTGACGGCTTTGCGCCAATCCCGATCGGTTTTCCGCACCGGCCGGCTCAGCTTCCCATCAATCGACGACGCCAATCGCACGCTGGCCTATCTGCTGCGCTCGCCCGATGACGCCGCCCTCGTCGCGCTCAATCGCAATACCGTGACCAAAACGCTGACCATCACCGTCACCGGCCAGCTGCCCGATGCCGTGCAGCTGCTGCCCGCTTACGCGGTGTCTGGCCATGCCCCGCTCGGCGGCGGCGGGCCGATCGTGACCGCGACGAATGGTGTGCTCACTTACACGCTGCCGCCGCTCAGCGCCGAAGTGCTGGTGCCTGTTGACGGGCAAGACCTCATCGCGCCGAGTGCGCCGCTGTCGTTGACGGCGCAGGCCGGCAACGCGCAGGTGGCGTTGAGCTGGAACAGTGTCGTCGATGCCGTGCGCTACGACGTTTACCGCAGCTACGTCATCGGCGGGGGTTACCGCTGGATCACGACGACGACTTCGACGGCGATCACCGACACCACCGTGACCAACGGCCAGCGCTACTACTATGTCGTCAACGCGACCGACGCGGCCGGGAATAAGGGCGGCTACTCAAATGAAGCGGCTGCCACGCCTTCGGTGCAGATCAGCTACGCCATCCTGGAGTCGCCCAAGACCCTCACGCACACCATCGGCATTACGCCCACCGTGCCCCTCTACGGTCGCGTGGGCGTGCCGGGCGTCACCGATGTGGACGGCAATCAGAATCAGGTCATGGCGCAGGTGGGCTTTGGCACGGGCGCGCCGGCCGCCTGGACAACGTGGACGCCCATGGCCTTCAACGCGCGCTTCGGCAGCCAGTATGAATATCAGGCCAGCCTGCGCCCTGAGATCACCGGCACGTTCGATCTGCTGGTGCGCTTCTCCACCAACGGCGGCCTCGACTGGACTTACGGCGATCAAAACGGCCTGGGCACAGCCAATCCCGGCGTGCTGAACGTGATCGCCGATGCCGACATCACCCCGCCCGATGCGCCCACGTTGAGCCTGGCCGGCAGCGCCGCCAGCTACGTCGCGCTGCAGTGGACCACCGTCAGCGACGCGGCCGAATACTGGCTCTATCGTCACGGGCCGGGCGGCTCATTCGATCTGCCGCTGGTCAAACTCCCCGCGCCGACGACGGCCTTCACCGACACGAACGTCACCACCAACGTCACGTACACCTACGCGGTGAAAGCCGTCGATTACGCGCTGAACCGATCGGCGTACAGCAATCAGGTCGAGGGTATTCCCGCGCCGCGCACCGTCACGGTGACGTTCAGCGTCACTGTGCCGACCAACACCCCGGCCGATAAGACTGTTTACATCGTGGGCAACCAGCCCGCCATCTGCAACTGGTGCAATCCGCACACCGTGGCGCTGACCAAGGTTGCCAGCTACACATGGAGCATCGATCTGAACTTCCTGGAGACCACACAGCTCGAATGGAAGTACACGCTCGGCTCGTGGGACTTCGTGGAAAAGGGCGCAACGTGCGAAGAATTGAGCAACCGGCAGGCCACCATCTCCGGCCTGAGCGCGACCCAGTTGATCACGGGCACGGTGCTGAACTGGCGCAACGTTGCGCCGTGCGGCAATTGACGATCAGGCGCGCCATCACCCGCCATTGAACTCGCCGCCCCGATCGGCCAGCTAAGCCGATCGGGGCGACCGTGCATTGCCGAAATTTCCGGCTATGCTAAAATGACGCCTCATCCTGGATCAAGCTCGGAGTCAAGCCGCAATGAAGATTTATCTCACGGTGGGGCGCGGCGACGGCCCCACGCCGCTGGCCGCGTTTGACAATGCAATGTATGACGCGCACGTGGGCAACTACAACTTGATTCACCTGTCGTCGGTCATCCCGCCGTACAGCACCATTCTGCGCGAGCCGTTTGTGGGCGAGCCAAAAGATTACGGCGATCGGTTGTATGTGGTGCTGGCCAGCCAGACCGAGACTGTGCCGGGCCAGTGGGCGTGGGCGGGGCTGGCCTGGACGCAGGAACCCACTACGCTGCGCGGCCTGTTTGTGGAGCAGCACGGTTCGTCGGAAGCCGAAGTGCGCCGCAACCTGGATTTGACCATTCGTTCGCTGATGGAGCGCCGCCCCTACGACTACGGGGAAATACATATGGAGGTGGCCGGCGTGGAATGCCAGGATGCGCCCGTGTGCGTCATGGTGGTGGCCGCGTACAAGTCGCTGGGCTGGCACTGAACCGAGATTGAGCCATGTCGCCTCGAGCTGTCGGCTCCAAAGTCCTCCTCGTCGGTGAACCGCCGCTGATCGACGATCTGTCCGCGCTGTGCGTGGACGCCGGCCACGAAGTGGCGGTCCACGTGCTCGAAGGCGTGATCGAGGGGGACAGTCTGCGCCGATTGGCCGACGATGCGAAGACGGCCCGTTTCGCCATCGACGGCGTGATCGAATCGCTGGCAACCAAGCGCGACGTTGTGCGCGTCCTCGACCAATCGCTACCCGCCGATGCGCCGATCTTGAGCGCGGCGCTGTCCGTGACCGCCACGCAGATCGGCGCGTGGGCGCGTCAGCCCGATTGGATCGTGGGTTTTGGCGCGCTGCCGCCCCTGTCGCGCGGCGGCCTCGTGGAACTGGCCGCCGGGCTGGAAACAGACCCATCGACGCTGGGCAAAGCCCAAAGTTTCTTTCAGTCGCTGGGACTGGAAACCGCCATCGTCCAGGACAGCGTGGGGTTGGTGCTGCCGCGCATCGTGTGCTGCCTGGTGAATGAGGCCAGCTACGCGCTGCTGGAAGGCGTGGCGTCGCCCAACGACATCGACATCGCCATGCAGCTGGGCACCAACTATCCGCGCGGGCCGCTGGCCTGGGGCGATCTGATCGGCCTAGATATTGTGCTGGCCGTGCTGCGCGGCCTGTTTGACGAATACGGCGACGATCACTATCGACCGTCGCCGCTGCTCAAGCAGTTGGTGCGCGCCGGCCGGCTGGGCCAGAAGACCGGTCGCGGTTTTTACGAATACGCCGGTAATCGCGCCTAGGTCAGATGTTGCGCAAACCACGCCAGCGTCTTCTGCCACGCATCCTGCGCCGCGGCCGCCTTGTAGATGTGCGGGCGCGTGTCGTTGAAGAAAGCGTGCTCGGCCTCAGGATAAATGTGAATCGCGTGGGGCACGCCGTGCTGTTCTAACTCCGCTTCAAACGCCCGCACCGCCTCCACCGGGATGCCGCGATCGCGATCGGCGTACAGCCCCAGCACCGGCACTTTCAGCCGCGTGGTGTCGCCCGCGGTTAGCGGCCGCCCGTAAAAGGCCACCGCCGCACCGAACAGGTCGCCGTGATGAGCTGCCGCCGACAGCGACAGTCCGCCGCCCATGCACCAGCCGACTACGCCGATCGATTTGGGCGCAACGCGATCCAGCTTCTTCAGATAACGCGCCGCGGCTGCGATCTCCTGCACGGCCCGATTGGCATCCAGGCCCATCGCCAATTTCCGCGCCTCATCAGGCTCTTCGGCGGCCTGGCCATGATACAGGTCAGGCGCCAGCGCCACGTAACCTTCGCGCGCGAAGCGATTGGCCACGTCTTTGATGTGCGGCACCAGCCCCCACCATTCCTGAATGACGACAATCGCCGGGTGGGGTAGATCATCGTCGGGCTGGGCCAGATAACCCGGCGTCGCGTGTGCATTGATCGGATACTCAATCATCTTCGAAACAATCTTTGTCATGGTCAGTGCCTCCCCTTAATCGCTGCCCTTACGTTTTACGTTTTACGTTTTACGTATTGCGTATTGCGTGTCACGTCTCACGTTTCACTCGCCGCCCGTTCGCTCAATACGCGCCCTCACCCGACAACACCTTGGGGATCATTCGCAGCAAAATCTTGATGTCCAGCGCGGGCGACCAGTTCTCGATGTAGTAGATGTCCAGCAGACATTGCTCGTCGAAGCTGAGCTGCGCGCGCCCCGACACCTGCGACAGGCCCGCCATGCCCGGCGGCGCTTCCAGCACCTGCCGCTGCCAGTCCTGATACTGCGCCACTTCCGAGGCGATGTGCGGCCGCGGCCCCACCAGGCTCATCTCGCCCTTCAATACGTTGAAAAGCTGCGGCAGCTCGTCCAGGCTGGTCTTGCGCAAAAAACGCCCCAGGCGTGTGCGGCGTGGATCGGCGCGCATCTTGAACAGCGGCCCGTCCATCTCGTTGAGATCACGCAGCTGCTCCTTCTCTTCCTCCGCGCCGGCCCGCATCGAGCGGAACTTGTACAGCACAAATTCCTGGCCGCGCAGGCCCACACGGCGCTGCTTGAAGATGACCGGCCCCGGCGAATCCAGCTTGATCGCCAGCGCCAGCAGCCCCATGAGCGGCAGCGCCGCGATCGAGATGATCAAGCCCAGCGCCAGATCCATCGCGCGCTTCACCACGCGATTGGTGCCGTGAATGGCGCCCGCCTTCAGGCCGATGAGCGGCACGCCGCCCAGATCCTCCACATCCACCCGGTTCAGGCTGAGCTGAAACAGATCGGGCACGGTGCGCGCCCGCACGCCGATTCGCTCGCACTGCTGAAAGATGTCCAGGATGCGCTGCGGCTCCGTCCACGGCAGCGCGATGATCACCTCGTCCACACGTTGATCGGTCACGATGTACGGGATGCGGTACAGCCCTTCGAGCGCGGGAATCGGCCCGATGTTGCGCGTCACGTCCAGCCGATCGTCCACCACGCCCACCACGCGGTACCCCAGTTCCGGCAGCGCCATGATATTGCGGATCACTGTGCGGCCTACTTCGCCCGCGCCCACCACCAGCACGCGCGCCACCCCCCGGCCGCGTTTGCGCAGCCGACTTATCATCACCCCCCACGCGAAACGCCCGGCGCCCAACGCCAGCACGATCAGCACCACGGCATACAGGAAAATCAATCGGGAATAGAAGAACGGCTGAAAGAAAAACGTGATGGCGATCATGAGCAGCATCGCCATCATGGTGGCACGCGCGATGCGCCACATCTGATCGAGCCACAGGCTCAACCGGCGCAGCACGTACACTCCGTCGATCTTGAACGACATCAGCAGCAGCGCCGTCAACACCACCTGAAAGGGCAGAAAAACTTCGGGGGGATTGTCAAACGCCGGATCAACCTGCAGAAACAGCTGCAGGCGATAGCGCAGATAATAGGCCAATAGAAACGCGGCGTTGATCAGCAGCACGTCGCTGATTACCACGCCCCACATCAGCCAGCGCGGATATTTGGATTCAGGTCGCAAGGCCATGACGCTCACAACGCTCCGGCGCGCGTCAACTGCATGGTGCCGATGATGATCATGATCAGGCCCGCGGCGAAGGCCAAGATATTGAGCGCCGGCCACCACCAGCCCGGCCCGGTGGAGTGAAACCGGCCCGATCGGTACAGCGCATCGAGCAGGTTGGCCGCCGGCCGCGAGCAGATGAACAGGCCCAGCAGCACACCCACCACGCCATCAAACTGGCGGCTGCCGGACATCAGTTGGCGCTGGGCAATCAGCGCCGCGTACACCGCCGCCGCGCCCGTCAAGATGACCAGCCCGATCGTCGATCTCAGGTTCACGCGTTCACCCGGCTGCAGCGCGATATGCGGCCGCCGTGACCCGCGCGGTTTCAGTCCATGAAAATCGCCGCGCCTGCGTCAAGCCGCGTTCGCTCAGATCAGCCCGCAGCGCGGCATCGCTCCACAGGCGGCGCATGGCGTGCGACCAGCCGCTCACATCGTCGGGCGCGACATTAAGCCCGGCTTCGCCCACCACTTCCGGCAGCGAGGCCGCGTTGGATACGATCACGGGCGTCCCGCACGCCATCGCTTCCAGCGGCGGCAGCCCAAAACCCTCATAGATCGACGGGTAAACGAAGGCGGTCGCCGCCGCATACCACAGGGCCTTTTCCTCGGCGGGTACAAAGCCCGGCAGGATGACACTGTCTCTCACCCCTGATCGATCGATCTCGGCGAAGACATCGTCGGCCAGCCAGCCCACGCCGCCCGCCAGCACCAGCATCGCGTCGGGCCGTTCGCGCTTGAGCTGCGCAAAAGCCTGGATCATCATAACCAGGTTCTTGCGCGGCTCCAGCGTGCCCAGAAACAGCAGAAACCGATCGGGCAGCTGCTTCCGGCGCTTGAACTCCGCCACGCTCTCAGGCGCAGCCGGCGTCAAGGCCGCATCCACGCCCGGATAGGCCACGTCGATCCGATCGAGCGGCACGTCATACAGCCGGTGGATGTCGCGCCGCGTGTGCTCCGAAATCGCCAGCACGCGCCGCGCCCGCCGCGCCGATCGGCGCGTGCCGATCCGCAAATAGGCCTGATTGAGGCCGCGAAAATACTGCGGAAACAGGGCAAAACTCAGATCGTAGATGGTGACCACCGTGGGACGCCAACAGATTTGCGGCGCGACGAAGGCCGAAGCGTGCACCACGTCGAAGCGGCTAGCGGCCAGCGGCAGACGCAGCTGCTCCCACAGGATGCGCAACGCGGGTCGCCCGGTGGGCCAGCGCGTGGCGCGCGGCTCGATGGCGCTGCTCAAGCCGTCGGGCACATGGCGCGCAAACAGCGTCAGCCGCAGCTCGGGATCGACTTCCGGCAGACGCCGCACCGTCTGTTCGATATACGTATGGATGCCCGCGTTGCGGTAACCCGCGCCGCGCGGCGCCAACAGATGCGCGCTAATCGCCACGCGCAGCGAGCGGTGAGACATGAGCAGATTATACCAGTGCGAAAGAAGGATGGAGATAGGTAATGGGTAACGAGCAACGAACACTCGTTTGTTACAGGGCGCTCATTTCCCGCTACAACGTTCGTTGCAGCCGCCGGTACACGTCGGCCGTGCGGCGCGCAATCTGCGCCTGCGTAAACTGATCAAGCACGCGCTGGCGGCCGCGCTGCGCCAGCGCCTGACGCAAGGCAGCGTCGCCTTGCAGGCGCTGCAGATGCGCACTCAGCGCCGCCGCGTCTTCCTCGGGAAAGATCAGGCCCGCGTCGCCGATGACGTTGGGAATTTCGCCGCAGGTGGTGCCGACGACGGGCACGCCGCAGGCCATGGCTTCCACCAGCGTGCGGCCAAACTGCTCCAGCCAGTTGGGACGGCTGCGAGAAGGCAAGACGAGCACATCGAGAGTGCGATAGAACGCGGGCACTTCTGCCGAGGGCAGCCACGCTTTGAACTCAACGCGCGGCGCGATGTTGAGCTGCCGCGCCAGCGCCTGCAAATTGTCACGTTCCGGGCCGCTGCCGATGAGGACGGCCTGCCAGTCACCGGTCAGCTGCGCCAGCGCGCGCAGCAGCAGATCGACCCCTTTATCTTTGATCAGGCGGCCCGCGTAGCCCACCACAAACCGATCGGTGTGCGGCCGATCGATCGGGCTGAATACAACCGGATCGACGCCGAACTGAGGAATGACATCGATGGGGCCGCGATACCCTTTGTCGCGCCAGACCTGCGCTGCAGCCTGATTGCCCGCCAGGCAGGCGTCGGCCTGCGCCAGCACCTGTTGTTCAATCCAGTTGAACGGAAACGGATAGCGCCGGCAAAGGTTTTGCCAGCTGAAGAATAATGCGCGCGCGCCGCTACGCTTCGCCGCGCGCAGCGCCAGCCACGTGGCCAGGTTGTACGGCTCTTCGTCGATGTGGACTAGATCGGGTTTGATTTGATTGAGCAGCTGCCCAAACTGCGGATAGTAGTGCAGGTGAAAACTGCCGTTGAAGCGGATCGGCGTCACGATCAGCCGGTACGGCCCGATTGGGTTGGCGAGTTCCAATCGGATTTCGCCGCGCTCGTCGCGCCAGGCGGGCGGCACCACGGCGATCAGATCAATGTCGGGCAGGGCGGCCAGTTCGGCCAGCTTGCTGTGATAGGCGCCCACCACCAGCGCTTTGGACAACATGACGACTTTCAATACCATCTCCGCTTTGAAATGGAGTGTATTGGCAAGTCTACTGCGCTTTCGGCAATTGGCAAGGCGCAGTTGTCAAGGCACAAAACAACCGCCGTGATCGAGCGTTGCCGACTCGATCACGGCGGCAGTTGGCGATGGCGCGGCCGGGCTATTTGGCGTCCAGAAATGCGCTCAGCGCGGCAATTTCAGTGTCGCTCAGCTGCAAATTGGGCATCACGGTGTTGGGCTTCAGCTGCGCGGGATTCTTCAACCACTGGCTCAGAAAGGCCGCGCTGTATTTGCCCGGCACCAGATGCGGCGGCTCATCGCCGATCCAGACCGGCCCGAACTTCGGCTTCACCTCGGGATGAGCATGGCACATCACGCAGCCTTTATCGATGAACAGTGCCCGGCCCAGCGCGGCTTGATCGCTGCCGGCTGCAGTGCCTCCGATTGGAGCCGGCAGCGCAACGCTGGTACCGGTAGCGACGAAGCCCACTACGCCGATAAGCACAGCTGCAGCGGCGATAAGCAAAGCGTAGCGAGCGCGTGTGCGCCGCCAGAACAAGGCAGCCACCATCGCCACGATCGTTCCGCCTGTGCCGACGGCCAGCGGTGCCGCATCGGTGACAGGCCCGGCGGTCGCCGGCAGCAATGCGGGCACAAACTCCGCCGCGACGAGTGGCGCCATATCCTCCGTTGCCATACCGAATTGTTCGATGTCCACTCGCCAGTTCCATGTGCCAGCGGCGGGCAGTGTAACCTCGGCAGTATAGTGGCCGGGTGAACCGGAACGCTGAGCGGTAACCGTGTACGAGCCGGGTGCATCACTACGCTCGAAGGCGACAATCGGCGTCAGATCGTCGCGCAGGATGCGGCCGTGTTGGCGCACCGTAAACCCGATCGAGAAAGCCCGGCCCGCTACGATTTGATCCGGCAGCGTGTCCAGGGTCACAACTGCCCAGCCGCCTGCTTCGGCGATCAGCGCCGTCGCCAGCAGCAGCACCAGCGCCGCAATTAACGAACGTGTCAGTTTGTGCATGTCAGCCTCCCTTGACTGTGGTTGAGTTGCACTGGTATTACAGCGCTCGCGCGGCGCGGGTTCCCGCGGTCACTTCAACGTCTCGGCAAAGGCTATGGCTTCCGCCAGACTCAGCGGCGTTTCCAATCGATAGGTGGTGTCGGTGTCGCCTGCACGCGTCTCCCAGATCAGCGTGTTGGCGTTGACGGGACGCTCACTGTCAAAGACGGGCTTGCCCTGTGCGTCCAACGTCATCAGGATGTGCGGCGCGCCTGTCAACCACACGGCGCGCTGGCCGTTGACGACTGTCTCTGTGATAACAGTGCCGGCATCGGGGCGGCTGTTGATGGCTTTCTGGTAAAGCCACCATTGAGCCTGATACAGGACGAAACGCGGACGGGCCGGATCGCCGAAGATGAAGATGATTTGCTGAGCGTCGCTGCCGAGGCCGAAGACCTGATCTTGAACGAAGACTTGCGAAGGCCGCTCGACCGGCGGCAGCAGCAGTTTGAACCGGGCCATGCGCTGCGCTTCAGCCAGCGTGGTTGGACAGCACTGCTTGAACGGCACGACGCCGGGCGTGGGTGTGGGCGCTGGGGTGGCCGCGGCCACAGTCGGCGTCGGCGGCACTTCGATGAGGTGAATGGTGCGCAATCCCAGAATCTGCGCGATGGCTTCGCGCGTCTGCGGGATGGCGATGAGCAGGGCCAGCCCGATGACGACGGCCACAGCCACGATCAACGCCGGGCGCAACCACAGCGGACGGCGGGCCGAGAAGCGCGATCGGGCTGCGGGCAGCCGCGGGCGCACCCGCGCGGCAAGGTTCGGGGTGGCAGGATAATCGATCGAGCGACCGGCTTCGATCAGCGCTTGTTCAAGTCGGGCAAAGTCGGAATCGTCAGCCATGTTGGATCAAATCGATTAGATCAGGGTAGTCGGTCTGGATGATCGCGCGCAGGCGCGCCAGTGTCCGATGCAGACGGGATTTCACCGTGCCGATGGGGATCTTCAGTGTCTCGGCCACTTCTGCTTCGGGCAACTCCAGAAAATAGCGCAGCGCAATCAGCCGGCCTTGATCGGGCGAGAGCTGTTCAACCGCCTCTAACAGGCGGCGCTGCTGTTCGCGTTTGACGACGTGACCGTCGATGGACAATGAGCCGGCGCCCTCCACCAGCGTTTGCCGCGTGTAGCGCTCCGTCATGCGCGCGCGGCGCTGCGCCGCCAGCCGCCGGTTGAGCGCCAGATTGGTGACAATGCGCAGCAGCCACGGTCGCAGCGGCCGGCCAAGCTGAAAAGTCGGCAGCGCATCATAGGCACGCAGAAAGCCGTCCTGGGCGGCATCGGCCGCTTCCTGCTCATCACGCGTGATGAGATACGCCGCGCGAAACGCGACTTCCTGATGCAGCCTGACAAGCGCTTCGTAGGCCGGCCCGTCGCCCTGCTGGGCGCGGGCGATCAAACGCTGTTCGTCATCCAAACGATGTCTCCCGCCCTCGACGGTGGTTCACTTGTTATACACCGACCACGCCCGGTTGGTTCCCTGCCGTGCGTTGACACGCAAACCTATTGTGTTATACTGGACGCGCTTTGGCAAGAGGACGATACCGATTGCAATTCCCCGTTGATCCATGCGCAACTGGCTGAAAGAATGGGCCCCGGTCATTGGCTTGATGCTCCTGGCCGGGGTCTTGCGTTTCTATGAACTGGGGGCCTGGCCGCCGGGCCTGTATCACGACGAGGCCTTCTACGGTCTGGACGCGCTGCGCGTGCTGGCCGGCGAGCGGCCGCTGTACTTTGCCGCCAACAACGGCCGCGAGCCGATGTTCATTTATCTGGTCGCACTCAGCATCGGCTGGCTGGGACGCAGCGTTTACGCGGTGCGCCTGCCCGCAGCCGTCATCAGCGTGTTGACCATCCCGGCCGTGTACTGGATGACGCGCCAGCTGTTTGCACGCGAGCCGCACGGCCGCCGTGTGGCGCTGCTGGCGGCGGCCTTCACCACCATCACGTTGTGGCCTGTTCATCTGGGTCTCATCGGTTTTCGCGCCGGGCTGCTGCCGCTGTTTGCCGCCCTGTCCATCGGCGCGGGGGTGCGCGCCTACCGATCGGGGCGCAGCTGGGACTGGCTGACCGCGGGCGTGATCTACGGCCTGTCGTTTTACACCTATCTGGCCAGCCGCTTCACGCCGCTGGCGCTGCTGGTGTTCTTAGTGGTTATACTGATAGCGCGCCGCGCCCGGCGGCTGTGGCCGGGCGGGCTGATCTTCGCCATGGCGGCGGCTGTCACCGTCGCGCCGCTGGCCATCACCGCGCTCAACAACTGGGAGGTGGTGATGGGCCGCCCCGGCGAAGTGTCCATCTTCAACCCGGACATCAACCACGGCAACGTGGCGGGCACGGCCCTGCGCAGCGTCATCGGGACGCTGGGCATGTTCAACTTTCAGGGCGACCGCATCCCGCGCCACAACGTGCCCTATCGTCCCGTCTTCGACGCACTGGTGACGATTGTGTTCATTTATGGCCTGGTGCGATTGATCCTGGGCGCAATCCAGAAAACCCGATCGACCCCGGCGGCCCTGCCGGACTTCCTGCAGCCTGATCTGGCCTCGACGACGCGGCTGTCGCTGCCGGGCCGGCTGACCAGCTGGTTTGTGCTGATCTGGCTGGGCGTGATGCTGATGCCCACCATGCTGGCCGAAGATGCGCCGCACTTTTTGCGCGCCGTGGGCGTGCTGCCCGCGGCCATGATCGTGCCGGCCGTTGGCCTGGATACGCTGCTGCGCTGGTTTGAAGCACGGCGCTGGCGCGCGATTGGACATGGACTGGCCGCCGGCCTGCTCATCGCCTCGCTGTTTATCACGGTGACTGATTACAGCCGCTATGCCGTCGATCCGGAGACCGCCCACGCCTTTGAAGCGGCGGGCACGCAGCTGGCCGCGGAAGCGCGCACGGCCATTCTGGCGCGGCAGCGCGCGGTCATCGCCGACCGCTTCACGCGCGACTGGGCCAGCGTGCCCTTTTTACTGGGGCACAGTTACCAACCGCTCGGCGACGACGGCCGCCTGAGCGGAGTAGAGACCGACGCCTCATATGTGTTGTTTCTCTGGCCGTATGACACGGCGGCGGGGCCGTGGTGGCAGACGCTGAGCGCTTTTCCGCCGCCGCGCACAGTGCGCGTCACCGCCGGCCCCTCGGCGCGCGGCGATCTCGATCTGCAACCACACGTGGGTTACCTCAAAGTGCAAGTCGATCCGCAGACGCAGACTTTGTCGCCGGAAGCGGCGTTTGATAACGGCGTGGAATTGCTGGGGCATTCGATTCAGGCGCTGGATAACAATCAGTGGCGCGTGCAGACGTTGTGGCGCAGCAGCGGCACAGTGACCGACACCCAGACGTTCTTCGTCCACCTGCGGCGAGCCAATGCGCTGGCGAGCACGCGCGACGGCGACAGCGGCGACGGTTTCTATCCGCTGGCAGTGTGGCGGCCCGGCGATGTCATCATCGACGAACGGACGTTGGATGTGCCGGCCGGGGCGGATCCGGCCACGCTGCTGGTGGAGGTGGGCATTTATGATCGGGCCGGCGGACAGCGCGCCAAGGTATTGACCAACACTCAGGCGGTCATCGACAATGCGATTTTGCTGGGCGGGCCGGGGGCGGTGGGACCCTGAGGCTGAAGCGAAGTGAATAAGGGTGGAAAACCGATCGGGTATACTTGAACCGATCGGTTTTTTGGGAGATTCAAAGGAATCATGTTCACACGTCGTCTGGCTGTCCTGGCCGTGATCGTTTCGATCGCACTGGGGCTGCTTCCCCCCTATCACACATCGGCCGCGCCGTCGTCGCAGTCGGGCAATCTTTTGACGAATGGCAACTTTGAGGGCGCGTTTCCCCAAGTCAACTCCAAGGCGCAAGTCGCGGCTGGCTGGACGCCGTTCTGGCTGTCGGGGGAGCCTCCAGAATTGTATCGACAGCCCACTTATGAACCCAGCGCCAACTGTTCCAAGACGTGCGATCACCGGATTCATTCGGGTGGTAACGCGCAGCGCATGTTCCAGTTTTTCGGCGCGTATCAGGCCGGCCTGTATCAGGTGGTCAATGTGCCGGAGAACGCCGATCTGCGCTTCAGCCTGTTCGCGCAGGGCTGGTCGTCGGAAGCGGACAACCCGGAGAATGTGTCCGTCAACGGCACGGACATGCGCATGCGCATCGGCATCGATCCGCTGGGCGGCACCAACCCACAAGACCCGCGCGTGGTCTGGTCACAGCCGGTCAATGCGCTGGATTCCTGGTATCAGTTCACCGTGTATGCACGGGCGCAGGGCACCCGCGTGACGGTGTTTGCGCTGGCCGCCCCCTTCGACGCGCGCCGCAAGAACGAAGTTTACTGGGACGACGCAGAGCTGATCGCCTTGAGCGGCGATCTGCAAGCGACGGCGCAGGCCAGCTATCCCACGCCCACGCCGCTGCCGTTTGTGCCCACCCCCACGCCGGTCAGTGTGGCGCTGGGGCAGAATTTGCTGACGGATGGCGGCTTTGAAGGCCCGCTCTATATTCCGTGCAGCCTCAACGATCTAATACCGTGGCGGCATATTTCGTGCGACGGGCTGGACCTTGACGAGCGCCTGCCCGACGGCCGCCGCAAGTACCGCATGTGGAACACGGTGCAAGTGCCCATTGGCTGGAAGGGCTGGTGGCTGACGCCCAACAACGATCACGCCGCCCGCGATTATTACAGCAATCACCCCGCCAACTGCTACGAAGATGCGCCGGAGGGCTGCGTGGCGTGGCACAATCCCGAATTTCGCGACACAAAGGGTATTGTGTTGGGACCGTCGCGCATCCGATCCGGCACCAACTCGGTGAAGTATTTTACGTTGTGGAGCGCGCACGAGGCCGGCTTGTTGCAAACAGTGGCCGTGCCGGCAGGCACCACGGTGCGCTTTGGGGTGTATATGCAGGCGTGGTCGTCTGACAACGATCCCCGCGAGGAATTTCCCAACACCTATCTGTCAGCCGGGCAGACTAGTATGCACATGAAGGTCGGGATCGATCCGTACGGCGGTGATGATCCATGGAGCCCCAACATCGTGTGGTCCACCGAGCACGATTCGTATGATAGCTGGGGATATTACGAAGTCCGCGCGGTGGCGCAGACCGATAAAGTAACGGTATTTACGCACTCCATGCCGGAAAAGGGCCTTAAGCATAATGACGTGTACGTGGACGACGCCGAATTGGTGGCCATCGACGGCGCGACGGCCTTCTCACCGCCGGCTGCGCCAGAACAACCCGCTGCGGCGCCCAGTGCACCCAGTGTACCCAATGTATCTGCGGCCGCGGCGCCCACCGCGTTGCCACGCCCCAACGGCGCGCTGGTGCACATCGTGCAGGCCGGCGATACCGTCTTTGGCCTGTCGCTGCAATACGGCGTGCCCATGGACCAGATCTTCCAGCTGAATGGGCTGACCAAGGATTCGTACCTGCTCGTCGGGCAGGAGCTGATCATCGCGGGCGGCCAACCCACTGCGCCTGCCACCTCCGAGTCAACGCCGACGGCAGAGTCCGTATCCGTCGAGCCAACGCCCACGCCCACGCCGCTGGCGGTCGCGGCGGCCAATCCCGCGGCGGCGCTGTTGTGCGTGCGCGCCTTTGAAGACACTAATGCCGACGGTGTGTACGAAGATCGCGACGCGCTGATCCAGGGCACAGTCTTCAACGTAAGCAACGCGCAGGGCAAGCCGGTGGTCAGTTACACCTCTGACGGGGTGAGCGAGCCTCACTGCTTTACGCGCCTGCAGCCCGGCAACTACACCATCTCGATTGAACCGGCGGCCGATACGACGGCCACTTCCGATCGGCGCTGGAGCGTAACGCTGCTGCCGGGAAGTACCGTTAACGTGAACTTCGGCAGCCGGCTGAGCACTGTGCCGTCTTCTAAAACTACGACGGCGGGCGACGGGGCGGGCGCGGTGACCACGGCGGGTATCGCCGTGCTGGTGATGGCAGGCCTGGGCTTCTGGCTATGGCAGCGCCGACGTAAGCCGGCGCTGATGTAGACGCGCGGCGGCCGGCAAAATTTACGCGGAACCTCGGGCGAGGTTCCGCGTTTTGCATGTCGTCAGATCAGCGCACGGTCGCGGGCAGGAACAGGGCGTGAGATAGCGGAAGCGCCTGCACCACGTTGGATGTATCCAGCGCCGTCGGGCCGGTACTCATCGCCTGCACGGTAACCGTGTATGGCAGACCGTCAGTCAGACCAGTCAGCATCAGGCCGGCTGCTAAGCCGACTTCGATGGTCGTCCCTTCGTTAGGCGGGGCGGCGTCGGCAGAAGGTTCTACTGTCACGAGGTAATGATCGACCTGGGCGGCCAGGTGCGGCTCGGTCAGCCATGAAGCATACAGCCGCCCATGGCCGACGGGGGCAGCCACCAGAACCATCGGCAAGTATTCATCTGCGCCGATATCGGGCGGCGCCAACAATGTCCGAGATTCACCGTCGATGTCGATGGTCAGTCCGCTGCCTACCGCCGCGTCGCGCGCCGCAGACCGGCCAAAGATGTGATAGTCAAAATCGGGCGCGCCAGGCGATACAAAATTCGCCGTGCCGGTAATCATCGTCTCCAGCCCCGTTATCACGCCGCGATAGGCGACGTTGATGTTGGTTTCGGGAAATTGATTGTTGCTCCACAAGCCGCGGGTCAGAGTAACGATCGATCCGGGCTGCACGTGGAGGGCGTGCCCTGCACCGATGTGTTCGATGCCGCCTGCATGATCGGCAAACAATGTGTAATCGAACACCACGCGCGACTCCGGCATGGTGGGCTTGACGGGGCCAATCACGATGGCGCCCGGCGCAAACAGGCCGTCGCTAACGGTGTTGCCGGCGATGGTGGTATGCGAGATTACACCGGCCATGCCTTGAAGCCACAGACCGCCGCCACCGCCGCCATAGATCGTACCGGTGATGGCCAACAGGGCGTGGTTGGAGCCGATGATGCTGTTTTTGAGGATGACGTTGCCAAAGACTGGATCGAAGTGCGTAAAGGCCAATCCACCGCCGCCCACCGGCCCCCGATAGTAACCGCCGTTGCCGCCGCGCGCCACATTGTTGACAACCAGCGCTCGATCCATGGCGACATTAGCATCATCGGATTGCAGCGCGCCGCCTTCGGCAATGGCCGCGCCCGGCGTTGGATTAAGGCCGTCGCCGCCCTGCGCCAGATTATCGCGCAGTACGGTATCCACGTATTGAGCCTGGCCGTGTTCAAGGTAGAACGCCCCGCCGAAGGCGCCGCCGGCATCCCCGTTGGGCGCATTGCCGCCCAGCGCCCGATTGCCGATGGCCGTAACGTGAGAGAAGTTGGCCACGGAGCCGTTGTAGAACGCGGCCGCGCCGCCCTGCGCGTCGGCGTAGAGGTAGTATTGAAAAGAATCGAACCACTCGCGGCCGGAGCCGTTGGTGTCGCCGGCCTGCGCCAGATTGTTGGTAAACGTGACGTACGAGGCGCTGACGATGACGCTGTAGACGTGCAGCGCGCCGCCCACTGCCACGCCGCCCAGGTTTTGGCCGCGCCCACCTTGCGCCACGTTGTCCTCGAATCGCACGTTTTCCAGCAGGTTGAAAGTGGGCGGCGACAGGTAATTGCTCATCGATAAAGCGGCGCCCACCGCCCGCCCGCCGATGGTCATATCCACCGCGCCGCCCTGCGCGCGGTTGTTGCGGAAGATCAGATTGCGCAGCGTGAGCGATGAATAGACCGACTGTATGGCGCCCCCGTAAGCGGAAGTCTCGACTATCGAGCCGTAGTACACGCCTGCTGCCAGGCAGTTTTGCAGGATGAAGCCTTCCAGGCGCAGGGCCGAACTCTTAACCAGGATACCGCGATTCTCGCCTCCACCGTCGATGATAGTGGGATAGCGCTCCCAATCGGCAGTCGTCCAGTCATCGCCTGAGTATCCGCCCAAAATCGTGAGGTCTTTCTTGTTGATACACAATACCGCCGTGGTGTAGCCCAAGTCATAGCATTTGACCTGATTGGGTGGCAGCCGGTACGTGCCCTGCGCCACCAGGATTGTATCGCCGGAAACCGCGCGGGTGAGGGCGTAGCTGATCGATCGACAGGGCATCTCAGGCGAGCCACAATCTCGATCGTCAAGGCCGGTGGTCGAAACGCGAATCGTGCCGGTGCCGCGTTGTGACGCGACGGGCGGCACGCTGGAAGTCAAGAGCATCAGCGCAGCGCCAATCATCATGCCCGCCAGGAAAGGGCGGAACGATCGGGAATGCCAGAAGAGCGTCAGGAGGGTTTTCAAGGGCCTCGATTATATTCACACAAAAAAAATCGACCTGTCAGGCGATTCTGACAGGTCGATTGTAGGTCAAGACTCGACCAGGGTCAAGCGTTGATTTTAGCGAAAAGTACCGGGCAGTCTTACCGCATATGGATACGGTGTGGCCGGGGTCGCATTGGAGCTGTCCAGCAGCGTATTGGAACTGTTGTAAGCCGCCAGCGTGAAGACATATTCCCGACCGTTGGTTAAGCCGGTCAAAGTCAGCGTCGATTTCAGGCCAACGTTGATCGTCGAGCCTTGAGCGGGCGGCGTGGCGCCGGGCGGCGTGACGACCGTGATGACGTAGTGATGGGTGCTGGCGGCCAGCAGATCGTTGGTCAGCCAGCTGAGTGTGATGCGACCGCTGCCGGTGGGGGCCGCGCCGAACACAAACGGGATATACTCGTCGGCACCGATGTCGGCCGGCGCAAATTCCGTGCGCGATTCGACATCCAGGTCCACCTGGTCGTCGCTATCCACGGCCTGGTTGCGCGCGGCCGAGTTGCCCAGGATATGATAGTTGTAGTCGGGCGCGCCCGGCGACGCGAAGCGGGCGGCGCCGCTGAGCATGGTGCCCAGACCGTTGATGGTGCCTGCCGCGTAACCGCCGCTGTTGGTGTTGAGCGTGTTGTTGCTCCACAGGCCGCGCTTCAGGTTGATGGTGCTGCCCGCCTGAACATAGACCGCGCCGCTGCCGCCGGTGTGATCGGCAATGATCAGGTAATTGGCGTTAACGGTGGTGCCCGCGGCCGGCCCATACGGCCCGATGACCACTATCCCTGATCCGACCAGCCCACTATCGACGGTGTTGCGCGCCAGCGTCGAATGGGTGAGATTAACCGTCAACCCTTGCAACCACAATCCGCCGCCGCCGCCGCCCTGTAGCTGCCCGGTCGTGGCCAGCTGTACACGATTGTCGGCAATGATGCTGTTATTGACGTTGATCGTGAAATTGGAGGATTCAATACCGGTGAACGAAGCGCCACCGCCGCCCGCCGGCCCTTTGTACACGGTTCCATTGCCGCCGCGCACGGTGTTGTTGATGATGGTCACTCGCTCCAGCGTGATATTGGCATCATCGCTGTGAAACGCCCCGCCTTCGGCCAGGCCGCCCGCGCCGGCAGCGGTGTTCGCACCGTCGCCGCCCTGGACCAGATTGTCACGCAATTCGGCATCGCGCAACGTTGTGTTGGCGTGTTCCACATAGAAGGCCCCGCCAAACGCCGCGCCCGATGTCCCGTTGGGTGTATTGCCGCCGAAAACCTGGTTGCCTGTGGCGGTCACGTACTGAAAATCGCCGACGGAATCGTTGTAGATCGACACGGCGCCGCCCTGCGCATCAGAATAGATGTAACCGCCCAGACCGCTGCCGTTGGATGAACCCGACTGCGCCACGTTGCCGGTGAAGGTGAGGCGCCGGCCGGTCACATACACCCGATAAGCGTGCATGGCCCCGCCGATGGCATTGCCGCCGCGCTGCACGCCGGTGCCGCCGATTGCCGAGTTGTTCTCAAAGACCACATTGTCCAGCCAGACGTTGTACGGCGTCGTTCCGAAATTGTTGAACGCTAAGGCCGCGCCTACAGCGCTCCCGCCATATTCCAGATTGGTGTTACCGCCACGCGCCTGGTTGTGGCGGAAGATCATGTTGCGCAGTGTGATCGGCGCGAGCGTGGCCGACATTCCGCCGCCATAGGCGTGAATCGCCAGTTCAGTACCGCTGGATGCGCCCTGCGCCAGACCGTCCTTGATGATAAAACCTTCCACCCGATAAGTGCCGTTCTGTAGCGCCATGCCGCGATATTGGTTCTGGCCGTCAATAACGGTGAGATACCGCGCCGGATCGGCCGCCGTCCAATCGTAACCCGAATACCCGCCCAGGATCGTCAGGTCTTTGCCGTTCACACACACCACTGCGCTGGTCACACCAAAGTCAGGGCAGGGCGTCGTCGGCGCGCTGGCTGCATCGTACGTGTAGACCCCTTCCGCCACCAGCACCGTGTCGCCCGACAGCGCGCGGCGGGTGCCATACTGGACTGTGCGGCACGGATTCTGCTCGGAGCCGCAGCTCTGATCATTCTGCCCCCACGGAGCCACCCGCACGATGCCGGTTCCGCGCTGCGCATATGAGATCGGTGTGTTGACGCTCAACGCGGCGGTCAGCAAACTGACCACCATTCCAACGATGGCGATTCTTGATAAGGTGTATTTGGGTGCTCTGGTATTCATTTGCCCGCTCCAATTTTCTAACCTTTGTAAACAACCACGACACAAGTCTAACCTTATGATACACCGACCTCAATAGAGAGGAAGTCATGTTGAGGCGATCCCAACACTTTCCCAACGGTACTTTAATCCTACGCCAACATTTTGCCAACGCTTTCCAGCGCGTTCAGCGGCGGTCACCGAGGGACTATCTGCACCCGATCGATCACGAAGCCCAACGTGCGATCGTCGGCGCTGAGGTGCAAGGCAGCGGGGTTAAAACTCGCGGTGTCAAAAGCCAATGTCGATGAGTCGCCGGCCGGCCGGGATTGAACCTGAAACGCATAAGTCTGCCATTCCCCATAGCGCGGTGTAAAGCGCCCAATCTCGCGCCCGTCCAATGACACGCTCACTTCGGCGGGCGGCAGATCCTCCGGGCGAAACGTCATCGCGCGCACCGTGATCGTGATCGGAGCCGCCTCCGCCAACGGCAGATCGATGATGGCCCGATCGCTCGTCCAGCGCGCCGACGTCCCATCGGGCAAAATATCCTTGGCGTAAAAACCTGATCGTAGATAAGCTGCATCCAATGTGCCGACGTCGATCTCAATCGGCAGTGGCGCAGCACGCAAGTCTTTACGCTGCACATCATAGATCTCAAAGCCGTAATACGCCGGCTGAATCACCGCTGGATAATCGTAAAACGTCCCCATCAAAGCGCGCAAAGTTGTGGAATACAGGCCCGCCGGCTTCAGATCGATAGCGTGATGCACCGCCGCCGGCAGGGGATCGATCGTCAGCAGCTGCACCGGCCGATTGGATGCGGCGGCCTGCGCCAAAACCCGATCGAGCACGGCGGCGACCGCGGCTTCGTCTTCGCTGCGGATCGTCGCCACATCGTGTCCAAAGGTAAAACGCAGCGGCACGCCCAACGCATCGGCCAGTGACGATTCCGGCGGATCGACCATGACCACGATGGCGTTCGGCTTCAGCTGCGCATTGAGCGCGGTCAGCGCATCCACCGCGCCAAAGAAATCACGCTGCGGCAGCACAAACCGTGCCTGATAGATCAGCCCGGCCATCAGGCCCAGCGTCAATGCCAGCGCCGCGCCACGAGTGAGCCAGCGCCGACGCCAGTCCCACATTCCCCACAAGGCGTAAGCCGCAAAGATCATCAGCGTCGGCAGAACAATGGGCACATAGCGGCGCATGGCGTAGATGTGATACGGGGTGTTGAAGATGTTATACACGTATTGAATCGTCGTCAGCACGCCCACCGACAGGAACAGGCCCAGCCGCAGCAGCGCAGCGCGGCGCACCAGCCAAGCCGCGCCCCACGTCGCCAGCCCGATGCCGAGCGGCGTGATGTACCAGCCTATCCGCACCCAGTTCTGCGCGTCGAGCACGGGATACTGCACGTTGCCGGGCCAGGCCGTGACAAAGCGGATCGGCTCGATGACGGGGCGCACGAAATAAGCAAAAATACTGATCGCCGTCAGCCCGCCCGCCAGCAGCCAGCGGGCGCGCTGCCGCGCCGCCGATGACAATGTCCGGCGACGCCAGCGCCGCCGCAGCGCGCTGACGGCGATGACCGTCGCCAGCATGCCGGCCGCGCCGCCGGCGGCGATCACCGGCGAGCGCTCCAGCAGGCGCGCCACACTGCCATACGTGTTCCAGGCATACGGCCAGTTGATGGCGATCAGATCGATCAACATGTGAACGGTGAAGATGCCCAGCGTCAGCGTGAACCACGTCCACGCGCGCGTCCACTGCCCGCGCGCCCGCACGGCGATCAACGCCACGCCGATCAACGCCAGCACCAGCGGCAGATCGATGCGCGTCAGCACGGCCGCGCCGAAGGCCGCGCCGCCGAAGACGCCCCAGATGGCGGGCGCCGATCGATCGTCGATCAGGACTTGAAAAGCCAGCAGGCCGCTGAAGACCAGCAGCAGCGTCAGCGGCTCGGTGGTGGGGTAGCGCGCAAAGTAGATGTGCGTGGGCGTGAGCGCCAGCAGCGTCGCGGCCAGCAGCGCCACCCGCCGATCGAACAGCTGTCGCGCCGCAAAATACACCGCCGCCAGGCTCAGCACACCCCACAGCGGCGTGACCAGCAGGCCCAGCTTCAGGCCGCCCAGACTGGTGCCTACGGCGACGAGCGCGGGATGCAGGGGCAAAAACTGAGGGATGATGCGCCCGGCGTCCGCGTCGTCCAGGTAATAGCCGACAAACTGTAGATAGCGCGTCTGCCACGCGGGCGGCTGCCGGCGCAGGGTCACGTCGGGATAGTCGCGCATGAGCCGCGACCAATCGTCGCCGGTCACGACAAATTGGCCGGTCTGCGCCAGGGTGCTGCTGATGTTCAGATACGTGCCCGCATCGGTGCCGCCCAGCACGTACTCGTGCGGCCGGAAGTACACCACGGCGCTGCCGATAAGCAGGACTGCTAAACCGACTTCGTATCGTGTGGGGGCGCGGAAGATCGATCGGGGACGGCGGCGAAGCCAAAAGAGCAGCCCCACGGAGCAGACCCATTCGATCAGGCCGATCCAGCCGATCGAGTACGAGTTGATTGACGCCAGGATCACGCCGATCCAGCCGGTGACGATGACGGCGCTGATGACGGCGAGGAATACGGCCAGCGGCCAGTCGAGCGGGCGCGCGCTGGCGGCCCAGGCCAGCAACGCAGTGGTGATCAACGCGAGGCAGCCGGTGACGAACAGGATCGCGGCCGGCGCGTCAACTACGCCGATCATGCCCGGCCCGCGATGACGGTTTCTGCTTGCGGCGCATGCTGCCAGCGGGCGGGCAGATGCACCACGCCGGACTCATTCCAGCCGGTGCGTGAGCGAACTTCAAGCGGATAAAGGCGGTGATGGTGATCGATGGCGACGGTGGAGTCGCGGTTGTAGATGGCGACGGTGAGCTCGTATTCGCCGGGATTGAGCGGGAGCGCGTCGATGATGTAGTCCACCGTGCCGTCGCCTTCGATGTAGGGGATGTCGTAGCCGTCGGCCACCGAGTTGGGACCGTTGATGTGCAGGCCGTCGCGGCGGTAAAACGCCAGTCCAAACGTGGGCGTCTCCAGCCGCTCGTGTGCGCGGTAATGCAGGCGCAGCGTAAAGGCTTCGCCGGTCTT
This sequence comes from uncultured Anaerolineae bacterium, assembly GCA_964550855.1. Taxonomy (GTDB): domain Bacteria; phylum Chloroflexota; class Anaerolineae; order Fen-1058; family Fen-1058; genus JAGOBP01. The sequence continues at coordinate 42,624 of CAZKBQ010000009.1, forward strand.
GAATTGGGTGCGAGGTTGACCGTCGGCGCCCAACAGTTCCACCTGCACGATCTCGGCTTGATAGGTGCCAAAGCGATTGGCCGAGCGCGCGGCGATGGTGGGCGCTCGGCGCTTGATCTTGACCTGGGCCTGCTCGTCCGTGTACTCGCCGCCGAGCAGCGCCGGGTCGCCGTCGGCGCGCAGCAAGCCGTCGGAGATCCACAAGGCCCGGTTGCACAACTGCTGAATCTGGCCCATGCTGTGCGAGACCAGCACCAGCGTAACACCCTGCGTCTGCAATTCCGTCAGCCTTTCGGCGCACTTGCGTTGAAAGGCCGCGTCGCCCACGGCCAGCACCTCGTCGATCAGCAGGATGTCGGGGTTAAGCGCGGTGCTCACGGCAAAGCCCAGCCGCACGATCATGCCCGACGAGTAGTTGCGAACCTGCACGTCGATGAACGGGCCGATGTCGGCGAAATCGATGATGGCGTCCAGCTGGCGTTTGATCTCGGCCCGGGAGATGCCCAGGATGGAGGCGTTGAGAAAAATGTTCTCGCGCCCGGTCAGATCGGGGTGAAAGCCGGTACCCAATTCCAGCAACCCGGCGATGCGTCCCTGCGTGTGGATGCGGCCGGTGGTCGGCTCGATCACACGACTCATGAGCTTGAGCAGCGTGCTCTTGCCGGAGCCGTTGGTGCCGATGATGCCCACGCGCTCGCCGGGCTGAATCTCAAACGACACGTCGCGCAACGCCCAGAAGGTGCCGCCGCTGACGCGTTCGTGGTCGGCGCGCTGGCGCCGCCGGATCAGCAGCTCCTGCAGCGAGCGAGCGCGCCCCAGGTTGAGGTCGAACTTTTTGGCGACGTGATCGAAGACGATGGCCGGCGTCACGACGAATACACCTTATGCGAACAAGTGCGGGTTGGCGTCGATCCACTGCCACAGGCGGGCGACGCCATCGGGCATGGCGACGCGCGGCTGCCAGTGAAGATCGCGCTGTGCTTTGCGAATATCGCTGATATACACCGGTTGATCGCCGGGTCGCCAGTCGCCGCGGGCGACTGCGATCGATCGGCCGGCGAGCGACTCCAAAAATGGGCCGAATTCCGCCCAGATTGACATGGTGCTGTCCGGGCCGCCGCCAATGTTGTAAACCTGTCCGGCGGCAGTGTCGATGTGGTCGGCCGCGGCCTGATAAGCGGCAATCAGATCGTCGATCCACAGCACGTCGCGTACTTGCTTGCCGTCGCCGTAGATCGTGATGGGGCGGCCGAGCCGCGCCGCGATGCAGAAGTGGGCCACCCAGCCCTGATCTTCCACGCCGAACTGGCGCGGGCCATAGATGCAGCTCTGCCGGAAGACCACGGTTTTCAGCCCGTAAATGCGGTGATAATCACGCACATACTGATCGCCGGCGCCTTTGCTGCAGCCATAAGGCGAATGGAAATCGAGCAGGCGATCTTCAGGAACGCCCAACGGCAGATCGCGATAGCGATAGCGCGTCACTTCTTCCACGATGGCGATGTCTTCCATGCCGCCGTAGACTTTGTTGGTGGACGCGTAAAAGACCACGGCGTGCGGGGCATTGGCGCGCACCGCCTCCAGCACGTTGAAGGTGCCCAGCGCATTGATCTCAAAATCTTCGCGGGGATCCTTGACCGAGGTGGTGACGGCCACCTGGCCGGCGAAGTGATAGACCCGATCGATCTCGGCGGGCAGGGCGGCCTGCAGCGCCTCAAAGTCGCGCACGTCGCCGTGGATAAAGGCCAGCCGTTCGCCGTGGCGCTGTCGCAGCCAATCCAGGTTGAGCGGCGCGCCGCGGCGCGATAAGTTGTCGAAGACGATCACGTAATCGCCGCGTGCCAGATGATAATCGGCCAGGTTGGCGCCGATGAAGCCGGCGCCGCCGGTAATAAAGACGTTCACGCTGCCGGTGCTCCCATCCAATCGATTGTGATGCGAACGGCTATTATACTGCATTCGCCCGGGGGCACGGGGTCAATCGCGGGCGGGTTTGTCGGTGTCGGCCGCGGCGCGCTCGCGCTCAATCTCTGCGCGGCGCTGGCGATAGAGTATTTCTTCCATCAGACGGCGGCTCTCGCCGATGCGATCGGCCAGCAGGCCGAAGATCATCACCAGGAAGCCCACGATCAGCGCCATCACGGCGACGATCAGCGACTGCACGTTGCCGGGCAGGTTGAAGTCACGGCTGATGAAAATGATCAGCAGCCGCGCAAAGAGCACCGCGGCCAGCAGCCAGAACGGCACTGACAGGTAAAAGAACGTCTTGAGCGGCTCGTACGTGGCGTAGGCGCGCACGATGGTGGCGGCCTGCCGCTTGACAAAGTGCCACGAGCCGCGGTGCAGCTTGGAGGGGCGCGTGGGATTGGTGGTGATGGGCACGTGCGCCACTTTAAGTCCACGCTTGCCGGCTTGAATGAGATTGTCGAGCGTGTACGAAAAATCGGAGGTGACGAACAACCGCAGAGCGGCTTCCCGACTGTACGCCCGAAAGCCGCTGGGCGCATCGGGCACACTGGTGCCGCTGGCCATGCGCACGATCCAGCTGCCGAAGCGTTCCAGCACGCGTTTTTGCGCCGAAAAATGCTCGATCTGGCCCACCTGTCGATCGCCGATGACGAGATCGGCGGCCTGATCGAGCAGGGGTTTGATCAGGGCGGGGATGTGTTCGCCGGGATACTGGTGATCGCCGTCGGTGTTGACGATGAGATCCGCACCCAGCCGCAAGCCGGCATCCAGGCCGGCCTGAAACGCAAACGCCAGGCCGCGGTTGAGCGGCAGCGAGACGATGTGATCGGCGCCCGCGGCGCGGGCCTCGGCCACCGTGCCGTCGCGCGAGCCATCGTCGATGACCAGCACTTCCACGCGGTCAACGCCGTCGATCTGGCGCGGCACATCACGAATGACCTGCGCGATGGTGGCCTCTTCGTTGAAGGCCGGAATTTGCACGATAAGTTTCATTCGCCTGCAGCCTGTGACATGGTAAAATGGCGCGCGTGACGACTCTATCCGTTGATCGCCGTTGGTTGCGCGCCATACCGATCGGGTTGTATCTAGTGCTCAGTGCATTGTACTTGCTGGCCGTGCCGCCCGGCGAAGCCCCCGACGAGCCTTCGCATCTGCAGTGCATCGAGCAGGTCAGCCTGCTGGGACGCCTGCCCGAAGTTGAACCCAGGCCCACCGGCGTGTGGTGGTCGCGCACGCATGTAATCAGCGGCTATCTGTGTCAACACCTGCCGCTGTATTATCTGATCGCGGGCGGGATTCAGCAAGCCGTTCACGCCCTGACCAACACGCCCATCCATTTTGAGTTTCCGCCCAACTACCCGCAAGGCCCGCAGCCTGCGATGTTTCAACATGCCCGGCCAGCACTGGCGCTGAGCGATTCGCCCGCGGTGTTAGCCCTGCGCGTGCTATCCATCGGGCTGGGATTGGTCACGGTGTGGACGGCTTACCGCGTCACGCGCTCCATTCTACCAGACAACGCGCCCGGCTGGCCGGCTGTGGCCGCCGCGACGCTGGTCGCGGGCTGGCCGCAATTCCTGTTTATGAGCCGTGCGATCAACAACGATGTGCTGGCGACGGCGCTGGCCGCGCTGGTGCTGTTGATCCTGCTGCCGGTGGGTCGTCCGCGCCGATTGATCTTCGCGACGATTACGGCCTGCCTGGCTGTGCTGGCCAAGCTCAACATGATCTTCACGCTGGGGGCTGTCGGCGCGGCCTATCTCATCGAGTTTGCGGCCTATCGCGATCAACGCCGCGCTTATGCCTTCTCGGCCGCCATCAGCGTCGGGGTCAGCGTGGGCGCGGCGGCGCTCACCCTCTTACAGCCCACGGTGGGCGCCCATCTGGTGCGTGATCTGCAGGCCTTCAACGGCAGCGCGCCGCAGGCCCTCACCCTCACTTACTGGCTGGATGTGCTGGGCTGGTCGATGAGTTCGGGGTATGCGCGGCTGGGCTGGATGAATGTGCCGGCTCCCGACTGGCAGGCGCTGGCGTGGTGGGTGTTCATCGGCGTCACGGCACTGATCGGCGCGGTAACAGCTGTGCGCAACGCGACCGATCGACCTCGGCGCGTCCGGTTGATGGTGCTGGGCGTCTGGGCGCTGGCCGTGCTGGCCGCTTACGTGAAGCTCAACTTAAGCCGCTTCCAGCCACAGTTCCGCTACGTTTTTGCGTTGCTGCCGGTGCTGACGGCGGTTGCGGCCATCGGCTACCATCGCTTGCTGCCCTCATCATCTCGCGCGCAGCGGGCCAGCTTACTGGGCCTGGCCCTGGCGCTGCTGGCAATCAACGTCTGGATCGTCTTCGGCTTGATCGCGCCAACCTACGCGAGCGGTTGACGCCTCCAATCCACCGGTCTTCCTCGAGATGCCGCTGCCTCAGCGCGCCGCCCCGCTTAAATCAGCAGAACCCCTGAGTGAAGGCTGCCTCATCGCGCGGCGGGCGTGATGGGCAGGCCCGTCACACGGAAATTGTCGAAGCGGGCATCCGATTTGGGTGTCACCTCGTACGGGATGGTGATGACGCCCACACCGGTCAGACCGGTGATCGAACCATCTGACCAGGTCAAATACGAGTAGCCGTTGGCGCCCACCGAAATCTGATCGGCGTTGCGCGTGACCTTCAGGTGATTGGGCGTGCCGTAATTGTTCAGGCCCGGCACCAGGCCGCCGTTGAGGTAGGTGTAGCCGTTCGCGTCGAAGCGATACAGTGCGAAGCCGCCGTAATCGGTGCTGACAATGAACAGGTAGTAGCGACTGAAGTCGGCTGTGACGCCGAAGATCAGCCCGTAGAATTTGCCAGGTGTGCCTTCCCAGCGCGCATCAACTTCCACCACGTAGTTCTGCCGACTGCAGGTGGGGGCGCGGAATGCATAGCTGTATCCGCTGTGCTTGCTGTAGACCCGGAACTCGCCGTTCAGATATTGCGACAGCACGTTCCCGTCTTCAACCACCAGCCAGCCGCTGGCGGGATTACTAAAATCATCAAAGTAATCCGGGCAGTTGTTGTAGTTGCGGGCCGTCATCGGTTGAAAGACTTGACGAATGGGATCGGCCGGATCAAACTCATAGGCCCCGATGTCGCAACGCGCGACGGTGTCGCCGTCGCCATCCACCGGGCGCGGCCGGCCCCGTTGATCCGATGTGAGAACCTCGCCCTGATGATTCAAACAGCCGGCCGGATCACCGTGATCGATGGCGGCGCTGCCGGCGAACAAGGCGTAGCTGCCGCCCAGCAGCAAGCCGTTCGCTTTCACGTTGAGCCGATCGCCGGTGGACGCCGTAAACGAGCAGCCCGATGTCGTGCTGACGAGGTTATAGCCCTCACTGGTGAGGGCGCCGGCGCAGTCGGACTTGCCCGCGTTGCGCACACGATTATCCGCAATCAGGCTGTTGCGCAACGTCAGCGCACCCACGTTGTTTGCCACACCGGCCCCGCTCAGGCCGCCTTCGTTCTCAGTCACTGTGACATTATTGAGTTCGACACTGCCGCCATAATAGTTGTACACTCCGCACCCGCTGAAGCCGCAGGTGTTGCGACTGATGGTGCTGTTGTCCAGCACCACCGTCCCCCACGAGTTGTACAGGCCGCCTACCAGTCCACCGCCCGATGAGTTGTGCCCGATAAATGAATTGATCACGCTCAGCTGGCTGCCCACATTGTAAATGCCGCCAACGTCGCTGATGATCTGGCTGCCGGTGATCGTCATCACCCCGGCGTTGACGATGCCGCCTTTTTCGGAAAAGCTGTTGTTATCCGCCACGATGGAATTGGTCAGGGTCAACACGCCATTGTTCTGGATGCCGCCCGCTTCGTTGTCGTTGACGGGGTGATAACCGTGTCGCACGGTAAACCGATCGAGACTGGCAGTTACGCCATTGCCCACCGTCAGCCCGCGCCGCGTGGCTTCGCCATCGATAATCGATTCTCCGGTCTGCGCCGTAAACGCGGCATCCCAGCCGCCTGTCAGCGCGAGGTCTTTGTCAATGACCACCACGGCTGTGCCTGCGGCGGCTGTGTAAACGCCCGCTGCTACTCGCACGCTATCGCCGGCCGCCGCCTTGCCGATGGCGGCGTTGATGGTGGCGCAGGGAGCGTTCGGCGAGAGGCAGTCATTGGCATCGCTGCCGCCTGGGGCCACATACCATCCATCCGATGCAAAAACTGTCCTGGACGCCAGCTGCATCGCGATGATCCCCGACGCCATCAGCAGCATGGGAAACAGGACACGGACGAGTTGTCTCAACATGCTAACCCTCGATTCTTTCAGATGAATTATCCCGGTTGGCCGCACTCAACCAATCGAGAGGCGCGGCGCCCATCAGCGTACTCTTACGTCAGTATAGGGCGGCTGCGCCGCGCGCGTCAATTGACGAATGTCACCGCTGTGCGCGCCTCCGTCCAAAGTCCTAGATTCAGCTTGACCGGTTAGCGGATTGACGCGCCGGGAAAAACCTGTACCATAGTCCTGACGGGCTGCCGTCAGGAAAGGTAGAAAACCGTATGACTAAGTTGAGCCGTATTGTCCTCGCGTTGGTTCTCATCGCCGGTGTTGTGACCGCCTGTATGCCGCAACCGGCCGCCGCGCCGATGCCCACAGTTGCGCCCACGGCTGCCTCCCAGCCCACGCCCGACTCGGCCACGGCGCAGGATGCCATTGCCGCTACCAATCAATTGATCGGCCAGCTGGCTGCCGGCGACTACGCCGCGGCTGTCAGCCGCTTCGACGCCGACATGCTGGCGGCCCTGCCCGAAGCCAAGCTGAAGCAGGCGTGGGAGAGTCTCTCGCCGCAGTTTGGCGCTTATAAGGGCACCGTGGCCATTCAGCCGGCCGGCCGCAAAGATGCCTATGACATCGTGGTGGCCACGCTGGAGTTTGAGAAGGGCCGGCTGGGGTTGCGCGTCAGCGTCAACTCGGACACCGGCCAGATTGGCGGGTTGTTCTTCACCGCGGCCGATCAGCCTCCGGCGGCAGCCTACGAGCCGCCGGCCTACGTTGATACGAACAAATTCGTAGAACGTGACGTGACGGTGGGGGACGGCAGCAAGTGGGCGCTGCCCGGCACCCTGACCACGCCGAAGGGCGACGGCCCGTTTCCGGCAGTGGTGCTGGTGCACGGTTCAGGGGCCAACGATCGAGACGAAACAATCGGGCCGAATAAGCCCTTCAAAGACATTACCTGGGGGCTGGCATCGCAGGGCATCGCCGTGCTGCGCTATGATAAACGCACCAAGGTATACGGCGACAAGATCGCGCTGCTCGATCAGTTCACGGTGAAGGAAGAATCCATCGACGATGCGGCCGCCGCGGTGGAACTGCTGAAGCAAACGCCGAACATCGATCCACAGCGGGTGTATGTGCTGGGGCACAGTCTGGGTGGTTACCTGGCGCCGCGCATCGCGCAGGCCCGACCGGATATAGCCGGCCTCATCGTGCTGGCCGGCCTGACGCGCCCCATCGAAGATGCGATGCTGGAGCAGGTGACGTACCTCTTCTCGCTCAACGGCACGTCAAACGCCGAGCAGCTGGCTGAGCTCAAAAAGCAGGTGGAAGCGGTCAAGGCCGTGTCTGCCGCCGAGGCCGCAGCTGGCACCCAGCTGCTCAATGCGCCTGCCTCATACTGGTTTGATTTGAAGGACTATCACCCCGCCGAGATGGCGCGCACTCAGACCGTGCCGATGCTGATCCTGCAAGGTGAGCGCGATTATCAGGTAACGATGGTGGATTTTGAGAATTGGCGGGCAGCGCTGTCGGCGCGCAGCGATGTGCAATTCAAGTCGTATCCTGATCTCAACCATCTGTTCATCACGGGCGAGGGCAAGAGCCGTCCCGAAGAATATCAGCAGCCCGGCCACGTGGCGCAGGCCGTCGTCGACGACATCGCGGCGTGGGTGAAGTAGGGTTGGCCGGCCGTCGACCCGCGCCGTCATACGACGTATTACGTATTGCGTATTACGTAAGGCGTGATACGCATCCAGCGAGGACACATGATCCGCACCGAAGGTTTGACAAAAGAATTTCAGGGCGACAAGCGCACCGGCCGCATTCAGGCCGTGAAGGATCTGACGCTAGACATTCAGCGCGGCGAGGTGTTCGGTTTTCTGGGGCCGAACGGCGCGGGCAAGACGACCACCGTCCGCATGCTGGCGGCCTTAATCGCGCCGAGTGCCGGTCAGGCCTGGGTGAATGATCTCGAAGTCGGCAAGGACGATCAGGCCATCCGCGCCTCGATCGGCATTCTCACCGAACAGCCCGGCATGTACGATCGGCTGAGCGCCGAAAAGAACCTGACGATCTATGCGCGGCTGTACGGCGTAAAGGACGCGCCCGGCCAGGTGGAGAAGTATCTGCGCATGTTGGGGTTGTGGGAACGCCGGCGCGATCCGGCCGGATCGTTCAGCAAGGGCATGAAGCAGAAACTGGCCATCGCCCGCGCCATCCTGCACGAGCCGCGCACGGTGTTTCTGGATGAGCCGACAGCCGGGCTGGACCCGGAAGCGGCCAAACTGGTGCGCGAATTCATCGAGGAGTTGAAGACCGAAGGGCGCACCATTTTCCTGTGCACGCATAATCTGGACGAAGCCGATCGGTTGTGCGACCGCATCGCCGTGTTCAAGCAGCACCTCATCCGGGTGGATTCACCCGCCCGCCTGCGCGCAGCAGTGTTTGGCCGCACCATCGAATTTCGCCTGCGCGGGCTGACCCCGGCCATGACTGACAGCCTGAAACAGTTTGAGTTTGCCAGGTCGGTCGAGGTCGACAACGGCGCGCTGCGCGTGGGGCTGGACGATCCTGATTCGCAGAATCCGCTGATCGTGAAGGCGCTGGTGGAAGCGGGCGCTGAAGTGCAGTACGTCAGCGAAGTGCGCCATTCGCTGGAAGACGTGTACCTGTCGCTGATTAACGGGCAGAATTGAGAGGATCGCCATGCGCATTCGAACCATCATCGACAAAGAGTGGGCCGAAGTCTTCAAGAACAAGCTGGTGCTGAGCGTGGTGCTGGCCATGCCGTTGATATTCATGGTCATGCCGCTGGTGCAGCTGGCCGTCACGCGCGACATCCCAGCCAGCCAAACCCACAATATGCCGGGCAACATCGAAGCGCTGTGTCAGGCACAAAATCTGACCGACGTGGAATGCGTGCAGGGCTTCCTCGTCAATCAGTTCATGCTGTTGTTCCTGCTGCTGCCGCTGGCTATTCCGGTGACCATCGCCTCATACAGCATTGTGGGCGAAAAAGCCACGCGGTCGCTGGAGCCGCTGCTGGCCACGCCCACTTCCACCGCCGAGATCATCCTGGGCAAAGGGTTGGCCGCCGCGCTGCCGGCCGTTGTCGCCACCTGGTTGTCGTTTGCCATTTACATGGTGGCGGCGCGCTTCCTGGTGGTCAGCGACCGGGTGTACGCAGCCATCACCAACCCCATGTGGCTGGTGGGCATGATCTTCGTGGCGCCGCTGCTGTGTGTGCTGGCCGTGATGGTGGCCGTCATCATCTCGTCGCGCGTCAACGATCCGCGCGCCGCCGAGCAGCTGGGCTTTGTCGTGATGCTGCCCATTCTGGCGCTGTTCTTCGGCCAGATCTTCGGCGTCATCGCCTTGAACACGGCCAGCATGGCGCTGTTCGGCGTGGTGATGCTGGCGGTCGATGCGGCATTGGTGGCCGTGGCCGTCAGACTGTTCAGGCGCGAGACCATTCTGACCCAGTGGAAGTGATCGGCGGCCGGGCGCGATTGCCTTTTGAATTCGGAAATGCTAAACTAGCGGCACGCGCCGCTAGTTTGCTGTGTGGCGCCGGTTACTGTGCAAGGAGACACCGATGTCTGCCATTCCGCCCGACCAACCCAACGCCGCAGCCGGTGCTGCGCCTGCCCCGGCGCCCAGCGCGGTTGTGCCTGCTCCGCCTCCGCCGCCTGCAACTGTCATCTATGCCGCGCCGGCCAGCCCGCCGCCGGTCAGTCGCCCCCGGCGCTTCTGGAACGCCGTCAAGAACATCTCGCTGCTCGTATCGATGATCGTCAACCTGGTCCTCATCATCGTGGTCGTGATCCTGCTGAGCCAGGTGGGCAACATCAAGCTGACGCTGGCGAGTGTGCTGGGCCAGCTGGACTCCGCCTTTGAGGGGCTGGGCGCCTCCACCATTGAGGATTCCATTGCCATCAGTCAGCAGGTGCCGGTGAACTTTACCCTGCCGCTCGACCAGGACACGACGGTGGTGACCACCGGGCCGGTGCCCATCAACGTGCCGGCCACTTTCTCGCTGGGGCCATATGGCACCATCAACGGCATCGTCAGCCTGCAGCTGGCGCCCGGCACGGCGCTGCCGGTGCACATCGCCATGAACGTGCCGGTCAGCAACTCCATCCCGGTGGTCTTCACACAACCGATCGCGATCCCGCTGGCCGATAAGGGCCTGAGGCCGGTCGTGGAGAAGCTGCGCAGCGCCATCGGGCCGCTCATCACCCTGGTGCAGGACCTGCCCGACCGCTTTGTCATCTTCGGCTTCCAATAGCCGCGGGGACGTTTCACGTGAAACCCCGACGTGCCCGCCTGTCCGATCGAGCCATTCATCGGCTTAATTGAGGTGCCCCATGTCCGACCTGCGCCGCATCTGCACCGACCTGCAGCCCCAAACTCTGACCCTGCTCAAAGCGCTGTGCGCCATCGAGTCGCCGTCTGACAACCCGGCCGCCGTGGACGCCTGCGCCGCGGTCGTCGCCGACCGGTTTCGCGCTTTGGGGGCAGTGGTCCAATCTTTGCCGGCGGCCGGCGGCCGGACGCATCTGTCAGCCGATTGGGCAGGCGAGCCAGCCGGCCACCGCGCCGCCGACGAGCGCCCGTTCCTGGCGGTGTGCCATCTGGACACGGTCTGGCCGATCGGCACGCTGGCGCACATGCCGCTGCGCGAAGCCGAGGGCAAGCTGTTCGGCCCCGGCGTCTACGACATGAAATCCGGCGTCGCCATCCTGTGGGCGGCACTGCGCGCCCTGCAAATCGCCGGGCAAGCCCCGCGCCGCCCGGTGCGTATGCTGTTCACCGCCGATGAAGAGCTCGGCAGCCCCACCTCACGCGCCCTCATCGAGGCCGAGGCGCCGCGTGCCGCGTTGGTGCTGGTGCTGGAACCCGCCATGGCCGGCGGCCAGCTGAAGACCTTCCGCAAGGGCGTGGGCGAATTCCACATCATCGCCCACGGCCGCTCGGCGCACGCCGGTGTCGATCACCAGAAGGGCATTAACGCCATCGAGGAACTCGCCCACCACATCGTGCGCCTGCAGCAGTTAACCGACTACTCGCAGGGCACCACCGTCAACGTGGGCACCATCACTGGCGGCTCGGCCGGCAATGTGGTGCCAGATCGGGCTGAGATGACCGTGGACTTTCGCGTGTCACGCATGAGCGAGATCGATCGCATCGTGCCGGCCATCGCCGGTCTGCAGCCGGTGGTGCCGGGGGCGCGGCTGGAGATAACCGGCGGGCTGAACCGTCCGCCGATGGAGCGAACGGCGACCATGGCGGCCACCTTTGAACGGGTGCGCCAGATCGGGCAGGGCATCGGGCTGCAGCTGGAGGAAGGCGCCACCGGCGGCGCCAGTGACGGTAATTTCACCGCCGCGCTGGGCATTCCCACACTGGACGGGCTGGGCGCACGCGGCGACGGCGCGCACGCCGTCCACGAGCACATTGTCATCGACAGCCTGGCCGAGCGCGCGGCCCTGCTGGCCGCCATCTTCACAGAATGGGACTGAGCGTCACGGCGCGGACTTAAAGGCGGCCACAGCCCGCTGCAGGGCATCAACCGTCAGGATGCTGGAGGCGCGCTCGAGGAAGTCACGGATCGTCGGGCTGTAATAGCGCAGCGCCACCACATTCGGCCCCACCGGATCACTGCCCGAAGCGCCGGGCTGGTCGGCATAGGCGCCGTAAAACGCAAAATAAGCCTGATTCAACTTGCGAATGCCGTATCCCTGGCTGTTGATATATTGCCGCCGCTGCTCCATGTAAGTCTCGGCCGCCTTAATGCGTTCATCCGCCTCCGATTGTTTCCCCTGCGCCTCAAGGTCCCGCGCCTGCGCCAGCAACCGATCCACTTCCACCCGCGTCTCGTGCATGGCCCGACTGAAACTAAACGCACCCGGTTCGGGCGCGGGCGAAGTCTGCGGCGACGGCGGCACAGGCAAGGCGGGCGGCCTGGGCTCAACCTGGTCGGGATGGGTGCGCTTCAGTTCATCCAGATAGAAACGCCTCATCACCTTCAGGCCGATCTCATCGCCAAAGATCGACGCCACCGTCTCGTTGATGGTGCGGGCGTCGGGTGTGTTCGGGTCGACGTAGGCCAGCCCCAACGGACGGAAGTACAACCAGTGGTGCGACCATTCGTGTGAGATGGTCTGCACCAAAAAGAGCAGATCGGTCGTTTCCAGAATCATCGACGGATAATCGGCCAGCCCCCCGATGGGCACCACCAGCGCCGAATGATTCGTCTCGCTCAACACGCGCGCCTCAATCGTTTCCGCCTGATCGACGCTCAACCCGGTTTGCAAACCGTCGCTCGTCACGCGCCGGATGTCGTCGCGCGGCGAGACGATGAGCACGTAAGGCAGCGGCGTGATGCGGGCCGCCACCGGCGGCAGCACTTCGCCGCCTACGCCAAAGCCCTCGTCGTCCAACACAGCCGCCACCTGCTGCTGAAGAATCGCCTCGGCTGTGGGCCGGCGGCGCTCCACCTCGGCGCGTACGGCGTCACGCTGCGCGCGCAGTTCGGCCGAAGCGCCGGCCGGATCAGTTTGCGCGGCGTCGATGTAAATACGGCGCACCTGCTCTTCCAGGTCCCAATACTTGCGCGTCAGACTCATAAAGTCCAGCACGAACTGACGCTGTTGATCCGCGTTCAGATAATCCTGCACCGGCACCGCCAGCTGCGCGCCCTTTTCCAGCCACGCCCCCAGCGTCCATTGCATAAAGTCAAAGTGCTCCGCGCCGACGATCAGCCCTACGCGCGTTTCAAGGTCGCCGGGCGGGCGGTATTCCTGTTGAAGCATAAGCGCCAGTGTGGCGAAGAAAGTGGCATACAACACCACCAGCCCTGTCTGGCGGGCGGCGAGGCGAAGACGATTAAAGCGAGTGGGCACGGTTCATCTCGATCGGGCAACCAAGTTTTGCCGATTATACCCCACCCGATCGATCCTCTACCTGTCACAGCTTGTCATTTGTCAGATTGGCCTTCACCATCCGTGCTATAATCGCCATCCAGATTGGGGACAGGACTGATGCCATGCGCTTTCTCATCACCGGCGGCGCGGGATTCTTGGGGGCGGCGCTAGCCAATCGGCTGGTGAAGCAGGGCCATGTCGTACGCGTGCTGGACGATCTCACCAGCGGCGATCCCGCCCGGCTCGATCCGGCGGTTCTCTTCACGCGCGGCGACGTGGCTGATGTGCCCAAATTGTGGACACTGCTCCAGGATGTGGACTGCGTTTACCACCTGGCTGCGCGCGTCTCGGTGCCGGAATCGATCCTGTATCCGCGCGAGTACAACACCGTGAATGTCGGCGGCACCGTGGCGGTGATGGAAGCCATCCGGGACGCGGGCGTCAAGCGCGTGGTGCTGGCCTCGTCGGGCGCGGTGTACGGCGCGCAGGACCAACAACCCGTGCACGAGGGACTGCCGCCGCATCCCGATTCACCTTATGCCGTCAGCAAGCTGGCCGCCGAGCACTACGTGCACACCATCGGCGCGTTGTGGAAGATCGAGACGGTGAGTCTGCGCATCTTCAACGCTTACGGGCCGGGTCAGCAGCTGCCGCCGTCGCACGCACCCGCGATTCCGCAGTTTCTAAAGCAGGCGCTGACCGACGGCTCGCTGGTGGCGTTTGGCGACGGCCGGCAAACCCGCGACTTTGTCTATGTGGACGATGTCGTTAACGCGCTGGAGGCCGCTGCAACGGCGCGCAACGTCAACCGCGAGATCATCAACATCGGCGGCGGTGCCGAAACCTCGATCGACCAGTTGATCGAGCTGATCGGCCGCGTCACACAGACGCCGCTGCTGCCGCTGCGCAACCCCAGCGGCGGCGGCGTCTCGCGGCTCTGGGCCAATATCGACAAGGCCCGCCGGCTGCTGGGCTATTCGCCCGGCGTGACGCTGGACGAGGGGCTGCGCCTGACCCTGAGCCACGACGCGCGCTTCAGCGCGCTGCTTGCCAGCGCGGCGGCCCGCCGTGAAAAGCGGCCGGCCGCCGTCCGATAGGCGGGCCAAGCGAGTACGACATGACGCGTATCACCGAATCGCAACGGGCCGAAGTGGCCGCCTTCCTCAAGCGCCACACCACCCTCTCCCTCGCCACCGTCGATCGCGACGGCTGGGCGCAGAACGCCAACCTGTTCTACGTGAACGACGACGCGCTAAACCTGTTCTGGGTATCGGGCGAGAAGAGCCGCCACTCACAAAACCTGGCGCGCGTCAGCCGCGTGGCGGTGACGATCTGTCATGAGACGTGGGACTGGCGCGACATTCATGGCGTGCAGATCGAAGGGGTGGCACGCCGCCTGATCGACCCCGATGAAACCGATCGGGCCTGGGCGATCTTCCGTGACAAGTTTCCGTTCACAGCCGAATTCACGGATCAGATCGCGCGCAGCGCTTTCTATACGCTTAAGCCGCAGTGGATCCGTCTGATCGACAACTCGAAGTATTTCGGGCATCGCGAAGAGTTTACGCTACCGTGACTTCCCACTCCGCCGATCATCCCGTCGTCTCGGACAAAGCCGCGCTGCGCGGCGAGCCGTCCAAAGTGTGGCGTTACGGCCAGACCCGTCGCCTGGACATGATCGTTGGCGCGCTGCCCATCGATGCGCGCCGTGTCCTGGTGGACGGCTGCGGTTTTGGCCTGTACGTGCGCCATCTGGCCGAGCTGGGCTATCACACCCTGGGACTGGACATCGATTTTGAGCGCGTGCGCGAGGGCAGTCGGGCCGGCGTGGAGCTGCTGCACGTGGCGGCCGGTGAGCATCTGCCGTATCCCGACGGCACGTTCGATGCCGTCCTTTCGCACGAAGTGATCGAGCACGTGGCCGACGACCGCCTGGCCGCGCGCGAGATGCTGCGCGTACTGCGACCCGGCGGTCGCGTCATCTTGTTCTGCCCCAATCGGCTGTATCCATTTGAGACGCACGGCCACTACTGGCGCGGTCAGTATCATTTTGGCAATACGCCGCTCATCAACTACTTGCCCGACGGACTGCGCAACCGCTTTGCGCCGCATGTGCGCGCTTATACGCGCGGCGGCCTGCGCCGCTTGTTCCGCGATCCAACGGCGCGTGTCATTATGCACACGCAGATTTATCCGGGCTACGACAACATTGTCGCACGGCGGCCGGCGTTGGGCCGGGCTTTGCGCGTCATCACGTATGCGTTTGAACACACGCCGCTGCGCAGCCTGGGCCTGTCACACTTCCTCGTCGTCGAAAAACTGCCGGCGCCGTAGGCGCGCCGCAAGCCGCGTCAATGAACGCCGCCGCCCGCCACTTTATCCGCCGGCATTGGTTCAGCCTGAGCCTGATCGCGCTAACCCTGCTGCTGTATGCGCCATCGCTGCAATACGGCTTGATCTGGGACGATCCCCGCTGGTATGCGCAGGGCAAAGGGCAGACGTTGTGGCAGTTGTTCACCTCGCTGGACACGTATCAGTTCTATCGCCCTATCGCCGTATGGTTCAATCGGCAGCTGGTGGCCGCGAATGATGTTGTGGCCGCGCAGACCGCGCACTTCGTCCAGATCGCCGCGCATACGCTGGCGGTGCTGGCCGCAGTACCCGTGCTGCGCGTCTTCAATTTCGAGCGCACGCCCGCGCGTCTGGCGGCGCTGATCTTCGCGCTTTATCCGCTGTCGTATCAGGCCGTGGCCTGGCAGGCGCCGCAGCAACCCGTCGCCATGCTGGCAGTATTCGTGTCCATTCTGCTGGCCGCGCGTTACGCGCAGCGCCGACAGACCTCCCGGCTGATCGCTTCTCTGGCGATGTATGCCTTTGCCCTGCTCTTTCAAGAAAGCGCGCTGCCGTTGGTGGTGATGTTCTTCTGGCTGGCCTTCTGCAACGGGCCGGTCACACGCGCCTCGTTTCAACGCCGCAATGGGTGGCCGCTGCTGCACCTGCTGCTGGCGCTGGTCTACCTGCTGATCTGGCTCAATGTGCCGCGCGATACCGGCGTGACCGGGCGCGCTCTTGATATGCGTGTTTTGGCGTATGGCCTGCAGGGCGTGGTCTTTCCCGCGGCGGCGCTGCTGTCGCCGTTCATCAGCGGCCTGCCCGCGCCGACGATGATTCTCGTATTTGGGGCGGGCGGGTTGGTGCTGGCGCTGGGCGTCTGGCTATGGCAGGGTTGGCGCCGCGCGGCGCTGGGCGCGGTCTGGGTGGCGGCCGGCCTGCTGCCGGTGGTGATCGGCCTCTCGTGGAATTACACGCGCATCGGTTCGCGGCTACTGTATCCGGCCGCGCTGGGCATGGCCGTGTTGTGGGGCGGCTGGCTGGCCCAGCTGTTTGCGCCGGACGTCTGGCGGCGCGCGATCGGGCTGATCGCCGCCGCCAGTGTGATGATCGTCTCGATCGGGCAGTGGTCGGCCTTTCAACAGCTGTATCAACAGGGGACGCATTTTCTCGATAAGACCATTGAGGCGCTGAGCCAACAACCCGATCGATCGATCTTGCTCGTCAATTATCCCGATCGACTGTGGCTGCAGCCCGCGCCGTATCCGCTGGGCGAGTGGGGGCTGATCCTGGCGCCGGTGGTGCAGGACGTGTCCGATTATGCCGTGGCGCACGCCGGCCGCAGTGCCCGGACGCAATCGCTGTCGGCGTTTCGCGTGGGAGCCGATCAGCGCGGCGCATATCCGTATGAGGTTTTGATGCGCGGCGAAGATACCCCGCCGGAAAAACTGGCCGAAGTCGCCGCGAAGAGCGATCGGGTGTGGCTGACCGACTATGCGCCCGACGGCGAACTGACTTTGCGCGATGTCGGCGCGATCCGCCCGTCGGCAACATCGACGTATCGTGCTCAGTTTGGGCCGGCCGCCGCGCAGTTGATCGACGCCCGCCTCGACGGCCATACGCTCGAACTCGTATGGCGGGCGTTGACGCCGCTGCGCGACAATGACACGATCTTTGTGCACGTGTGGCGCGACGACGCCCTGATCGCCACGTTTGACGGCGACAGCCTGGGCGGCTTGCTCCCGCTGGCGAACTGGCCGCCGGGGGTTGAGGTGGTGGACGTGCGCTCGCTTTCGGGCCTGCCGGCGGGACGCTACGAGGTGCGGGTGGGGGTGTATCAGCGCGGCGATGGCGCGCGCTATGCGGCATATGATGCGCTGGGCCGCCGCCTGCCGGACGACGCCGTAACCATCGGGCGGCTGGAGGTCCATTGACACATCCCTATCGGCCAGTTCCTTGCACAAAAGCCCTTAAGCCGTTAAGATTGCGCGACCGGCGGCGATGCGGCCGCCAATAGTTTGATCAGGAATAGAGTGGAGTATGCAGGCAAACATCGATCCGAGAATTCACGTCATCGTCTCGCGCCGGCAGCGCGTGCGCACCCGGCAGGGCAAGGGCCAGCTGGCGTGGCGACTGGCCGCCAGCGGCGTTTTGGCGGTGATGCTGAGCTGCGCCGTGTTCTTCGCTTCGGGCGTGGGCGGCGCGGTGGCCGTGTACGTGGGCCTCACCAGCGATCTGCCCGATCCGTCGCAGATTGAAGCGCGCTTTACCACGCAGAGTCAGGAATTCTTCGAGACGACCAAGATCTACGATCGCACGGGACAACATCTGCTGTATGAAGTGATCGATCCGCGCGGCGGCGACCGGCAGTGGGTGTCGCTGGAGAATATCCCGGCCTACTGCCGGCAGGCGGCGATCGCGTTGGAAGATCGCAGCTTTTACGAAAATCCGGGCTTCGATCTGCGCGGCATCGCGCGCGCCTTTGTCAGCAACCTGCAGGGCGGCGACACGCAGGGCGCGTCGTCCATCACGCAGCAGCTGGTCAAGAACACGCTGGTCGATCCTGAAGAACGCACGCTGCGCGAAGGGATCGAAGGCTATCAACGCAAGGCCAAGGAAGTGCTGCTGGCAGCCGAAGTGGGCCGCCGCTACTCCAAAGACCAGATTCTGGAGTGGTATCTCAATACGAATTTCTACGGCAACCTGGCCTACGGGCTGCAGGCTGCGGCCAAGGTTTATTTCAACAAGCCGGTGGAGCAATTGAACCTGGCCGAGTGCGCGATGCTGGCGCCGATCCCGCAGTATCCCGCGCAAAACCCGATCGATAACCCCACAAATGCCGTCGAGCGTCAGGCGCTGGCCCTCGACGCGATGCTGCGCGAAGGCTACATCACCGCCGACGAGGCGGTGGCGGCCAAGGCCGAGAAGCTGCACGTGGGCGGCGGCGTGGAAGAACGCTTCGATATTCTGGCGCCGCACTTCTCCGTGTACGTGCGCAAGTGGCTGGAAGACAAGTTCGGCGCGGACGCGGTCTATCGCGGCGGGCTGAAGGTGTACACCACGCTCGATCTGGATCTGCAGAATTACGCGCAGCAGGCCATCACCGATCAGGTGGCCAAGCTCACTGCCGAAGGCCATAACGCCAACAACGGCTCGGCGGTGGTCATCCGCCCGAAGACGGGCGAGATTCTGGCGATGGTGGGCAGCGCCAACTACTGGGACGACGCCATCGACGGCAAGTTTAACGTGGCCACCGGCCTGCGCCAGCCCGGATCGTCCTTCAAGCCCTTTACGTATCTCACCCTGCTGTCGCAGGGCGTGCCGGCGTCGTACGGCTTTCTGGACGTGCGCACGGAATTTCAACAGCCGGGCGCGAATCCGCCGATTTACGTACCCGAGAACTACGACCGCCAGTACCACGGCTACGCCCGCATGCGATTAGCGCTGGCGCGCTCGTACAACATCCCGGCCGTCAAGGCGCTGCAAATGGCCGGCGTGGACAATGTGATCCGCATGGCGCACCGGTTGGGCATTACCACACTGGATCGTGGGTTGGATTTCTATGGTCTGGCGCTGACGCTGGGCGGCGGCGAAGTGAAACTGCTGGATATGGTGTACGCCTTCAGCGTCTTCGCCAATAACGGTTACATGGCCGGCCTGAAGATTCCCGAAGATCAGCTGCGCCCCGGCTATCGCGAGCGCGATCCGGTGCCGGTGCTGCGTGTGGAAAACAGCAAAGGCGACATTCTGTTTGAGTATGGCGCCGCTGACGCGCAGTACGTCATCGACGAGCGGCTGGCCTACATCATCACTAACTTCCTGTCGGACAACCAGGCGCGCTGGGCGGCCTTTGGCAACCCCAACGTGTTGGAGCTCGATCGGCCGGCCGCCGTAAAGACCGGCACGACCAATGACTACAAGGACAACTGGACGATCGGCTACACGCCGCAGGTCGCCATCGGCGTCTGGATCGGCAACACCGACAACAGTCCCATGAAGAAAGTGTCGGGCATCACGGGCGCGGCACCGGTATGGAATCAGCTCATGACGTATTATCTGAAAGACAAGCCGGTGGAGCCGTTTGTGCGGCCGCCCGGGCTGGAAGAAGCGACGGTCTGCGCCACTACCGGCCTGCTACCCACCAAGTATTGCCCGACGACGAAAGAATTGTTCATCCCCGGCACCGAGCCGACGGCGTACGACACGCTCTCGCAGGCGTTCTTGATCGATCGGGAAACGGGACAGCTCGCCACCGCCTATACGCCGCCCGACAAAGTGGAAGAGAAAGTCTTCGAGATTTATCCGCCGGAAGCGGCCGACTACGTGCGCGAGGCCAACATCCCGCAGCCGCCGTCCACGTATGATACTGTTTACGGACCGCCGCCCAACGCCTTTGGCGACGTGGCCATCATCCAGCCGGGCGCATATTCGTACATCGGCGGCAGCACCATCATCACCGGTAACGCCAAAGGCGGTGACTACAATCACTACCGCATCGACTTTGGGCGTGGACTGAATCCCACCGAATGGCAGCAGATCGGCCCTGACCATGGCGAGCCGGTGGATAACGGCCCGCTGGAATACTGGGACGTCTCCAACCTCGACGGCCTGTTCACTCTCCGATTGACCGTCTTCCGCAATGACGGCCAGACGCAGACGGCCGTGGTGCCGGTGACCGTGGACAACATCACGCCGACGATCAAGATCATCTATCCCAATGACGGCGACGGCTATACCTTTGGCACCGACGAGTGGGTGAACATCCAGCTGGATGTGCAGGACAACGTCGCCATCGGCCGCGTGGAGATCTACGTGGACGACAACCCGGAGCCGTGGTCGGTGCGCAACGCACCGCCCTTCGGCGACAAGTGGCTGCTGGACTCCGGCGCGAAACTGGGCACGCACACTTTCTTCGCGCGGGTGTACGACAAGGCCGGCAACATGGCAGAGAGCAACAAGGTGAAGATCATAGTGACGGCGAAGAAGAACTGATCGGGAACCGCGATCGATCAAAAAGCCCGTTCTCACGCGAGAGCGGGCTTTTTGATCGAAAAGTGCGGTATACTCCGATCATCTGATCAATCCCCAGGAGCCAACATGAACATCCTCGTGACCAATGACGACGGCGTCACCGCCCCCGGACTTTTGATCTTGAAGCAGGCGCTGGAAAAAGTAGGCGTGGTGGTGGTGGTGGCGCCTGATCAAAACTGGAGTGCGGGCGGCCACGTCAAGACGCTGCACAAGCCGCTGCGCCTGAGCGAAGTCAAACTGGCCGACGGCAGCGACGCCTACGCCAGCAGCGGCGCGCCCAGCGATTGTGTGGCGCTGGTGCTACTGGGCGCCATCAACTTCAAGCCCGATCTCATCGTGTCCGGCATCAATCCCTTCGCCA
Source organism: uncultured Anaerolineae bacterium (assembly GCA_964550855.1). Taxonomy (GTDB): domain Bacteria; phylum Chloroflexota; class Anaerolineae; order Fen-1058; family Fen-1058; genus JAGOBP01. The sequence goes on from CAZKBQ010000009.1 coordinate 63,499, forward strand.
ACCTGAGCCACGACGTAACCTACTCGGGCACGGTGACGGCCGCCATGGAAGGCGCGCTGGAAGGCATTCCATCGATCGCGGTGTCGGTGGACGATGCCGCCGCGTACGAGCAGGCCGCCGATTTTGCCGCGCGGCTGGCACGCATCACCGCCGAACACGGCCTGCCGCGCAACATCCTGCTCAACGTCAACGTGCCGGCCGGCCCCATCAAAGGCGTGCAGATTACGCGGCTGGGCACGCGCGTCTATCACGACGAACTCGTCGCCCGCATCGATCCGCGCGGCAAACCCTATTACTGGATCGGCGGCGCGGCCCCCACCGGCATCCCCGACGACGGCACCGACGTGGGCGCCCTGAGCCACGGCTATATCTCCGTGACGCCCATTCAAATGGATATGACCGCCTACCAGTTCATGGAGACCTTGGGAACGTGGGAGATGTAGTCCGGCTGATCGACACCTGGATGTATTTCCCCAAACACAGTCAGTTTGCCTGCCAGCCTATGGGGCGGCTCCACGATCAGCGGCTTTCGCAAGCGGGGGCTGTATACGGCGCTGCTGGCCGTGCGCGCGCAAGAAGCCAACGCGCGCGGGGTGCGCTACCTGACCGTGAACGCCAGCGCTATGAGCCGCCCGATTCTGGAGAAGTTCGGGTTTGAGGTGATAGCCTATTCCCATCCGTGCAAATGGATATTCAAGGCCACTGAACCCCGCGCGGAGTAAGGCCGGCGCGCGCTTCGCAGCGGATTTTTGCGGTTGACAGCGCCTGATCGCTCAAGTATATTTGTCGCACATCAGCGGGGGCGCAATGCTGTCGTCGCTTCAGCCCTTCGCCTTCAGCCTTCACAGGGGGAGCCGCCATGATCATTCCGAGCATGCTGCTGAAGAAGCTGTACACACTGGGCAGCCTCAAGAACACCGAGGCGGGGGTGCAATTTTCCATCAAGAATCGCCTGAGCGATGTGGAACTGATCGGGCTGCGCGCCATTTACATCAACGGCACACCCGTCGCGCTTGATCACGTATCGCTCATCCTGGCCGATGGGCAGCGCCTCTCGCCCTACGAGATCTCGGCGGCGCGCCCGCTGGCCTTTCCGCTGCGCGCGGTCGTCACCATCCAGACTCCGCTGCCCGCGCTGCCACTGGGCAAACACGAGATCGAGATCGTCTTTGAAACCCGCGCCTTTGGCAAACTCCAGTTCAAAGTCGAAGACGCCATCTCTGAAAAAGAGCCGGAGCAGGTCAAGATTCCGCGCGACACTGCCGACGACTACAGCCCCGAGATCATCCAGCGGCGGCAGGCGTTGATCGAACAGTTCACCGGCACGCAGCCCGTGCATCTGTGGAAGTACTCGTTCGATCCGCACGTCACCAAAGGCAACATCGAAAACTTCACCGGCGCGGCGCAGATCCCGATCGGCTTTGCCGGCCCGATACGCATCAACGGCGAGCACGCCATCGGCGATTTCCTGATCCCCCTCGCCACCACCGAAGGCACGCTGGTCGCCTCGTACAACCGCGGCATGAAGATCACCAACCTCAGCGGCGGCGTCAAAGTCACCGTGGTGGCCGACGCCATGCAGCGCGCGCCCGTCTTTGTCTTTGAGGACGCCCGCGCCGCCCGCGACTTCGCCGCGTGGGTGCAGGCCAATTTCGACGCGATCAAAGAAGAAGCCGAGGCCACCTCCAGTGTCGCCAAGCTCTTCAACATCGACTCGTATCTGTCCAACAAGTTTGCCTATCTGCGCTTCAACTACACCACCGGCGATGCCGCCGGCCAGAACATGGTGGGCCGCGCCACCTTTGCCGCGTGCAGCTGGATCATCGATCACTACGCGGGCATCACCAATTTCTATCTGGAGTCCAACTTCGCCACGGACAAGAAGGCGTCGCAGATCAACATCATGCGCACGCGCGGCAAGCGCGTCACCGCCGAAGCCACCATCTTGCGCGATGTGCTCATTCAGCACATGCGCGTGGAGCCGGAGAAGTTGTTCTATCATTACGGCGTCGCCAACATCGGCGGCTTTTTGTCCGGCGTCAACAACAACGGCTTGCATTCGGCCAACGGCATCACCGCCATGTTCATCGCCACCGGCCAGGACGTGGCCAACGTGGCCGAATCGTCGGCGGGCCTGATGTACACCGAGCTCACACCCAGAGGCGATCTGTACATGTCGCTGACCATTCCCTCGCTCATCGTGGCCACGCACGGCGGCGGAGTGGGCCTTCCGACGCAGCGCGAGTGTTTGGAGATTCTGGGCTGCGTGGGGCGCGGCAAAGTCAATCGGCTGGCCGAGATCATCGCGGCCGTGGCGCTGGCCGGCGAAATCTCGCTGGCTTCGGCCATCTCGTCGTCCGACTGGGTATCGAGCCATGAAAAGTACGGGCGCAATCGCTGACACTGCCGCCGGCCGCTAAGGCTTCTGGCGGGGCATCCTTGCCTGGGTGCTTGTCCCACCGCCCAAACCGTGGTATTCTTGCTTCTACAGCAACACGAAAGACCCCGCTCGTGTGGACGCGGGGTCTTCGATTATTGAAAAGGTCGGAGCATGAATCTCGAACAGATCGTTCAAACCTTTGGCTACGCAGGCATTATCGGGATCATCTTTGCCGAGTCGGGGCTGTTCTTCGGCTTCTTTCTGCCGGGCGACAGTCTGCTGTTGACGGCCGGCTTGCTGGCCTGGCGCATCGACCCGGCCACGGGCCATCCGTTCTTGAGCCTGCCGTTTCTACTGATCGCGCTGCCGATTGCGGCGATCCTGGGCGACAACGTGGGCTACTGGTTTGGCAAGAAGACCGGGCCGCGCATCTTCAACCGCGAGAATTCGCGCCTGTTCAAGCGCAAAAATCTGCTGGCCGCCAAGGCCTTCTACGACAAGCACGGCGCCAAAACGATCGTGCTGGCGCGCTTCGTGCCGTTCATCCGCACGTTCGCGCCGATCGTGGCCGGCGCGGTCGAGATGGAGTACCGCACCTTCTTCAGGTGGAACGTGCTGGGCGGCATGATGTGGGCGGTGGGCGTGACGCTGGTGGGCTACGGCATCGGCACGTTCTTTGGCGCCACAGTTGATCCGGAGACGCTGGACAAGTACTTCCTGCTGCTGATCATCGCCGTGATCTTCATCTCGGCGCTGCCGACGTTGATTCACCTGTGGCGCGACAACAAAGACGAAATCCTGCGGCGGCTGCGCCGCCAGCCTGCCCCTCCGGCCGCGTCTTCAAGAAAAGCGGCGGAGGAATGAGCCGGCCCACGGGCGAGTCGAAAGACCCGCCCGTTTTATTAGGCGCCGACGACCAGTGTTGGGGCAGAAGTTCATCGGGGGAGGACATACCGCATGGCTGAATTGATGGAACACACGCGCATCCTCATCGAACAGGTGATCCTGGCACTGGGGTATCCCGGCATCGTGCTGGTGATGATGCTGGAGAATCTGTTCCCGCCCATTCCATCGGAATTGGTGATGCCGCTGGCCGGGTTCCTGGCCGGGCGCGGGCAGGCCGATTTTGTGGCGATCTGGGCGGCGGGGACGCTGGGCGCAGTGCTGGGGGCGCTGGCCTTGTATGCCGTGGGCTACTGGGCCGATTCGTATGTGCTGCGCCGATTGCTGCGTCGCTATGGCCGCTGGCTGCAGGTGGATGAAACCGATCTCGATCGGGTGTTGGCGGCCTTCAAGCGCTACGGCGAGGCGCTGGTGTTGTTCGGGCGGCTGCTGCCGCTGGTGCGCAGTCTGATCTCGCTGCCGGCCGGCATGTGCCGCATGCCAATGGGCAAATTCCTGATCTTCACGACCATCGGCGCGGGGCTGTGGAACGGCGCACTGGCCGGCGTGGGCCTGGTGCTGGGCGCGCAATGGATGCAGGTGTTGGAGTTTGTGCGCCGCTATGAAACGCTGACGCTGGGCGCACTGGCATTAGCCGGCGCAGCCGTCGTGGCCCTGTGGCTGATGCGCTGGCGGCGCCGACAGCTGGCAGCAGTGGCCGAGACGATTGAGATCGCCGAAGATTAATCATCGGCGGCCTGCGCCGCCCGATGGTCAGGGCGCGGCCCGACGATTTTGCCGTTCCAGCAAAAATTCCAGATAGGCCAGCGCCGATTCCTTTTCAATCGGATCAAGCGCCTGATACAGGGTGACCAGCCGCTGCAGATCCGAGTTCGGCTCAAATTCCCAATCGGGCGTGATGCCGCTCACTTCGCGCAGCATGTCCAGCGAGGTGGTGCCGAACAGGCGCGCCAGCGCGTCCAGCTCCGCCACCGACGGGCTGGTCTTGCCGGTCTCCAGGCTGGAGATGTAGCTGGAGCTGCGATCGAGACCGGCGCGATCCACCACCTCTTGCTGGGTCCAGCCGTGACGATCACGTTGACGTTTAAGCAGTTGCCCTAAGGTCGGCATACCGCTCCTTATCCCATCGTTTTCGCTTCCTCGGCTTCTTCGCTGCCGGCCTCGACGCGCCGCAGCGTGTCGGGGATCAGCCGGTCGATGTACAGCACGCCGTCCAGGTGATCGATCTCGTGCTGGAAGATGCGCGCCAGCCAGCCGCTGGCGTTAATCTTCACCCGCTGCCCCGAACGGTTTAGCCCTTTCACGGCTATCGCTTCGTGCCGCGTCACATCGCCCATCCAGCCGGGGATGCTAAGACATCCTTCGGTGCCGTCCACCATCTCGTCGGACGCCCACACGATCTCCGGGTTGACGAGCACATACAGTTTCTTCTTCGCGGGCTGGTCGTCGTCGTCATCGGCCTCCTCGGCATATTCCACCACGATGACGCGCTCGCCAACGCCCACCTGCGGCGCCGCCAGGCCCACGCCCGGCGCAGCGCGCATGGTTTCAATCATGTCCGCGATCAGCTGCCGGATCTCCGGCGTGATCTTGTCCACCTTCCTGGCCTTGCGACGCAGCACGGGATCATCTATCACTCGAATATCAAGTATCGTCATCACTCTGCTCCCCGGTCATGACTATCGGCGCGGGCGGCGGCACCGGCGGCCGTGCGCCAAATCGGATTTGATCATAAGCAGCCAGCCAGTCGCTGAGTTCGTTGCGGCGGCCCTGCGCTTCAGCTTCGGCCCGGCGGCGGTTGAACGCGGCCAATCGCTTGGTGATCTCGGCCTGCGCCCCCGCCGGGTCTTTGATGTTCACAAAGTCAATGGTGGACCCGGGCACTTTGATTTTGAGCGTGCCATAGCGGATCAACTTCTGGATCGGGCCGGCGACGTCCAGCTCCGTCGATTGAAAATTGGACAGCGGCGAGGTCTGCCGCCGCTCGGTCAGCGAAAACGGCGTGCGCTCCAGATCGACAATGTGCGTGGACGTCACCATGTATTCGTCATTGCGCCAGTCCTCAAAGACCCACAGCCACCAGAAGGATATGACGATGATGCCGAACAGGAACGCCAGCCACCAGTTGTTGTCCTGAAGCAAGGTGCCCAGCGGCGGCTGCGCCAGCCACCAGTTGATCGCCGCCGCCGCCGTCACAATCCACGCCAGGGTGGGCCAGATCAACTTGCCCCACAGCATAACCCAGTGCTTGCGCCACACAATTGTGTCGCCGCGCCTCTCCACCAGCGGCGGGAAGAAATAGTGCAGCAGTCCGCCTAAAAAGAAGCGCGTGGTGGCCGGCGGCGGCGCGGCGGGCGGCGCTAACACGATCGGTTCATTGCTGTCGAGCCGCCGGGCCAGGTCCGCCCGAATCTTCTGGCGTTCCGAAGCGCGGGCGCGCGAACGCAGCTTGTCGATCTCCTCGCGGATCAAGTCCTTGACAGTTTCCGCGTCAGGGATGTCGCGCATGCCCAACGGCGCGGTGAACGTCTCCACTTCCAGATCGCCGAAGTTGAACAACATCGGCGCCAGGCCGCTGCGCGAGAACTGAATCTGTGTGACCGATTGCAGCGGAGCTTCAGTGCGCCGCTTGCGGATGAGAAACAGCTCGTCGGAGTGGACGATGCGCCGGTTGGTGACCACCCAGAAGTCGTTTCGCCAATCGACAAAGTAGTAGGTAAGGATGGCCAGCGCAATCACACCGGCAATGCCCAGCGCCCAGCCTTCCAGCGCCGGGTTCGTCAGATTGATCGCTTCCACGAACAGCAACAAGATCAACAGGCCCAACACCGGAAAAATGCCGCGCCGCACCAACCCCCACCAGTGCTGGCGCGTGAAGATCACCACCACTTCATCGGGGTCCTGCCAGCCGAAGTGCGGCGCGCGCAGCCGGCGCGCCACGTCGGCGCTGGGTGTCAAGCGCCCCCACAGGTGCGGATGGGTTTTGCGCAGCGACTGAAACTGATCGCGCTGAAAGACGATGACCACCAGATCGGTCTCGGCATGCGCGGTCACGTCGTGTGGCTCGGCCACCAGCAGCGCCGATTCGCCCAGCATGGCGCCGCGCTCGCGAACGCCGGCATCGCGCACCGCGCCATCCGGATCGATGTACATGAGATGCACGACGCCGGAATAAATGATGGTCAGCCGGTCGTCACTCTCGCTCTGTCGGTATAAGATGTCGCCGGCATGATACACATCGCGACGGGCCAGCGGCACCAGCACCATGAGGTCTTGGGGCGTCAGGTCTTTGAAGAGCGGCACTTCGTGCAGAAAGGCCGCCAGCTCGACGGCTTGTTCTTCGGTCAGGATGTTTTCGCTCATGACACTCTTCTGCTGCACATTGTATCACAGGCTTCAACGTGGGACATGCCGATGACTTCAGCGGTGTCCTTTGTCCCGATGGGTTTTCTCTCTTTGTCATTTGATCAGATCGTTATTCGCAGTAGCCGTAGGGACGGTGGATTTGTGGACAAGGAGGCATGAGCGGCGACATCTGGGGGGCAGGGCAGTTCGAGCCACGACCTATAGGGGTGATTGCTGCGGAACGTCTCCACGCACGCTGGGTATGCCGTGGGGAAGAGATCGCCAATCGGGATGGCTAAATAGCGGATTGGCAAACGTTCAGGATGACGTAAAAATCGCCATAAAAGCCCAATCCCATATATAGCCAACCGCTTCAAAAGCCGCCGCTATATATGGGGGGCGAAATTTGCCGTTATGTTTTGAAATGGCTGGTTATCCCCAACGAAGCCCGTTTTTCCACAGATATGGGGCACTTATCCACAGGTGGATAAGCCAAATATTGGCACCTCGGTCGATTGGTCACCCCATATATAGCCAATAAGTCTGATCGTGCCTGATGAGTTATCCACAATTCGAAAGGGTTTTCCACAGTTATCAACAGGTTTTCCACAGCCCGCAGACTGTTTTGAACACATCTCCAAAAAACAACACCGGGGAAAATCAAAGACTTTCCCCGGTGTTGCGCGGCCATCTTCAACATGGCCGACTGCGTTTTGAGCCAACAGCTCGGAATGGGCAGATCAGGCTTGAGCCACGGCCGTGGCACGATTGTAGAGTCGTTCTCGCAGCGAGAGCACCTCGCGCCGGATGACATCGTCTTTTTCGATGGATTGCGTGATCTTCTCAACGCCGTACATCACCGTCGTATGATCGCGTCCGCCCAGCGCTTCGCCGATTTGCGGCAGGGTGAGCTGCAGTTCCTCGCGTGCCAGATACATGGCAATCTGACGCGGATGCACCAGTTCCTTGTTGCGCCCGCGGCCGATCAGGTCGTCGCGCGAGACGCTGTAGAAGGCGGCCACGGTGGTCACCACTTCGTCCAGCGTCACCGAGGATGGGCGCGCCATAAGATCGGCCAGGGCGCTGGCGGCCGTGACGGTGTTGAGGGGGCTGCCGGTGAGCCGGACGTGGGCCAGCACGCGGGTCAGCGCGCCTTCCAGCTCGCGGATGTTGCTCTGCACCTGCCGCGCGATCAGATCGATCACATCGCTGGGCACAGGGATGTTTTGCTTCTCGGCTTTGTCGCGCAAGATGGCGGTGCGCGTCTCCAGGTCGGGCGGCTGGATGTCGGCGATAAGCCCCCATTCAAAGCGGCTGCGCAGGCGCTCTTCCAGCGTCACCAGCGATTTGGGGGCGCGGTCGCTGGTCATCACCAACTGTTTGCCGTTGCCGTGCAGGGCGTTGAAGGTGTGGAAGAATTCTTCTTGCGTGGCTTCCTTGCCGGCGATGAATTGGATGTCGTCCACCAGCAGCACGTCGATGGTGCGGTACTTATCGCGGAAGGCCGCCGTGTCCTGGGCGCGGATGGCGTTGATGAGCTCGTTGGTGAATTCCTCCGACGAGACGTAGAGCACCTGTAGGCCCGACTGCACGCCCACATGCCCGATGGCGTGCAGCAGATGGGTCTTGCCCAGCCCCACACCGCCGTACAGGAACAATGGGTTGTACTGCGCGGCCGGCTTTTCGGCAACTGCCTGACAGGCCGCGTGAGCCAATCGGTTGCTGGGCCCCACGACGAACGTTTCAAAGACGTACTTGGAATTCAACCCGCTGGGCAATCGCCCGTTGGCTTCGTGTCCGTTGCCGTTGCGGTCGGTCGGCTCGAAGCCGTTGAGCAGCGAGACCGGCGCCGGCGGCTCTTCTTTGTTCCAGACGATGAACCGGACTTCGACGCTGTGCCCCATGATGCCAGTGAGGATGCGCTTGACTGACGACATGAGTTTGTTTTGCAGCCAGTCTTGCGCGTACGCGTTAGGCGTGGCGATGACAAAGACGCCATCTTCATAGGACACGACCGAAGTAGGCTTGACCCACGTTTCAAACGCGGGCTTGGGCATGTCCAGCTGCAGCTCGCCCAAGGCGGCCTGCCAGATCTGATCGGACTTCATAATGCGCTCCCCCAAAACGATGATTATCAACCGGGGTGAATAATGCGCTCAACCGGGACGAGATGAAAGTCAGGCAAGAGCCGCGTGTGGCCGGTTGAGTGTTGCACAGGGCCTGACTGCGACGGTGGATAAAAATGCTGGCCTGTGGAACAATCGGCCAGCACATTGTTGGAAACCAGTTGTGAGTATGGGCACCGCCGTTTACTGAAAGAAACGGTCGGCAGGAACACCAAGCTCCTATCCGACGCGCAGGCACATTCTAACAAAAACGGCCGTGCTTGGCAATGGGTAAACCTTAAAACTCTGTGGTCTTTAAGGTTGGTTGCGTTGCACAGCCGGTGGTCAAGCGTTGCTCAAGCGTCTTTCAGCTTTCCACAGCTCATGGTATGATTCTCCACATGTTTGGATGTTTATCCACGTTCATCCACGCGTTATCCACATGCCAATCCACATCAAGTGAGGAGAAACCTTGAAGAACCTGTTGATCACTGGCGGCGCGGGCTTCATCGGATCGAATTACGTCCGGTATGTTCTGATGAACCATCCGCAGCTAAACGTAATTGTGTACGACAAATTAACTTACGCGGGCAACCTGGATAACCTGCGCGATCTGGCCGAACAATTCCAATCGCGTTACAGTTTTGTGCGCGGCGATATTTGCGATGCCGCCGCGGTCGAGCAGGCGATTCGCGATCATCACATCGACACGATTGTGAACTTTGCGGCTGAATCGCACGTCGATCGCTCTCTGCTGACACCCGATGCCTTCATCAAGACGGATGTCAACGGCACCTACGTGCTGCTGGAAGCGGCGCGGCAATTTCAACTCGAACGGTATCATCAAGTGAGCACCGATGAAGTGTACGGTGACATCCCGATCGGTTCATCGCGCGAAACCGATGGCCTGGCGCCGCGCAGCCCGTACTCGGCCAGCAAGGCCAGCGCCGATCTGTTGGTGAATGCCTATCACATTTCGTATGGCGTGCCGACGACGATTACGCGCGGCTCCAATACCTACGGGCCGTATCAGTATCCAGAGAAATTGCTGCCGCTGTTCATCACCAATGCGCTGGAGGATCAATGGTTGCCGGTTTATGGAGATGGGCAGCAGGTGCGCGATTGGCTGTATGTGATGGATCACTGCTCCGGCATTGATCGGGTGCTGCACCGCGGCGTGATTGGCGAAGTGTACAACGTGGGCGGCGAGAACGAGCAGCACAACCTCGACGTGATCCGGCTGCTGCTCAAGATGATGAACAAACCGGAATCGCTGCTGCGCCGCGTGGCCGATCGGCCGGGGCACGATCGCCGCTACTCGCTCGACGTGTCCAAACTGCACGCGCTGGGCTGGGAGCAGGCTGCCACCTTTGAGCAGGAGCTCGCCGCGACGATCAAGTGGTACACGGACAATCAATGGTGGTGGCGCAAGATCAAGAGCGGCGAGTACATGGAATATTACAAAGCACAGTACGAGAAACGTCTGGCCGAGAGTGAAGCGGTGTCGTAACGAGTAAGAACTTATCTCTAAACCGTAGAGCGGGCATCCCCATGCCCGCCCGCGCCGCATAGGGGTGCGGACGCTGTGAGGTTTAGAGATAGGCTCTAAGGGGTAATAATGAGTAAAGCCCTGCCGGGATCTGTGACCTCGGCAGGGCTTTGTGTTTGGCGCGCGCTGCTGAGTCTGGTTTACTAGACCACCATCGGAATGAACAACTGGTGCAGCGGCCGCACGATGAACGTCAGCACATTGCTGCCGCCGCCGCCCGGCGCGGGGTTCCTGACCATGACGCTGTTGTAGGCCGGGTCAAGCTGATCGGACCCGGTGATGGTCGCCTGCAACTTCGTTTTGCTGATGAACTTCGTCGGTCGATCTTCGCCGTTCCACTGCACGATCGCGCCATCGACGAAGTTGGTGCCGGTGATGGTCAGCGTCAGGTCGGGGCTGGCCGCGCCCAGCGACCATGACCAATCGGGGCCGAGCGCGGTGATCGACGGCACGGGATTCTGGCCGGGCTCGGCCACATTCAGGCCGACGATGTTGGACTTGACGCCGCCGGTGTTGTTCACTTGAATGTTGACCGTGCCCGGCTGCGCAAAGGTGTTGGCGTTGAAGGCCGTGATACGCAGATGCGTGCTGTCGATGAAGGTGTGCACGACGCCGCTGCCGTTGGCCGTGACCGTCGTGCCCGACGACTGGAAGTTGGAGCCGTACACATCCACCTGCACGCCCGACGCGCCGGCGATGACGCCTGCCGGGTTGAGATGATCGATCGAGGGCACGGGCGTGGCCGCCACCGCCGTCACCTGGAACGTCAGCGTGTTGTATGAATCACCGCCGCCCGGCGTGGGATTCCTCACCGTGATCGTGTGATTACCGGTGCCGCTGATCCACGCCGCCGGGATGGTGGCGCGCATTTCACTGCTGTTGATGAACGTGTCAGTGGGATGGAAGCCGTCCCACCACACTTGCGCGCCATTGACGAAGCCCGTGCCTTTGACGATGAGCGTGAAACCGCTGCCGCCCTGCGCCACCGAGGCCGGCTGCAGGCTGAAGAGCGCCGGCTGCGGGTTGGCGCTGCGGAAGACGGCCACAGCCGTGTCGGCCTGTCCCACGGCGAACACATACTTGCCGTCGCTGCTCACGGCGGTTTGAAGCGCGCCGTTCAACGCCGGCGCGCCGCTGCCGGCATTGCGTACATAGGCGTTACGGAAGCTCAGATAGCCGTTCGTTTTCTCGCGATCGAACATCACCAGTGCGTCGTCGGTGTAGCTGGTGACATAGACGCGTTTGCTGTCGGGGCTGACCGCCACGCCAAACGCATTGGTCAATCCGCTGCCGCCGAGGCTGCTGTTGCCAATCGTCCCATTCCAGCGCACCAATCCGGTGGCCGGATCACGCCGGAAGTTGGCCACGGCGTGATCGTACCAGCTGGTGACGTAAAGGTTGTAGCCGTCGGGGCTGATGGCCAGCTGGTAGGTGGAGGCCAGACCGTTGACGGGGAAAAGACAGAGAAAAGTCGCGTCCTGACAGTCACCCTCATAACGTGTCTGGATCGGCGTAAGCGCGCCGGTGGCGACATCGCGGCGATAGACGGCCAGGGTGCCCTGTGAGGCGGTGGCGGTGTGCACGGAGACATACACATGTTTGCCGTCGGGGCTGACGACGATGCCGGCCGGATTCTGCAGGGTGTGGGTGGTCATCGTCGTGGCCGTGATTGAGCCGGTAAAGAAGTAGCCGTTGCCGATGTGCTTGAAGATCGAGATGGAGTTGCCGGTGTAGTTGGTGACGTAGGCAAACAGACTGTCCGGGCTGAAGGCTACCCCATACGGATTGTTCAGGCCGCCGATGTTGGTCCATGTGAGAATGGGCGACAGGTTGCCGTTGCCGCTGTCGCGCGCGTAAACGGCCAGGGCATTGTTGGCGCCGCCCGTGGCCAGCAGGTATTGCCCGTCCGGGCTGACTTTCATGTCGTGCGGGCTGCCCAGCGACGTATTGATGACTTGCGATGTCCAGAGATAACTGCCGGCGAGCAGGCCGGAAGACTGTTTCTTCAGCACCACTATTTCGCCGTCGGCAGTCGCGTTGCCGTTGACGTAGGCGTTCAACCCGTCGGGGCTGACGGCCACGCCGAAGGGGCTGGAGAGATCAGCCGGCAGCAACGGGTTCTTGAGATTTTGAGTGTTGACCAGAAAAGCAGTCTGCGGCGGCACTCCCACGCAATTCAAGTTGTAACTCACCTGAGCCTGCGAAGCGTCGTTGGTCTGGAACGTCAACTGGCCGACGAGCTGCCCCACCTTGTTGGGCTGGCAGCGCACCGCAAACTGGCTGGTCGCACCTGCGGCAACGTTCGTCGGCGAGGCAAAGTTGTGCGCGAAGTTGCCGCCGTCGCTGGTGAAGCCAGGTTGATTGACGACCAGATTGGCCGTGCCGTTGTTCTTGATGGTGATCGTCTGCGTCAGCATGTCCCCGATGGCGACTTCACCAAACTCGATCGGCCCGGGCGCGACCGGCGCGGCGCTGAACGACGGCGCGGGCGCGGGCGTGCCATTGCACAGCAGCGAATACGACACACTCGTTCGATCAGGATCGGTGGTGTCGAAAGTCAACGCTGTTGCCAGTTGGCCGGTTGCCGTCGGCTTGCACCACAACACGATCGGTTTCTGCGCGTTCACGGCCACGGCCACCGGATAAGTGGTGGAGAGTCCAAAGTGGGCGGCGTCACCCACCGCCGGATTGCTCAACGTCAGCGTGTAGTTGCCCGCGTTGTGGACATTGATGCTGGTCGTGATAGTCGTGTTGACCTGTACGCTGCCGAAGTTGATGGGGCCGGGCGGCATGGGTTCCGCATCAAAGGCCGGCTTGCGCTCAGGCACTTCCACCGCGCCGACATCACACGCGGCGGCGCCGCTGCCGCTGCCGTTCTTGGGCCGCTTCGCGCCGGTCTCATCTTCATTGTCCACGCTGGGATGCGCGCAGATCGCCGGGTCGCCGTGATCGATCGCGGGGCTGGAGTACGACGGCATTTGCGTGGTCAGCACCGGCAGCGAGCCGCCGTTGAAGTTCAGCGCGCCCAGCAGCGGATTGGTCAGCGGCATATCGCCGAGGCCCAGATTGGCCGCGCACGTCGATCCGGTATCGATGTTGTGACCGAGCGAGGCGACGACGTTGCCCGCGCAGTTGGGGTGCGGCGTGGTGCTGCCGTCGAGGATGGTGTTGCCGATCGAGGCCTGCGCCGTGCCGCCCAGATACAGAATGTCACCTGTGCTGCCGGCGATGTTGGCCGAGAAGGTGCTGTTGCGAATCGCAATGAGGCTGCTGGCCGTGCCATAGATGGCGCCGCCTTGACTATCGGACAAGTTGCCGAAGAAGGTGGCGTTGCCGATCGTGACCTGGCCGCTCGATTCGGTCGCCAGTCCGCCGCCGCTGCCGCCGGTGGCGAGGTTGCCCACCAGCGTGCTCTTCACGATCGATAACGGCCCTTGATTGTAGATCGCGCCGCCATTGCGCGCATGCGTGGAGTCGCCGGCGAGGTTGGCATCGAACATGGTGTTGCTGATGTAGGCCGTGGCGCCGACCTTGTTCACGATGGCGCCGCCTGCGCCCTGCGTGCTGAAGTTGGCGTTGAAGGCCGTGCGATTGATCTCCAGCGTGCCGCCGCTGCTGGAGTTGTAAACGGCGCCGCCGCCCAGGCCGGCGGCGTCGCCGCCCACGTTGTTGGCGGTGAAGATCGATTCGCTGATGCTGCTGGCCCCGCCCGACTTCTCCAGATAGATCGCGCCGCCGGCGGCCGCCTGATTGCCGGTAAAAGTGGACGCTTGACTCTTGAACGAGCCGTAGCCTGTCACATATACCGCGCCGCCGCGCCCCGGTGTGTTGCCGGTGGAGTTATTGATGAACGACGTGCCCATCAGGTTGAGATCGCCGTTCGAGTAGATCGCGCCGCCGTCTGATTCGGCCTTGTTGCCGACCAGGAACGAAGCGATCACGTTGATGGTCGCGTTGTTGTCGGAATAGATGGCCGGGCCGGCCCCGGAAGTGTGACCGTTCTTCAGCACCACCGCCACCACCGTCAACTTTGCGCCGGGGGCCGTGCGCAGCAAATGCGTGTCGGCCGACGCGCCGCTGCCCGCGATGGTGATTGGGCCGAGGATGACAGTTTCGCCGTGGACGAAGGGCAGATCGGAATACGCGCCGACCGCCGGCACGGTGATCGTGCCGCCGACCACGCTGAAGGCGATGACGTTCATGCCGCCGACTTTGGCCGTGCACTCGTGATAGGTGGGCGACATGCCGTAGTTCGCTTGGAAGACGGCTTGCAGCGCTTCCCACAAGTCGCACTTGCCGTCGCCGGGATCAGCGGTGAGCGCGGTGGTGTTGACGATGATGTTGGGCAGAGGCAAGTCCAGGTCGGGCGCGGTGGGTGCGTCGGGCGCTTCAGGCGTGGTTGCCGCCTCAGGTGCGGTTACCGTGTCTTGCGCCGTCGGCCCATCCTGCGCCACCGTGACGCGCGCCGCCCCCAGCAGGCCGATGACCAGCAGCGCCAAGAGCAGCCCGATCAGGATGTTGCGCCTGTGATTAATGGTCATGAAGATTCCTCCCAGTTGATGAAATATGGCTGACCGCTTTGTCGATGTGGCGGGATGGTTGCTGCGCATTCATTTCGACGGAGCGGCGATATGGCTTCGTTACGAATGAGCGGCGCCCATCTCCAGATTTTCGACGGCGGCTTTGGCGACCTCGGCGCTGGCGTTGGTCAGCTGTCGATAGGCCTGAATGGCTTGCAGTTTCTTGCCCTGCTTCAACAACGCATATACCTCGGCCAGTTCCGGCGGGACGCTGCCGGCCGGGTTGTCGATATAGTCGAGTTTGAGTTCCTTCAAGATGAAGTCGGTCTTGCGTTCCAGGCGCGCAATCGCCTGCGAGATGCGGTTGAAATGTTCATTGAGTTCTTCATTACTGAACGTCGTCATGCTGAATACCCCTCGAATTGACTGACCTTGTGGCCCGTCAACAAAGTGCGTTTAGCCAGCGTCCGCTTTGTTTCTTGATCAACCCTGGGTCTGCTGGCAAAGGCAGGAGCGAGGTTGCCTCGTCTGAGACGCGGCGACCGCACCCCCACGCTTTGCCCGCGGCCTCAAACTCTAACGGACTACCAGCGGCAGATGGAGCACGTTGCTCAGTTGCCAGACAAATACGCCCTGTGACTGTGTGCCGACATACTGATGCTCTCCGTTGATGGCGGCGGCGCGCGTTGTGCCTGCGTTGAAGTTCTTCACCAGCGACCAACTCTCCACGCCGTCGATACTGACGTACAGGCCGTTGCCGGCTGTGACATACCAGTCGTTCGTCGCGCCGGACGCATCGCGTACCAACCCCGTCGTATTGAGAGCCGTTAGCCCCGCATTCTTCGGCGCCCAGTTGGCGCCGCCGTCAACACTCTTGAACACGCCGCCAGTGGTGGCCGCGTACACGATGGTGGGCGTGAGCGGCTCGACGCTGACGGCGACGACGTTCAAGTTGGTCAACCCGCTAATCGCGATCGTCCAGCTCAGCCCGCCGTCAATCGTTTTGAACACGCCCTTTTCGGTGCCCGCGTACATCGTCAGCGGCGACGACGCATCGATCGCAATCGCTTGACCATACGACGTCGTAATGCCCACGCTGGCCGTGATCCATGTGCTGCCGCTGTCCACGCTCTTCATCACCGCATAGCCCACAGTCGATCCATACTGCGCGGCATAGATGACGTTGGGCAGCTGGGGGTGTACCGCAATTTGCAGGACTGACGGGTTGTTGGGAAAGCCGGCGTTGGACAAAGTCCAGCTGATGCCGCCGTTGGTGGTCTTGAACAGGCCGCCGCTGGCCCACACGCCGGCGTACATTTCGGTGGGCGTGAAGGGATTGATCGTCAGCACCTTCACGTTGCGATTGGTGATTCCTTGATCAGCGTGCTCCCAGGTATGACCCCCGTCCGCGCTCTTGAGGACGCCGTTCATGTTGACCCCCGCATAGATCACCTGTGGATTCTGGGGATGGAGCGCCAACGCCTGCACATCGGAATTCAACAGACCCCGATTGGCCTCCTGCCACGATAACGCGCCGTCCGTCGTCTTCTGCACGCCCGGCCCGCGCATGCCGACGTACACATTGGCCGGCGTCTGCGGATTGACGGTGAGGACCTCCACGCAGTTATTGAGCATGCCGGTGGCGCTATATACCCACGTCGCGCCACTGTCGATCGATTTGTACGGTCCCAAGCAATCAGAGCCGGCGTACAACGTCGTGGGCGTCTGCGGATCGATCGCCAGTGCGCTAGCCGCGACACTGCCCGCGGGCTTATACCAATTCGCGCCGCCGTCGGTGGAGCGAAATACACCGCTGTACGTGCCCGCATACACGATCGAAGGGGAGATCGGATCGATGGCCAGCACACGCACCGACAGATTCGTCAGGCCGCTGATCACCTGCGTCCAGTTCAGCCCGTTATCGATCGTCTTGAAGACGCCACCTTGATCGGTCCCGGCGTACACGATGCGCGGATCGATCGGGTCGATGACCAGCGCGTAGATATACGTTGTCGAGAGGCCGCTGCTGGCCCAGTGCCAGCTGGCGCTCTCGTCATCGCTGCGAAAGACGCCGCCCGACGTGCCGACAAACAACGTCGTCGGCGTGATCGGATTCACGACGATGGCATTCACGCCGGTGTTGGTCAGGCCGCTGGTGGCCGACGTCCAGGAGTCGCCGCGGTCACTGCTCCGAAAGAAGCCGCCGCCCGCGTAGACGATGCTGGGCGTGACCGGGTTGACGACGACGGCGCGGATGCTCCAGTTTCCCATGCCGGTGTTGGCCAGCGTCCAGTTAGCGCCGCCGTCGAGGCTCTTGAAGACACCCCGTCCTGAGCTGCCGGCGTAAACGATCGTCGGCGAAACGGGATCGATCGCCAGGCCGTACACGTAACTGCCGAAGGGGCCATAACTCACCCAATCGCCGGTTGCGGCGGGCGCCGTCGGCGCGTCGACATCGGCGGCCCGGGTTGACGGCGCATGCCAAAACACACTCAACAGCGCCGTCAGCGCGATGACAGGCAAAAAGATCGCCAGTGACTTCAGACGTAGCATGAAGATCTCCTCCCACGAATAAGACAAGGGTCGTTGGTTTAGGTTCCTTGTTTATTGCTTTTTACGAGTGATCGAGTGCGACCTGCGTTTGATCGTTGGGGTTGAACTTCACCCAGATCGTGCTGCCCGGTTGATACTTGGTGCGGGCCACATCGCCGATGGCGCCCTGCGTCTCGGCCTGGAACACCGGCCGACCGTTGGGCTGCACCAGCAGCCGGAAACGCATCATCGAGCCTTGATCGTTGACGCGGATCTTCATGTCGGTGGCCGAGATGATGGTGGCCGGCGCGGCTTCGCCCATCGAGCGCACCGCGTTATAGGTTTGCTCTTGCGCCAGCAGCATTTGTTCCATCTGCTGCGCGTTGGCGGCGGGCATGCCAGCCGCGCCCGCCAAAATGGCCGAGATGACCACCTTCTTCGGATCGGCCGGGTCGATCTTCACTTCCAGTTGCTGGCCGGGCTGATATTGCGAGGCTTGCAGCATCGAGATGACCTGCTTGATCTCCACCTGGTAGGCGGGCCGATTGGCCGGATGCACTTCCAGCAGCAGGCTGACGCGCGGATTGTCGTTGATGCGCATTCCGGTGTCGGACATCTGCAGGATGGTGGCCTGCGCCGTCTCCCCGGTCGCCAGCAGCTGGCGATTGGCCGCGGTGTTGCCCGTCAGGCGGCGCACGACGATCATCGCGACGATAAGCGCCACGATGGTGATGACAATGATGGGCAGGGCGGTTCCTAAAATCATCGATGTTACGTCTGGCATGGTAGTCTCCTTATTGGTGAATGATCTTTTTCAGTCCGTGCCTTCGGCTCCATGACTGAGCCTGCCGGCCGGGCTTCACTTCTGTTTGACTTGATACTTCGTCACGCCTTTGTCGGTCGTCACCCACAGCGCGCCCTGATCGTCGGACCATAGACAGTGCGCGCTGCCATCCACGTCGATCTGGCCCACGCGGCTGCCGTCGGGCCTGAGCACGCTGATGTCGCCGTTCTCTTCCAAAAAGATGCGACCCTGCCCGTCCACGGCCAGCGCTCCCACATTGTGGAACTGGCTGTCGCCTTCGCCGCTGCTGCCCAGCCGCGTAATAAACTTGCCGTTTGCGTCGAACTTGAAAATGGTTTGCTCATACTCGGCGGCGACGTACACATTGCCGCGGCCGTCCAGCGCCAACGCATTGCTCAATTCCACACTGTCGGTCATCGAACTGATCACGCCCGACTGCACGCCGATCAGCTGGCCGGCCGCGTCGAAGTGCACCAGATCTTCGCGCGCGCCCTCGACCGACGTGAAGATGCCGTTGCGGCGCTCGTACCACATCGCGTACAGACTGCCATCCGGCGCCAGCGCCAGTTCGCCGAAGCCCGGCCCGCCGCGGTACTTCAACTTGCCCAATGATTGGCCCGTCTGCCCGTCCCAGCGCGTGATGTCGCCGCCATCGGTGGTGAACACCACGCCCGAGCGATCAACCGCCAGCCCCAACAGCACCGAATTCTTGCCCCCGATGAAGAACTGCCTGAGGAACTTGCCCGCCGCATCGAAGACCTGAATACGCCCGCCCGCGTATTCGCCCACGTACACGCGGCCCTGGCCGTCCATGCCGCTGAGCGCCGCGCTGGTGAACTGTCCCGGGCCCATGCCCTTCTCGCCGAACTGCAAGACAACGTCCGCGAAAGCCGGCGTGGGCGTGGGGCTGGGCGCAGCCATCGGCGGGCGGCGTGTCGGTTCGTTTTGGGCTTCGGCCGCCATCGTCGCCACGTCTTTCATCACGCCGGGAATGTCCGGGATGTTGTTCAGCGTCTGATTCATCGCCGTCAGCGGCAGAATCACCGTCACGATGACCATGAACGCGACAAAGCCGACGACGCCGATGAGGCAGCCGGCATTGGGCGCACTTCGCGTTGGACGGGTATAACCGATCGGGTTGACGACCGCGATCGAAGGCGCCGCTTTCGGGCGCAGTTCCACGGGAACGGTCACCGCCGCCCCGCAATACGGGCAGCGCTGCGTCACGCCGTGACCATCGTATTGAATATCGCCGCCGCAGCGCGGGCAGTTGAAGGTCTCAAGTTGACTCATCGTCTTCGCCTCGCGGGCCAGTAGGATCAGGCTCAGATCGATCGGCAGCCGGCGCATCGCCTGTGGCCGCCTGTGCCGGATCGTCCGGTGCGGCGGGCAGCCCGGCCCGATCGGGGACAGCCGGTTCCGATAACGGATCGTTGTCCGGCAGCAGCGTGTAATCCACCTGCTCTTCGCTGTGCGTAATCGTCAGTGACACAATTTTGGTTGTTCGCACCGTGCGCTGGATCACTCGCCGCATGCCATCGTCCTTGTTCACACTGTAGCACGTTGGATCGCGTCAAAGTTGACATTTCTTGCCAAAACCGTGGGGACTGATTAGAATCAATGGCAATGCCAGTCACTGCCGCCGAGACTTTTGGAGACCTGTTAAAATACCTTCGTCGTCGGGCGCGCCTCACCCAACGCGAGCTGGCTCAGGCTGTGGGTTACACCGAAGCTCACATCTGCCGCCTTGAAAAGAACCAGCGCCCGCCCGATCTGACCACCATTGCGGCGCTGTTCGGCCCGGCGCTTGAGCTGGAAGATGACGCGCCGACCATGGCCCGCCTGCTGGAACTGGCCGCCGCCGCGCGTGAAGAGCGCACCGTCACCCGCATCAGCTACACCGCCACCACCATCCGCGAAGAAGTGATTGAAGAACTGGGCACGCTGGAAGATATTCCGGCGCTGCCGCCGCACTACGTGGCGCGCCCCGCCTTGCTTCAACAGGTGTTGGCCGCCTTGCAGCGCGATCGGCATGTCATGATCAGCGGACTGCCCGGCATGGGCAAAACGACGCTGGCGGGCAGCGCCGCGCACGAGGTCGCTCGCGATCGGCCCGTCTTCTGGCTGACATTTCAGCGCGGCATTTCCACCAGCTTCGATGTGATCCTGCGGCAGCTGGCGCTCTTCCTGCTGGCGCACGGTCAGACGCAGCTGCGTGAGCTGGCGCGGCCCGAAGCCGGCGCGCCGCTGCCGCCCGATCGGCAGCTCACGCTGATCGGCGCAGCGCTGCATCAGCAGCCGGCCCTGTTGTGTTTCGACGAGGCGCAGACGGTGAGCGGCGACGAGGCGGTGCTGTCGCTCTTTCGCCACTTGCGCGCCACGCCGGCGCAGGTGTTGTACGCCGGGCGCGAAGCGGCGCCGCTGCCCGATACGCCCACCCTGCGCCTGAGCGGCCTGGAACCGAATGAGGCGCAGCAGTTGATCCAACAGTTGGACTTTAGGCTGCCGCCGGCGCTGCTGGAGCGTGTGTTGGCCAAGACGGCGCGCAGCCCCATGCTGCTGCGGCTGACCGCCGGTCAATTGCACGAGCGCGCCATCGATGCGACGAAATTCGTCGATCATCTCGACATGCAGCCGCAGGTCGCGGCTTATCTGGTGGAGACCGTACTGCACGATCTGTCGCCCGCGGCCCGCGCGCTGGCCGAACTTGTGGCGGTGTTCCGTCACCCGATCGATCTCTATGACGACACGTTGATGGAATTGTGGACGAAGGCCGGTGGGGCGCGGCCGATCGATCGGGCTTTGGCGGAACTGCAGCGCCGGCATCTAATCGAAAATCCGCGTGAAGCGACGCTGCATCCGCTGGTGCGCGATCATCTATACACAGCGCTGTCCACCGATCCGGTGCGCAAGAAGCAGCTGCACCTGATCGCCGCCGCGTGGGCCGAGCGCGGCGCAGGCGATGTGCTGGACGCGGCTTTTCATTACGTGCGCGCGGGGCGCGTATTGCAGGTCGCGCGCGTCATGGCCGATCAGAGCGAGGCCTTGTTCAATCGCGGGCAGGCTTCCGACGCCGCCGAGGTCATCGACGAAGCGCTGGCGCTGGCGCGCAAGCAGCGCAAACTTTCGCCGGACGTGCTGCGCCAGCTGCTGACGGCGCACGGCGATGTGTTGAAGTCCACGCCGCGCGCGGCCGAAGCCGAGGCCAGTTATCGCGAGGCGCTGGCGCTGGCACACGGTCAGCCGATCGCGCGCGCCAACATCGTGCGGGTGCTGGCGCAAAGTTTGATGCAGCGCGGCCAGACGGCCGAGGCGCTGCGCCTGTGCCAATCGGCGGTGGCCGGGCTGGCGCCCAGCGACGTCATCCTGCGGGCGCGGCTGCTGGCCGTGCAGTGCCGCGCGCATCTGGTGCAGTCGCAATACGAAGAGGCCGAACGCACCGCACGCGAGGCGCTGGCTTTGACCCCGCACTTCGCCGAATATCTGCCGCAGGTAGCCGACGATGTCATCGCGCGCGCCGAACGGACGCTGGGCTGGATCAACTACACGCGCCATCCACAGGGCGAAGAATCCATTGCGCACTATCGGCGCGGGTTGGCCGCCGCGCGCCGATCGAGCATCCGCGTGGTCGAAGCGGCGTTGCTGTCCAACATCGGCACGGCGCTGCTCGAACGTGGGGAGTGGGCCGGCGCGGTGGAGTCGTATCAGGCGTCGTATGCGGCCTTTGAGTCGTTCGGCGATGTGTACAGCATGGCGAGCGTGCTGCACAATCTGGCAGAGGTGCATCACAAGCGCAACGAGCTGGCGACGGCTTTGCAGTATCTCGATCGGGTGTGTGAGATGGAACGGCGCGTGGGCGACCACGAAGGGCTGTTGAGCTCCGAGCAGGGCCGCGCTGCCGTGCTGCTGGACATGGGCCGCGTGGCGGACGCCCGCGCGACCATCGACGCCGTGTTAAACGGCTTCACCGAATCAAGCGATACCTGGACGCTGGGTTCGTGTCTGATCATGCTGGCGGAACTGCAAATGCTGCAACAGCAGCTTGCGGCGTGCCGCGCCACGATCGATCGGGTGCTGGCGATGCCGGGCGTCCGCGAGAACGCGCGCATCCACGCCTGGGTGCAGAGTGTGCTGGTGCTGGCGCAGCTGGCCGCCGGCGATGTGGCCGGCGCGCAGGGCAGCGCCGTCGGCCAGCCGCCGGCCGATGTGGGCCTGGATCTAAGCTTCCGCTGGCAGATGGTCGATTGCCTGCTTCAGCTGGCTGCCGGCGACGTGACCGGTGCGCGGGCGCAATTGCAGATCGCCGCGCAGAACGCTCGCGCGGCCGGGCATCTGCTCAACGCCATCACCGCTGAGCGGATTTTGGCCGGTTCGGCCGCGCCGGTGACGGAGCTGCCGGCGTTGTTGTACATTGACAGTAAGGAGTAGTGGGTAACGAGTGATGAGTAATGAGTAACGAGTAATGAGTAAAACGTAAAGCCGCGCACGAGGTCAACACGGCCCGTCAGACTCGAAGAACGGCAAAACCCCGGGGCATCAGGCGGCCGATCGTCAAAGCGCCGCCCGGCGTGAATGTTGAGGCCGACGATGTGAGCGTGACGGGCGATGTCGGCGGGCGCGGCAAGAGGGCGCAGACGAGCCGCGTCCCGATCAATTTGCAGATGGCGGTGTTTGCCCCGCCGCCGGATTTGCAGCAGCTGCGCGGCGTGTACCCGTTACAATGATTGCGTGTTACGCGCGGGTCGCGCACTGCAGCGGGTACTCCCCAGACTCTCGCAACTCCAATCTGAGTTTTCGGTGCGTCCTCCAGGCTTCATAGCCCGATCTGCTGATTTCTGTGAGAAGCGTTCTGATTTTCGGTGTGAAGGGTGTGAGGCAGCGGATGGACAACGGATAAGCGGGTGCGGGGCTGATGTAAGCGAATGGCCGTCAGAAACGCGCGGTAATCCTGATTAGGGCCGAGATTGCTTCGGCCGCGGCTCAAGCCTCTCGGTTTCGCCGCGCGGCCCGTCCAGCAGCAAGATCAATTTGTTCAGGACGTTACGCCCGAGAATCGCCTCTGCGCCAAAATCGTCGCCGGCCACCAGCACGCCGGGCAGCCGCAAAGCATCGATGTGCAGATCCACCTCGTAAAGATGGATATCCCGTACCTCGCCTAACACGCCGCGCAAGACGGCGTCGCCCGAAACGATCGCTTCCACCTGTTCGAGATAGACGATCGGGATCAACGTTGCATCGGCGCCAGTATCGACGATGGCGGAGAGCAGCGTATCATCAGGCGCTTCGCCGGGCGCCGACAGGCGCAAGTGCAGCACAGGCATCGGCGGCGTATAGAAGGAATCGTAAGGGGTGCTCATGCCGATCCCAGTCGCGTGCTGACGATGCGGAATTCACGGCGACCTTCGGCGGGGGTGATCAACACGGCCGTCTTGCCATAGCGGGCACGGATTCGTTGGCGCAGCGCTTCTTCATCGTGATCATGATCGATCACGGCCTTGTCGTGCACGGCGACAAACTCACCCGCATAGCGCGCGCGCGTCTCAGCCGGTACGCCACGCCACCAAGCCGCCTCAGTTTCTATCTTCCGACGCTGCGCCTCAAAACGATAGCGCCGCACTGCCGTGGCAATCAAATTCTCAACGTCCACACCCGCCTGCGCCGCTTCCTGCCGGATTTGTGAGGCCAATGGCTCATGCACAATGATCTCGCTCATTTTCAGCACTCCTCTTGTTTGAATTCTATCACACCCCACATCACTCATTACTCGTTACTCATCACCTCTCACTTCATCATCGGAATCTTCACGCCCATCTTCTTCGCAAACTCAATCGCCTCAGGATAGCCCGCATCGACGTGCCGCACCACGCCCATGCCGGGATCGGTCGTGAGCACGCGCTCCAGGCGTTTCGCCGCTTCGGGCGTGCCGTCGGCCACGATGACCTGTCCCGCGTGCTGGCTGTAGCCGATACCCACGCCGCCGCCGTGATGGAAACTCACCCATGTGGCGCCGCCCACCGCGTTGATCAATGCGTTCAAGATCGGCCAATCGCTGATGGCGTCCGAGCCGTCGCGCATGCCTTCCGTCTCACGGCGCGGCGAGGCCACCGATCCCGCATCCAGATGATCACGCCCGATCACGATCGGCGCGGAGACTTCGCCCTTTGCCACCAGTTCGTTGAACTTCAACCCCGCCAGATGCCGTTCGCCGTAGCCCAGCCAGCAGATGCGCGCGGGCAGTCCTTGAAAAGCCACGCGCTTTTGCGCCATGCGGATCCATCGCTCCAGCGATTTGTTCTCCGGGAACAATTCCAGAATTGCTTCGTCGGTGCGAAACAGGTCTTTCTCGTCGCCGCTCAAGGCCACCCAGCGGAACGGCCCCTTGCCTTCGCAGAACAACGGACGGATGAAAGCCGGCACAAAGCCCGGATAGTTGAAGGCGTCCTTCACGCCGGCGTCATACGCGCGCTGGCGCAAATTGTTGCCGTAGTCAAACACCACCGCTCCGCGCTGCTGAAAGTCCAGCATGGCCTGCACGTGCCGCGCCATCGAGGCCATCGAGCGCTCGGCGAACGCCTCGGGATTTAGCGAGCGCAGCGCCACGGCATCTTCCAGCGGCATGCCGTGTGGAATGTAGTACAACGGATCGTGCGCGGGCGTTTGATCGGTCACGACGTCGGGCACCACGCCGCGCACGACAAGTTCGGGGAAGATATCGGCGGCGTTGGCAATCAACCCGATCGACAACGGCTTCCCATCGTTCTTCGCTTCTTCCACCAGCGTCATCGCCTCTTCCAGCGTATCGACGATCACGTCGAGGTAGCGCGTTTCCAGGCGGCGTTTGGCCCGCGCCGGATCGACTTCCACCACGAGGCCCACGCCTTCATTCATCGTAATTGCCAGCGGCTGCGCGCCGCCCATGCCGCCCAGTCCCGCCGTCAGCACGAACTTGCCCTTGAGCGACGGCCAGCCCTGCTGCGCGGCCAGCGCGGCCAGCGTCTCATACGTGCCCTGCAAAATCCCCTGCGTGCCGATGTAAATCCACGAACCCGCCGTCATCTGCCCGAAGACCATCAGGCCTTCGCGCTCGTACTCATCGAATTGTTCCTGTGTGGCCCAGTGCGGCACGATGTTGCTGTTGGCGATCAGCACGCGCGGCGCATCGCGGTGCGTCTTGAACACGGCCACCGGCTTGCCCGATTGGACCAGCAGCGTCTCGTCGTCTGCCAAGTCTTTCAGCGTCGCGACGATGGCGTCAAACGCCTCCCACGAGCGCGCGGCGCGCCCGCGCCCGCCGTACACGATCAACTCGTCGGGCTGTTCGGCCACATCGGGATCGAGGTTGTTCATCAGCATGCGCAGCGCCGCTTCCTGCTGCCAGCCTTTGCACGTCAACTGCGTGCCGCGCGGGGCGCGGATGATGCGGGACATGGGTGGCCTCCGTGACGAGTAATGAGTGAAACGTAATACGTAAAACGTAAAGCGTGAAGCGTAAAACGTGAAGCCGTGTCCGTTATCCGATGTTTATCGCTGCTTTGAAATTGTAACTCCATCCTCCGCGCGCGCCAAGTCATTTTTCATTGGACATTGGTCATGTGTCATTGTAAACTTGCGCCATGAACGACTACGATGCGTTTGCCGAAATCTACGATCTCTTCTACGGCGATTTTGACGACGACGTGGAGATGTACCGGGGTTTTGCCGAGCGGGTCGGCGGGCCGATTTTGGAGATCGGGTCGGGCACGGGACGCGTGGCGCTGGCGCTGGCTGAGGCCGGCCACGCGGTGACGGGGCTGGAGCCGTCGGCGGCCATGCGCGCCCGCGCGCAGCAGAAAGCCGATCGGGCGCGGTTGGCCGATCGGGTGCAGTTTGTGCCCGGCGACATGCGCCGTTTTCAGATCGATCGGCATTTTGGTTTGATCATCGCGCCGTTGAATACGTACTTGCACAATCTCACGCTCGACGATCAACTGGCGACGCTGAGATCGATTAAGCTGCACCTGCGCCCCGGCGGTCTGCTCGTCCTCGATTGCTTCAACCCCGACCCGGCGCACGCCTTTGACGATCACGCGCTGACGCTGCACCGCGCGCAGATCGATCCGGCCAGCGGCGCGGCGTCGCTGTTGTACGTCGCGCGCACCGTCGATTGGGCCGCGCAGGGACAGGAAAACATCTATATCGCGGAACGCCCCGACGAGGCAGGTGGTTTGCAGCGCCTCGCGCTCACCGCACATTTCCGTTTCATCTTCCGGCACGAGCTGCAGTTGCTGTTGAAACTGGGCGGCTTCGATCTGAAGGAAGTGTACGGATCGTACAACCTCGATCCGTTTGAGGCGGGCAGTGAGCAGCTGATCGCCGTGGCCGCGCCGGCGTGATCGCGACGCAAAACCAAGACGCCCGATCGAGCCGTCGATCGGGCGTCTTCTGTTTTCGCGGTTCAGAGGCGCGCTACCGCCACTCGCCCACCACCAGACGATCTTCGACCGGCTGTGACAGCAGATACTCGTAAGCGGCCAGTGCGGCCTTGGCGCCTTCGCCCACTGCGATGAGCACCTGCTCGGCGTAGACGTTGGTCACATCGCCGGCCGCAAAGATGCCCGGCGCGGTGGTGCGGTTGTTGTTGTCGATCTTGATGCGGCCATCAGGCTCCAGATCGGCCAGCCCGGCCACGATCTCGGAATTGGGTTTCAGGCCCAGTTCCACGAAGATCACGTCGGTCTTCAGCTCGCGCCGATCGCCGTTCTTCTCCACCACCAGGCTGCGCGCGTATTCGTCGCCGTTGACCTGCACCGCCTGATAACCTTCCAGGATCAGCACATTGGGCGCGGCCTGCAGGTGCTGGCCCATGGGCGTATCCAGTTCGCCGCGCGTGGGCGCCACCAGCGTCACGTGCCGCGCAATCTGCGCCAGCTCCAGCGCGGCCAGCAGTGCCAGCTTGGTATCGCCCACCACCACGCCGGTGCGGTCGATGAACAGCGAGGCGTAGCTCATGGCGCTGAAGCACAGGCCGCGCATCAGGTATTCGCGCTCGCCGGGCACTTCCAGATAGCGGCCCTGCGTGCCCGTCGCCACGATCAACGCCTTGGCGTCGTAGCTGCGCGGCGCGTGCTCGTGCTCCTTGCCGCCGCGGGTGGTGACGCGATAACCGCCCGCGATCGGCTCGACTTTCTCCACTTTGTCCAGCACGCGCGCAAAGTCCAGATAGTGGACCTCATTCACAAACCGATTGACCACCTCTTCCCCATTGATCACGAGGTGGTGTTCCACATCGGGCAGCTGCAGGCGCCAGTTGGTCTTGCCGCCCAGGTCCTTGGAGATCAGCAACACGTCCAGCCGCTTGCGCAGCGCATAGATCGCGGCCGTCAGGCCGGCCGGGCCGCCGCCGATGATGATTAGATCGTACATGGTATGCTCCTCGTATGTCGTTGGGCTTTAGTCGTCGGCTGTTTCGATGAAGCCGTTATCCATCATCGACTGCGTCAGATCGCGCGCCTGTTTGATGATGGCCGAAGCGTGCCGGTATTCTTCTTCATACGTCATGGGCTTGCGTGCCAGGCCCTGTTCCACCGCCTTGACTGCCACCGCGGCTGCCTCGCGCGGGAAGAGTTCCCACTCGTCCATGGTGGGCAGAATGTAATCGGGCGAGAGACGGGTGGCCGAGGCCATGTCGGCCAGGGCGTGGGCCACCGCCAGGCACATCTCATCGGTGATGGTGCGGGCGCGCACGTCCAGCACGCCGCGAAACAGGCCGGGGAAGCCGAGCGAGTTGTTGACCTGGTTCGGAAAATCGGATCGGCCGGTGGCGACGATGGCCGCGCCGGCTTCGTGCGCCTCCCACGGCCAGATTTCAGGAATGGGATTGGCGCACGCAAACACGATCGGATCTTTGGCCATTGTCCGCACCCACTCCGGCAAAATGGTGCCCGGCCCCGGCGCGGAAAACGCGATGACGACATCGGCGCCTTTCAGCGCTTCGGCAATGCCGCCCTGGCGGCCTTCGGTGTTGGTGATCTGGCATAGCCGCCACATATCGACGAATTCAGCCTTGCGCAGTTCGATGTCCGGTCGGCCTTTGTACAGCAGACCGTTCACGTCCACCACGCGGCAGCGGGCCGGATCCGCGCCGGATGCGAAGAGCAATCGGGTGGTGGCAATGCCCGCCGCGCCCGCGCCGATGAACGCAATGCTCACCTCGCTCAACTGTTTGCCCACCACTTTCAGCGCGTTGATCAGGCCGGCCAGCACCACCAGCGCCGAGCCTTGTTGATCATCGTGCCAGATCGGAATCTCGGCGCGCTCGCGCAGCGTGTCAAGGATGCGGAAGCACTTGGGCTGCGAGATGTCTTCCAGATTGACGCCGCCGAAGCCCGGCGAGATGGTCAGCACCGTTTCGATAATTTTATCTGGATCTTTAGTATCCAGCATCACCGGCCAGGCGTCCACCCCGCCCAGATATTTGTACAGCAGCGCCTTGCCTTCCATGACGGGCAGCCCGGCCTTGGGGCCAATGTCGCCCAGCCCTAGCACCCGGGTGCCGTCCGAGATGACGGCCAGGGTGTTCCACTTGTGCGTGTGTTCGTACACCAATTCAGGATCGGCCTGAATGGCTTTGCACGGTGCAGCCACGCCGGGCGTGTACCAGATGGCAAAGTCGTTAAAGTCGCGCACGCGGCACCGCAGGGCCGTTTGCACTTTGCCGTGATAAAACGGATGCAGACGCAGGGCGTCTGCGGCGGGTTTCTTGGCTTTGGCCAGCAACTCCTCTTTCGTTACTGTGGGTGCCTCTTTGAGCATGTCAACCTCCGTGGGGATGAGATGGGGCGGATGGCAGGCGAGCATGTCACGCACCCTTAACATCCCCCAAACGGGGGCAGGCGACTAGTGGCGGATGTCACGCAATTAGGGTGATGGAGGGCTGGAGGCGGGGCCTGATGATCAAAAAGCGCGAGCCACATCGGCTCGCGCTTTTACAGAGGTGGGCGTCATGCCCGCTTAGCGATTGGTCTTCACTTTGATGGTGCGGGGCCGCGCCTCTTCTGCCTTGGGCAACCGCAGCGTCAGCACGCCGTGTTCAAACTTCGCCTCGGCCTTGTCGGCCACCACCAGCGTGGGCAGCTGCAGACTGCGTTCAAACTTGCCAAAGCGCCGCTCCTGCCGCAGGTACGTGCCCTCTTCAATCTTCTCTTCGCTCTTGGTCTCACCCCGGATGGTCAGCACGTCGCCCGTGACCGAGACGTCGAGGTCTTCAGGTTTGAGCCCGGGGACTGACGCTTTGACGACGATCTCGTCCTTCTTTTCGACCACGTCCACCGGCAGGCCAAAGGCATCGGCATCAAACGCCGACAGCCAGCTGGCGCCCGGGCGAATGAACGAGTCTTCAAACAGTCGGTTCATCGCCTCGCGCAGTGACATCATCTCCTTGAACGGCTCCCAGCGTGTCAATTGATCAGCCATGGTTAACCTCCTCACTGAAAGTTACACCGCCAGTATAACCCGATCACGTTAGAACAAAGCTAACGGATTATAGGAGGAAGACTAACGGGCCGACCTAAGCCGCGCTATTTCTAACGACCAGGATTGGGGCCGCTGCTTGTTCCACCAGATGCGCCGTCACGTCATCCAGCAGCCAGCGGGTCAGGCCGCGCGCGCGGTGCGCGCCTGCCACCAGCAGATCGTAATTACCCTCGCGCAGCTCCTTGAGGATTTCATCGACGACGAAGCCGTGCCGCACCCGGGCGACGGCCGGCACGCCGCCAGCGTGCAGCTGCGCCAGCGCCGATTGCAGGTGCACGCCCTCGCGGGTCTGCCGCGCCATCAGGTCCTCGGCAGTGGCGGCCAGATCGGGCAGATAGGCGCTATCGGTCAGGGGCACTTGCGACATGACGTGCAGCACCGTGACCTGTGAGCCGGCCGCCGCCGCCACCTGGCCGGCCGCCGCCACATCGCGGAGGCCGGGCTCGCCGCCGGCCGTGCAGACCAGAATCTTGTTTAAGGCCGCCCGTTCACCCTTGACCAGCAGTACCGAGCAGGGTGCAAACTGCACGATGCGGCTGGCCGTGCTGCCCATCAAAAAGCGCGTCAGCCCGCGTCGCCCCAGCTGGCCGATGACGACCACGTCAGCCTGCCACGTTTCCGCCTCGTTGAGGATCTGCTCGGCGGCGTGGCCGTGTCGCACCTTGATGCTGCAGTGCGCGTGCAGTCCGGCCAGATCGCGGCCCAGTTCCTCCAGCCCGCGGCGCGTGGTGTCCGCGTCGTCGCGGTGTTCCACCACTCCCAGCAATTCGATCGCAGTGTCGGGATGGCGCGCCAGCAGCATGCCAAAGCGGGCAGCCCGGGTGGCTGCGGGCGAGCCGTCGGTGCAGAGTAGAATCTTCATCATTTCACCTCAACAGCAGCACGATGGGCACCAGCACCATCACCAGCATAAACGCCGTCAAATGGCGGCGGCGGCCCGTAATCCAGCCGGCCAGCCTCAGCACCTGCCGCTCGTAGGGGCGGTAGAACAGGGCCAGCACCACCAGCGAGACGGCCGCTACGCTCAGCATTTCCACTAACACAATGGTGAACGATTGCGGCTTGTTCATCAACATCGAGGCGACCAGCGTATCGACGAAGGTGCTGATGTTGGCGCCCATGATGTACGGGATGACGTTCTCGCGCCGGACGTAGCCGCGCGCCGAGAGCGGCACCAGCAAGCTCAGCGACACCGACACCGACATCGACACGACGGTGACGGCGGCGCCCAGCGCAAACATGACGATGGGGCGATAGAGCAGCCGGGGCGCCTGCTCAAACTCGGTGCCGCCCAGCTTCAAATCGGGCAGCGCGCGATCGATCAGGTTGAACGCGATCAGGATGACGCCCACCCCCACCGCGAAGATCAGCAGGCCCGGCGCCCAGCCGGTGATCCAGTCCACAATCGGATCGAAGATGGCATCGATGAACGAGGCCAGCTCAGCCGAACTCGACAGGTGGATGTGGTCGAGCGTGCCGTTGGTGAGCAGCAGCGTGCCCACCAGCATGGCCGGTATGTAGATGGACCACGTGGTGAGCAGCGACAGCAGCCCCATGCTCAGGCTGCGTTTGGGTTCGTGGCCGCGCAGCATGTAGAGGAAACCGATGAACATCACGATGAACGAGGCGCCCATGCGCGAGCCGTTGATCATCGTGAACGTCTGCAGGCTGGTGAGTGCGCCGCCGTTGAACAGGCTCAGCGCCGCCGCCGCCACCGGTGAACCGCTCAGGACCAGATACGCCCCCAACCAGCCAAACCCCAGGCTGTCAATGGGGTCCTGCAACAACGCTGTTTCTTGCAACATGGGGGCCAGCACCCGGGCGCCGGCCTTCATCAACTGCAGAGCCAACACAAACACAAACAGGCCGGCCAGCGCATAGCCGATTTTGGCAGGGTTGATGCGGCGCAGGATGATGGACATGGTTGGGCCGTGAAGAGTGATGGGTGTGGAGTAATGAGTAATGAGTAACGAGTAAGTGCCTCTCCTTTTACTCATGGCTGATTACTTGTTACGCATTCCCCCTCACTTCTCGATCCAGCTGTTCATAGAATCTTACCATGAACACGTGCCGTTCTTCGGCCAGGGTGCGGCCGGTGGGCGTGTACAGGCGGTCTTTGATCTTCTTGAGTTTGACGTGAAATTCGTGGACGGGCGTGTGCGGTGACCGACTGTCGTCCACAGGTTCGACGTAATCGGCGGGCACCTCGGCCCACAGCGGCTGCCCGCGATGTCCACCGAAGGCAAAAGCGCGCGCGATGCCGACGGCGCCGATCGAATCGAGTTTGTCCGCGTCAAACAACACCTGTGCTTCCAGGGTTTGTGGTGCGGGGCCCGATCGGAACCGGTGCGACTCGATGGCGTGCGCCACGGCAGCGATGAACGGCTGGTCATAGCCGTGCTCACGCAAGATGTCTCTGGCCCGATTGGCGGCCGAGGCCTCATGACCCGCGCGACCTTCGTCCAGGCCGATGTCGTGCAGCAGCGCCGCCACGCGCACAATCTCCACGTCGGCGCCTTCGGCGCGCGCGATCCGTTCGGCCATGTTGGTCACGCGCCGCACGTGCTCAAAGTCATGCGCGGCATCCGCATCGGCCGAGTACAATGAACGGGCAAAATCAATCGTGATCATGCTCTCTCCCCAAGGGCGAACAACGGGTTTGCTCAGCGGGCGGGCACTTAAGCCTGCCCCTACGCGGCCAATTCCCGATAGAGCTCAAGCCACTGCGCGGTGATGGCGCGGATGTCAAACTTGCGGCTCAGCGGTCGGGTGTTGGCGGCCAGCCGCCGACGCAGCTGTTCGTCGTCACACAGGTTGCGAATGGCGGCCGCCAGCGCACCCGCATCGCGCGGCGTGATGATGCCCGCCTGATTGCCGCCGGTAAAATCCTCCCACCAGTCGGCGCGCACGCCCAGATAAGGCAGCCCGCAGGCCATGCCTTCGATGACGGAGATGCAGTTGGTCTCGCTGAGCGACGAGGTGGCGCACACGTCGGCCATGGCCAGGTACGGCGCGATCTCGTCGTGCGGGATGAAGCCTAGAAAGTGCACGTGATCATAGATGGGCGCCAGCTGCGCCTGCAGCGGCAGTCGCGACGGCCCGTCGCCGATGATGAGCCAATGGGCGTTGGCGCCGGCCTGCACGGCGCGCCGCAGCGCTTCGGCAAACAGGCTTAGGTTCTTCTCGGGCGCCAGCCGGCTGACCGTGATGAAGATCGTCGCGGCTGGATCGATGTTGAATTGATCGCGCGACAAACCGTCGGGGGTGACGTCAAACCGATCGAGCCGCACGCCGTTGTGCAGCACGCGCACTTTGTCGGCGCAGTCGGGAACCAGCGCCTTCAGCCAGCGGGCCGCGTCGCTGGACGGCGCGGTGGTGATGGTGCTGGCGCGCATCAGCAGGCGGATGGTCCAGAAGGCATAGGCGCGCAACAGCGGCTGCCAGATGCGCGGATAATTCAGGACGTAGAGATCGTGCCGCGTGTGGTTGGTAAAGACCAGCGGCCGGCGCGTCTTCGCCGAGGTGTACGCGGCCATGCGCCCGATGGCCAGCGAATCGTGGGCATGGATCACGTCCAAGGCGCGGGCGGCGCGCCACGACTGCTGATCAAGCTGCACGCTGCCGTAGAACTGCGACGTGCCCAGCCGGAAGCCGCGCGTGCGCCAGACGCCGGGCGGATCAGACTGACGGCCGGCCGGCCCCACGACGAATACGTTGGAGCGTTGACCCTGCGCGCGCAGCTCGGCATGCAGCTCGGCCACCAGCGTGCTGACGCCGTTGATGATCGGCGGAAAACTATCGGTGAAGTGCCCCAGATTGAGGGACGGCATGATGGGGTTGAGCAAACCGATCGGGCTATTTGCCGCCGCCCGCGCTGGGCCATTGTGACGGCGGTTCGCGCGGTACAACGGGCTTGGCCGCAGGCGTGCGCCGCTTCAAATAGGGATCCTGGATAAACCACAGCACGATGATGGCGCCCGCCCACAGCACGATCGTATTGAAGTAGAAAGGCGCGCCATGCGACACTGTATCGTACAGGATGCCGCTGAGGGTGGGGCCCACCACCTGTCCGATGCTCTGCGCGGTGGTGTACACGCCAAACGCTTTACCGCGCGCCTTGTCGCGGCTCAGATCGGCCACCAGCGCCTGCTCGGCCGGCGTGGCCGCGCTGAACGCGATCGCCTCGCTGACCCACAGGCCCACATACGGCAGCAGCACCCACTGGCCGACGAACGGCATGAGGAAGATGAGATTGGGCGCGATGGCGCTGGAGAAGCCGCTGGTGATCAGGCCGGCGGCAATCGGCGGCTTGCGGCCCACCCGATCGGCCACCTTGCCCAGCCGGCTCTGCAGAAAGGCAAAGACAATGGCCGACGGCAGATAAGCCATGGCCAGCACCAGCGCATTGGAATTGATGTTGCTCTGCACGTACTGAATCAAGATCGGCGTGAGACCGGCGTTGGCCGTGGAGGTGAAGAGGACGATCGTGGCCAGCAGCAGCAGCGGGCGTGAGATGTCGGCCAGCGATTGGCGCGCGCGCTGCCACGCCCGATTGAGCCAGTCGCCTTCGAGGATCAACTTGGTGTGCGGCGTTTTTTGCCACGTTTCCGGCACGGACTTGACGGCGATGTACAGCCCGAAGGCATTCAGGCCTGCGTAAATGATAAACATCACCGTCCACGCGGTCTGGTCGAAATTGGTGAGGAGCAGGATGGGCGCGCCGATGATGCCGCCGTACAGGCCGCCGCGCGCCAGCATCTCCTCGACCGAGCCGAACAGGTTGCCGTGCTTGCCCTGCGCGGCCAGATCGGCGGTGATGGCATAAGCGCTGAGCCACAGCATGCCCGCGGCGATGCCCTGCGCCACACGCCCCCAGAACAGCCACTCATAAGAGCTGCCCAGTGCGAAGAAGACGCTGGAGATCAGCTGCAGGCCGACCCCGGCGATGAAGAAGCGCCGCCGCCCGAAGCGATCCATGGCCGGCCCGACCAGCGGCCGCATGATCAGCGTCATCAGCGCATAGACGCTGAGCAAGGTGCCCACTTGCGTGGCACTCAACCCCAAGCGCGACGGCCCGTAGATGGGAATGCCGAGAGTCAGAACTCCAATCGGGAAAGATGAGAGCAGCAGCGCGCGCCGCATCACGGCCAGCGAGCGTGAACTATCCATGGATAAAGATTGAGACATCCGTTGTCTCCGCCTGATGGTGCGGCCCAAAACGTCGAGCGATTATAGCACAGCCGATCCGGAGTCGGCGCTGGCATGGCGGACGAAAGCCTTGAGGCGCTTTTCGAAGTCGCGGCGGGTCAACATGACGCGCCGGCCGCAGGTCAGGCACTTGAGGCCGATGTCCGCGCCGATGCGGGTCACTTCCCAATCGGTGCCGCCGCACGGATGAGTCTTGCGCAGCCGGGCGATGTCGCCCACGTTCACGTCCAAAGGCATGGCGTTTCTCCAGCCGGAATTATACCGGAGTTGGCCGGGGGCGCATTTTGTAAGCGCGCTTACCGGCCGGCGCTGTATCTCATCGACAGGCGCGGCGTCATCTGGTACACGCCCATCGGCGAGCTGCACGTGGATACGCCGGGCTGGCAGAAGATGACGAGCCAGATCGAGGCGCTGTTGAGCGAGTAGCGATCCGCCAAACGGCTGAAGCCAAAATCGGCCAAAAGACCGAACACCGCCCGAGCGAGTGCGGGTATAATTCCGCCTGCCATCTCGCTCAAGGCGGTGCGCGTGTCGGCCATTCACGTTGAAGACCTCACGAAAATCTTCCGCATCATTCACAAAGACCCCGGCATCGCCGGCTCGGTGAAGGCGCTGTTCCGACCCCGCTACGAAGACAAAATCGCGGTGGACGGCATCCACTTTGACATCGAGCCGGGCGAGCTGGTGGGCTACATCGGCGTGAACGGCGCGGGCAAGTCCACCACCATCAAGATGCTGACCGGTATCCTGATGCCGACGCGCGGCGCGGTCAGCGTGCTGGGGCGCGATCCGTACAAACAGCGCACCGACAATGCCCGCGACATCGGCGTGGTGTTTGGTCAGCGCACGCAGCTGTGGTGGGATCTGCCGCTGATCGAGTCGCTGGACTTTGTGGCGCGCATCTACGAAGTGCCGTCGGCGCGCTATCGGCAGCTGCTGGACGAATTTGCCCAGACGCTGGAATTGGGCGAGCTGCTCAAAGTCCCCATCCGCAATTTGTCGTTGGGACAGAAGATGCGCGCCGAGCTGGCCGCTACGCTCATCCACGAACCGACGGTGGTGTATCTGGACGAGCCGACCATTGGGTTGGATTTGATCGTCAAGGAGCGCATCCGCGAATTCATCCGCGAGCAGAACCGCCAGCGCGGCACGACGCTGATTTTGACCACGCACGATCTGGGCGACATCGAGGAGATCTGCCGGCGGGTGATCATCATCGACGCGGGCCGGATCATCTACGACGGCCCGCTGAGTTTGATCAAGCAGCGCTTCGGCAAGTTCCGCGAGATCACCTTTGAGACGCGGCAGCCGATCGGGGCGGTGAACCTGCCGCCGGGCGCGGAGTTTGTGGCGCAGGATGATCGCAAGTTCACGCTGCGTTTCGATCGCACGTTGACTTCGGCCAGTCAGGTGGCGGCCTCGCTGATGAGCCAGATCGAAGTGGTGGACTTCTCGTTGGCGGAGCCGGACCTGTCGTCGATTGTCAAGCAGATTTACAGCGGCGTGCTGCGCGGGGAGCTGACGGTATGAAACGCCTGCGGCGCCTGACGCGCGTCTATGGCGCGGTGCTGGCGCTGGTGCCCAAGTTCTACACGGCCTATCGCGCGTGGGTGTGGATGGAGTTCGTCGTCCAGATTCTGGCGATGACGATTACGGTGTATTTCTGGCGCGCGGTGTACGCCAACAGCCCCACGCTGAGCGGCCTGAATCTGGCGCAGACGGTGAACTACGTCTTGCTGGCGCAGATGCTGATGCCGCTGGTGGAGAACCGGTTGATCTTCCAGTTCGGCTGGATGCTGCGCGAAGGACAGATCGCCATCGACCTGCTGCGCCCGATGGATTTTCAGGCCCGTTTTTTTGTGGATGCCACCGGCAATCTGGCGTTGAACCTGTTGTTGAAGGCGCCGCTGTTGATCATCGCGGTGCTGGCCTTTGGCCTGCAGCTGCCCGCTGACGCGGCGACGTGGCTGGCGTTCCTGGTGACGCTGCTGCTGGGGCACGCGGTGCTGTTCTTCTTCGACTGGATTTTTTCGTGCCTGGCGTTTTACAGCACCGAGACGTGGGGTTTGAGCGTGGTGCGCGTGGCGGTGGTGACGTTTTTCAGCGGGGCCGTGCTGCCGCTAAACATGCTGCCGGACTGGCTGCGCGTGGTGGCCGACGCGCTGCCGTTTGCGCAGGCCGTGTACGTGCCGGTGTCGATCTTGAGCGGCATCACGCCGCTGGCGGCCGCCCCGCGCGCGTGGGCGGTTCAACTGTTGTGGATCGCGGGCCTGTTCGTCGTATCGCGGTTGATCTTCCGCGTCTCGGTGCGCAGGGTCACGGTGCAGGGCGGCTGACACATGCTCAAGCGCTACGCCTCACTCTACGGGTACTTCCTGATTCAGCGCTTCAAGATATTGATGGAGTATCGCGTCAACTTCATCATCGGCGCCACATCCACGATCTTCATTCAGGCGGCGGGGCTGTTGACCATTTGGGTGGTGATGGCCCAGATTCCCGACATCAACGGCTGGACGCTGCCGCAGGTGCTGCTGATCTACGGCCTGCTGACGCTGGC
>CAZKBQ010000010.1:0-98174 GCA_964550855.1 uncultured Anaerolineae bacterium
ATCGGCGACCGAGGTGCCCTCGCCGACCACCGTGCCCACCCTCGCGCCGACCAAGGGTCAGCCCGGCCTGCGCCCACCCGGTTCCGGCGGCGCGCTGCCCATACCCACGCTGGCGCCGCTGCTCACGCCGAGCTCGAACATCCCCAATGTCGATGATGGACGATGGATCAGCTATCGGGATCAAACCACGGGTCTGGCGTTTCAATACCCGCCCGATTGGCAGTTCAAAACCGACCAGCGTGCCTCCGCCGGCATCCTGCTGCGGCTCAGCATCTCGCGGCTCAACCAGTCGGCGGGCAACAACGCGCAAATCCTGGTCGACGTGCGGCGCGGCAGCGGCGACCTGCTCGCGTGGGTAAAAGCCGAACTACCGCGAGGCAGTCTGATGATCGACGGCCAGATGATCGAAGGCGGCCTGGCCCGCCTGACCGATTACAACGCGAGGCTGGCCGGCCTGCCGGCGATCTTCCTGTTCGCGCCCGAACACGACAGCGGCACACCGGATATGGCTGAAGTTCACGTCGCCGCCGCCGGCTACTTCTACCAGTTCACCTACTTCGGCGACATCCCCGACAACAAGGACAATCGCACGGTTTATCTGCAATTGCTGGCAACCGTTACCGTGTCCGGCACGACAACTTCGAATCTGGCGCTGCCGACCACGGCCTTCATCACATCGCCATAGGCGGCCCCTCGGGCTGATCACGCCGTTGCGGTTCAACCAAATTGCCCGCCCTCAGGATGCGCCAGCGCGATCTGCAGGGCGCGCAGGTGGCGCGGCACCATCGGCGGCAGATCGTCCAATTCAAACCACTGCACGTCGAGGGTTTCGTAACCGTCGGGTTTGAGTTCACCGCCGACGACTTCGGCCAGGAAGCGCGCGCCCGCGACCTGCACCTGATTGCCGTCGGGATAGGTATGCAAGGCGTCGCCCGTCAATACGCTGCTCAGTTGCGTCGGCCGGATGTGCAATCCCAGCTCTTCGTACGTTTCGCGCACCACCGTGCCGGCCGGTGTCTCACCCAGCTCCATCTGCCCGGCCGGAAAGCCCCAGAGATGATTGTCGCCGCGTAAGCCCAGCAACACCCGCCCGTTGTCGTCGAAGATGATGGCCCCCGCGCCCGCCACGATCAAGGGAGCGGTACCCACCAACGCCCGTAGCTGAAGCATGTTGTTCGCGGTCGGATCGCCGACGATGGGCGGATCGAAGTGCGCGCTGTGGTTGCCGCCCAGGTCACGCAGCATGGCCGCGTACCACTTTGGCGCGGGCGGCAGCCGATCGAGATCGAAGAAGCGCTGCTCGACGATCTCATCACGATCGATCGCCGGCGCGCCCCCCGCGATGCGGCACGCCAGTGCCACGGTAAACTGCTGCACCTGATCGCCGTTGGGATAAACCACGTCATATTCGGGTGCCGCATACAACCCGATCAGCTTCACCGGCTCGACGGCATAGCCCGTCTCTTCGCGCGTCTCGCGCACCGCGCAGGCCGCAAAGGTTTCGCCGATCTCCAGGATGCCGCCGGGCAGGCCCCACCACGCGTCGCCAAAATCAGTGCGCCGCTGCATCAGCACGCGGCCGGCTTCGTCGCGCACCAGCGCGGTGGCGTAGGCGATGATGGTTTTGCGATGACCGATTTTGCCGCGCAGCCAGCGGATGTAGTTGGACAAGGGGGATTCCTGACGAGTAACGAGTAACGAGTAACGAGTAAGTGATTTCCTTTACTCGTTACTCATTACGCTTTACGGCAGCTTTAGCAGCCACAGATTCCGATCGGCGCTGTTGACGTACACGATGGACTTGCCGTCCGGCGAGACGCGCCAGTCGCCGTTGGCGATGTACAACGGCGTGACGGCCGCGCTGGTGAGCCGCCGGACCTCGCCGGTGTCGGCGTCCACCTCCAGCACCTCAAACGCCGCCTCGGCCGAGGGGCGCGCGGGGATGATGAGCAGATGCGAGCCGTCGCGCCACTGATACGCCCCCCACCCATCGATCTTGCGCGGCGGCGAACCGTCGGCGCGCTGCACCCACAGGCCGTTGCGTTCTTCGTCTTCATTGAAGGAGATGAAGTAAGCCACATAACTGCCGTCGGTGGAGGCCGTCACCCCGCCGATGCGCTCGGCGGTGACCAGATCGACGGCGACGTTGGCGCGTAGATCGAGCACGGTCAGGGTGCGCTCGCGGGTGTCCAGTGAGGGCCGCCCCAGGAACATCACGCTCAAGCCGCGCGGCAGCCAGCCGATGAGGCCGCCGCCGTACATCCGGGCCACGCGCTCGCCTTTGGTATCGCCGATGGCGGCGACAAATACCTCGGTCTGGCGCTGATCATACGGGCCGCTGATCGCTTCGATCTCCCAGGCCACGTGCTGGTTATCGGGCGCAAATTCCACGGCCTGGCCGTTGTTGGGCACCACCCACAGCTCGCCGGAATTGAGCCGCTCGACGACGGTGTTGGCGCCTTCCGCAAAGGCCGCCACTGAACGATCGGGGGAGTAGAGCCCCACCCGGCCGGCAAATTCGGGTAAATGCGTATCGTTCGTGACATCGATGGCGTAGTAACCGATCTCGGCATTGGCGGCGGGCCGATCGATGTACAGCACCCGGCGGGAATCGGGCGACCAGCCAGGATTGACGCAACAGCCATCGGTGGTGAGCTGGATCAACTGCGGCGCCGGCGTCGGCGTGACGGTGGGCGTGGGCTGGGGGGTACTGGTGGGCCGCGCCGTGGGAAAGGGCACCGGCGTGCCGGTGGGGGTGGGCGCCAGCGTGGCGACTTCGAGCGGCGGCGCGCTGTCACAGGCGGCCAGCGCGGCGGCGATGACGATCAACAGACCGAGAATCAGCAGATTGGGCTTCATGCGTCATTCCCCTTATCGGCGCCGATACCAGTCGGGCGGCCACGGCAGCGTGTAGTTGTTGAGCAGCGGCCCGCCAAATTTCGTGTCCGGCTGATCG
The DNA here is from genome assembly GCA_964550855.1 of uncultured Anaerolineae bacterium. Classification (GTDB taxonomy): domain Bacteria; phylum Chloroflexota; class Anaerolineae; order Fen-1058; family Fen-1058; genus JAGOBP01. Next base: position 2,957 of record CAZKBQ010000010.1, read on the forward strand.
TCGGGTTGCTGCCAGCGGCGCGGATCTTCCAGGTCGCGCTCGAAGCCGCGCTGAAACGCCCCCACCAGCGCCAACGAGTCCCAGTCGGCCTGGATCAGGTTGATCGGATTGTAGGCGGTCAGGTAATCAGGACTGCGAATCTCCAGGTGCAAATGGGGCGCGGAATGGCACGTGCCGAATGAGTCGCCACTCAGGGCAATGACTTCGCCGCGGCCGACGCGCTGACCCACTTGCAGTTTGGGCTTCTCAAAGAGATGGCCGTACAGCGCGGCATATCCGGCGTCAAGCTGCAGCATCAGGTTGTGCGGGGCAGCGCCGTGCTCGGGTGCGTCCACCTTGGCGACAGTCCCGTCGCCGATGGCGACGACGGGTGTGCCGCAGGGCGCGGCGAAATCGAGGCCGAAGTGCAGGCCCTGCCCGGCCCGATAGGTGGTGTCGCGCTGAAGGTATGCCCCGACGGTGTTGCCATAGCCCTGTCCCAGATACCAGCTGCCCGGCCCCGGCGGGACGGCAAAAGGCAGGATGAAGGGCCTGGCGGGAGCGTCCTGCTTCAGGGGAGCCGCGCCCATCGGCTGCGCCGAGGATGCCAGGATCAGGATTGACATTAGCCATACGTATTTCATCAGGCTGCCTCCTCAACGTGCAATCGGCCTGACGTGATTCTAGCACAGCGATTGAATACCCTCAACTCCGAACGGGTATAGATTAGAAATTGATTAAAAGTTATACAAAACATGAAAAATAGCGTTGCGAAACAGGTTTAATGTGGTACACTCTGTTCAAGTTTGTGATTGAGCGGCTGAATTACAGGCTAAATCCAAAAAAGTAAAGGCAAGGAGAAAGAAAGATGAAGAAGTCAATGTTCGTTCCCGTGATGTTGGCGTTAGCGCTGTTTGTTGCGGCCTGCGCGCCGGCGGCGGCTCCACCCCCTGCCCCGACTGCTGTTCCCCCGGCGGCGATGCCCGAACCGACGACCGCCGCGCCCGAACCGATGGCTAAGGACATCGTCGAGACGGCTATTGCGGCCGGCAGTTTCAAGACGCTGGTCGCGGCCGTGCAAGCCGCCGGGCTGGTTGATGCGCTTAAGGGCGCCGGCCCGTTTACGGTCTTTGCCCCCACCGATGAGGCTTTTGCCAAGTTGCCGGCGGGCACGCTCGATGCGCTGCTCAAAGATCCGAAGGCGCTGGGTGACATCCTCAAGTATCACGTCGTGGCGGGCGCGATCAAGGCTGCCGACGTGGTGAATTTGAGCGAGGCGACATCACTGCAGGGCGAGCCGATCGCTATCAAGACTGAGGGCGGTAAGGTCATGGTCAACGACGCCAACGTCGTAACGACCGACATCGAAGCCAGCAACGGCGTGATTCACGTCATCGACAGCGTGATCCTGCCGCCGAGCGCTTCGGCTGAAGCGCCCAAGGACATCGTCGATACCGCGGTGGCGGCAGGCAGCTTTAAGACGCTGGCGGCGGCGCTGGAAGCGGCCGGACTGGTCGAAGCGCTGAAGGGTGAAGGCCCGTTCACCGTGTTCGCGCCCACCGATGAAGCCTTTGCGGCCCTGCCGGCTGGCACCGTGGAAGCGCTGCTTAAGGATCCCGAGGCGCTAAAGGCGATTCTGCTCTACCACGTGGTTGAGGGCAAGGTCCTGGCGGCTGACGCGGCCAAACTGACTGAGGCCAAGACGCTCAATGGCGCGCCGATCCAGATCGGCGCTGCCGATGGCAAGGTGATGATCAACGACGCCGAGGTGATTACACCCGACGTGATGGCCAGCAACGGCGTCATCCATGTGATCAACAAGGTCATCCTGCCGCCCGCCGACGAAGCGATGAGCGGTGAGGCCATGGCGAAGGACATTGTGGACACGGCGGTGGCAGATGGCCGCTTCAAGACGCTGGTCGCGGCGGTGCAGGCTGCCGGGCTGGTTGATGCGCTCAAGGGCGCCGGCCCGTTCACGGTCTTTGCGCCCACCGATGAGGCCTTTGCCAAGCTGCCGGCGGGCACGCTCGACACGCTGCTCAAAGATCCGGCGGCGCTGGGCGACATCCTCAAGTATCACGTGGTGGCGGGCAAAGTGATGGCGGCGGATGTGGCCAAGCACGCCAGCGTGACCACGCTGCTGGGCAAGGACGCGCCGATTAAGCTGGAAGGCGGCAAGGTTTACATCGCCGGGGCGCAGATCATCCTGACCGACATCGAGACCAGCAACGGCGTGATTCACGTCATCGACAGCGTGATGCTGCCACAGTAAAGCTGCTGATTCCTCCGGGGATTGACGCGCGGTGACAACTAAATAACGTGAGCGGGCTGAGTGACTCCCCCTGATGCACACGCCACTCAGCCCGCTTCACGTTTGCGATGAATGAAGTCATCGGCGGCCGGTTGAAACGCGCTGCATCGCGTTCGGCCCGGCGGCCGGCGCACGACCGAACGATCGTCCTACCTCAATTCACTTCCCCAGCGCCTGCTTCATTTCCTCCACACTGGTGAACTTCAGACGGGGCCGGCCGACGGCTTTGCCGCGCGCCAGTTCCAATTCGTCCAGGCGTTTCCAGTCGGCGTAGGAGAAATAATCGGGCTTGCGACTGCGCACCAGTTGTTCGATGCTGGCCGCATCGGGCTTGTCCGGCTGGAGCAGCTTGCCGGCCTGTAGGTCCTCCAACATGCACGTCACCGTCTCGACCGAATCGGGCTTGTTGGTGCCCACCACCCCGCTGGGCCCGCGCTTGATCCAGCCGGACGTGTACAGGCCGGTGAGCGGTTGTTTGGTTTCCGGATCGAGCACGCGCCCGGCCTGATTGAGGATCACGCCCCAGCGGTCGTTGAAGGGCACATCGGGCAGCGGTACGCCGCGGTAGCCCACCGACCGGAACACGAGGCCGACATCGATCTCTTCAAACTGATCGGTGGCTTTGGCGCTGAGCGAGCCGGTGTCGCTGGCGACGAGCGTGTTGCGCACCAGCCGCATCCTTGTCACGCAGCCCTGATCGTCGGCGATCAGCTCGACCGGCGAAACGAGGAAGCGCAGATACAGCGTCTTGGGACGCGTCAGCGACCGCTCAATGGCGTAGCCCTGCAGGATCTCCACTTTCTTTTGCAGGGTGCGATCGCCCGCGATGGAGGCCGCGCTCAACTCATCGAGCTGTGTTTCGTCGGCGCGCGTCACTACGTCGCAATCGGCCAGGTCGCCAATCTCCTTGATCTCAGGGTTCGTAAAGGCCGCCTGCGCCGGACCACGCCGGCCCAGCAGATACACCACCTTGATCTTGCTGTTCGACAGGGCTTCAACGGCATAATCGGCCGCATCCGACGCCAGCAGCTCGGCGCGGCTCAGGCTGAGCAACCGCGCCACGTCGATGGCGACGTTGCCCACCCCCACCACTGCCGCCTGTTCGACCTGCAGATTGAACTGGTGATTGCGATAGTCCGGGTGGCCGTTATACCACGCCACAAACTCCGTGGCCGGATGGCTGCCCAGCAAGTCTTCGCCGGGGATGTTCATGCGCCGATCGGTCTGCGCGCCCGTCGCGAACAGGATCTGGTGATAATACTCGCGCAGCTCGGCCAGCTTCAAGTCTGTGCCAAATTCGACATTGCCGAAAAATCGGAAGCGGGGGTGAGCGGCGATGCCGTCGAAGACTTTGGTGACTTGCTTGATCTTCAAGTGATCGGGCGCGACGCCGCCCCGCACCAGCCCGTAGGGAGTCGGCAGCCGATCGAACATGTCCACATCGATGACCAGGTCTTTTTGCTTGAACAGATGCTCGGCCGCGTAGAAGGCCGCCGGGCCGGAGCCGAAGATGGCGACTCGCAAGGGATGAGTGGCGGTACCGACGGTCATGACGATTAGCCTTTTTCCACACGCGATTCCAGGGTTTCGATCACGCCTTCGTACTCGTCCAGCTCAGCCTTCACCACGTCGCCGATCGACACGATGCCGACCAGTTCGCCGTGATCCATGATGGGCAGGTGGCGGAAGCGCTTGACCGTCATGGTGTTTTCCACGGCGCGCAGATCGTCGCCGGGCCGCGCCACGATCACATCGGTGGTCATGAGCCGGCTGACCGGCTCGCCGAACAGTGCCTCGTTGCGCGCCGCCTCGCGAATGATGTCGCGCTCCGACAGCAGGCCGACGACTTTGCCGGCGTCGTCCACCACCACCAGCGCGCCGATGCGCTTTTCGGCCAGCAGCGCCAGGGCCTCGCGCACCGTTTGATCGGGCTTGAGGGTGACGACGCTGCCGCCTTTTTTCGCCAGAATGTTACTGATCTGCATGGGGTATCCTCCGTAAAAAATGGGGTGAGTTGAGGTCAGAGGTGGTTACACTATACTTCGCCCGGGAGGCGAAGTCAAGCTAAAGTCAAAGACCGAGTGCGCGTCAAAGTTTGGCGACGTGCTGGCGATTCCAATCACCGGAGGAGTCGGTCGGCAAAACACTGACGCGCACTCTCAAAGACCCGCCGGGCGGCAAAAGCCGGCGGGTTTAAGTTCGGCCAGGGGCCGGGTCAGCGGTCGGGCCGCCAGCACCAGTTGAGTTGATTGTCTTTGGGCAGCAGCCCTGCGCCTTGATACAATTTGTTTGCGCCTTCCGAGGTGCTCCACGATTGCACCGTCGCCAGCGGGCAGCCCATGCTGCGCAGCTGATTGTGCGCATAGGCCAGCAGCGCTGACCCCAGACCGCGCTTTTGAAAATCCGGTACGGTGCCCACCGGCTCAAACTCCGCGTAGTGGTTGACGGGATCGACCCACACCGTGCAGAACGCGGCGATCTCGTTCTGATCCGACATCACCAGCAGATCGAGCTCAGGCACGTAGGACGGCGCGTGAGTCAAAAACGGCTCGGACTCCAGCGTGCCCGATCGGCCGAACACGGCGTGGACGGCCCGCAAGTACTGCGGCAGCGCGCCGCGCGTCAGCCGCGTGATGGTGTAACCGGGCGGCAGATTTACCGGCTCGATCGCATTCGGATCGAGCGGCTTGTGGCGATGAATGAAGTGACCCGAGAACAACTCGTAACCGCGCGCTTTCAGTAGAGCGTAACGGGCGGTGTTGCTCTCCATCGCCTCGATCATCAGATCTTCGGCGCTGCCCTTTTCGACGTAGCGCGCTTCGGCGTAATCCAGCATGGGCTCGATCAGTTCCGGCCAGTCGGGGTGGCCGATCAGCATCGCATCCCGATCGGATTCAAAGAAGACCGCGCCCACCAACACGCCGTCGTCGGTTTCCCACAGGCGCAGATCGGACTGCCACGCCGTCTCGTTCAACAGCACCTCGTCGCTGAGGCGGCGCTGCGCCCAGATGTCGAAGCGGGCGAAGCTGTAGGTGTTCCAGTTGGGCGCGATGGCGTACGCGCCGCGAAGCAGCTGCCCGATGTTGTGCAGATCGATCTGGCGCTGATACGGTCGGTGATGAAGGGTCATGATAAGGGCCTCTCTTGATTGCTAGGGCCGCGTGTCAAAAGCATACGGTCGGACTTTGCTCAAACAATCCGCCTTGAGCGTCTGCACGTTGCCCAGCTCGATGAATTCTGTGTAGACTTTGGCCAGACACACCCAATTGACGGTGATATGGCTGCGATACGGCTCGAACAGCACTTTGCTGTTGGGATATATCTCGGCGGTCTTCGCCACGTTTTCCGGCGGATTCTGATTGTCTTCTTCGGCGTTCAACACCAGCACGGGCACGGTCGATTGTTGCGTGGGGCCATAGAGCGCTTCGGGGGGCGGCGGCGGGACCAGCGCGCACATCTGCGCGATGGACTGCGCCTGTTCCACGTTCGTCTGTCCGGCGTAGCTCTGCCGGCCGTTGCGTTCCACCTGATCGACGCGCGTCACGGCCCACGGCTCATTGCAGCGAATCACGGCGTACATCACCAGCCCGGCAGCGGCGCGCTGCTGCGGCAGAATGCGATTCACGTAAATCTCGGCGACGGCGTCCCAGTCGGCGTTGTTGACGGCGCGATGCAGCAGGCGCGGCAGCCTGGCCGCCGAATCGGCGCTCATCAACATCTGGTGCACGACGCCGGCCAGGATCGCAGGCGTCACACTGATGGGCTGGCTGATGGCCGGGTCCCACACCGTGGTTTCAACAGGTTGTTCTTTAACCCGGGCAAAGGCCCCGTCGAGATCGGCCTGTGGATCCGGAAAGGCCGCGTGGCACTGGTCGTCTTGCGCGCAGCGGGCCATGACCAGATCGAAGGCGCGCTGGCTGCTGTCGGCAATGTGCTCGAAGATCGGATAATCGATCAGGGTGCTGTTGTTGATGATGGCGGTGCGCACCGTGTCGGGATGCTGCTGCAAGTAGACCTGCACCACCGTGCCGCCATACGATCCGCCGCTGATGTTGATCTTATCGTAGCCCAGCGCCTGGCGCACCTCGTTCACGTCGTCCACGTAGGCGCGCGTCGTGTACCAGCGCACATCGGCATTGAGGTTGTTCAAGCACGACTCGACGTAGGCGGCATAGGCCGCGGTGTTTGCCATGCTGAACGGCTTGTCGGGCGTGGGGCACATCAACCGGTGGCTGCCGCCCGTGCCGCGCTGATCGATCAGCACGATGTCACGAGTCTTGTTCAATTCGCCAAACTCGCTGGCAAAGATCGAGGCCACATCGGTGGCAGCGCCGCCGGGTCCGCCCGCGAAGTAGAGCAGCGGATCAGGTTCGACGTGATCGCTCGTGGCGGGCAGTACGACAAAGTTAAGCTCGATCTGGCGGCCCTCACGGGTCGATCGGTTTTCGTACACCCGATAGGTCCCGCACCTGGCAGCAGCGCCGCCGATGGTGCAGTCTTCCAATTTGATCGGCCACGATCGCTGCAGCTGTGATGCGGCGGTCGGCGCCGCAGCAGGCGCCGTCGGGGCAGTTGCGGCCGTCGGGGCGGCGGGAACGATCGGGCCGGCCGTGGCCGCCGGTTCATTAAGAGACTGCATCGGGCCGGCGCAGCCGATCAGGCTGACGATGAATAGCAGCCTAAGGCATAAAGACAGGTAACGGTTCATGATTTATCCTTATTAGAGTTCAACGGCTATGGAATCGGGTGTGCGGGGTCGGGGCGGCGCTTTCATGCCGAACATTCGCCTGAGCCCGGCGCGGCGGCGGATTGAGAACTGGCATTCACGCGCAGCCCATCAGGCCTGCCAGAAGGCGGCCAGGCTGACCAACGCGAGAATGAGCAGCACGGCAAACATGCCCACGATCGGCCAGACGCGCTTCTGCGCAAAGTAGCCCGCGCTGACGATGACGGTGTAGATCAGCAGCCCGATCGCGATCGGATAAATCCGCGCCGCCCACGCCGCCGACGCGGCCAGTCCTAAGCCGCTGACGATCAAGATCGCCGCCGTCAGCACTTCGTCGAAGAGATGAAACGCGATGCGGATCGGCTCGGTCTTTAACTCCGGCACCTGCTTTGTCGCCAGAAAGAACGCCCACTGGCCCAACATCAACACTCCGACCAGGATGGCGTAGATCGCTGGAAAAGTGAGCATGGCTTGAGAAATACTCCTGTGGGATTTTGCACAATTCTCAGTGCTTAGTTTAGCGGCAAAGCGTTCGACTGTCGTCATTCCAAAGTTGGATTTTGCCCGCATGTGAGGCGGAAAAAATCGGCCCTCGTCATCTGAGGGAAGACGAGGGCCGATCGAGTCTGGTGTAATCCGCGATGGTTACGGCGTTACGGTCATGTCACCGCTGGCGTCTGCCAGCAGGCCGCCATCGGCTGCCAGCGCATTGATAACCCAGGTGTATGTACGGCCGGCCTTCAACGGCGATGCCGGGCTAAACAGGGTGTCCGTCATTGTCTCGTGCACCACCAGTTCGGTCGTGCCCGCGTCGATGATGAACACCTCGTATTTCGTCGCGCCCAGGTAGTTCTTCCAGGCCAGGGTCGGCACCGCTGCAACTTGCGCGTCGGCGACCGGCTCAAGCACAGTCAATTCGCGCACCAGCATCACATTGACATCCGCCACATCCTGTCCGGCCTCGATGTGGACCGGCGTGCAGGTGGAGCGTTCTTGCACGCCCTCCGGGAACAGGCCGCACATCACGTAGTCGCCGGCCGGCGCATTGAGCAAAGTGTAGCGCCCTTCGGGATCGGTCATCGCGCGCTGCAGCACGGCGTTGGGATTCACGCGCCAATCACCGGTGCGCAGCTCGACGATGGCATCAGGCACGGGCGTCGTGCCCCAGCGCGCTACGCCGGTGACCGCGGGGTCGCGGGGCGAAGCGGACACACCGCTCGGCGCGACGGGCTGCGGCGCGGTCGTCGGCTGAGGTGCGGTCGTTGGCTGCGACACCGGGGCAGACATGGCGGTACCCGAAGCGCAGGCCGTCAAACCTGCCACAGTCAGCAGACTGATGACGATGAACAATGGGACAAACAATCGGCGATTCATGGTTCTCTCTCTTTCAGATGTAAGTTTGCCCCCGCATCTTATCGTTCTCGGCGCTGCCGATAATTTCTCTCTCCCGACCGCTTAACTGACGCCCGCTTCGCGTCACACGTTCCCGCGCGGCCTCCGTCCAAAGACTGATCTTCAACTCCGACAAAAGAAAACCCTCGCTCAAGTTGCCGCGAGGGTCAAGTTCCATCACCTTGAAGTGTCGGCGCGGGAGTCCGGCCAGATCGCATTGACCAGCGCACCCACACCAACCAGAATCAACAGCACCGGCCACCACTTGAGCACTTCCAGATCAAGCAGCAAGAAGGCCGTTATCGCTACAAAGAACAAACCGCTGAAGATTGAGCCGCGCACCGCGGCGCTGATACGTCCGCCGTTGATCCGGTACGCGCCGACGGCTGTGGCAAACGAGCCGGCCGCCGGCAGCAAGATGAGCAGCGCCCAGGCATTGTGCAGCACCACCGCGCCCAAGTTTTGCAGCATGAAGATCGCGCCCAGCACAATCAAAACCAGGCCGGCCGCCCACGCGCCGCCGCCCGCATACCGCGCCGCCCGGCGCTCGGCCCGATACTGCGCGCGCTCCGCCCGGCGCGCCGCTCGCTCAGACAGCCAATCGGTTGAAACAGGAGTGTTGCTCGTCGTGTCGTTCATCGTGTGATCTCCGGCTGATGTCGTTTGAAGTTGACGACAGTATACGCCGCCCGGACTTCCCCGTCGTCCGCCAAAAGCCCGAATTGACCATGCGACAAAAGAGACCCCCGCCTCGAATTGAGGCGAGGGTCAACTCGCTCACCATCGCACTACTCAACGAGCGCGCTACTTGAACAACTCCCGCATGATGATCGTCCGCTGAATCTGCGATGTGCCCTCGTAGATCTGAAAAACCTTCACGTCGCGCATCAACTTCTCCACGGGATACTCCTTCATAAAGCCGTAGCCGCCGAAGACCTGCACCGCATCGACGGTGGTCTTCATCGCCGTATCGGCGGCAAAGGCTTTGGCATACGCGGCCAGCTTCGTATTCGGCTGGCCTTCGTCCACCAGCCAGGCCGCCTTCCACGCCAGCAGGCGCGACGCCTCCACGTTCATCGCCATGTCCGCGATCATGAAACCGATGCCCTGATGCTGCCAGATGGGCACGCCAAACGTCGTGCGCTCCTTCGCATACTTCACGCACTCGTCCAGCGCACGCTGCGCCAGGCCGACCGCACTGGCTGCCACGGTCGGCCGCGAGCGGTCGAAGACCAGCATTGCGATCTTGAACCCGTCGCCCTCTTTGCCCAGCCGATTGGCCGCCGGCACCACCACGTCATCCAGCGTGATCTCGGCCGTGTCCGACGCGCGCTGGCCCAGCTTGTCAAACTTCTTGCTGACGCTGAAGCCGGGCCGGTCGCGTTCCACGATGAAGGCGCTCATACCGCGATGTTTGGCGGCCTTGTCGGTGTAGGCGAAGACCACAAAGAAATCCGAATACGAGGCATTGCTGATAAAGGTCTTGCTGCCCCGGATGACATATTCGTCGCCCTTCTTCGTCGCCGTGCTTAACATGCCGGCCACATCCGAACCGGCGGCGGGTTCGGTCACCGCATACGACCCCAGCTGCCCGCCTGTCATGCGGCCCAGCCACTCCTTCTTCTGTTCCTCCGTCCCGGCGACGATGATGGGGATGGCGGCCAGGTTGTTGATCATGATCGTCGTGCTGATGCCGGTGCAGCCCCAGGCCAGCTCCTCGCACACAATCGCTTCCTCCACCAGCGAGGCGCCGCCGCCGTCGTACTCCAGCGGAATATTCGTATTGATCAAGCCCGCCTGCCGCGCCTTCTCGATCACCGGGAGCGGAAATTCGGCTGTCCGATCGTAATGCTCGGCCACCGGGGCAATCTCGTTGCGCGAGAAGTCGCGCGCCAGCTGCTGCAGCATTTTCTGCTCACTGGTCAGGGCGAAGCCGATGCCGTCGCTCATGATGCGCTCCTTGAGAAATAAGGTGGGAATGCACTCAGTATAGGCGAAATCGGCTTGTGAAGCAATGGGCAATCTCAAGGGCGAGCGGCTGTCGCTCGCACAAAACCCAGCATCCGCGAACCTCCCTCGTCGATTTGAATGTGATCAAAGCCGGCGGTCTGCAACATCCCCGATAGATCCTGCACACCCTGCCGGACGTGGCCGTGCATCATCAGACCCAGCAGCCCCCGGCTCAGATGATTGGTCGGGCGCTTGAAGTCTGCAATCACCAAACGGCCGCCCGGCTTCAATACACGGTGAAGTTCTGCCAGCGCACGCGGCTTCAGATCGTCGGGCAAATGATGCATCATTAAACTGCTCAACACCACGTCGAACGACTGATCCGCAAACGTCAGCGCCTCGATCGGTTCCACACGAAAATCGATCTCGGCGTGAGCCTTCGTCGCTTTACGCCGCGCCACCGCGATCATCTCCGGCCCCGCGTCAATGCCGCAGACGCGGCCTGCTGCCCCGACGCGCTGTTTGGCCAGCAGCGTCAAATCGCCGGTGCCGCAGCCTACATCCAACACCGCCTCGCCCGATCGTAATTGCGCCTGATCGATCGTGAGCTGCCGCAGCGCCTTTGCGCGTCCTAACGTGAGCAGCTGCACGACCAGATCATAATGCTCCGCCCAGCCAATCGTGCGCCCGCTCGTGTTCGGGCGAGTTTCCTTGGTTACGCGGGTATCCATCACTTCAACCTCTTTCCTGGGCAGGTCGTTTATAATTTTGCCCGTCGCATATCGTTCACTATAAAACAGGCCGCGGCGCAACGTCAATCATCAATCGAACGAGAATGTCCGATAATGGACACTGAACGATGGATGTACAGAATCAGGGAGGTGCATATGGCAACCGATCAACTTGATCGCCGCGCCCAGCGCAGTCGAGAGTTGTTGACGACCGCGCTCACCGAGTTGCTGCAGGAAGAACGTTACGATCTGATCAGCGTGCGCGACATCATCACCCGTGCCAAAGTCAGCCGCTCCACGTTTTATCTGCATTTCCAGGATAAAGACGATCTGCTAGCCAGCAGCTTCACGATCGTGCTGAGCCAGCTTTATCATCAGCCGCCGGACACTCAACTCGATCTGCGGCTGTTACCGGCATTAGAAATGTTTCGCCATGTGCAATCGCATCGAGCGTTGTACGAATCCGTGGTGGGCGGGCGCGGCCTGGACGTGTTGTTCAAAGCGGGTCGCGATTACTGGGGAAAGACGCTCGAGGCTACGATAAGCGCCCAAAACGCCACGGTGCCGGCGCCGGTTCTCATCACGTATGTAACTGGCGCATTTTTGAATCTGCTCAAGTGGTGGCTGGATAATCGTTTGCCCTATCCGGCGGAGCGCATGGCGGCGATGTTTGAAGAACTGGTGATGCCCGGCGTGCGGTCGACGCTACCTCGTCAAAATCAACGTGGGCCGTAGAGGGGCGAGGCTGGCCCTCGCCCGGAGTTTGTATCTCAGCCGCAAACAAGTCCACCGCCTCAATCGCGCGCGGCGGGAAACCAACCAGTGGCCCCCTCTTGGGCATCAGCGCATCACGTCGCTCGTCGTGCGTTCGGCCACGCGCTCCCGCACGTACACCACGCGTTACGTGGTCGGTCGGTTGCGCCGCTACCCCGAACCCGTGGTAGCGATCCTGTCCAAACGGGCCCGGCGGGATACGCATCCCGCTTACTTCTTGTGTTCGGACACGGCCCTGAGCGTCCGCACCATCTTGAAGTACTACGGCGACCGTTGGCACGCGGAGGTCGACAACTGGCATCTCAAAGAACGCTTCGGAGTGGCCGATTATCGCGTGCAGTCTTACGAAGCGATTCTGCGCTGGCACGCCGCGGGCAGTCCGATGCGAGGATCTTGGCCGACCTGATCCAACATAATCGCCGGCAGTCCGCTCAGCCACGTCCAGCCGCTCGTCATTGACCTTCAAGGTGAAGTTTCTCGCGGCGCGTCGGCTGCCGGGTCAAACCTGATTCACGTGGAATGATTCTTGCCAGAGTCCAGTAAGGTGGAAATGCACTCAGTATAGGCGAATCAGCTTGTGAAGCAATGAGCAAACCGCCGGTGAGTGGGCGCGTTTTCGTTAAAGTCTACTATAATCCACCCATCGGCACTGGTGCACACCGATCTGCCCGGACGGAGACCCCTATGCTGCTTGAGCCGTTACCAGCTTATGCCGTCGTGCTGGCCGTGGCCGGCGCCGTCGGCCTGTTCGTTGCCGCCGTCGCATGGACACGGCGCAGCGCACCCGGCGCCCGGCCGCTCATGGCCTTCATGATCAGCTGCAGCCTGTGGGCGCTGATCTACGCCATCCACTGGCTGACAACCGACCTGGCGACGCGCCGTTTCTGGCTGGATGCCACGTATCTGGGCGTGGTCTTTGCGCCTGTGGCCTTCCTGGCCTTCGCCTGTGAATACACCGATCGCGCCCTGAGCGGCCGCGCCATCGCCGCGTTGTGCGTCATTCCAACGATCACGCTGCTGGCGCTCTTCACCGACGACGCCCATGGCCTGTTCTACGGGGGCCGGCGCACCGCCGGTCTGATCTACTCCGGCGGGCCGGCCTTCTGGCTTAACGTCGTTTACCTCTACGGATTGTCCCTGATTGCGGCAGGCCGGCTGCTGCACGCCTTTCGTCACGCGCCTCGCTTGCAGCGCCGTCAGGGCGGCCTGATCCTCGCGGGCGCGCTGGTGCCGTTCATCATCAACGTCGTCAGCCTGGCGGCCGGCCTCAGCCCGTTTAAAGACCTGGACCTGACGCCGCTGGCTTTCCTGCTCACGGGGCTGCTCTGTGCCGTGGGGTTGTTCCGCTTTGGCATGTTCGATCTGTCGCCGGTGGCGCGAGGCGTGCTGATCGAACGGATGCCCGATGGGATGTTGGTGCTCGATCGGCAGCAGCGCATCATCGACACCAATCCGGCCGCACAGCGATTGCTTCAGCGCAGCGACGCCGAACTCCTCGGTCGCACCCTCGCGTCGATCATGCCGCACTGGCCGGCCGCCGATCAGCCTTCTGCCCCGATCGAGCTGGCCCTGCCCGCCGGTGGCGTGGCCGAAGCACGGCTGTCACCACTGGTCGATCGGCGTGGCCGGCAACAGGGCGCCGTCATCCTGCTGCGCGACATCACCGATCGCAAGCATGCCGAACAGGCGCTGCAGCACCTTAACGCCAACCTCGAATCGCTGGTGCAGGCCCGGACCGCCGAGTTGCACGCCGAGATAGACAAAAGCCGGGCCATTCTGCGCAGCGCCGGCGAGGCGCTGGTCCTCACCGATCTGGACTTTCGGATTCAGTACGTGAATGAGGCCTTCACCACCCTGACGGGTTACGCCGCGCTCGATGTTATTGGGCACGTCATGAGTCATCAGGCGGCATGGCCGGAAAACGCGCCCGTAAGGGCGCTGCTGCAGCGCGGCGAGATCTGGCAGGGCGAGGCGCACGGCCGGCGCGCCAACGGCCAACCTTATGATGCGGCCTTGACCGCAGCGCCGGTGCGCGATGGGCGCGGGCAGCCGATCGGGTGTGTGATCAGCTATCAAGACATCACCCGCCGCAAAAGCCTGGAACGCGCCCAAAGCCGCTTCATCGACAGCATCTCGCATGAATTCCGCACACCGTTGACCAATCTAAGTCTGTACGTTGAACTGCTGCGCGCCGGCACTCGCCCCGAAAAGACCGCGGCCTACCTCGACCAGCTGGCCGATCAAGTGCGGCGGCTGAGACGGTTGATTGAAGACAGTCTGGAGATGGCTGCGCTGGATGTGCAAGCCCTGCCGGCCGTGATGCGGCCCGTGTCGCTGCGGGCACTGGCCCAACAGGTTGTGCTGCAGCATTCGGCTGAGGCCGCGGCCGGTGATCTGTCATTGGAGTTGCAACCGGGGCATGAAGTCAAAGTGTGGGGTGATGCAGATCGCCTGAGTCAGGCGCTGAGCGCCGTGGTGAAAAATGCCTTGACGTTTACACCGCGCGGCGGCCGCGTCACGTTGACGGTGACGCTTGAAGCGCGCGAGAGCGTATCTGGCGGCCGCATCGACATCGTCGATACCGGGCCCGGCATCGGTCCCGATGAATTGCCGCGCGTGTTCGATCGGTTTTTCCGCGGCCGGCTGGCCGAGTCCGGTCACATCCCCGGCAGCGGATTGGGCCTCAGCATCGCCCGCGCCATCGTCCGCCTGCACGGCGGCGAACTTGCCGCCGCCAGTGAACCGGGCCGCGGCAGTACATTCAGCCTGTGGTTGCCCGCGTCGGATTGATCGACGCCTCACCGACCGGCTCCAGCCCCAACACCTGCCGCAGATCCGACGTGATCAACAGGCGGAACTGCTCGGCCATGTAATCCGGCGAATACGGCCGATCGTGTTCCAGCCACCAGATTAACACACCCAACAGCGACCAGCTCAACGAATTGGCGACGATTTCCAGCGGCACCATACTCTTCTCCGGCGCCGGTTGCAGCATCGACAACCAGTTCAGCGTAATTTCCGCAATATAGTCTCGCACACCCGCCACAAACGCCGGCACCCCTTCGGCCCCCATCATCACCTGATAGAAACGCGTGTGTTGAGCCACGTGTTCAAACACGCGCTTGATGGGGCGCTCCGGACCTTCAAAGACGAGTTCGCCGCTTTCATTGGGCGTGCCGATGTCGGCGATCAACTCGTCAATGGCATCGTGCAGGCTCTTCACCAGCAGATCGTGTTTGTCCTGATAGTGCAGGTAAAACGTGGCGCGATTCAGCGTCGCCCGATCGGCGATGTCCTGCACCGTAATCGCGTCAAAGCCTTTCTCCGCGATGAGCGACACCAGCGCATCGCGCAGCAACTGCCGCGTACGCACCACACGCGGGTCCAGTTTCTTTAGTTCTTTTGGCATACCTCAACCCTTACTTCCGGCATATTGACGCCACCCAAATCGGGGTTATACTTACTGAAGTTTATCAACAAAGTGTCGATAAGTCAACAGGCTGCCGATAAGTATCAGCAGTCCATGCTGAGTGGATCAGATTAAACAAATGAGCGAACTAAAAAATTCAACGGCTATACGCCCGCCCGATCGTTCCGTTTACGCGATTGAGGCCCGGCGCCTGGTAAAAGTCTACCAGACGGCAGCCGGCGACTTCACCGCGCTGAAGGGCATCGATCTGCAGGTGGCGCACGGCGAATTCGCCGTCGTGTACGGCAAATCGGGCGCGGGCAAATCCACGATGATCAACTTGATCACCGGCATCGACCGCCCCACCTCCGGCGAGATCATCGTGGACGGCACGCCCATTCACCACCTGCACGAAGATCAACGCGCCCGCTGGCGCGGCCTAAATCTGGGTGTGGTCTTTCAATTCTTCCAGCTGCTGCCCTCGCTCACCCTGGTGGAGAACATCACGCTGGTGATGGACTTCAACAACACCTATCCCCTGCGTGAGCGCAGAGAACGCGCCCTGCAACTGCTGAAGCAGGTGGGGCTGGAACAGCACGCGCACAAAATTCCATCGCGGATTTCGGGCGGGCAGCAGCAGCGCGTGGCGATTGCGCGGGCGCTGGCCAACGACCCACCCGTCATTGTCGCCGACGAACCGACCGGCAACCTGGACTCGCGCACCGCGCACGAAATCTTTGACCTGTTCTTGAGCCTGATCGAACACGGCAAGACGCTGTTGGTCGTCACGCACGACAAAGAGATCGCCCGCCGCGCCAGCCGCGTCATTGAAATGGCGGACGGCCAAATTGTGAAGCAGTGATCCACGACACCCAACCATCTCGCGTGAATCATCCTGATTGAGGAACACTTTGGTATTCAACACTCGCTGGGTCAAAATCTTCAAAGACATCTGGGATCACAAGATCCGCTCGCTGCTGGTCATCCTGTCCATCGCCGTGGGCGTGGCCGCCGTGGGCATGATCAACAACGCCAAGAGCATGATCGAGCGCGATCTATTCGGGCCGTATCTGGCCGGCAATCCGGCGCTGGTGCAGATCTACATCTCGCCGTTTGACACGAGCCTGGCCGAGGCGGTGGCCGGCCTGCGCGAAGTGGCGACCGTGCAGGCGCGGCGCGTCACGGCCGCCACGATCTACCAGCCGGACGGCGTGTCGCGCGACATCAACCTGATGACCGTGCCCGACTTCGCCGACATCAAAACCAATCACCTGCCGGTCGAACAGGGCACGGGCGTGCCCGGCGTGCGCGAGATTTTGCTGGAGCGCCAATCGGCGGCGGGGCTGGGCGTGACCGTCGGCGATAAAGTCACGATTGAGATCGACCATCAGCGCCGCTACGATCTGACGGTGGCCGGCATCCTGCACGACATCTACATCCAACCGTTTACGCTGGGCAAGCGGGCCACCGGCTATGTGTCGATGGCCACGCTGCAGTGGATGGGCCTGCCGCCTTACTACAACCGATTGGACATCGTGACGAGCACGGACAAATATAACCGCGCGCATGTGTTAGCCGTGGCGGGCCTGGCGCGCGACCGCGTGATTCAACCGGCGGGCTACATTGTCAATCGCATCCAGATTCCGGGCTACAGTTCCGATCCCGGCCAGCACTGGGCGCAGAACCAGATCAACGGCCTGCTGCTGGTGCTGCAAGTGATGGGCATTCTGGCGATCTTCCTCAGCGGCGGGCTGGTGGTCAATACCATCTCGGCCATTTTGTCGCAGCAGATCAAACAGATCGGCATCATGCGCGCGGTGGGCGCGGTACGCCGCCAGCTGATCGGCATGTACCTGCTGAATGTACTGGCCTTGAGCGTCATTGGCCTGTTGATCGGCCTGCCGTTGGGGCTGCTGGGCGCGATCGGGCTGGCGAAGCTGGCCGGAGGTTTCCTCAACTTCACCATCACTGCTTATGATCTGCCCGCGCACGTCGCCATCCTGCAGGCGGCCGTCGGGCTGATCATGCCGATCGGCGTGGCGTTGTACCCGATTATCTCCGGCACGCGCATTTCGGTCTATGACGCGATCTACGAATACGGTTTGAGCAAAGAAGATCGCAAAGGCTTGATCGATCGACTGCTCGTCAAGATTCGACAACTAAGCCCGCCGGTGATGTTGTCGCTGCGCAACACCTTCCGCAATAAGGCGCGGCTGGCCTTCACGGTGATCACGCTGACGCTGGCCGGCGCGATGTTCATCGCCGCGTTCAGCACGCGGGCTTCGCTGACAGCCCAGATTAACGAGGTGGCGCGCTACGTGTCGTTTGACGCGGCGCTGAGCATGCCGTACGGCACCAGCCGGTTCGCGGCCGAACGCGAAGCGCGGCGCATTCCGGGCGTGACCGTGGCCGAAGGCTGGAGCAGCGCCAGCGGCATCGTCATGCACGCCGACGGCAGTGAAGGCGACGAGATTGACATTGAAGGCGTGCCGGTTGACATCAAGACCATCGAGGCGAATCTGGAGAGCGGGCGCTGGCTGCAGACCGGCGATACACGGCAGGTGGTCATCAACGACGACTATCTGGAACAGGAGCCGCAGGTCAAAGTCGGCAGCGAGATCACGCTGAAGGTGGGGGCGACGGAACGCACGCTGGAAGTGGTGGGCATCTTGTCGAAGCACCTGTCGGGGGCGCGCGTGTACATGAACTACGACACGTTTGCCAGGTTGACAGGCCGCCAGAATCAGGCCGACACGATCCGGGTGCGGCTGACGGCGGATCAGGTGGGCAGCCCGGCCACGCAGGACAAGATTGCGGCCGAACTGGAGCAGCGCTTCAAAGACGCGGGGCTGAGCAGCAGCTCCAGCCAGACGCGGCACGGCACGTTTGAGATGTTTACCAGCGCCTTCGACATCATTCTGCTGGTGCTGGTCATCATGGCCGCGCTGCTGGCGACGGTGGGCGGGCTGAGTTTGACAGGCACCATGGGCATGAATGTGCTGGAGCGCACGCGCGAGATCGGAGTGCTGCGCGCAGTGGGCGCGGCCAACAACGCCGTGCGGCAGGTGGTGGTGGTGGAAGGGGTAGTCGTGGGTCTGCTCAGCTGGCTGCTGAGCGCGGCGCTGTCGATGCCGGTCAGCCGCGCCCTGGCCAGTGCGGTGGTGGAATCGGTCTTGAAGGCCAGCGTGAACTTCCAGTATTCGGCGCTGGGGCTGATCATCTGGCTGGCGATCATTATCGGCATCGGCGTCGTGTCGAGCCTGGGGCCGGCGCGCAACGCGGTGCGGCTGAGCGTGCGAGAAGTGCTGGATTACGAGTAAGACAAACCACGGAGAACACGGAGATTCCAGAATTTTCCGCCGTGTCCGCTGTGACCTCCGTGGTGAATAATAAGGCTAAAGATGTTCCGAAACGGCAAACGATCACCCAACGGCGAACAGGCCAATGGCAAACTGAATGACGACGGCTCGTTGATCAGCCTGCGCGGCGTGCGCAAGATCTACGAGACTTCGGCGGGGCGCTTCACCGCGCTGAACAGCCTTGATCTGACGATCACGCGCGGTGAATTCGTATCGATCGTGGGCAAGTCGGGCAGCGGCAAGACCACGCTCATCAACATGCTGACCGGTATTGACCGGCCCACGCACGGCGAGATCTTCATCGGCGGGACGGCGGTGCACCGGCTGAACGAGAGTGAGACCGCCACCTGGCGCGGCACACATCTGGGCGTGGTGTTTCAATTCTTCCAGCTGCTGCCCACGCTGACGGCGCTGGAGAACGTGCGCCTGCCGATGGACTTCTGCAATCTGTACACGCCGGCCGAGCGCAACGTGCGCGCCATGCACCTGCTGGAACTGGTGGGCATCGCCGAATACGCGCACAAGCTGCCCAATCATCTGGGGGGTGGGCAGCAGCAGCGCGCCGCCATCGCGCGGGCGCTGGCCAACGATCCGCCCATCATCGCCACCGACGAGCCGACGGGCAACCTGGACTGGCACACGGCGGAGACGGTGATGGAACTGTTCGAAGGGCTGGTGGCGCAGGGCAAGACGGTGCTGATGGTGACGCACGACGACGATCTGGCAGCCCGCGCGGCGCGGACGATTGCGCTGGCCGACGGCAAAATTGTAAACGAAATGCGGCGGAGATAATGGCCTCGTGAAGGCGCCGAGGCGCAAAGAATCCTCACCAAGACTTCGCGTCCCGGCGTTTGGATGACGACATAGCTTTGTCCGATTTGATCGGACATCCAACAGGATGAAACAAGTGATGAAGCGACGATTGATCTTTTCTCGATGGCTGATCTTATTGATCGCAGTCGCGCTGCTCGCGAGCGCGTGCAGCGGCCAGGCTGCGCCGACGACGGAGCCGGTGGCGGCGGCCGAAGCCGCCGCTTCAACGATCGTCAGCGCCAGCGGCGAGGTGGCGCCCGCGCAATGGACGACGTTGAGCTTTGCGCAGGCAGGCAGCGTCGGTGAAATCATGGTGAAAGAGGGCGAGGCCATCCGGGCGGGCGAGGTGCTGGCCCGCCTGGACGCGCCCGATCTGCAGGCGCAGCTGGCGCAGAAACAAGCGGCCGTCATGGCCGCCGAAGCCGATCTGGCACAGCTGACCGCGCCGCCCCAACCCGACGAGATCGAGGCGGCGAAGCAGGCCGTGGCCGCCGCGCAGGCACGGCTGACTGAGGCGGTCGCGCAGCGCGATCAGCTGTACAGCGCCATCACGCCGGGCGATATTTTGCAAGCCCAATCGCAGGTCTACGCCGCGCAGGTGCAGCAGGATAAGCTGCAAGAGGCGATGGACAAGATACTGAAGAAAGGCGGCTTTGCGCTGGCGGCGGGCGAATCGGTGGGCAACCGATTGGAATACGCCAACCTGGAGCTGGCCGCCGCGCAGGCGGTGCTGGCCGATCTGCAGGACGGGCCGCAGACTGATCTGGTTCGCATCGCCACGGCCCGCATCGGTGTGGCGCAGGCGCAGGTGAAAGCCGCGCAGGCGCGGCTGGAGCTGGTGCAGGCCGGGCCGCAGGCCGAGGACGTGGCGCTGGCGCGGGCCCGGATCGACCAGGCCCGGGCGGACGCGGCAGAAGTTCAGGCGCAGCTCAGCCAGACGCAGATTGTGGCGCCGTTTGACGGCGTGGCGGCGAAGATCTTCATCGACGCGCACCAGTTCGTCGGGCCGGGTGTGCCGATCGTGCAGGTTGCCGATCTGAGGACTTTGCGCGTGGAAACGAGCGATCTTAACGAGAATGACGTGGCCCGGATCAAGGTCGGTGACAAAGCAGTGGTGAAGTTCGACGCGCTGCCGGCGGTGAGCGTGAACGGCACAGTGGCGCGGATCGATCCCAAAGCGAAGGACGGCGCGGGCGTGAATTATACCGCCGTGATCCAGCTCGATCAGATCCCGGACGGCGTGCGCTGGGGGATGACGGCCAATGCCGACATCGATACAGGCGAAGTGGAAAGCGCCGCGCCGGATCAGCCGGCGGCGAACGGGATCAGCGCAACGGGCAAGGTCCTGCCCGCGCAGAAGGCGGCACTGAGCTTTGCCCTGCCCGGGCAGGTGGTCGATGTGCGGGCGGAGGTCGGCGCGGCGGTGAAGGCGGGCGACGTGATCGCGCGGCTGGACACGGCGCTGTTGGACGCCGAGGTGGCCAAGGCCGAAGCGGGCCTGGCCGCCGCGCAGGCGGCGCTGGCGCGCATCAAGGCCGGGCCGCGCGCGGAACAGGTGGCCGAAGCGCAGGGTAATCTGGCGGCGGCGCAGTCGGGCGCAGCCGCGGCCGCGGCCAATCGCGATCAGGTGAAGCAGGGGCCGACGCAGGCCGAGATCGATCAGGCCAAGGCGGCCGCGCAGGCAGCGTATAACGCCATGATTGATGCGCGCAACCGCAAGGATTTGACGGCGTCGGAGCACGAGGCGGGCAAGGCCACGCGCACCCAGTTGGACGATGCGACCAAGCTGTACAACATTGCGTATCAGAATTATCAGGCGGCGCAGGCGCGGCTGGACAAAGCATTGCAAGGCGCGGATGCCGACGCGCTGCGAGCAGCACAGGCAGCAGCGGGCGCGGCGCAGGCCGATTACGCCGCAGCGCAGGCGCAGGTGAATCGTTTGCTGGCCGGGGCGACGGAAGCCGACATCGCGGTGGGCGAGGCGCAGGTGGCGGTGGCGCAGGCCGGGCTTGAGCGGGCGAAGGCGGTGCGCGCTCAGGCAGAGATGGTGGCGCCGTTCGACGGGGTGATTGCGGAAGTGCCGGTGCGCGCGGGGCAGTACGTCAATGCAGGCACACCGATCGTGCTGCTGGGCGATTTAAGCCGATTGCAAATTGAGACGACTGATCTGAGTGAGAAAGATGTGGCCGCGATCAAGATCGGCACGGAAGCGCAGGTGTCGTTTGACGCGCTGCCGGGGGTGAAGGTGACGGGCACGGTGTCGAAGATTGCGCCGAAGTCGGTGAAGACGACGGGCGTGAATTACACGGTGACGATCGATCTGGCCCAGGTGCCAAACGGTGTACGCTGGGGGATGACGGCGTTGGTGGAGATAGGGCGATAGTACGATAATGCGAACGTCATTCCCGTGAAAGCGGGAATCCAGTGTACCTGGTCGGGCAGAAATTGATAACGCCAGATAACGTCATTCCCGCGAAAGCGGGAATCCAGTGTACCGAGCGGCGGGCATCCACCCGCCGCTCGGCATTTATGCACTCGTTGGCGCGGGTGCGAATGGCGTAAGGGTCAGGCGGCGTAGGCGTCGCGGCCGGCTTGCAGCAGACGGTTGACTTCTTCTTCGGCGGCGGCGGCGGTCTGGCCGGAAGCGGCCGCCCATTCGCGCAGCAGATTGTCGCGAACCTTACTCAGGACGGCGGCATCGGCGTCACGCAGCGGACGCTGCCAGCCCAGCGCGGACAGGTCGCGGACGACTTCGCACAGGACGAGGAACGAGCCGGACGCCAGCCGCTCTTTGAGTTCGAGCCGACGCTTGTTGTGGTCGCGGTCCAGCGGCGCGGGCGGACCGCTTAAGATGGCGCGGTAACGGGCAAGATCACGTGAGGGAGTGACAGCGCGCAGGGCGGCAGAACCATCGGGTTGAATGGGCACCCAGACGGTGGACGCCCCCGTCTCCAGGACGTAGTAGGGGCGCTGATCGCCATCGAGACGGCGTTCTTCGCGCCTGACGATGCTGCCGAGGCCGTAGCTGGGATGAACGACATGGTCGCCGGTCTGGTAGGTCATGGGGCCTCCTTGGTCTCAAGTGCAAAAACGGCGGGCCGGGTGAAATAATCGAGCCGCCGACCAGTTATCGGGGTCGGCGGCTCTTTGCCACCAGCATAATCTATCGCACATTTATTATACCACAGACCCGGATAAAGCGGATTTGCAGGGGGCGAAGCGGGTGTATCACAAACGGCCATACAGATTGCAGAAGCGCCACGCGGCCGGTATTTGGCACACAAGGTTCAGACGAGATTCTAAGTTGCGCTTAACGTCACCGGGCGGGATTGTGACTATGATTAAGAGCGGCCGCTCAGCCGGCGGCCATCCATCACAGCAGGACCAAGGGAGAACTATGAAAAAGGTCGGATTGTGGCTGTTGTCGGCCGCGCTGGCAGCCAGCGCGGCGCTGCTGCCCGTCGTCGGCAGCGCCGCGGCGGCAAACGCCGGGACGCAGACTTACACGGTGGTGGTCGGCGCAGAAGACGCCAACCACGGCGTCGATCTGGAAGCGTTCTTTCCGGCGACGTTGACCATTCACGTGGGCGACCGCGTACACTGGATCCAAAACTCCAATGAGATCCACACTGTGACGTTTCTGGCGGGGGCCAGTATGCCGGCGCTGATTGTGCCTGCCCCGGCGAACGCGGGGTCGCCGGTGATGCTTAATCCGCAGGCGGCGTTTCCGGCGGGGCCGGCCAACGGGCAGTATAACGGCAGCGGCTATGCCAATTCGGGGTTGATGGGCATGGAGCCGGGGCAGGCCCGCGAGTGGACGCTGACCTTTACGCAGCCGGGGACGTACGAGTATCTGTGTCTGGTGCACGGGCAGATGATGTCCGGCAAGGTGGTGGTGCTGGCGGCCTCGCTGCCGGCGATGACGCCCGTCGAGGCTCAGGTGGAGGCGCAGCACGAGATGGCGGCGCTGTGGGCGCAGGTGCCGGGCGTGGAGAAGGCGGCCAACGACAGCATCACGCCTGCCAGCCGGAACGCCGACGGCACGTTGACGCACTACGTTTCGATAGGCTACGCGCAGGGGCAGATCGACCTGATGGCGTTCTTCCCGTCGCACATCGTGGTGCATCCGGGCGATCGGGTGGTGTGGACGCCGTCGAGCACGGACATGGCGCCGCACACGGTGACGTTTGTGAACGGTCAGCCCGACCCGCAAATGATCGTGGTGCAGCCGCAGCCTGCCGGGCCGCCGCTGCTGCTGCTGAATCCGGCGATACTCATGCCGCAGCAGGCGGGAATGCCGCTGACGCGCGACGGTGTGTATAACTCCGGCCTCATCGATCCGACCATGCCGGGGCCGCACTCGTACACGCTGACGATTGGCGACATTCGCGGGCGCATCGACTATGATTGCGCGCTGCACGATGCCAACGGGATGGTGGGCTACTTCATCGTGGCGTCACGTCATCCCAAGAGCGACCAATAACCGGCAGCAGATGATCCGTACCGGTTAGTCGCAAACAACCGATCGTTGTGGCCGACCTCCGGGGCGCGTGTTTGCGCCCGGGAGGTTTTGTTTGAGTGCGCGTCAGCCGACCGATTTCTTTTCCGGCGAATGAATTCGCGTCTGGCGGGCGTGCCGCCGACCGTCGGCCTGCGCCGACGAGGCCCCGTCCACGGAGGTGGACGTTCAGCCTGCGGCTCCACAGGCGCGATTTCAATCGCCAGCACGCACGCCGCCACACTTTGACGCGCACTCGTCTTGTTTTGCTGACGGTCATCGGTCGGTATTCGGTGCTATACTGATTGATGACATCACGACGAAAGGAGTCTGACATGTCTCCCTCGAAACAAGACCGGCCCGGGAAGCGGCGAAGCAGCGGTCTGGCGTTGGCGATGACGGTGGCGGTGGGCGCGCCGGTGGCAGTCGCGGCCAAGTGGTGGCTGTACAGCGCCTTGATGATCGACCATCACCTGGAGCTGCCGCCCGCGCTGGCGGCCGAGCAGTTGACGCTGGCCGGCGGCCCGGCGGGGACGCTGAATGTGTACGCGGATCGATCGGGGGCAGGCCGGCCGCTGCTGCTGATCCACAGCGTCAACGCGGCGGCGTCGGCGTATGAGATGCGGCCAATCTTTGAGTATTACCGCGGGCGGCGGCCGGTGTACGCGCTTGATCTGCCGGGCTACGGTTTCTCCGACCGGACGGATGCAGCCCGCACGCCCGAAGCCTTTGCGGCGGCGATAACGGAGACGCTGGAGCGGGCGGTGAACGGGCCGGCCGACGTGGTGGCCCTGTCGCTGGGCGCAGAGTTTGCGGCGCGCGCCGCGCTGGCGCGGCCGGAGCTGGTGCGGACGCTGACGTTGATTTCGCCGACGGGTTTTAACGCGCCGGGCATGGGCCGGGCCACGCAGCAGGCAGTGGCGCAGGGACAAACCGAGTCGGCCTATCGGCTGCTGTCGAATCCGTTATGGGCGCAGGCACTGTACGATTTGATCGCGACGCGGGTCAGCATCCGGTTCTTTCTGAAGCAGAGTTTTGTGGGGCCGGTGCCCGACGATCTGATCGATTACGCCTATGCCACTTCGCATCAGCCGGGGGCCAAATTGACGCCGCTGCGCTTTTTAGGCGGGCTGCTGTTTACGCGCGAAGCGCGGCGGATGCTGTACGCGGGGTTGACTCAACCGGTGCTGGTGATCTATGACCGCGACGCCTTTTCCAGTTTTGAGGCGCTGCCGGAGTTTGCGACGGCCCGCAGCAACTGGCGGCTGGCGAAGCTGGAGCCGAGCCTGGGGCTGCCGCACTGGGAGATGATGCCGAGGGTGGCGGAAGCGCTGGAGGCGTTCTGGGGCGAGATGGGGTGAGAGGTTGCTGGTTCGCGCGTCCGCTAGACGCCGATTGGCTTTATGGAAAGATTGTGATACATTTCTGGATGGGTCGAGTATAGGATGACTATAGGATCAGTATGGGATCAGTATAGGATCAGTATAGGATCACTATAGGATCTCCGAAGGACAAGCGAGGACGACGTGGCAAGCGTTCGGAATAACCCACTGCTCGATGGGATGAGCGGCGCGCTGGGCGACATTGTGCTGAGGCGGACGCCCGGCGGCAAGACGGTGATGTCGCGCAAGCCGAGGTTTGCGGCCGATCGACAGTTTAGCGCGGCCCAGCTGGCGCATCAGCGGCGGTTCAGGGCGGCGGCGGCATACGCGAGGCAGGCGGCGCGGACGGAGCCGGTTTACGCGGCGCTGGCAGCGCAGCGCGGTCGGCCGGCATATAATGTGGCGCTGGCCGACTATCTGCATCCGCCGGAGGTTATCACGGTGGAGCGGACGGCTCTGGCGGTGCGGGTGCGGGCGGTGGACGATGCGCGGGTGACACGAGTGATGGTGGAGGCGCTGGACGCCGACGGGACGGTGACGGAAACGGTGGAGGCGGCGCCACTGGCGGATGAGTGGTGGCAATGCCAGGTAAGGGCCGGGACGGCGCGAGTGCGCGCCGGGGCGTATGACCCGGCCGGGAATGTGACGTGGCGGGATGAGGGGAGTGAAGGGTAATGGGGTGTGGGCGGGTGATCTGATACGCCCGCGAAGGATGTTATAATCGTTACGTAACAGCCGCGCAGGGGGTGGATATGCCGCCTGGGACAACCAAACAGAGCAGGACCAAGGCCCGACGCACACAGCAGCGTCGGGCTTTTTTGTTTGTTGACGCCAGTCAACGAGACAAATTCTACGCCGCCTTCGGCCGGCAAGTGCGCGAACTGCGCGAGCAGCAGGGCTTGACGCAGGAAGTGCTGGCCGAGATGGCGGGTATCGACCGGTCCTATCTCTCGCAGATTGAAGCGGGCCAGCGGCAAGTATCTTTGCATATCGCGGCGAACTTAGCAACACTCTTACAATTCTCGATCGATGATTTGCTCGATATAGATTGAGCCATGATTAATGAAATCATCAGCTACTTTGAAGCGTGTCAGCGTGAGGGCGGTAGTTTGCAGAAGGGAATGAACTTCCAGCGCGGGCACAATTATTCTGTGATTATCATGTCTGTAAGACCAAATGCCCCGTATCATGATCGCTTTGAGGATGATGGCACAACGCTGATTTATGAAGGACATGATGCGCCACGCAGCGAGGCAATCCCTGACCCCAAAGTTGTGAATCAACCTGAATACACGCCCATGGGGCGATTAACCGAAAACGGCAAATTCCACAAAGCTGCGCAGGATTATAAGCAAGGGCTTCGACCAGCGGAGATCGTCAGAGTGTACGAGAAGATCAAAGCGGGAATCTGGTCCTACAATGGTCTGTTTCAGTTGGTAGATTCATGGCGCGAACGCTCTGAACGAAGACAAGTCTTTAAGTTCAAGCTGATAGCAGTGGACGAGGAGCCACTGACACACTCAGCCGCCGTACAGACGACTCATCGCAGAATCATACCCACATCAGTGAAACTCGAAGTCTGGAAACGCGATGGCGGCAAGTGCGTTATATGCGGCAAAGAGACCGAACTGCATTTCGATCACGTCATACCCTATTCCAAGGGGGGGAACGTCGATCACGGCAGAGAATGTGCAATTACTCTGCGCACGGCACAATCTTGAGAAGCATGACAAGATTGTCTGAAATCCAAGCAGGTTCTCTGTTGGCTGGCGCGAGAAGCCAGCGGCAAACTCTGGACACCCGCGAAAGCGGGTGTGACGTGAGGCTGTAAATCAGCCGGGAACTTGCCCCAGGCGATGTGACATCCATCCGAGGCGCGTTTAGGCTCTGGTTCAAGATTCCCGGGGTATAATGCAAACTGCGGGCACGCTCAAGGCGGATGACAGTCCGCCGTTCCAAATCGCTGGCTTGCCAGTCAGCGGGAGCGTTGGCGCAAAAGTCACCAACACTTTTGCGTTATACTCAGATTCCTGCGTGGCATTGGCAGGCAGCCAAAAAAGCCGGCATGATGCGAGCCATGATCGACACTCATCGATTGGAGGCACGCCATGCCGGCCACACCCGCGCAGCGGAATCCTTACGAAGTCGCCATCTGCCGCCATTGCCTTCGCAACATGGCCAGCCTCCGAGTGAGTTCGTGCACGGCCAATCAAGTGATACGCTTCCCGGACGGCAAGGTCTTTGAAGCAGTCCCACACGCTAACTCAGAGCGCTGCAGCGACTGCAACGTCAAGCGCGGCGCCTTTCACCATCCCGGCTGCGATCGTGAACGTTGCCCGCGCTGTGGCGGACAGTTGATCAGCTGTGGGTGTTTGTCCGGGGCACAATCGGCGTCGACAGATGAGGTCGAATCACGAAGAGGCGCAGCCGACGGCGAAATCAAACATCGGGCCGCGGAAAGTTGTTATTGTTCAAGTCGGGGCGTGGAAATGCCCAAGTCTCTAGCGATCGTCTCGATCTGTCGTTTCAAGACCGGCAAATCATCTTCGACGATGTTCCAGATTTGCTTAAAATCAAGGCCCAGATAATCGTGTACGGCGACATTGCGGAAAGCGGCGATATTGCGCCATTCAACATCGGGATACCGTTGGCGCAGACTGTCAGACAAGCGCTGGACTGATTCAGCTAGAACCTGCAGGTTACGCATGACGGCATCTTGAGTCTTGGTATCATCACTAAAAGCCTCTTGCCCTCAACCGTATACCGCTCAATTCGCTCGATGCATTCCAGGACGTGAATCACGTAAAGGCGATCGTCTTTCATAAGGGTCGCGCCTCTCTTAAGACCTGAGCGCGAATGTACCAGTGCAGGCCGCTCTCGGTCAACACGTCCACTTTGCAACCCAGCAGGTCCTCCAGATCGGCTTGCAGCCCGGCCGGGAAAAAGGCGCTCCGCCCCGGGCCGACCTCGACTAGAAAATCGACATCGCTGCCCGGCCCGGCCTCGCCGCGAGCCGCTGAACCGAAGATACGCACATTGACAGCGCCGTGTCGCGCAGTAACCTGCAGGATCTGCTCGCGTTTCTCTCGTACCAACTCAGCCGGTGTCACACTGCACCTCGTTATTGGGGATTATAGTACAGCGGCCAATCACCGGCCCCGGCAAACCATCGGCGGCGCGCGTGCGTAGATATGGATTACGGGGGAGTTCAACCATCCATATCAGTCAGGGGAGGATTAGTTCATGCACACACTGCGCCGCTTGATCCTGGTGGCAGCCGTCGTCACCTCGCTGGCCGTCACCGCCACCGTACTGGCCGACTCGCTGAAGTTCAAGACCAAATTGTCGGGCAGCCAGGAAGTGCCGCCGGTGGGCGTCGTCATCGACACGCAGGCCAAAGGAAAAGCCGAATTCAAACTGAGCAAAGACGGCACCAGCCTGCACTACAAACTCAACGTCTCCAAGATCGACAACGTCTTCATGGCTCACATCCATCTGGGGCCGGCGGGCAGCAACGGCCCGATCGTGGTGTGGCTGTTCCCCGGCACGGCGCCGGTGCCCGGACCGCTGGGCGCCGGCCGCTTCAACGGCCAGATCGCCGAAGGTGACATCACCGCCGCCGATTTTGTAGGGCCGCTGGCCGGGCAGCCCATGAGCGCCCTGCTCGACGCCATCCAGACCGGCAACGCTTACGTCAACGTCCACACCAACGACGGCGTCGCGCCCACCAACACCGGCGCGGGCGACTATCCCGGCGGCGAGATTCGCGGTCAATTGAGTGGCGGGCACAGCCACGACCATTAAACCTCGTTCGATAACAACGCAGACCAATGAAACGGCTCGCTGCGGGGCGAGCCGTTTGTCTTTTTCGAGTGACTTCTCCGGCGAATGAATTCGCATCTGGCGGGCGTGCCGCCGATCGTCGGCCTGCGCCGACGAGACTCCAGGCGCGCTTTCAATCGCCGGCACGTGATCGCTTTGACGCGCACTCGTCTTTTTCACCCCGATTGACCTTCACTCCGATCAGTCATACAATAGGGCACGCTCATCAAACTCGCAGCAAACTTTCCAGGCAGTCCGCTTATATCCATGCCCGACAGTGACCACCCGGCCCCGGAGCAGCTTCTCCGACGCGTCGAACAACTTGAAGCTGAACTGGCCGCGCTCCGCGCCAGCGAAGAACAGTTCCGCCGTCTGGCCGAAAACGCCTCGGACATGATCTACCGCTACGAGATCCAGCCGCGGCGGCGCTACACCTACGTCAGCCCGGCCGCCGCCGAGTTGACGGGCTACACTCCCGCCGACTATTACGCCGACCCCGAATTGTCGGTGAAGATTACGCACCCGTCCGACCGTCCCATCATCCGCACCCTGCTGGCAGGAAAATTTGTCTGGGACGTACCGGTCACGCTGCGCTGGCAGCGCCGCGACGGCACGCTGGTATGGACCGAGCAGACTAATACCCCCATTCTGGATGCGGCCGGCGACCTGGTCGCGCTGGAAGGCATTGTGCGCGACGTGACACGGCGCAAACAGGCGGAAGATGCCCTGCGCCGCACCGCCAAGCGGCTGGAGTTGCTGCACACCATCGATCGCGACATCCTGGCCGCGCACTCGCCCGAAGATACCGCGCAGGCCGCGCTGCGCCATATGCGCCAGCTCATCGATTGCCGCTTCGCCGGGCTGGGCGTCATCGAAGCGGGCAGCGTGACTCTGCTGGCCGCCGACGACCCGGCCGGCGAACTACCGCGTCTGCCCGGGCTGCCGGCCGCCCTGCAGCACGGCCAGACAGCCAGCGTGGACACGGCCGCCGGGCCGCGGCTGATTTACCTGCCGGTGGCAGCGCAAGAGCGACTCATCGGCGCGCTGATTCTGGGACTGGAACCCGGCGGTGAGCTGCCGCCCGATCATCTGGACATCGCGCGGGACGTGGCCAATTCGGCCGCGCTCGCCATCCAGAACGCGGCGCTGTTCCGATCGGTGGTAGAGCAGCACGACCAGCTGCGCCTGCTCACCGCGCGGCTGTCTGAGCTGGAAGAAATCGAGCGGCAGCGGTTGGCCCGCGAGCTGCACGACCGCATCGGGCAGAACCTGACCGCCCTCGGCATCAACCTCAACATTGTGCGGGCGCAGCTGCCGGCGGATGCCGAGCCGCGCACAGTCAACCGTATCGACGACTCGCTGCAGTTGGTGGCCGAGACGGTGGAGCGGGTGCGCGATGTGATGTCGGACTTGCGGCCGCCCGTGCTGGATGACTACGGTTTGCTGGCGGCCCTCAAGTGGCATGGCGAGCGCTTCGGCGCGCTGACGGGCGTGGCGGTGGAAGTGAATGGCAGCGAGTTTGAGCCGCGCCTACCGCTACTCACTGAACTGGCCGTGTTTCGCATCGCGCAGGAGGCGCTCAACAATGTGGCCCGCCACGCCCGCGCGTCCCGTGTGGACATCGCCCTGGCCCGGCACGCCTCGCAGGCGCAGATCATCATCGCCGACGACGGTGTGGGCTTCGATCCGCTCACGCGGTCCCGCGCAGCGCGGCCCACCTGGGGGCTGCTGACCATGCGCGAGCGGGCCGAGGCGGTGGACGGCCGGATGGACATCGACACCGCGCCCGGCCAAGGCACGCGCGTGATCATTACCATCGAGCGGACGGTGACGACATGACGATTCGGGTCTTTCTGGCCGACGATCATACCGTGGTGCGCGACGGCCTGCGCTTCCTGCTGGAAGCGACGGGCGACATCGTGGTGGTGGGTGACGCCGCCGACGGCCGGCAGGCTGCGCGCCAGATAGTCCAGCTAAAGCCCGACGTGGCCCTGATCGACATCACCATGCCGGAGATGAACGGCGTGGAGACCACCCGCGTCCTGCGAATGGATGCGCCCGAGACCCGCGTCATTATCCTGTCCATGCATTCCACCGTTGAGCACATCCACGGCGCCATGCAGGCGGGCGCGCGCGGCTACCTGCTCAAAGACTCGGCCGGGCTGGAAGTAGTGGCGGCGGTGCGGGCCGTACAGCGCGGCGAACGTTACCTGAGTCAGAAGATCACGCAGACGCTCATCGACGATTACGTGCAGCTGGGCGAGCAGCGCAACCCATTATCGCAGCTTACCGCCCGCGAGCGCGAAGTGATGCAGCTGGTGGTGGAAGGCCATTCCAGCAGCGAGATCGCGCGCCGCCTCAACATTTCTACTAAGACCGTGGAAACTTATCGCAGCCGGGTCATGCAGAAGCTGCAGTTGACCGATCTGGCCAGCCTCGTCAAATTTGCCATTCAGCATGGCCTCATCGGGCTTGACTAAACCGCACAACAGGCCGGCGGCCGGCCCGCTCCGATTGATCTGTGCAGCCTGCCGGGCCCGCTGTTCGATGCTGCCGGCGGTACCCGGGTACCAGGCGCGAGCCTGACACATCCCTTTGCAAGACCCTGCCCACCGATTGTCAGAATTCCCCGCTCAACTAGCTAAACATTCCCGACAGACAACACGCCCAATCTGTTTTATGCTGAAATCAGGCGCGAAAGATCAGCCTGACGGGTTTGCTGCCGCCCGACCGCGGCGACTCGCCGACCATGAAGGGGGGCGGAGGAAGCGTGAACTATACCATCCTCATAGTTGAAGATCACGATACGGTGCGCGCCTCGCTGCGCGACTGGCTGGCAGCCGTTTTCCCGGCGGCCCGCTTCGTCGATTCCGCCACCGGCGAAGAGGCCGTGCGGCTGGCCCGCGAATGGCGGCCGACCATTGTGCTGATGGACATCGGCCTGCCGCAGATGAACGGCATCGAGACGACGCGGCAGATTATGCAGGCCGCACCCCAGACCAAAGTAGTCATCCTCACCATCCACGAGGCGGCCGCCTACCAGCAGGCCGCCGAAGCGGCCGGCGCGGCCGCGTTTGTCCCCAAGCGTAAGATGTATGCCGACCTGCTGCCGGTGCTGCGCACGCTGACGGCCGAATGAAGGGTGATGATGGTGCTTCTGCCCCTTAACGGCTTCCAATTCGATCCGGATCGCGTGGCGATGGCGGCGCTGATCGATGCGCTGCTGGGCGCAGCCGCCGATGCCGTCTTCACCCTGGACCGGCAGTTTCGCTATACGGGTTTCAACCGGCGGCACGCGCAGCTGATGAAGGACATCCACGGCGCGGACATCGAACTGGGGCGCAGCCTGCTGGATTATGTGCGTGACAGCGGCGACGAAGCCGCGCTACGTGCCAGCCTGCAGCGCGCGCTGGACGGCGAATCGCTTTCACTGACGACCGCGTGGCCCATCCCACCGCGAGCAGACGAGCGTCACTTTGAGATGCAGTTTCACCCCGTCCGGCAGCCCGATGGCGAAGCGGTCGGCGTGGCCGTGACGGTGCGCGACATCACCGGACAGCTGCAGCGGGAAACGGCCTGGCGCGAGACCGAGTGGCATTTTCGCTCGACGATTGAGGCCGCGCCGCTGGCAGTTTTCATCTTGAAAGACGGCCGCATCAGGTATGCCAATCCCAGCGCGCTCAAGGTGCTGGGCGTTGGGCAGCTCCCCGACATCGTGGGGCGCCCTGTGACAGACTTTGTCGCGCCTGCCAGCCGGCCGCTGCTCATGTCGCGTCTGGAGCGGCTGGCGCAGCAGCAGGCCAACGAGCCAGCGTCGTTGGAGGTGGTGACCGCAGACGGACGGCGGCTGCTCATGGAATCCACTTCGGCGCCGCTGATCCTGGACGGTCAGCCGGCCGCGCTGGTCATGAGTCTGGACATCACCCAACGCGAGGCCACTCGAGCCGCGCTGGAACGGTCAAACGCGCTGCTCCGCAGCATCTTCCAGACGCTGCCGGCCGGTGTGGGCATGAGCATCGATCGGGTGCTGGTGCAGGTCAACGATTACCTGTGCCAGATGCTGGGGTATCGGAGCGAGGAACTGTTGAACCAGTCGGCCCGCATGTTGTATGCCACGCAGGCGGAGTACGAGCGGGTGGGCCGGGTGAAGTACGAGCAGATCCGTCAGAGCGGGATCGGCACCATCGAGACGCAGTGGCTCCATCGGGACGGGCACACGCTGGATATTTATCTTTCCTCCAGCCCGATCGATCCGGCCGACTGGGCGAAAGGCATCACTTTCACGGCCATTGACATTACCGCGCGTAAACGCGCCGAAGCCGCACTGCTGGAAAGCGAAGAGCGCTTCCGCACGCTGTATGAAAACGCCACCGTGGGCCTGTATCGCACCACGCCGGGCGGCCGCATTCTGATAGCTAATCCCGCCACGGTGAGAATGTTGGGCTACACCAGCATGGAAGAGTTGCAGCGGCGGCCGCTGGCCGACGGCTTTGAGCCGCAGTATCCGCGCGAGGTCTTTCTGGAACGCATCGAACGGGACGGCGCGATCCATGGTCTGGAGTCGATCTGGAAGCGTCACGACGGCGTGCTGATCTACGTCCGCGAGAGCGCCCGCGCCGTGCGCGATGAGCAGGGGCGGACGCTGTACTACGACGGCACGGTGGAAGACATCACCGAGCGCAAGCAGGCCGAAGCCGCGGAGCGCGAACAACGCGCGCTGGCTGAGGCGCTGCGCGACAGCGCCGCCGCTCTGACCGGCACGCTGAATCTGGAGGAGGTACTGGACCGGATTCTGGAGAATGTGGGCCGGGTGGTGTCAAACGATGCCACGGCCATCTACATGATCACCGGCAGCACGGTGCGCGCCGTGCGCTGGCAGGCGCCCGCCCACTTCAAGCCCGCCGATTTGCTGAGCCTGGTCTTCCCGCTGGTGACCACGCGCAACTTGCGCGAAATGATGACGAGCGGCGAGCCGGTGTTCATTCCAGACACGCGCGCGGACCCCGACTGGGTGATCCTGCCAAGCATCGATTGGATCCGGTCTTACGTGGGCGCGCCTATCATCGTGCACGGCGAGGTCATCGGCTTTTTGGAGGCCGATGCCGCGCAGCCCGGTTTTTACGGCCCGGCACACGCCCGGTCGCTGATGGCCTTTGCCAGTCAGGCCGCGGCGGCCATTCACAACGCCCGCCTGCACGCGCAGCTGCAGCACCACGCCGAGGAACTGGAAGAGCGCGTCTTTGAGCGCACCCGCGAACTGGAAGAGGCCAACGTCAAACTGCGCGAGCTGGATCGGCTGAAGGATGAATTCATCTCGCGCATCAGTCATGAGCTGCGCACGCCGTTGACCAGCATCAAAATCTATCTCGATCTGCTGACCCACGGTCGGCCCGACAAACGCCAGCACTATCTGGATGTGCTCAACGAACAATCCGACCGGCTGCAAATGCTGATCGAGCAGTTGTTGAAAGTGTCCGCGCTGGATCTGGATCGGCTGACAGTTGAACTGAAGCCGGTGGATGTGAATCAACTGGCGCGCGATCTGATTACCCATTTCACGTCACGCGCGCTGGAGGCGAA
Source organism: uncultured Anaerolineae bacterium (assembly GCA_964550855.1). Taxonomy (GTDB): domain Bacteria; phylum Chloroflexota; class Anaerolineae; order Fen-1058; family Fen-1058; genus JAGOBP01. Next base: position 37,683 of record CAZKBQ010000010.1, read on the forward strand.
GGTGACGCTTAAACTGACGGTGGAACCCGGCCTGCCACGCGTAATGGCCGATGCGACGGCGCTGGCGCAGGCGGTGGGCAATCTGCTGCAAAACGCGCTGGCCTACACGCCGGCCGGCGGTACGGTGACGGTGACCACGCAGCGGCAGACGCCGGCCGCGCAGGATTGGGTGACGTTGATGGTGGCCGACACCGGGCCGGGCATTTCCGATCGGGATTTGCCACACATCTTTGAGCGGTTTTATCGCGGTGAGGCCGCGCATGACTATCGCACGCCGGGCGTGGGCCTGGGGTTGACGCTGAGCCGCGATTTGATTCATCGGCTGGGCGGGCAGATCACGGTGGAATCCACGCCGGGCGCGGGTGCGGTCTTTATGGTCTGGCTGCCGGTATCGCCGATGGAGCCGGCAGCATGATCACGGACATCGAACGGGATAAGGCGCGACTACAGGCAGAAGTCGTCGCGCTGCGCCGGCGCATGGCGGAGCTGGAAGCTGAGCGCGCCAGATGGCAGGCGCAAGACGCGCAGTTCCGCCAGATCTTTGAGAACGCGGCTACGGGCATCGCGCTGGTGGATATGACCGGGCGTGTGCTGCGCGCCAACCGGGCGCTGCAGGGCATGCTGGGGCGGCCAGAAGCGGAACTATGTGCGCTGTCGTTTGTGCAGCTGACGCATCCAGACGATGCTGCCAAAGACTGGGCGCTGTTCCAGGAGATGGTGGCCAGGCAGCGCGACTCGTATCAAATCGAGAAGCGCTACGTGCGGCGCGACGGCACCTTGATGTGGGGTCGGCTCACCGTCTCCCTGCTGCGAGAGGCGGGCGAAGCCGACCCATTCGTGTTGAGCATTGTAGAGGACATCACGCAGCGCAAGCAGATGGAAGAGGAGGAGCGCGCCCAGCGTGAACTGGCCGAAGCGCTGCGCGACACGGCCGCCGCCTTGAACAGCACGCTGGAGATCAGCGAGGTCTTCGATCGGATTCTGGAGAACGTGGGGCGCGTGGTGGCGCACGATTCCGCCAGCATCATGCTCATCGATGCCGACCAGGCCACGGCCCGGCTGGCGCGCACGCGAGGTCATGCGCAGGACGCCGCCATTGAATACGTCGCCAGAATGGGTTTATCGGTTGACGAGGTGGCCAATTTGCGACGCATGCGTGACACCGGCCGGCCGATTCTGGTGCCCGATACGGAGCTGGATCCCGATTGGGTGCAGCTGGTCCAATCGGCTGCCGGACAACAAATGCGTTCATACCTCGGCGCGCCGATCAAGATCAAGCGGCAGGTGGTCGGCTTCATCAACCTCAACAGTCTTCAGCCGTATTTCTTCACCCGATCGCACGCGTTGAGACTGCAGGTCTTCGCCGACCAGGCCGCCATTGCCATTGAGAACGCGCGGTTGTTTGAAGCGCAGCAGCGACAGCTGATCGCGCAGGCCGCTCTGTTGAACGCTGCCCGGGCGCTGGCCTCGACACTGGAACTTGATTCGATTCTGGCGGCGTTGGCCGGACAACTGGGCGAGGCGCTGGACGTGACCAGCGTTTACATCTGCGCGTGGCATGCCGCTTCCGGCCAATCGGAGGTGCTGGCTCAGTGGGCTAATGCGCAGGCCAATGACCGTGAACGACAGCCCTGTGTGGGCGAGGTCTACGATCTCGCGAAAGATTTCGGTGACGACCTTGATCAGTGGCTGTTCCCCGGCCGACCATTCATCTCGCAGGTGGACGATCCGGCGCTGTATGAACCGGCGCGGCAGCATATGCTTGCCTATGGCGGACAATCGGCGCTGACAGTGCCGCTGGTGGTCAAGGGCCGCAGCATCGGCTACGTGGATCTGTGGGAGAGCCGCCGCAAGCGCCTGTTTCAGCCGGGTGAAATTGCGCTGGCGCAAGGCATCGCGCAGCAGGCGGCCATGGCCATGGACAATGCGCAGCTGTACGCTCACGTGCGGCGGCACGCTGAGGAGCTGGAGCAGCGCGTGGCCGAGCGCACGCGCGAACTGACCGAGGCCAATGCCCGGCTGGCTGAACTGGATCGGCTGAAGGATGAGTTTCTCTCGCGCATCAGCCACGAGCTGCGCACCCCGCTGTCAGCCGTCAAGATCTATATCGACCTGCTGGAACATGGTAAACCAGAGAAGCAGGCACGCTATCGGGAAGTCATCCGCGAAAACACCGACAAATTGCAGCGGTTGATCGAAGACCTGCTGAGGATATCTGATCTCGATCCGGGCGACCTGCCTGCCGACATTCAGCCGATCAATTTGAATCAAGTGGCGCGCGATCAGATCACCGCGCACTCGACGGCGGCCCGGCTGCGCGAGTTGACGCTGGCGGCCGACCTGGCCGAAGCACTGCCGCCGGCATTGGCCGATGCGCGGCTGCTGGCCCAGGCTGTATCCAACCTGGTCGTCAATGCCCTCAACTACACGCCGGCCCACGGCACGGTGACCGTGCGCACCGGGCGGCGTGACGAAGGTGAGCGTTGGCTGACACTGACCGTGGCCGATACCGGGCCGGGCATTTCACCGGAGGATTTGCCCCACATCTTCGATCGCTTCTACCGCGGCCACGCGGCGCGCGATTATACCAGGCCGGGGGTGGGCGTGGGCCTATCCATTAGCCGCACCCTGATCGAGCGGCTGGACGGGCGCATCACCGTCGACAGCGAGCCGGGCGCCGGCGCAGCCTTCACTGTCTGGCTGAGGCCGGCTGAGCCCGATGGGGAGGCGGCATGATACGCCGCTTATTCAACGCGTGGTTGAAATCGCCGCATACCAGCGCGCTGCTCAGCGCGCTGCTGACGCTGCTGGTGCTGGGCGCACTGGCCGTTATCATCAGCCGGTGGTACGAACAGCGCTTAATTGCCGATCAGCGCGCCCACACCATGTCCGAGTTATCGCGCGACGCGCACACATACGCCGCACTGCTGGAACGCAGTCTGGCCCGACTGGAGGGCCTGGCGGTTTTTGCCGAATCGGAACAGCGGCAGCCGGACGATGTCATCGTCGAGTTTGAGCCGTACGCTCAGGCGCTCATCAATAACACATCCACCATTCTCAAAGTGGTGTTGCGGCTGAACGGCCGACCGCCCCGCCTTTATCCTGCACCCGATACCGGCGGTCCGAACATCGACATAGCCCAACTCCAGTCGGCGTTCGAGACAGCCGCTGCTCTGCCCGAAAACGAGATAACGATCACTCCGCCGTTCGAGGTTCAGCCCGGGCAGCTGGCGCTGGGTGCCGTTCGCGGCATTCATCATCCCGAGCTGGGGGGCGGACAGGTGGCGATTGTGTTCGATCTGTCGGCGATCCTGGCAGAGAGTCGCCTTGAGGATCAACCGCTGGCCGATCGGATGGCGCTGCGTGACGAAAACGGCACGGTGTTTTACGGCGATCCGGCCGTCTATAAAGAGCAGCCCGTCCTCACTACAATTCGTCTGCCGGGCCGGCAGTGGACGCTGGCCACCGCGCCACAAGCCGGTTGGGCGGCGCTGATCCAGGACGATTTGCGGCTGTTTCAGTTCAGCGAGCTGCTGATTGTGCTGCCCTTGACGGGCCTGGTGCTGCTCACCGTCAACCGGCAGGCGCGGATGGCGCGGGCCGTGGAAGCGCGCACTCGCGATCTGGCGCAGCTGGCCGCAGAATTGCACCAGGACATTGCAGAGCGCCGCCGCGCGGAAGCCGCCCTGCGCGCCAGCGAGGAGAAGTTTTCGGCGACGTTTGAACACGCCCCGGTCATGATCACCATCAGCACACTGGAAGATGGCACGTACCTGGACGTCAACCAGAAGTTTCTGGAAGTGTCGGGCTTCACGCGCGAAGAAGTCATCGGGCACACGTCGATTGAGCTGGGCTGGCTGGCGGCCGCCGATCGTCGGCGGCTGCTTGACGCGCTGGCCACACAGGGACACATCACCGGGATGGAACTTGATCTGATCACAAAAGATCGGCGCGTGGTGCGCTGCCTGTTCAACGGCGAATATATCGTCGTGGATGGCCGCCGCCGGTTGTTGTCGATCGCCCTGGATATTTCCGAACGCAAACGCGCCGAAGAGACTCTGCGGCTGGACAGTCTGCGCCAGCAGGCGCTGGTGCGGTTGAATGAAATGTCGGCCGCCGACGAGCGCGAGATGATCGAGGCGGCATTGGAAGACGCGGTACACCTGACTGACAGCCAGATCGGCTACTGGCACTTTGTGCACGCCGATCAGGAAAATCTGGAGCTGTTCGTCTGGTCGAAGGCGGCCACAGCCCAATGCTTTGCGGTCGAAAACCGGCACTATCCCCTGAGCCAGGCCGGTATCTGGGTGGATTGTGTGCGGCGGCGTCAGCCGGTGATCCACAACGATTACGCCACGACGCCCGGTCGACGCGGCCTGCCGGCCGGGCACACGCCGGTGACGCGCCACATGGCGGTGCCGCTGTTCGACGATGAGGGGCGGGTGCTGGCGATTGCGGGCGTGGGCAACAAGCCAACACCGTACGACGATGCAGATGTCCACCGCCTGGCCGACTTTGTCAGCGGGCTGTGGGCGGTGCTGCAGCGCCGCCGCGTGCAGCAAGAACTGCGCCAGCTCAACGCCGATCTGGAACAGCGTGTGGCGAAGCGCACCCGTGAGCTGGCCGAGGCCAATGCGCAGCTGCAGGAACTGGATCAACTCAAGTCCCGGTTTGTATCAGATGTCTCTCACGAGCTGCGCACGCCCGTCACCAGCCTCAAGCTGTATCTGGATCTGCTGGAACACGGCAAGCCGGAGAAGCGCGCGCATTATCTGGCGCGCATCAACGAACAGGCCAACCGCATGGCGCAGTTGATTGAAGATATTCTGGATCTGTCACGGTTGGAGCGCGACCGTGACAGCCTGATCTTCAGCCCGATCGATCTGAATGCCGTGCTGGAACGCGTCGTCATCGATCTGCAGCCGCGCGCGCAGACCGCCGGTCTGCAGCTGACGTTTACGCCGGGTGCCGGCCTGCCGCAGGTGCCGGGCGACCTGAACCGGCTGCTGCAGGTGGGCACCAATCTCATCGCCAACGCCATCAACTACACGCCGGCCGGCGAGGTACGCGTGTGCTCGTATGCCCGCGATCACAGCGTGGTCTTCGAAGTGCAGGATACGGGCGTGGGCATCGCCCCGGACGATCTGCCACACCTGTTTGAGCGCTTTTATCGCGGACGGCAGGCCAGCCAGTCGGGAGTGCGCGGCACGGGCCTGGGGCTGAGCATCGTCAAAGACATCGTCGAGCTGCACGGCGGGCGCGTGGAGGTCAGCAGCGAAGTGAATGCCGGCTCCACCTTCCGCGTGACACTGCCGGCGATGGGGCCGACACCGCAGATGTGAGACGGCGCCCGCACTCGTGAAAACAGGCAAGCAAAAAGCCTCTTGGACGCACCTTCTCGCGTCAAAAAGAGGCTTTTTTTTGTCGGGGCGGTGGGATTTGAACCCACGACCCCTACAACCCCATTGTAGTGCGCTAGCCGGTCTGCGCTACGCCCCGAACGCGTGAGATTATAACTGGTATAATCACTTCATGCAAGTCGAGCCTCCCGCTGCTTCGCGCGCGCCGCTGTTCGTCCTGGCCGCCGTTACGCTGCTATTGATCGCCGTGGGACTGGCCTTTATCACCGGCGTGGCGGCACTGCCCACGCCGCCGCCTGTTCCTACGTCTGCCGCCGTCGATGCCGAGACGGCCGGGCCGGTGTATCGATTGGCCGTCATCGACGGCGGGCGCATTTACACCATTGGCGCGGATGGTCGGGGCGAGCAGTCCTTTACGCCGCGCGGCGATGTGCCCATCGCGGCGCTGATCTGGTCGCGCGACGGCACCCACCTGATCTACGGACAAGTACTGGGCGATCGAGGACAGCTGATCAACGTGCGGGCTGACGGCTCTGATCCGATTACGCTGTTTGACGGTGAGCGCGTGGCCGTGCCCTTTTATCTGCTGGGGGCGCCCGACGATCGGCACGTGGCCTTCCTCACCACCGATCCGACGAGCGGCCTTAATCTGCAGGTGGCCGAACTTGATCGCGCGGCGTCGGCGTCATCGGCGGCGCGTGGACAGCCCAACTATGCCGCGTGGTCGCCCGACGGGCAGGCCCTGCTGGTACACGTCGGCGGAGCCGGCGCTCACGCATTCGTGGGCACCTATCGGCTGGGCGACGCTGTGACACGCACTCTCGAGGCTGCGCCCGCGCTGTTTCAGGCGCCCGCCTGGCCGCCCGGTGACGGCGATCACTGGCTGTATGCGCGGCAGCGCGGCGACACGAACATCCTCGTAACGCGGCAGACCGACGACGAACAGCCGCTGGCCGAATTCGACGGCGGCATCGCTTTCGGCGCATCGCCCGACGGCGCGCACGTCGCCTACGCCATCAATTCGCCCGGGAGTTTTCTCTACGAGCGGCTGACCATCGTGGATCGATGGGGCGTGACAAGCACAGTCGTGCATCGCGGCGATCTCATGGGCTTCTTCTGGTCGCCAGACAGCCGGCGGCTGGCATACTTGACGGCTGCACTGGTCCAGCCGGGCGTAGTGGGCCAATCGGGTGAGCGGTGGGCCGCGCCGCGCGCGCGCCAGCCGGGGACCCGGCTGCAGTTGACGTGGCACGTGTTCGATCTGGCCGCGAATCGTCAGACAACACTGACGAGCTTCTCGCCCTCGAGCGCATTTTCCTACGTGCTGCAGTACTTCGATCAGTTCGCGCAGTCCATCGCCGTGTGGTCACCCGACAGCCGCTGGTTGGTGTACACCGGCACGCCCTTCGCGGGCAAAGCGGGTGTGTATGTCGTCGACACGCAAACCGACGACGCGCCGCCGGTCTTCGTCGGCCCCGGTCAGTTTGCCGCATTCGCCTGGCGCTAACCATGTCCAGCCTCTATCACCGCCGCCGCCGATCATCACTCCGCCAGTTGCAGGTCTTTGGCGTGCTGGGTGTGATCATTTACGTGATGGCGCAGTTCGTGGTATTTCAACTGTCGTTGACGCGCGTGCCAGACACGTGGACCATCGGCGGCGCGGCGTATCCCAATGAGCCGATCGAGATTGCCGTCGAGCACCTTCGGGCTGATTTGCAGCCGCCGCTGGTGCTGCACTATCTCGATCAGACGATCCAGCTTGATCCGGCTTCGATCGATTTCTCCGTCGATGTCACCGAGACTCAGCGGCTGGTGCGTGAAGCCCGATCGCAAAGCTCGGCCCTGGGGGACTTTTTGCGGCATCTGATCCTTCAGCCGCCCGCCCCGCGCGATATGCCGGTGGTGGCCGACTATTCCGACGAGCGGGTGCGCGCGCAGCTGGCCGCGGCCGCCGCGCAATACGACGAGGTGCCGCGCCCGCCGCAGCCTGTGACGGCCACCATGACGCTGCAAGGCGCGCAGCCCGGCCACTTGCTCAACATTGTGCAGTCGATGCCGGCCATCGACGCGGCGTTGAAATCGGTGACACATCGGGACGTGACGTTGAGCGTGGATGAGCTGCCCGCGCCCGCGCCCACATTGGAGCTGCTGGCACAATTGTTTGAGGGGCGGCTGGCGTCGTTTCCAGGTCGGGCCGGTGTGTTTATGAAGGATCTGCGTACCGGCGAAGAGATCAACCTCAACGCGGGCGCAGCGTTTTCGGGCGCAGGTCTGCTGAAGTTGCCGATCGCGCTGGAGGCGTTTCGGCGCAGCGCCGCTGAACCCGACGAGGCGACGACCCGGCTGATTGCGGCCGCGCTGCAGACCGAACAGTCGAATCAGCCGGCCAACGCTTTGCTGGCGGCGCTGGGCAATGGCGATGCGGCGGCCGGCGCCGGCAACGTGACCGCGCTGGCGCATGCCCTGGGCCTGCGCGATACATTCATGGCGCTGCCGTACGACGAGCCTATCACGGCGACGCAGGCGATCTCCATCAGCACGCCGGCTAATTCCGGCGGTATCGACACCGGCGCCGATCGCGCCATGCAGACCACGCCGGCTGATATGGGCCTGCTGCTGGAGATGATTGCGCAGTGCCGGGACAGCGGCGGCGTGCTGCTGGCCGTCATGCCCGCTCAATTTTCGTCCGAGAAGTGCGAGGCGCTGACGGCCGCGCTGCGTGATTACGCGCCCACCGATGTGCCCGCGCTGCTGCTGAGCGGCCTGCCGGCAGAAGCCGAAGCTACTCATCGACCGGGCGGCACGGCCACGATGCGGGCTGACGCCGCGTGGGTGAACAGCCCCGGCGGGGACTATGTGCTGGTCGTGTGTTTGAGCGCGCTCGATCAACCGCTGGACTGGACTGCGGCCAATGTCGTCATGGCGGATTTATCGAAAGCGGCGTATAACTACTACAATCCATAACGGGCTGCGGGCAAAATCCGCCGCCGGCGTGTTTGACAACCGACTGGTCCTGACTATAATGGCGGCTCACAACTGAATACTCGACTGTGAACGAGAGGAGTAGGCGCGCGGCTCGACGGGCCGCTGGTTGAAAAGACCGCCGCGTCTGCCAGAAATTGAGAGTCACCGGCTGAGAGCTCTCATCAGACAGCAACGCCGAAGGTCGCTCGGGAGTCGATGGATTGAACGTTGGGACGAACGCGTGTGTTCGCCCGGCCTAGATCGATCCGGGTCTGCCCGTTACAGCTCAGAGCGCGGCACTTCCTCGCCCCATCAGGCAGCGGGTCGGGGTGAGGGCCGAATCAAGGTGGTACCACGGAAGCCGTTTTCGTCCTTGTCGATGAAGACGGCTTTTTTATCGGTAAAGCGTACTGCGTGGTGCGTAAGACCGTCATTGTTCCCTTACGTTTCACGTTTCACGTTTTACGTTTTACGCCGACATCAAGGAGAGTGTCATGACAGAGACAACCATGCCCAAGACCTACGACTTTGCGTCCACCGAGCAGCGCCTGTACGAGTGGTGGTGGAAGAACGGCTGGTTCAAGCCGGAAGCGGCGCGGGATCAAAGCGCCGAGCCGTTCGTGATCTCGATCCCGCCGCCCAATGTCACCGGCGAGCTGCACTGGGGTCACGCGATGTTTGTCAGCATCGAAGACCTGATGATCCGCTACGCCCGAATGCAGGGCAAACGCGCGCTGTGGGTGCCCGGCATGGATCACGCCGGCATCGCCACGCAGCTGCAGGTGGAAAAGATGCTGCTCTCGCAAGGTCTGAGCAAGGAGGGCCTGGGCCGCGAGGAGTTTGTGCGCCGCGTCTGGGAATGGAAAGCCAAGTACGGCGGCATTATCCAGACGCAGATTCGCCGGCTGGGCGCGTCGTGCGATTGGGATCGCGAGCGCTTCACGCTAGACGAGGGACTCAGCCGCGCCGTGCGCGAGGCCTTCGTGCGATTGTACGACAAGGGCCTGATCTATCGCGGCACGCGGCTGGTCAACTGGTCGCCGGGCCTCAAGACGGCCGTGTCCGACATCGAAGTGGAATACAGTGAAGAGGATGTCACGCTGTATTACTTCAAATACTACATCAAGGGTCAGGACGGCTATCTGCCCGTGGCGACGATCCGCCCTGAAACGATTCTGGGCGATACGGCGGTGGCCGTGCACCCGGACGATAATCGATACAACTGGCTCATCGGCCAGACCGCCATCGTGCCGATCCTCAATCGGGAAATTCCCGTCATCGGGGACGAGAAGGTCGATCGGGAATTTGGCGGCGGCGCCTTGAAGATCACGCCCGGGCACGATCCGATCGACTATGAAATCGCGCTCCGGCACAATTTGCCCATCATCAACATCCTGACGCTGGACGCGAAGATCAACGAGAACGGCGGGCCGTATGCGGGGCTCGATCGGTTTGAGGCGCGAAAGCGCTTCTGGGCCGACATGGAAGCGGCCGGCCTGACGATCAAGACCGAGCCTTATACGACCAACATCCCGCGCGCGCAGCGCGGCGGCGAGATCATCGAGCCGATGCTGTCCACGCAGTGGTACGTGAAGATCAGGCCGCTGGCCGAGAAGGCTTATCGGGCGGTGGAAGCCGGCCGCATCAAGATCATCCCGGAGCGTTTTGAGAAGGTGTATTACAACTGGATGAATCCGGAGACGATCAAGGACTGGTGCATCAGCCGGCAGCTGTGGTGGGGGCATCGCATCCCGGTGTGGACGTGCGAGGCGTGCGGTCATGAATTCGCCGCGCGCGTCGATCCGGCGGCCTGCCCCAAGTGCGGCGGTGTCCATTTGCAGCAGGACCCGGATGTGCTGGATACGTGGTTCTCGTCGGGGCTGTGGCCGTTCAGCACGCTGGGCTGGCCGGACGAGACGCCCGACCTCAAGACATTCTATCCCACCAGTGTGATGGAGACAGGTTACGACATCCTGTTTTTCTGGGTGGCGCGCATGATCATGCTGGGTCTGGAAATGACGGGCCAAGCGCCGTTTCATACGGTGTATCTGCATGGGTTGGTGCGCGACGAGCACGGCCGCAAGTTCAGCAAGTCGCTGGGCAACACCCTCGACCCGATCGACATCGTAGACGAGTTCGGCACCGACGCCTTCCGCTTCACGCTGCTGACGATGGGGACGCCTGGCAATGACCTGAACATCGGCCTGAGCCGGGTGGAGGCGAATCGCAACTTTGCGAATAAGATCTGGAACGCGGCGCGATTTGTGATTTCCAACTTGGGGATCGGAGATCGGGGATCGGAGGTCGGGCAGCAGTTGGCGGAACTCGAACAGCTGACGGCAAATGATCAGTTGGTCGTTACTCGTTACTCGTTAGCGGATCGCTGGATTCTCTCGCGCCTTAATGCCACCATCGCCAGCGTGACGCGGCTGATGGACGAATACCAGTTCGGCGAGGCGGGGCGGCAGGCCTACGAGTTTTTGTGGAGCGAGTACGCCGACTGGTACATCGAGATGTCAAAGATCGCGCTGAATTCCGACGATGGCGCCGCTCGGGCGCGCACATTGGCGGTGTTAGTGCACGTCCTCGATCGCACACTGCGCCTGCTGCACCCGTTCATCCCGTTCGTGACCGAGGAAATCTGGCAGAATCTCAAGCGGGCGATCGACTATCCGGCGTGGGGCGCGGCGTTGATCATCGCCGAGTGGCCCAAGGCGGGCGGCACCGACGCGCCGGCCGAAGCGGATATGACCTTACTCATGGACGCCGTGCGCGCCATTCGCAACGCCCGCGCCGAGCGCAACGTGGAAGCAGGCAAGAAATTGGCGTCGATGATTGTGTCGGCGGAGAAGAGCGCGCTGTACGAAGCGCAGCGCGCCGAGTTGAGCTTCCTGGCGCGCATCGACGCCGATGCGCTGTATGTGACCTCTGAGCTGCAGGCCGCGCCGCAGGGCGCGCTGCCGATCGTGACTAACGCCGCGACGATCTACTTGCCGCTGGCGCAGATGATCGACGTGGCCGCCGAGCGCGAACGCCTGAGCAAAGAGCAGAAGGATGTGACAGCGCAGATCGAGCGGCTGACCAAGTTGCTGTCCGGCGACTTTGCCAACAAAGCGCCTGCCGCGGTGGTGCAGAAAGAGCGCGACAGGCTGGCGGACTTTCAAGCCAAAGCAGCGAAGTTGCATGAGCAGATCGAGCGATTGGGGTAAGACAACACTGATTTGAGAAAGTCACGAATGCCTGCAGCCGCCTGCACTGCTTTCCGCAGTCAGTGTGGCATTCCGGCAAAACGCACCCCTCTTCATCACGGAGGGCCGCACTCTCTGCGACCGCGATAGCGCCTGCCAGCTGCATGTTATAATGATCTGGGAATGAGTCACTGCCGAGAGGAGAGCAACATGCTGACAACGCAAGTGACGCTGACTGATCAGCAGACCCAAGCACTGCGCTCAATCGCGGAGCGCGCCGGCAAGACCGTACCGACTTGCCCGATCTGAGAATACTGCGTGAGGAAAGCGATCGCTACCTCGTCCGGGACGAGGAAGCGCATGGCTGATCGGCTGCTGATCGACACGGACGTTCTCATCGATTACCCGCGCAATCGCCACGAGGCGGTTGCCTACCTGGAAACTGCGGCCGAGCCATTGCTTATTTCAGTTGTCACGATCGCCGAGCTGTATGCAGGCGTGAAGGAAGGGGCCGAGCGCGCCAAACTTGACGTATTCATCACCGCCTTTGAGATTGCCTCACTCGACTTCGCAATTACCATCGCCGGTGGCCTACACCGACGTCAATATCACAAAAGCCATAATGTGAGTCTGGCCGACGCGCTCATCGCGGCGACGGCGGAGCAGTATCAAGCCAAGCTTGTCACGCTGAACCACAAACACTTTCCGATGCTGAAAGACGTGATCGTGCTGTATGTCAAAGCGTGATCGGGACTACGTCCAACGAGGCGCCGGCGCAATTAGTGCAGAAAGAGTGCAATCGGTTGGCGGACTTTCAAGCCAAAGCAGCGAAGTTGCAGGAGCAGATTGAACGGTTGGGGTAGCGGTCGCTGCCCTGCACTGGCGACGAACAAACGGAGGCCGTGTCGGGCCTCCGTTTGTTGGTTGTCCACGGGCTGCGCTGAATTTCTCAGCACGCCTGCTTGAGCAGGCGGCCGCGTGCTATAATGACGCCGAACGCAGGAGGTGAACCATGCTATTCCAGGGCGCAATTCCCACCAGCTTTACCTTCACCATTGGCTGGGTCGATCTGATCATCATGGTTATTCTGATCGTCACGTTCCTGCGTGGACGGAGGATCTTCAGCCTTGTCCTGCTGCTGATCGCCGCGTTGTACATTATCCGGCTGTTTCCAAACGAAGTGATCTGGCTGATCCAGCGGATCAACGACTTGAACGGGCCGGCGGCGTTCATCACGATTGGACGCTAGCGCCGGCACGCGGGGCGGCCGGGCCGAGGCGCGCAGGCGCGGCTAGGTGTGTTCCCACAACTTAAAGTCCTTCAAACTCGACCCGCCGATAAATTCCCGCAAAATGCTGTTGTCGGGAATGGACTCATCCGACACCGGCAGAAACCACTCCAAAAAGGCCAGCAGCCGCTCGGCCTCCAGATACTCCAGCGTGCCGGGACGAATCTGCCGCAGCAGCGGCTCGGCCAGCGGCTTCAGCGCCGCGTGCTCGTACACCAGCGCCGAGTTGAACATCGTGTCGGCGTTTTCCTGATAGCGGAAAATGTGGCGGCTCTCGCCCTCGCGCACCTTCTCCCAGCGCTTGATGGTGTCGCGCGCCGAGTAGCCGCGCTCGCGGGCGTCGCGCACGATGCGGCGCACCAATCGCGTGTCGGTGGTGGCGATGCGATTGTGCTGATCGATGTTGAGCTGCGTCAGCGCCGAGACGTAAATGCGATACACCTTTTCTTCCGGCACGTCCGGCACCAGATTGGGATTCAGCGCGTGAATGCCCTCGGCCAGAATGACGTGATCGTGTGAAATCTTCACGGTCGGCCCGGTGACGCGCCGGCCCGTTTTGAAATCGTAATGCGGCAGCGTCACGGCCTGGCCCTCGGTCAGCGCACCCAACTGCCGGCTGAACAGCGCGTGATCCAGCGCGTCAAACGATTCGAAGTCGTAGTCGCCCTGCGCATCGCGCGGCGTGAGCTCGCGATCGACAAAGTAATTGTCCATCTCAATGGCGATGGGCCGCAGCCCGTACGCCAGCAGCTGCACGGCCAGCCGCTTGGAAAACGTGGTCTTGCCCGACGACGACGGCCCGGCGATCAGAACCAGCCGCACAGTATCGCGTCGATTGGCGATTTCGCGGGCCACGTCGGCCAGCTTGCGCTCGTGCAGCGCCTCGGCCACCAGGATGACCTCGCGGATGCGATTGGACTCGATGGCCTGATTGAGCGAGCCGACGTCCTCCACTTCCAGCACGCGCATGTATTCATTGTGACGTTGAAACACCGCGGCCAGCTTGCCGGGCCGATCGGCCTTCTCCAGCTGATCGGGATGCGCGCGGCGCGGGAACTGCAGGATGAAGCCCGGCGGCAGCGGCGTCAGCGCAAACGTCCGCAGATACCCCGTCGACGGCAGCATGTAACCGTAGAAATAGTCCGTCAGGCCGCGCAGCGTATAGACGGTGAGATAATCCTTGGTGCGATACTTCAACAGCCGCAGCTTGTCCAGGTAGCCCTGCCGCGTAAAGATCGCCTCGGCCTCGGCGATGGGCAGCCGCGCTTTGATGATCGGCTCGTCGGCGTTGACGATCTCGCGCATGCGCGTCTGCAGCGCCATCAGCTCATCGGCCGTCAGCGGCCCGCGCCCCTTGACCTGGCAATAGAAACCGCCGAACGGCAGCGAGTGATCGACGTAAATGCTGGCTTCGGGGAACAGCTCCCGCGCCGCCGCCACCAGTACAAACACCAGTGAACGCCGGAAAATGCGCATGCCGTCACGGTTGGATACGTCCAACGGCGTCACGGTGCAATCGGTATAAATGGGGTTGAAGAGTTCGCTGAGTTTGTGGTTGACCAGCGCGGCGACGATGGTTCGCCACCGATCGGGATAAGCCGCCTTGACGTAGTCTTCCAGCAAGGTGCCGACCGGCGCTTCAAACGTGCCTTTGTCGTTGTTAAAATGGACTTGCGCCGTCTCGCGCGGCGCGGCCGCCCGGACAGTCATCACTGCACCTTCCCGCTGTCCAGCTCGTCGCGCACGGTGCGATACAGCGATTCGGCTTTCAGCTCTTTCAACGAATAACACGGCGCGTCCAGATGATCGGCCAGCTTCTGCGCCAGCCCCTGATCGAAGGCTGGATGCTCCATATTGATCACGACGGTGCGAACCTTGAGCTTGCAGATTTCCTCGCACACCCGATAGGATTCTTCCTGCGCCGGCAGGCCGCTTTGCGAGACGTTGCCCGCGCCATCGGTGAGGATGATGACCAGCGGCGCCACATCGGGATGGATGCGCATTTCCTGCTGCAGCACCAGGTGCGTCAACGTCAGCCCGGCCGACAGCGGCGTCTTGCCGCCCACGGGGATGTCGCGCAGCGCCCGCTGTGCCAGCTCCACGGAGTTCGTGGGCGACAGCACCAGCCGGGCCTGATCTTTCTGAAAGACGATGAGGCCCACGCGATCGCGGCGTTGATACGCATCGGTGAGCAGGGACATGATGGCGCCCTTGGTGGCCTGCATGCGCTCGGCCACCGCCATCGACCACGAGGCGTCAACCACGAACAGCACCAGGTTGGCGCTCTTGCGCACGCGCACTTTCTTCTGGTAGTCGTTGCGCTTCACCCGGAAGGCCGGGCCGCCGGCCACATCGGCCTTGCGCTGCATCTGAAACGGTGCGGCTGCGCGCAGCGTGGCATCAAAAGCGAGGTCTTGAGGGTCGCCGGGAGACGGTCGGGCCTGGATGTACCGCCCGCGCTTGCGATCGGTCTTGCTGGTGCTGCGGCGGCCGGCGGCGCGCCGCGTCAGCTTGTCCAGCGGCGTGTCCAGCTTGCGCACGTCAAACGTCTCGCCGATGGGCGCGTTATCGCCGCCCTCCCACCAGTAGGCATCCTGATTGCCGGTTGTCTGGGTTTTGGTCTTGGCCTCAGCCTGCCCGAAGTCCGCGTTCTCTTGAACCTGGCCTTCGGGGGCTACCGTTTTTTTTTGGTAGCGCCTTCCTCGCCGGACTCGTCCATCTCCACGTCGTCGCCGCCGGGGAACTCGCTTTCGGCGCGCTCCAGACGCTCGCTCAAGTCCTGCGCGGAGATCGAACCGTCATCCTGGAAGGGCTGACGTTTGAGGCGATGCGGCAATGCCAGCTCGGCGGCCAGCAAAATATCTTCGCGCGTGATGCGGGCGCGACCCTGCAGCGCGGCGTGGGCGCGCGCGCCTTTGAGGATGACAATGTCGGCGCGATGTCCATCGATACCCAGGCCGCCCACCATGCCGGCGATGGCGGCCAGATCGCTCTGCCCGTAGTGCACCTCGGGCAGCAGCCGCCGCGCCCGATCGATCTGCTGGCTCAACTGCTGCTCGTGAGGTTCCCACTCCTCCCGGAAGCCTTCGGGATCGCTGTCGAACTGCAGCGTGCGTTCCAGAATCTGCATGCGCGCCATCTGATCGTGAATGCTCTGAATATCGACGGCAAACGCAAACCGATCGAGCAGCTGCGGCCGCAGGTCGCCCTCCTCGGGATTCATGGTGCCGACCAGGATGAAGCGCGCCGGATGGCTGAACGAAATGCCTTCGCGCTCCACCACGTTGACGCCCATCGCCGCCGAGTCCAGCAGCAGGTCTACCACGTGATCGTCCAGCAGGTTGACTTCGTCCACGTAGAGCAGGCCGCGATTGGCCGAAGCCAGCACGCCCGGCTCAAAGCGGCGGATGCCCTTCTGAATGGCCTGCTCGATGTCGAGCGTACCGACCACGCGATCTTCGGTGGCGCTCACCGGTAGATCGACGAACTTGGTGCGGCGCTTGTCGCGCGGCAGCGTCTGCCCGTTGCTCAGGGCGCGCTCGCGGCACTCGGTGCACCACGTCGAAGGCTGATCGGGATCGCAGCCGAAGCGACAGTCGCGCACCACGTCGATTTCCGGCAGCAGCGCGGCCAACGCCCGCGCCGCGGTGGACTTGGCCGTGCCGCGCTCGCCGCGAATGAGCACGCCGCCAATCTGCGGATAAATGGCATTCAAGATAAGCGCACGTTTCATGCGCTCCTGGCCCACAATGGCCGTAAACGGAAAAACTACTCGCATCGTCATCGCGTGTCCTCTGAGACAGACCGCCGGCCCGTCAGGCGCCGGCGGTGTGAAGTGCAAGACAGATTATACCCCAGTCGGAGAGGTTGATAAAGGCCGGGCTGACTCCGCAAGTGCGTCAAGCCGGGTCGGCCACTTTGAGGGCAAAACTGAAGGTGGTGCCGACATCGACGGTGCTGGTTACGTCGATGTGACTGCCATGCGCCTCGACGATCTGCCGCACGATATTCAGGCCCAGCCCCGTGCCTTGCGCGTAACCTTCGCTGTCGGCCACGCGATAGAACTTCTCGAAAATGTGGGGCAGATCTTTGGCCGGGATGCCGCGCCCGGTGTCGACGACACGGATGAAGGCGCGCCGCGCGGCGTCCGGCTCAGTCACTTCGATGACGACAGAGCCATCGGGGCGGTTGTACTTGATGGCGTTGGAGGCCAGATTGACGATGACTTGCCGCAGCCGCTCGCGGTCGCCGATGACGCGGATGGGTTGCTGGGGCAGTCGGGTTGTGAGGGTGAGATTCAAGTGATCGAGCTGCGGCCGGAGCAGCGTGACGATTTCGTCGATGAGTTCGCCGATGGCGACGGGCATCATCTGGAACCGGATGCGGCCCGATTGCAGCCGGCTTAACTCCAGAAAGGCGTTGGTCATGTTGGACAGATGCAGCGCTTCCTGGTAGATCGTGTCGACGAACTCCTGGGCCAGCTCCGGCGCCACTTCCTGCCGCAGCAGCAGTTCGCTGTAGGCCACAATGCTGGTCAGTGGTGTGCGCAGCTCATGCACCATCTCCGAGATCAGGTCGCTCTGCTGGAACAGCCGGGCGTTCTCGATGGCAATGGCCGCCTGGGCGCTGAGCGCGGTCAGCAGTTCCACATCTTCGTCGTCAAACCGCCGCCCGTCGGTGGGATTGATGGCTTCCACCACGCCGATGGTTCGCTCTTTGACTTTCATCGGGACGGCGATGAGCGATCGGGTCTGGAAGCCGGTGCGTTCATCGCCCTGCGCAAAGAACCGATCGTCTTTGAGCACATCGTTGATGATCTGCACCTGGCCTTCGCGCGCCACCCAGCCGGCCAGGCTGGTGGGCGGCACGACGACGCGGCGGATCTCTTCGCTTTTGCTGCCGGTCACCGCTTCAAAATACAACTGGCCCGTTTTGGGATCAAGCAGCAGGATCGACGTGGCCTCGGTGTCCGTCAGATCGCGCGCGGCGTTGACGATCACCTCCAGCAGCGTCATCAAGTCCAGCGTGGAGGTCAGCGTCTGGCTGATCGCCAGGAGGCGTCGATAGGATTCGAGGCGGCGTTCCGCCAGCGTGGAAGAAGTCATCATAGGACAGGCTCGTACCCGATCGGATTGGTGGACCAAACGCCAGCGCGCAAATCGCCCAAAATATTGGCTTCTCTAATCATACACTCCAAAACAGGGGGCGTGTGTTGGCATTGCGTTGGCGTTGTGTTGGCGCAACGTGTGCAAATGATTAAGGCGCCGCCCGCCAGCCGCCGGCCGCTGGCCGCACTCACCAGTTGGCCGGATAACCCGGCAGATTGGCCGCGGCAATTTCCGGCAGCACCTCGGCCAGGTCGTCGTGTATGACAATATCGCTCTGCTGGTCCAGATGCGTCGGATCCCGATTGACGATAATCAGCCGCGCCCGCCGGCTGACGGCCAACATGGGTAGATCGGAGGCCGGGGCGACTTCCAGCGATGAACCGACCACGATCATCAGGTCGCACTGGGTGACCGCCCGCCGGGCGGCGATAAGCGCTTGCACCGGCAGGGCCTCGCCAAACAGGATGACGTTGGGTTTCAGCACATTGCCGCACGCCGGACAATAGGGCACGCGGCCGTCGTCAATCAACGCGTGCAAAAACGCATCACTGCTATACACCCTGTAGCACCGCATGCACGTGGCGGTATAGATGTTGCCGTGCAGTTCCACCACCGAGCTGGTGCCGGCGCGCTGATGCAGCCCGTCGATGTTCTGCGTGATCACCGACATCAGGCGGCCGGCCCGTTCCAGATCAGCCAGCGCGCGGTGTGCGGCGTTGGGCCGCGCCTCCACCATCTGGTGCGCCAGCGGCCTGATCCAGTTGAAGAATGCCTCGGGGTGGTGGCGGAACGCATAGATGGTGGCAATCTCGATCGGGTTGAAGTTGGCCCACAGGCCGGTGTGCGGACTGCGAAAGTCGGGAATACCCGAAGGCGTGCTGATACCGGCGCCCGTCAACGCAACGGCGTGCCTGGAAGATTGCAGCAAATCAGCCGCGCGCCGAATCAAATCGTTCATGCCAGTTTACGACTCGAGCCGGGCAGTAGCCCCGCGCTGCAGAGCGGCCTCAACCCGCGCGGCCAGATCATTGGGATGAATGGGCTTGGTCAGATAGTCGTCGGCGCCGGCTTCAAAGCCCTGCACCTTCGTATCGAGGTCGGCCTTGGCGGTGAACATGAGAACCGGCAGGTTTCGGGTGACAGACTGGCTGCGCAGCTGCCGGCAGACTTCATAGCCGGTCATGTCGGGCATCATCATGTCCAGAATAATCAGATCAGGCGCTTCCGTGCGGGCTTTCTGCAGCGCCTGTTGGCCGTCGCGCGCCGCGATGATCTCGTATCCACGCCGCTGCAGCATCAGGCCGATCAACTTCAGGGTCTGCAGGTCATCGTCAACGATCAAGATCCGGGCAGGCACGTCGGCTACTCCTTGCAGCTTACTCTAGCACAAAAGAAATGGGTTGGCAACAACCATGCCTGGATTAGGGCAATAATGCTATAATGCGTGACGCACCAGGACCGGCCGCGCGCTGCTGCCGGCCTACTTCCACATAGCCAATGGATAATCGTCTCCTGTTGATCGGGCTGGGGTTGGCCGCCATCGCCGCTCTGGCCGTGATATTGCGGCAGCGCCTGCAATCGCGCCGCGAGCTGGTGCGCCAGGTGCGCGAGCTGACGCTGCTGGCCGAGGCCGGCCGCGCCATTGCCGAAGCCAACCTGGATGTGGACGAGCTGTGCGAGCTGATCTTTCGCCGCGCCGCCGATATGGTGGATGTGTCCACCTTCCAGATCGGCCTGTTTGACGGCGACTGGTATGACATCCGTTTGTGGCAGCGCGACGGCGTGCGCATGCCGCCGCAACGCTTCGATCTGCGCGACAACGCCGGCCTCATCGGCTGGACGCGCACTTCGCGCACGCCGCTGCTGGTGCGCGACTTTGAGACGGAGTTTGCGCAGCTGCCCGCCCGGCCGCGCTACCTGAGCGATCGGCCGCCCCGATCGGGCGTCTTCGTCCCGCTGGTCGCGCGCGACGCGGCGGTGGGCGCGCTCTCCATTCAAAGCTACCAGCCCAACGCCTTCGACGAAAACCACCTGCGGCTGCTGTCCATCATCGGCAATCAGGCCGCGGCTGCCATCGTCAACACGCACCTGCTGGGACAGGAACGCTGGCGCGCCGCGCAGCTGCAGCTCATTAGCGAAGTGGGCAAGCAGATTGCGTCCATCCTCGATCTGGAATCGCTGTTTCACCAGACCGTGGAGGTGGTGCGCACCACGTTCAACTACTACTTCGTCGCCATCTGTGTGCGCGAGGAAAATTCCAACCGTATCGTGTTCGAGGGCGCCACTGACGAAGCTCTGCACGACCGGCATTTGCAC
Organism: uncultured Anaerolineae bacterium; assembly: GCA_964550855.1. Classification (GTDB taxonomy): domain Bacteria; phylum Chloroflexota; class Anaerolineae; order Fen-1058; family Fen-1058; genus JAGOBP01. Next base: position 57,907 of record CAZKBQ010000010.1, read on the forward strand.
GTGGGCCAGGGCATCATCGGCTGGGTGGTGGAAACCGGCCAGCCGCTCAACGTGCCCGATGTCACCGCCGATCCCCGCTACTATCCGCAGGCCACCTTGTCTGAAACGCGTTCCGAATTGGCCGTGCCGCTGATCTTCGGCGGCAGCACCATCGGCGCCATCGACGTGGAAAGCGATCAGCCTGCGGCCTTCGACGACGACGACCTATATGTGTTGAGCATGCTGGCCGACCAGATCGCCGTGGCCGTCCACGAAGCGCGGCTGTACGCCGCCGAGCGTGAGCAGGCCTGGATCAGCACAGCGCTGCTGCAGGTGGCCGAAGCCACCGGTCAGGCGTCCAATCTGGAAGAAGTGCTGGATGCCGTGGTGCGCATCACGCCCATGTTGTCCGGCGTGGAACGTTGCGGCATCATGCTGGCCAGTGGTGAGGCCGGCACCTTCTGCGCGCAGGCGGCCTTTGGCCTGGACGAACGCGCCGACGACTATGCCGGCTGGCAGCTGCACCCCGGTGAAAGCTGGATGCTGGACGAGATTCACCTGACCAACAAGCCCATCGCGCGGCCGGCGCGCGAGCAGGCTGATCCGGTGCTGCAGTTCTTTGGGCCGGGCGATGTGCTGGGCCTGCCGCTGCTGGCACGCGGCGAATTGATCGGCGTCATGTGGATCGGCACCGCGCCCGATCAATCGTTCAGCCGGCGCAAAGCGGCGCTCATCGGCGGCATCGCCAACCAGGCCGCCATGGCCATTGAAAGCGCGCAGCTGGCCGTGGCCCAGCGCGAGGAAGCCTGGGTCAGCACGGCGCTGCTGCAGGTGGCCGAGACCTTGAGCACGCTGACCAGCCTTGAAGAGATTGAAAGTGGCATCGTGCGCCTGACACCGCTGCTGGTGGGCGTGGAAGTGTGCGTGTTACTGCTCAGCGATCCAGCCCGCGAAGCTTACGTAATCGGTCAGGCTTTTGGGCTGCCGCCCGAAGTGCAGACGGCGCTGCCCGCGCTGCACATCCCCTGGGATGAATGGCCGTTGGGCGAAGAAGATCAATCGGCGGCGCGCACGCCGCCCGATGGGTTGATGGCGGCCCTGCAGCTGCAGTCGCCCATCGCGCTGCCCATGCGCGCGCGCGGAGATGTCATCGGCCTGTTGCTGGTCGATCGCGGCGCGGATGATCTGCTGATCAATCAGCGGCGGCTCAACATCCTGAGCGGCATCGCGGGCCAGACGGCCGTGGCCATTGAAAACGTAAAGCTGGTCAGCGAACTGGCAACCCGGCAGCTGCTCGAAAAAGAATTGGACGTGGCCCGCGAGATTCAGACCAGCTTTCTGCCCGAGCAGTGCCCCAGCGTGCCGGGCTGGCAGATTGCCGCCTACTGGCAATCGGCGCGGCGGGTGGGTGGCGACTTCTACGACTTTATGCCGCTGGCCAATGGCAATCTGGGCATGGCCGTGGCCGACGTGGCCGACAAGGGCGTGCCGGCCGCATTGTTTATGGCGCTCAGCCGCACACTGGTGCGCGCCACGGCCATGAGCGGCCGCGCGCCGTCGGATGCGCTGCGCCGCACGAATGAATTGATCTTGTCGGACGCACGATCGGATCTGTTTGTAACGGTGTTTTACTGCGTGCTCGATCCGCGCCGCGCCACGCTGACCTATTCCAACGCGGGGCACAATCCCCCCATCTGGCTGCGGGCTCGATCGGGCCGCGCCTACCACCTGAATCTGCCCGGCATCGCGCTGGGCGTGGTGCCCGATGTGACGCTGCGTGAAGAGACCATCGCGCTGTCGCCGGGCGATGTCGTGGCGCTGTACACCGACGGTGTGACCGAAGCGTTGAACGCCAACGAAGAGGAATTTGGCACCGGCCGGCTGGAGCAGATCATTCGCGAGCATGTCCACGGCTCGGCGCAGGACATCGTGGACGCGATTCAGCGCGCCGTGGCCGACTTTGTGGGCAATGAAGCGCCGTTTGACGATGTGACGCTGGTCGTGTTGAAGCGCGGCGAGAAGTAAGGGCGCTTACTTAAGCAGCTGTTCCAGCCATGACAGCCCCGACTGGCACGCCAGGGCCGTGAGCGTCAATCGGATGGTTTTCCCCGCCCAGGCGGCCAGCAGGAATTTCCACACGGGCAGGCGGACCGCGCCCGCGATTAAGCCGCCCACGTCAAACACCGGATTGGGAATCGCACCCAGCAGAAAAATGGCCAGCACGCCGTGACGCTCCATAAACCCGCGCAGCCAGACATAGAAGCGACCGGGCGGTAACAGCGCCTGCCCGCCGTAGCCCGCCAGGTAGCCGGTCAGTTCGCCCAGCGCCGCGCCCGCCGCCGAGACCACGCCCACCAGCAGCGGCGCGTAGATCAGACCGGCCGCGCACGACAAGGCGTAGCCCGGCACCGGCACGATGAGCGTGGCGTTGCCGATGACACTGATGAGGAACAGACCCAGCAGGCCGGTGCCCTGGCCCCAATTCAAGATGTCCTGATGATAGCGGGCGGTGAGCCAGATGATGGCGAGGCTGAGGGCGAGGGCGAGGAATAGCGCCAGCCAGCGGAGCCGGGACGACTTGTGATTGGCGTCGGCGGTCATGGATCGTTGTGAGGCGGATGGCAGCCGGTGCAGAATGTCACGTCTTCACGGGGCGCGGTTTAAACTCGAAGCGCCACAGGGCGTAAGCACTGACGGTCGCCACGGCGCCGCCGATGATATATCCTTCGACGGCGTTGGATTGCGTGACGAGCAGCGCGCAGATGCCGAAGGCGCCGCCGGCCAGGTAGTGGATCATCACTGCTTCGCGCGTGGTGAAGCCGCGTTCGCGCAGGCGATGTGAAACGTGATCCTTGCCGGGCGTGGTCAGCGGGTTTTTGCCACGTCGCAGCCGCGAGATGAAGACGAGCGTGGTATCGAAGATGGGCACGCCCATCACCAGCACCGGCACCATCCACGTTACAAAGGGCACATTGGCCGGGAAGCGCAGTTTGATGCCAATGCACGCCAGCACAAACCCCAGGAACAGGCTGCCCGTGTCACCCATGAAGATGCTGGCGGGGTTGAAGTTATAGACCAGAAAGCCCAGCGTGGCCCCCAGCAGCGCCGCGGCCAGCGCGCTCACGTAGATCTGTCCGCTGAACGAAGCCATGACGACAAAGAAGACCGCGCACACTGCCGCCACGCCGCTGGACAGGCCGTCCATGTTGTCCAGCAGATTCAACGAGTTGGTCAGACCCACCACCCAGATCAGCGTGATCGCGATGTTGATCCAGTCGGCAGCCGGCGGGGCCAGCTGCACCTTGACGCCGGAGATGATCAGGGCGACTGCAGCAATCACCTGCCCGCCCAGCTTGAGGATTGGCCGCAGACCCCAGCGATCGTCGTAGATGCCCAACAGCGACACCCACGCCCCGCCCAGCACGATGCTGGCCAGCTGCTGAAATTCAAAGCGCTCCCGAAAGATGACCAGCGTGACCAGGCTGGCGATCACGATGGCGGCGCCACCCAACAGCGGCATCGGCTCGGCATGAACCTTGCGCGGGTTGGGATGATCCATCACGCCCAGCCGGGGCGCGACCCGGCGCGCGATTGGTGTGGCGGCGAAGGCGATGATCAATGCGCCAGAAAACACCAGGATCACAGTCAGCATACGCGCCCTGCCTCTCCAATCTGGTTGCCGGCTAGGGGGCCGGGGCCGGCGTCGGCGCGGGCGGCGTTGAAAATGGCAGAGTGCCGGTGTTGGGCGTGCTTAACCCCAGCTGCGCCTGGATCTGATCGACCAGCGATTGAACTTCATTGTGCCGGTCGGCCGGTGCTTTGCTCAGCGCAGTCTGTGCTTCCTGCAGAGCCTGCGTCAGCTGGCCGGTTTGCGCCAGCAAGATCGCCAGCACGCGATGATCATCCCACACGTTCGGATCGCTGGCGCCCACCTGCACCACCTGCTGTTGCATGGCGATGGCCTCTTGCAGCCGATTTTCCGGGAAGTACACGTTGCGGGCCAGCGTGCGCAGGGCCGGCAGATAATTGGGGTTGTGCTGGAGGAAGTTCAGCGTCACCGTTTCAACATCGGTGTAATCGCCCTGCGCCACCAGTAAATCGGCCAGGCCGGTCCAGGCATCGCTGCTGGCCGGGTTGCGTGTCAACGCTTGCTGATAGATCGATCGGGCTTCGTCATTCTGACCTTGCGAGCGCGCCAGCTGAGCTTTGATGAGATAGGTCTGCTCGAATTCTTGATCGAGTTGGAAGGAATGATCGAGCTTGGCTTGAGCCTCCTGAAGCAGCTGATCGGCTTTGGCGGTATCACCGGCCTGGCGCGCCGTATCAGCCTCTGCGGCCAGCACCGTCGCCCATTCATTCCACAGCACGGCGTTGTTGGGGCTGAGCGTGGTGGCGATTTGATACTGTTGATCCGACTGGGCCAGCTTGGCCTGTCGCACGGCCGGATCACCCGCATACAGATCGGCCCAGCGGCGATAGAGCCGCGCCAGGTTGGCTGAGTGATCGGTGTTGAGCGGATTCAACGCGCGCGCGCGAAGGAGCACCGCTTCGGCGGCGGTCAGCGTGTCGGCCCGCGATAGCCGATAGGTGTCCTGAAAGTTCAGGCGCAGCATGTCGGACAGTTGCGTGGTCGGGCTGAAGATCGCCGGGCCTTCCTGCGCTTGCGAAGCTTTCTCCAGATAGGCCGCGCCCAGCCACAGATAGTAGAAATCCTCATCGGGCGCCAGATCGATCACGCGCTTGTAATGGGCAATAGCCACGTCCCACTGGCCCTGCGCGCGCAACGGCTCAGCCTGTTTATAGATCGTGTCCGCGCGAATCTGATTCAAGTTGGTCGTCGGGATGAGGACGAGCAGCGCCACGATCACCGGCACGGCGGCCGCCGCTCCCCAGTCACCGGCCAGCGCTCCGCGCCAGCGGCCTTCGGCCACCACCAGCACTGCCGCCATGCCCAGGACGAGCAGCAGGTTGATCAGATAAAACATCGTCAACAGGTTGGCCACCGCATTCGCCAGCGACAGCAGCTCGTTGACGCGGTTCGCGTATTGATCAAGGGTGGTGATCTGCGACTGCTGCAACAGCGTGCCCAGGCCCAGCAGCTGCGTGGCCTGCACCTGCCAGTAGATGAACGCAACCACGATCGACGCGCCGTAATACAGCGCGGCGGCCGGCAGCATGTCTTTGGCTGCCAGAATGTCGCGCCGCCGCAGCTCGGTCAGGCTCAACAGGCCGCCGAAGATCCACGTCACGGCAAACATCAACAGCGCGCCCAGCGATTCGCGATTATTCTGGTACGGCAGGCGCGTCAGCGAGTTGATGATCATTACCGTCGCGTCGGTTACCGGGGTGGTCGATTGCGGCGAGTTGTTGATGAACTCGTAGCCCAGCGTCATCAAGATCATCGCGCCGATCAACGTCATGGCCAGCACAGGCCACACCCAACCGGGCAGGCCCTGCCCACGGCTTTCGCGGCGGGTGGACGCGGCCACTGCCGGACGCACCGCCTGCTTCTTTTTGTGGCGCGGCACGTTGGCCGCCGGTTCCTTCGGCGCGGCGGCCGGTGCCGGGGCCGGGGCCGGTTTGGGCTGGGCGGGTTCCTCATCGGCCAGCACCCAGTTCAGGCCGGTGATGACCAGCAGTGCCGCGTAGCTCCAGAAGTAGGTGCGCGTGGCCGCGATGGCGATCCCGGCCAGGCCGATCTCCAGATAGTGCGCCAGCATGCCGCCGAACAAAGCCACGATCAGGAAAATGTGGCCGCTCATCTGAACGGGCTGGTTCGCCGTCCGATCGAACACCGCGCGCCCCACAAAATACAACAGCGCAAAGAGCGCCACCCCGACCAGAGTCGCCGCTGTCATTTCCACGACACGATTCGGCGACGTAAACGTCGAGCCGAAGATCGCCAGATCGAGCAGGCCGATCAGGATGGCGGCGATCAACATATACACGCGCGTGGCAATGCGGAAGTGGAAGAGCGCGAAGGCGATCACGTACAACACCAGCCCGGCGGTCACGCCGCCCGTCCAGCCCGGCCCGATAAAGTTGGGCGCGATCATCAGCGACAGCAGGATTGAGCCGGCGATGCCGCCGGCCACCATCATCCCAATCAGCAGGTAGGCGGCGCGCCGGTTTGGAATCCAGCCGATGAATTTCAGCGCCAGAAAAAATACGCTTAGAAAGAGAAATTGCTCGGCCACAAAGCCGATGCCGCCCGTAATCACAAAGGAGTCCCAGACTTCATTGTGCGATCGATCAGGCGAGGCGTTGCGCGCTTCCAGGTGCGCCAGATCGGGCGGGTAAAACGGATTGTAGGCCACATACATCGATTCCGGCCCGTAGCCGATCAGCGGGCGGATCGCGTTGAGGCTGTCGGTGGTTCCATCGGGGAAGGTGAGCGGCGCGTGCGGCAGCACCAGCTTCAACGCGCCTTCCCAGATCAGCGAGCGCACCTCACCCGTGCCGCCTTCCGTCTCGAACAAGGCCGACAGGCGCCCGAACGAGCCGCTCTGGCGCATCTGCACGATCAACGGCATATCGGAGAAGTTGACCAGAAACAGCCCCACCGCGCCAATGATGGAAAAAGAGATCCACGATGCCCACAGCCAGCGCGCCGCCGTGCGCCGAATGCCCACCACAATCAACAGCGGCAGCAGGCCGCCCAGCAGCGCGGCCACCACCACCAGCGAAATCTTGGTGACCGGAAAAAGTCCGTACGCCAGCGCCGCTGCCGCTCCGGCGCCGACCGCGCTGACACCGGCCATGACCAACGCTTTCAACACATCGAACGCGCGGATGGGAAAACGCACTTCTGCATCCCCGGCGGCATCCGGCGACTGATTGTAGAGCGCCACCCGCAACAACAGCAGGCCCACCAGCCCAAAGATGAACATGCCCGGCAGCCAGCCCAGCAGCGGGCCGCGGCTGTCGGCAAACCCAAAGGCGATCAGCTGCACCGCGCCAATGAAGACGTAGCTGCTGGCCCGTAAAATATCGCTCAGGCGCGATTCCTTCTCGGTCAGGATGACGCGGAAGCTTTCGACGATGCGGCCCAGCGTCAGGAAGAAGGCCATGATGAGGTACGCCGCCACGAAAATGGCGTTACCCATGTTGGCGGCCACGCGGCTGGTCACATCGCCGCCCCACGGCAGCGGATCGATTGACTGCGTGCCGTCGCCGTGCTGCAACAGCCCGTAAAACGCGATCGGCAGGCTGGTCATCACCACCGCCGTCACCAGCCGATCGAGCTGTTCGCGCCGCCGCATATTCATCAGCAGCATGAAGAACACCACGATGTACGACAACGTGGTGTAAGTGCCCTGCAGGCGCTGATACGAGCCCATGAAGCTGACGCGCGGCACAATGGACAACACCGACGACACCAGGTAAACCGCCACCAGGATCAGCGTGGGCAGCACCAGCGGTGTGCGCCAGTTCACGCCGCCCGTCAGCGGCCGGCCGGACCTGCGCTCCTCGATCAGCTTGATCAGCCACGCGCCGACCATCACCAGCGCGATCGATCGCAGCAGTGTCAACTTGTCCGGCTCAAAGACACGGCTGGAATAGACATTGAAAAACAGCGGCACCAGCACCAGCGCGGCGATCCAGCCCGCTTCGATGACCTTGTCGCAGAAGGCGCTCAACCGGCTTGAATACGTCATAGGGTTCTCTGATTTCTGAAATGTGATCTGGATTCTGGCAGAGGCGGCCAACGAGCGCTATCATACCATAGGGTCAAGCGCCCTACAATGACGGGGAGATTAACGTCTGATAAAGCCGCTCCACCCGCTCGATTAACCGTTCGACGGCAAATTCGGCCTGCGCCCGCGCCCGCGCCGCCGCGCCCATGCTGTGTCGCAGCTGCGGATCAGCCAGCAGCCGATTGATCTTCTCGGCCAACGCGGCCGGGTCGTTGGGCGGCGCCACGTAACCGGTCTGACCATCCTGCGTCACCCACGAAGTGCCCGTGCCCACTTCCGTGCAGATCGTCGGCACGCCGCTCGCCATCGCCTCCACCTGCACCAGTCCAAACGCCTCGCTGGAATGCGTGGCAGGCAGCACAAACAAATCGGCCAGATGATACAGCGCGGGCAGATCATCGTCGGGCGCCTCGCCCAGCCACGCCACCCGCTCGGCCACGCCGCGCGCCCGGGCCAACATCTGCCACTCATCCATCATCGGGCCGATGCCGACGACGATCAACTGCGCGTCGATCTGCGGCAGAGCGTCGATGAGCACGTTCAGCCCTTTGTAGTAACGGAGACGGCCGACAAACAGCAACTTTGATCGATCGGAAGCCACAATCGGGTACCGCGCCTTAACCCGATCGATCTCCTCGCCCGACGGTTCCTTCAAAAACCGATCGAGCGGCACACCATACGGAATCAAATGCAGTTTGGCGGCCTGCGGTTGCAGGTAAACACTGTTCCTCATCGGCGGACTGCCGTAGATGATGGCGTCGGCCCGGTTCAGCACGCGCTTTAGCAGCGGCTTGTAAAAACGCAGGATACCGGCCTGTCGCACCACATCGCTGTGATACGAAATCACCGTGGCTCTGGCCGGATGCAGCAGCCAGTTCGCCACCTCGCCCGGTGGATGCGGAAAATGCAGATGAGCCACGTCCGCTGTGAGCCGCGCCGTTTGCCGGAACAACGCCGGGCTGATGGGCGTGGACGCAACCGTCGCCCAGCGCGCGGCCTTGATCACGCGCACGCCGTTCAGCATCTCAACCGTCGTGCGCCGCGCCGGATTCGCCACCAGCACCGTCACGGCGTGACCGCGCGCCGCCTGCGCCTCCGCCAGAATGCGAATGTGATTCTCGATGCCGCCCAGGACGGGGAAGTAATCTTTGTAGATGTGAAGAATGCGCATGGTCAACCCCAAACGGCGCGATAAGCCGCCAGCGTCAAACGCGCCGTACGCTCCCACGAGAACTGCGCGGCGCGCTCCAAGCCGCGTAAACTCAAGTCTGCCCGCAGACGCTCATCATCGATCAGGTGGGTGAGCGCAGCGGCGATAGCCCTCACATCATGCGGATCGACCAGCAGGCCCGCGTCGCCGATGACTTCTGGCAGGCTCGACGTGTTACTGGCGAGCACGGGCGCGCCGCAGGCCATGGCTTCCAACGGCGGCAGCCCGAAGCCCTCGTATTCGGACACGAACACAAACGCCAGCGCGCCGCTGTACAGGGCAGGCAAATCCGCGTCGTCGATCGGGCCGAGGAAGCGAATGTGATCATGCTGTGCGGCCAATTGCTTGGCTTCAGGATAGCGATTATCCCACGAACCGGCGATGACGAGAGGAGTTTCGGGCTTCGGATTTCTGATTTCGGGTGCGGAGAATGCGGACACCAGCCGCGTTAAATTCTTGTGCGGCTTGTTGCTGCCGACATACAAGAGGTAGCGATCGGGCAGGCCGTACTTGTCGCGCGCGGTCTGAATCGCGGCGGTGGGCTGCGGGGCAAAACGCGGATCGGCAGCCAGGGGGGTTACGCGGATCCGATCGGGCTGCGCGCCCAGCCGGCGCACCAGATCAACTTTGGTCGCTTCAGAAATCGCCAGCGTAATGCGAGCGGTCTTCAGCGCCAGCGCGTGGGCTAATCGAAAAATCAAACGTTGGGCGGCGGTGTAGTAATGCGGATAAACCAACGGAATCACATCATAAGCGGTCAGCACCGTCGGCACGCCGGGCCGATAGGGCATGAGATAATACGGGCTGTGATACAACGTGGCTCTGAGTTGACGCAGGCGCGGCGGTACGCGCCATTGCTGTTGAAGAGAAAAGGGCGAAAGGGGCACATCTGCCAATGACAGATTGGTTAGCGCCCAGCGCGACGACAGCGCGGTTGGATCGCAGAATAGGCGGAGGTCGAGATCGGGCGCGATTGAACGGAGCGCGCGCGCCAGGTTGACGACGTAGCGGCCGATGCCGGGGAAATGATCGGTGGCGGTGCGGGCGTCCAGGACGACGATCATTTCAATCACGCACCAGCAAGCGATAGGGCAGCAGCGCCAGCCGCAGGATCAGGCGCGGCAGTCGGCCATAGTGCTTGCGATAGTAATAGTCCAAACTGCGATAATAGCCGCGGCGCGCGGCCGGATTCTGCTTTAGACTTTGCCCGCCCAGATGCACAATCTCGATCTGCGGGTTGAAGTAGATTGCCCGGCCGGCGGCGCGGATGCGCCTGCACCAATCGGCGTCCTCAAAGTACATGAAGATGTTTTCGTCCAGCCCGCCGATCTGGTCCAGCACATCACGCCGCGCCAACAGGCATGCGCCCGATACCCAATCGACGGTCTGGACTTGAGTCGTGTGCCAGTCGTGGAGGGGACGGTGCAGCAGCAGGCGATACACCCCGCGCTTGATCAAGTACCCGATCGATGGATCGCCGCCGAAGGCGAAGGCTTGCGGCTGGCCGTTGGACTGCACCAGACGCGGACTCACCGCTCCGGCGTCACGGTGCTGATCCATGAAATCAACCAACTGGGTCACCGCGCGCGGCTTGAGGCGTGTGTCGCTGTTAAGTAATAGCACGTAGCGGCCCGAACTCACCGCCAGGCCCTGATTATTGCCACGCGCGTAACCGACGTTCTGCCGGTTGCGAATCAATTTCGCTTCCGGAAAGTCATTCGCCACCTGCTCGGCGCTGCCGTCGGTTGAAGCGTTGTCGACGACGATGACGTCATAGGTCAGATCGCGTGCGCCGTCGGGAATGGAGCGCAGGCAATCGGCCAGCAGGGCGGCCGTGTTCCATGAAACGATGATGATCGACAGATCGATCATGCGGCCTCAAGCGCGCGGCGTGTCGCTTCCAGATAACCGCGCCCCCATTTCTGATCCGGTTCCAGATGATTGCCCTCTGCCCATTCATTCCAGGCGTTGATGAAGAGGAAGTTCTCAGCCGGCGATGGCGGCGCAAAACGCTGGATCGTTTCCGTCAGCCAGTGCTGGTAACGTTGGGGGGTGGAATTGTGCAGCACAAACGCGCCGCGTTTGCGGCGCGCGGCATTGTCCCACATGGGCGTCACACCCGGAAACTGAGGGTACAGCGGTCGGGGGCGCGCCAGGGCGCGCTGCGCTAGCCGGGCGTAATCGATGACCAGCGCACCACGCCGGATGTTCAGTTTCTGCGCGATGCGCCAGTAGGCTTTTTCCAGCGGTGTCAACAGGCGCTTGGTATCAGGTTGAAATTCGATCGCCGCGTCAAAGCCGATGGCCGCCGGCGGCTGCCGATCGTCGCGGAAACTCTCGACCTTGCACAAATACAGATCGCCTACGCCGGCGCGCCGCGCCTCTTCGCGCCAGACCTCGGCCGTGCGGCGCGGCTGGGGCAGCTGCGCGGTCTGATAGACGACCAGCAGCGGCTGGCCGTTCACGCGGATGTAGCGCTCATCACGGAAAGCGTTGACCAGCCAGCGCAGGTGCGCGCGATCATCTTCTTCCGAGTAGTTCTGCCCGATCAACAACTGCGAGTGTTCACCATCCCATGCCCGCGTCCAATTCTCGTTGGCCCAGCACAAACAGAACGGCAGCTTCGGTTCGCCGGACGTCAGCACTTCGTTGAATGGTCGTTCCAACAAGCGTTTGCCGTTGAACCAGTAATGATAGTAACAGAAGCCGTGCAGGCCATACGCTTGCGCCAGATCGGCTTGCGCCTGCCGCACCTCCGGCGAGCGCAGATCGTAATAGCCCAGCTCGCCGGGCACGTGCGGTTGATAGTGCCCGCGAAACAGCGGCCGCGCTTTGACGACGTTGGTCCACTCGGTGAAACCCGGCCCCCACCACGCGTCGTTTTCGGGAATGGGATGAAACTGCGGCAGGTAAAACGCGATCAGGCGCGGCGGCATGTCACTGCACCAATTCTCGCCATAGAGCCAGCGTTCGTTCGACGAGATGCTCGATGGCGTACGCACGCAGTGCGTGTTGATAGCCGCGTTCGCGGGCCGCCGCCAGCTCGATCGGGTTGGACACCAACCGATCGAGCAGCGCCGCCAGCGCGGCTGCGTTTCCTTCGGGAAAAATCCATTGTCGGTCGCCGATCACTTCGGGAATCGCGCCGGAATCTGAGCCGACGACGGCGACTTTGCAGCCCATCGCCTCCACCAGCACGCGGCCAAACTGCTCTTTCCAGTGCGTCGTCGTGCGCGACGGCAGCACCAGAATGTCGATGGCATTCAGATAGGCCGCCACGTCGTCGTACGGGACATTACCGACAAAGCGCACGCGTTGATCTAAACCCAGCGACTGCGCACGCTCGGCCAAGCCCGATCGCGCTTCACCCTCCCCGACGATCAGCACCGGAACCGGCGTATTCAGTGCCGCCACCGCATTCAGCAGCACATCCAACCCCTTATCGGCCACGACGCGCCCCACGTAGCCCACGACGACGCCGCTTAAATTCAGGTGGGCGCGCAGCTCAGGCACGGGGCGCGGATAAAAATAGCGCGTGTCCAGCCCCACCAGCGGCATGATCGTCGTGCCGCGCCGATAACCTTGCTGCCGCAGCACCTGTGCCGCTTCCGTGCTCGCGCAGATGATGTGATCGGCGGCGCGCAGCGAGAGGTTAGTCACCAGCCGCACCGGCCATGATCGTGGCCGCAGGATGTTCTGCCACGTGTAGTGGATCAGCTTGCTGCGCGGCGCGCCCAGCCGTCGGGCGATTGACACCTGCGCGGTCCCCAGCGCTTCCAGATCGCTTTCGGCTTGCACGATGTCGGGCCGAAACGTGTGCAGCGCATAGTGCGGCGGCCACAGGAAACCGCGATGCGGATCGCCGGGGCGGCCCAGGTAGTGCGCGCCGAAGGTCCGCATGCGATAGCGCCGCCGCCCGTCCGCGGACGGATACTCGCCGGCGTCGCGTCCGTAGCCCTGCACCGTGATGTGCAGCAGTTCAACGTCGGACGCGTCGGCCAATAGCTCGATCTTGCGATGATAGACCGGATGCGTGTATCCGGCGATGAAAGCCACGCGCATGGTTTACGCCCGCCCGCGCAGCGCGCGGAATTTCACCCGCCACGCGGCGGGCAGCCGCCGCGCCTGCGCCTTGAGCTGCGCTTTCAGTCGCCACCTTCCAACCTGTCCCCAGAAGCGATCGAGCTCGTCGCGATACGGCAGCGTGTGCAATGGATAGACCGCCCGCAGCCGTTCGTCAGCGGCAGCGCGGCCCACCGCCCGCGCCAGATCGTAGTAGCCGCGCCATTCCAGATACAGGTAACTCTTGAAGCTGTTCATTTCCCACGTATCGATGAGGCGCGTCACGTCGGGGATCGGCGGCTGATCGTGCAGGATGGCGCGCATGCACGCAAAGCGATCGGCGGCCAGGTTGAACTCGATGTCCAGTTCGTCGCGGCCAAATTTGTGCCAGTGGACTTGATTGAAGAAGGTGTGAATGACCAGTCGGTCGGCCAGATAGTAGGAGGGGCCGCGCAGCATCAGCCGCCCGGCGACGATGATGGGGAAGAAGATGTTGCGGCGGTACTGCTCCCACGTCGCCCAGTCGATGGCCTCGCGTTTGAGCACCTGCCGAGATAGCACCCACGCCGAGCGTGCGGCCTGCGCCACGCTGGACAGACCGGCGGGCGCCAGGGTATCGATCGGATAAGTGCGATGCACGTCCAGAATCTGCTGCGTGCGCTCGTCCAGTGAAGGCAGATCGCTGAGGACGTAATCGACCTCAGGATGCTGTTCGATGACGCGCCTCACTTTCGCCAGCGCGCCGGGCAGCAGGTAATCGTCGTCGGTGAGGATGAACAGGTAGCGCCCCTGCGCAAAACGCGCGATTTTCAGGTAATTTTCCTGCATCCCCAGATTGCGCTCATTGCGGTAGGCACGCAGCCGCGGATCGCTGGCGTGCTTTGCCACGATCTGCGGCGTGTGATCGGGTGAACCGTCATCGCCGAGGACGATCTCGAAATCGTCGCCGGGCTGGTCGCGCACACTCTGGATGGCGCGGTCGAGATCGGCGGCGCGCTGATACGTGGCGATGATGACGGAGATCAGCGGCGTCATGAGCGGCGGAGTAAGCGGCGCAGGCAGTTCTGCCAGTAGTAGGGGCTATCGCGAAATTCACGGATGCCGTACAGCTGGCTGCGGCGCCGGAGTTTGAAGTAGATGATCACGGGCAGGTTGATCAGGCAGCCGGGCGTGTGCGCGATGAGTCTCACTAGCTGATTCTTCCAGCGCGGCGTCAGGCGCTCTTTGAGGAAGGTGTTGTAGTCTTTGGGCGACAGGGAGCCTTTGGCTTTCAAGGTCAGCAGGATTTTCAGGCTTTTCCACGGGGCCTGGGGTACCACCTGCTGCTTGATGGCCGGCGGGTAGTCGGGGAAAGACCAGATCAACTCCGGCCAATTGAACATCCAGATTTTGAAGTAACGGCTGGTCCACTGCGCGTTGCCGTGGCGGATGATGATGTAGGGCTGAGCGATGACGAACGCCGCGCCCGGCAGCGGCCGCTGATAGATCACGCCCATGTGGATGAACTCGTAGCCGTAATATTTCTCGCGCTCGCGCGCCAGCCAGATCGCGCGTTTGATCACCACACAGCCGATGAACGACATGTACATCGCGGTGTCGGCCATGAGCTGATGGGTTTCGGCAGGCAGGTAAACCCGATCGGCTTTATGCGTCAGCCGGCTCGGCTCGACCACCTCGATCATGTCCGGCCCGCGCACTTCCGCGTTGACGACGATCAGATCGTAGTCGTGCTGCGCGGCGGCCAGCACCGCGGCAATTGCGCCGGGCTTCAGCAGGTCGTCGTCCGACATCAGCCAGCAGTAGTCGCCCGTCGCCGCTTCCACTGTGCGATCGTAGTCTTTGTCGACGCCGCCTTTTTGCGGCAGGCGAATGTAGTTGAGGCGCGGGAAGCGCTGCTGATAGCTGTGCACGACATCCGGCGTGTTGTCGGTGGACGCGCCATCGACGATCACGATTTCCACCTCATCGGTGGCCTGCGAGATGATGCTGTCCAGCGTCGCGCCGATGAACGCGCCGCGATTGAGCGTGGCAATGCACACGGATAATTTCGGCGTCATGCTTTGATAAACTCCATGGCGATCACGCCCTCGCCGGGCAGATCGCGGATGCGATCGAAGTAGCGGTATTCCTGCCCCATCATGCAGGGCTCGCGCCAGAACGGGTAAGATGTGAAGTAACTGGCACGCTTGGCTGCGGCGTTGCGCTGGAACGCGCCGGCGACTTTTTCGCCGTAGATCACCGATCGGGCGGGCGGGCCGAGCACGCTGAAGATCCGATCGGCCAGCGCGGCTTCATCGTAAAAGCGCTGCCAGAAGACAAACCCTTCAGCGTCGGCCTGATACAGGCCGTACTCGTTGTGATTGATGAATTGATCGGCCGCCTCGGCCAGACACGGCATCGAGATCAACAGTCGTCCGCCGGGCTTGAGCAGGTCCCACATCTTGCGCACTGCCGCCGTGTCGTCGGGGATGTGTTCGATAACCGACAGGCTGGTGATGAGATCAAAGGTGTTGGCTTGAAACGGCGCTTCGGTCACTAACACGTTATGCCAGCTGCACCGCTGCTCGAGCCCGGCGGCCTTGAGCAGCTTCACCGTGATCGCCAGGTCGTTGGCGTCGGGGTTGATCAACGCCGCCCGCTGCGCGCGCCGCTTCAGCAGCGCCAATAATGGAAACTGACGCGGCGATGAGACATCGAGGTAGTGTGGCACGGGCGCGTTGGGCCAGAACTTCCACGCGGCGTCAAATTCAAAGTAGCGCGTGGAATCCATCGGGCGGAAGACGAACTCGTAAGCCCAGCCGTGCGACAGCGGCGCTTTGGGTGTCAGAAACCGCAGCCCCAGCTGCGCGCACATCCGATGAAAGGCCAGTCCCGGCATGTTATAACGGTGCGCCAGCAGCCAGCAGGCTGGCGACAATATGCTGCCGATGAGATAACGTTTAGTCTTTTGCGCACGCGTAGGCTGCGGCTGGGCCGGTGGCACACGGATGTAGAGTTTTTTCATCTACCGACCTGAGACGACATCGATCTTGGGCAAGGGGAACAACAGCTTGCCACCGCGTTTCAGATAGTCCTGTTCGCGCGCCACCAGATTCTCGCGGAAGTGCCACGGCATCACCAGAAAATAGTCGGGGTTCATGGCGCGCGCCTCGGCTTCGGAAATGATCGGAATCAACGTGCCGGGCGTGAAGCAGCCGAACTTGTCTTTATTCACTTCGGCCATGTAGGGGATGTCGGCCGGCGTCAGGCCGCAGAACTGCAGGATGACGTTGCCCTTGGTGGACGCGCCGTAACCGAGGATGGTTTTGCCTTCGGCTTTCAGCTGCGCCAGCAGCGCCTTCAACTGCGCGGCGTGCTCAAACACGCGCCGCCGAAAGGCCTCGTAGGGCGCCAGGGTGTGCAGGCCCCGGCGCGTCTCGTCGTCGAGGATGGCTTGCACGTGTGCGGCGTTGGGTGTGTACGGCGCGGTCGGTTTGGCGGCCATCACCGAGAAACTGCCGCCGTTGACGTTGTTGAGTTCCACATCGATGATGTTCAGCCCCGCCCGATCGAGCAGCCACTTGACCTGGCTCAGCCCGTAGTATTCCAGATGCTCATGGCAAATCGTATCGTAGGCGTTCACGTCCAGCATCGACGGCATGTAGCTTTGCTCAAACACCCACAGGCCGTCGTCGGCCAGCGATTCGGCCACCTGCTTGACAAACGCCAGCGGTTCTTCCAGATCGTAGACCATTGCAATGGACGTGATGATCCTGGCGCGCTGCGCCCCGAAGGCTTCGCGCACTTTGGCCGCCGAGAAAAAGTCGGGAATGAGTTGAATATGCGGCGGATAGAAACGCTGGAACTTGGCGCCGGTCGGATCGATGCCGACGAGCTTCAACCCTCGATCGGCCGGATACGCCTGCAGCAGCGTACTGTCGTTCGCGCCGATGTCGATGACCAGATCACCCGCGCTTAACGGCGCCAGTTCCATGATCCGGGCCACCTTCCGGTGCAGGTGAACGACCATCGATTGGTTGAGGCCCGATCGGTAGCCATAGTTCTGGCCATACATTTCCGTCGATTCATACGAGTGGTGCAGCTGCACCAGCCCGCACGCCTCGTGCTCGCCGTCGGGCTGGCATTTCACCAGTTCCAGTGGGCCGGAGGTCAGCACTTCGTCTTTGCGGCGAGGAAACACACCCGTCAAGTACTGCTCCCCCAGGTTCAAGAAGGGCGTCAAATTCGGATTGCCGCACATGCGGCAGCGCGTAATCTGGATGTACATGAGCCTCTCCTGATGAGCTCGATTGATCTAGCGTGGTGCGCGCGCGAGGCGCAGCCGGTGGCGCACAAACAGCTGGACTTGTTCCAGCTCGAAGCGCGTGATGAAACCCAATAGCACGCCCGCTGCCAGCAATACCGCAAACAACCCCGCTTTGATGACCAGGCGCAAGATCACCGGCAGCGGCGGCAGCGCCAGGCCGATCGCCAGCAGCACAAATTGGATCGCCAGCAACGCCAGCCACCTGCGCGCCGGATAGTCCACGGGGTAACGCCGCTGCACGATGAAATACAATGACAGCTGCGGCACGCCATAGCCGGCCACCGTCGCCAGGGTTGCCCCCCACAGGCCCAGCGGCGGGATCAAAATAGAGTTTAGCACAATGTTTAGCACCGCACCCAGCATGACCGTGCCGCTCACCGCCGACAGGCTCTTGCTGGCGATCGCGCTGATGTACAGCACCTGGCCGAAGGCCGTAAAGACCTGCGCATAAGCCAGCACGCCCACATACGGCGCGGCAGGCAGATAAGCGGGACGCGTCATCACCAGCAGAATTTCAATCGAAAACATGCCCAGCCCCAGCGCCGCACTCAACACCGCCATGATGATGTAGCGCGACATGATCGCGTACCGCTGCTTCGCGTCCGGCTCATGCTGGATGGACAGCGCCAGCGCCACCCATGCCGAGTAGATCGGCGTCATGGCAACGTGCAGCAGCCCTGTGATCTTGTTGGCGATAGCGTAATAGCCCAGCTGCTCGGTGGAAACGTACTGCACCAGAAACAGTCGGTCGGCTACCATCAGCACCCAGCCCGACAGCATGGTGGGCAGCAGGATCGCGCCCGAACGCGCCAGCAGTGTAAGCGCCTCGCGCGAGGGCCGGCCGATCAATCGCCGCGCGACGATCAGCGCCGTCAGGCACACCACCACGCCCGTGGTCGATTGGGTCAGCACAATACCGGTCGCACTCAATCGCAGCGCGATGATGTACACGATGTTGCCGCCCACTGTACCCAGGATGGTGGCGACGCTCAACGCCATCCCCCAGCGCACGCGCAGCGCAGCCTGCGACGCCGCTGACAACACCGTGCCCACTAAACTGAAACCGGCCGCCGCGCCTACGATTTGAAACAAGCTGGCCTGATCCAGGCCACCAAAAGCCGATCGGGACAGCTGCGGTGCCAGCGCGATCAGCGCCAAGCTCAATGGCAGCCCGATCGCCAACGTCAGGCTTAATGCGCTGCCCGTCAGCGAGCGCTTCCAGTCGTCAGCCGGCCGGTCGTTAAAATGCGCGGCCAACGCCTGCGGCTGCGCAAACAGCGCCAGCATGCCCACCGCCGACGCGATTGTTGTCACGTAATCGGCAATACCGTAATCACCGGGGCTGACGAGGCGCGTGATGATGGGCGTAAAGATGAACGACAGAAACGGCCCCGCCCACTGCACCATGCCATAGCCGGCAATCATCCGGGCCAACCGCTTAAGTGTCTGTCGCATGCGCTGCCCCGTGTGGCGTCATCATCCTTGCGCCGCCGCCGCCACGCGCGCCATCACCGCCTCGGCTTCGTCGCCGCTCAGGTGCGGCCCCATGGGCAGGCTGATCACTTCGCGCGCCAGCCGCTCGGCGATGGGGAACGCCCCCGGCGCATAGTCTGCCTCACGATAGGCCGCCGACAGATGCGGCGGCACCGGATAATGGATCAGTGTCCCTACACCCGCCGCCGACAATCTGCGTTGAAACTCATCGCGCTGCGGATGGCGCACCACGAACACGTGCCACACCGGCTCCGTGCCGTCCGGCACGTGCGGCACGATCAACTCAGGCATTGTCGAGAAGGCTTCCAGATACCGCCCCGCGATCACCTGCCGCCGTTGATTCCATTCGTCCAGGTGTTTGAGCCGCACACGCAGGAACGCCGCCTGCAAGGGATCAAGCCGCGAATTAAAACCCTTCACGTCGTTAAAGTATTTCACGCGCGAACCATAATTGCGCAGCACCCGCACCCGATCGGCCAGCTCGTCGTCATCGGTCGTAATCGCGCCCGCGTCGCCGAACGCGCCCAGGTTCTTGCCGGGCTAGAAGCTCCAGCCGGTGGCGTCACCCAGCCCGCCCACGCGCCGGCCGCGATAGCGCGCGCCGTGCGCCTGCGCTGCGTCGTCGATCACTTTCAGGTTGTGCCGCTGCGCCACGGCGTTGATCGGCGCCATGTCGGCGGGCTGCCCGTACAGGTGCACCGGCATGATCGCCCGCGTGCGCGGCGTGATGGCCGCCCCGATCCGATCGGGATCAAGGTTGTACGTCCGCTCGTCCGGCTCCACCGGTACCGGCGTCGCCCCCGCGTAAGAGATCGCCAGCCAGGTGGCGATGTAGGTGTTGCTCGGCACGATCACCTCATCGCCCGCACCAATGTCACAGGCGCGCAGGATCAGGTGCAGCGCGTCCAGGCCGTTGCCCACGCCGATGCAGTGTTTGACGCCGCAATAGGCCGCAAACTCGCGCTCGAACGCTTCAACTTCCTCGCCCAGGATGAACCAGCCCGACTCCATCACGCGGTGATAGGCGGCATTGAGTTCGGCGCGCAGTTCGGCATAGACGGGTTTCAGATCAAGGAACGGGATGGTTGTCAACAGTAGTCTCACTTATTCGGACGGCCAGGTCACGGTAAACTGTGTGCCGACCGCGCGGATGAGCGGCAGACCGCTGCCGCGCTTCTCCACGGCGATGCCCTGCTCCAGGCATGTCAACCGCAGGATATCGATCGCCTCATCGTCGCCTTCGACGCGCACGGCGGGGTAACCGGATCGGCGCACGTCTCGCAGCGTGGCCTGCGCGGCCTGCCGCAGTTCGCGATAGGTGCGCAGCGACACGTCCAGGTAACTGCGGGTCAATTTGACTTTAAGCGCCAACCCTGACGGCGTCAGAAAGTAGTGCAGCTTGCGCCGCTGCAAGTGGGTGACCTTGACGTAGCCCTTGCCTACCAGTCGCTTGAGGTGCCAGTTGACGCTGCCGACGGCCACGCCCAGCTGCGCGGCCAGTGTAGCCTGCGTCGTCTCGGGATCGCGCTCGATCGCTTCCAGGATGCGGAGTTCGTGCTCGTCGGTCGGCATGGCGGACGTCCAAAATTCAGCGGCTGAATTTTAGCACCGTGGCGCGGCGTCGTCAAACCCCCTTCCCCTAGATCGACGGCGAGGCCTCGGCCTCGCCCAGCATGCTCTCGATGCGGGCGATCACCACATCCAGCGCCACCACGTTAAAACCGCCCTCCGGGATGATCAAGTCGGCGTAGCGTTTGCTCGGCTCCACGAACTCCAGATGCATGGGCCGCACTGTGCTCAGGTATTGATCGACTACCGATTCCAGCGTGCGGCCGCGCTCGGCGATGTCGCGCGTCACCCGACGGATGAAACGCAGATCGGCGTCGGTGTCCACGAAAATTTTGATGTCGATCAGATCGCGCAACACCTTGTCGGCAAAAATCAGGATGCCCTCCACCAGAATCACCGGCCGCGGCTCAATGCGGCGGGTGGCGCCCGTGCGCGAATGCGTGCGGAAATCGTAGACCGGCTGCTCGATGGCCTGCCCTTGCCGCAATTGCGTCAGGTGCTGAATCAGCAAATCAGTTTCCAGCGAATCGGGGTGATCGAAGTTGATGTGATCGCGGATGGAGCGCGGCATCTCCGTCAGATCGCGGTAATACGAATCGTGCTGGATGAACGTGATACGGTGCTCGCCCACGCGCTTGACGATCTGTTGCACCACCGTGGTCTTGCCTGAACCGGTGCCGCCTGCCACGCCGATCGTTACGGGGGGATGTGTCATGGCGCCTGCCTCCTTGTGCCGCGCGTCATCACGCCACTATCGTCAGTGCGGCAGCTATCACGCTGACCGCCGCCAATGCCCTTTGCGCGCCGCGCCGCCGGACAACCACCGCCGCCGTCAGCGCCAGCCACGCGCCTATCCAGGCCTCGCTGCGTGCGGCCGGCTCCAGCCGCGCTGCCAGCGGATAGGCCGCGCCGATCCAGCCGATCAACGCCAGTGTGCCGGCCAGCCAAATCAGTAGAAACACGAATTGCGCCCGCCGCCCGTCCGATTCGGGCCGGCCCGCCTGGAGCGTGCCGGCTGCGCGCGACCACGGCCAGCCGCCGAGCACCCCCAGGATGATCAACATTGCGCCCGGCACCATCAACCAGTGTGAAGGTTGACTGACAACCGACACGGTCACAAAGGCCGCCGGCTGGAAATGAAACGTAACCTGACCCACTGTAAAGGTCTGGCCCGCGGCCACGTCGCGACCGCCCAGAATCTCGCCGCTGGCGCTCTGATACGCCTGCACATTGTAGCCGCCGTCGCGCGGCGCCACCTGCAGCACGATGTCGGCATCGGGCGCGGCCACAAATCCCTCGGTGCGATCGGGCGTAAACGCCATCAGTTTGCTGGGCTGCGGCGGCGTATCGGCCGTGTTTTGCAGGCCCAGCGATTGTCCCGCCGCATTCGTCGCCGAGATGATGACGGCCGGCCCGATCGATTGCAGATAGACGCTGATACTGCCCGCGATCAGCGGCTGACGCAGCGCCGCCGGGCCCTGCGCCGCCACTTCCGTCTGCGCCAGCAGCGCCAGCGTTGCGCGTCCGCCGCGTACATCATCCAGCCGCAGGGTGTAAGGCATACCGCCCACCGCCGCCGGCGCGCCCGGCGCCACGCTGAGATTGTCCACACGTGCATCGATCAACGTGCCCAGCACCAGCGCCAGCAGCACGCTCAGCGCACCGCCATACAGCATCAACCCGCCCACCGCCGTGCGGCGCACGCGCCAGCCGCTCAGCCGGCCGGGCGGCCCGGCAGTGGCCGTGATCGCAAGATCAGCGATCGGACGGAGAGGCTCATCGGGCGGCGTGGTGAAGGCGCGCAGTTGATCGATCGCCTCGATCAATCGCACGGCACAGATCACGCCCAGCGCCGCCAGCGCTAATCGAAACAGCACGGATTGCGTGATGGTGAACAGGCCCAGCGAAGTCAGCGGTGCGGTCAGGCCGCCAAAGCGCTGCTGCACTTCGGACAGCCAGCGCGAATAAGCGATCGGATCATTGCCGGGGGTCTGCGGCAGCAGCGCAGTGAGCGCCAGGAGCAGCCCCAGCCCGCCGGTCACCACGGCCAGCGCGCCATCGCCGGCCAGGCCGCGCCAGACGCGCCGCCATGGATCGCGGATAAGGGTGGGTGTGGATGTCGTCATGGCCGGTCAAGGCGGCTTTCACAAAAAAGCCCCGAAACCGGGGCTGTAGAGAGCCACCCATCAGACTTGAACTGATAACCGATCGCTTACGAAGCGATTGCTCTGCCGATTGAGCTAGGGTGGCGATGGAACGCAGCGGATTATACCAGCCCGCCGGGGATGGCGCAAGACCCGACCGGTCCGGTGGCGGCTAGCGGGGCAGCGCGGCCAGTTCAACGGGCGCGGTCATGTCCAGCGTCAACGGCGTGACCGACACCACGTGATCGATTCGCACTGCGTACACGTCGGAATCCGGCTCAACGCGTTCAAAGTTGTCCAGCGTGGCATAACCCATCGCGCCGGGATCGTCGGGGCGGCGGCGCTGCGGCTTGATCGGCAAGAAGTAGCGCGTCTGGCTCAGACGTGTCCAGCGCCATTCGGTGTCGGGCGTGGCGTGGGCGGGCACGTCAATCTTGAGCAGCTGCGTCCGGGGCGGCAGACCCTGCGCCAGCGTGCGCGCGGCAAACAGACGCAGAAAATACGCCGCCGCGCCGAAATCGATCTCGTCCGACAGGCTTAGATAATGCTCGGGCGCGGTCTGCAGCGAGATGGCAATCGACGGGATACGAAACGACGCCGATTCCAGCGTGGCGCCGACCGTGCCGGACACGGTGACGCCCTCGCCCAGGTTTTCGCCGTAATTAATGCCGGACACGACCAGGTCCACTTTGCGCTCGGCCAGTTCGAACAGGCCGTGCTGCACCACCTGGGCGGGCGTGCCCTCGATGCCGTAACCCGTCAGGGTGCGGCCGTTGATCGACAACGACTGCCGGTGGATGCGGCCTTCGGAGGTGGGCGGCATCGATCGGCCCGCGCCCGATTGCTGTTGGTGCGGCGCGACGATCAACAACTCGCCCAGCGAGGCCAGCGCTTCGGCGGCGGCGCGCAGCCCTTTGGAAGCGATGCCGTCGTCGTTGGTGATCAGAATCAACGGATATTCATGGCTCATCGAGGCCGATCATACCAGTTAAGCAAAGTCACGGCAAGTGAGGTAGAATAGCGCAGAAGTGCGATAGTTGAGTAGTGCGATAGCACGCTGGCTGGCACTCCTGCACTATGGCACTATCCCACCATCTCACTACCGCCCTATGTCCAACTTCCCATTCATTGCCATCGAAGGTGTTATCGGCGTGGGCAAGACCACGCTGGCGCGCATGCTGGCGCCCGATTTTGGCGGCGAAGCCCTGCTGGAAGTCTTTGAAGAGAATCCATTCCTCAGCGATTTCTATGCCGACCGCGCGCGTTATGCATTTCAAACACAGATCTTCTTTCTGCTCAGCCGCTATCGGCAGCAGCATCAGGCCGTGCCTGCGGCCTTGCAGCGCGGGCCGCTGTTCAGCGATTACACCTTTGCCAAAGACTCCCTGTTTGCCCATTTGAACCTGAACGGCGACGAATTGACCGTGTACGAGAAACTGCATACCGCGCTGGCCGAGAAGATCCCCGCGCCCGATCTGCTGGTGTATCTGCGCGCCGACCTGGACGTGCTGATGACGCGCATCCGCCTGCGCGATCGCCCGTACGAGCGCAGCATGGACCCCAATTACATCGACAGCCTGCGCCTGGCCTACGAGGGTTTTTTCAGCGCGTACACCGCTTCGCCGGTGCTGGTCATCGACACCAATCACCTGAACGTCGTGACCGATCCGGCCGATTACGCCACCGTGCGCGAGCGGATCCGGTCGGCGTTGGGCCAGGGCACCTTTCAGCCGGCGCTGCCGCAGATGCCGCTGACGGCGCCGCCGGTAGCCGTTAAAGCACCCGAGCCGGGCCCGGCTGCGTCGCAAATGAATTCGCTGCGCGACTTCGCCGCGCTCACTCAAGCCATCGGCGCCGTCGGCGCGCTGCTGTCCGACAGCGCGGATCGCGCGGCGCTGCAGGACGCGCTCAATCTGTGCACGCGCCGGCTCAATCGCCTGGCCGAGGCGCAGCAGCTCAGGCTGGAAGTTTAGTATCACCCCTTATCCAACCGACTGGAGCACCATGACCAAACACTTCATCGCCATCGCGGGCAACATCGGCGTGGGCAAGTCCACCCTGGTGGGCCTGCTGGGCCAGCGGCTGGGCTGGACGCCGTTTTACGAGGCCGTGGACGAAAATCCGTACCTGGCCGATTTCTATCAGGACATGCGGGCGTGGAGCTTTCACTCGCAGGTCTTCTTCCTGTCCAAACGCCTGCGCCACCATCGCGGCCTGCTCGATCACCCCGGCTCGGTGATCCAGGATCGCAGCATCTATGAAGACGCGGAGATCTTCGCCAGGAACCTGTACCGGCAGGGCCACATGTCCGATCGGGATTACGGCACCTACCGCGAGTTGTACGAGGTGCTGACGCTGTATCTGCCGCCGCCCGATCTGGTCGTCTATCTGCGCGCCAGCGTCGACACGCTGATGAGCCGCATCCACCAGCGCGGCCGCGACTACGAGCGCGACATCTCGCCCGAATACCTGGCGCGGCTGAACCGGCTGTACGACGAATGGATCGAGCGCTTCACGCTCTGCCCCATCCTCACGCTGCCCGCCGACGAACTGGATTACGTGCATCAGGACGGCCACTTAGACATCGTCACATCCATCATCTTGAAGCGGCTGGCCGGCGACGAAGTGGTGATGTTCGACTGACGGCGGCGCGAACCGACGGCCGGGCCGCGAGTTCTTTCGGCAGACGCGGCGGCCGGCCCCGGGGGTCAAACCCATGAGCTATCTTCTCCATCTTGAATGTTCGGAATGTCATCAAACGTACCCGGCGTCTGAAGCGCACACGGTCTGCCCCGCCTGTCAGTCGCCGCTGTGGGCGCGTTACGATCTCGAGCGGGCGCGACGCGAGCTGGATCGCGATCGCTTCGCCGCGCGGCCGGCCGGGCTGTGGCGCTGGGCTGAGCTGCTCCCGATCGACGATCCGGCCGAGCGGATCGATCTGGGCGAAGGCGGTACGCCGCAGTTGGAGATCACGCGGCTGGCGGCCGAGCTCGGGTTGCAGCGCCTGTGGCTGAAGGACGAGGGGCGCAATCCCACCGGCTCGTTCAAGGCGCGCGGCATGGCCACAGCGGTGACGCGCGCCAAAGCGCTGGGCGTCAAGGAATTCGTCGTGCCGACGGCGGGCAATGCGGGCGGCGCCGCCGCCGCGTACGCGGCCCGCGCTGGTCTGCGTCTTCATGTTTACATGCCCAAAGACGCGCCGGCGGCCAACATCGACGAATGCCGCGCCGCCGGCGCGGACGTGCAGCTGATCGACGGCCTGATCAACGACGCCGGCCGGATCGCCGCCGCCGACGCGCGGCAGCACGGCTGGTTTGACCTGGCCACGCTCAAGGAGCCCTATCGCGTTGAAGGCAAGAAAACGATGGGTTATGAGATCGCGCAGGCCTTTGGCTGGCAGCTGCCCGATGTGATCATTTATCCCACGGGCGGCGGCACGGGGCTGATCGGCATCTGGAAAGCTTTTGAAGAATTGGCGGCCCTGGGCTGGATCGGCACCCAGCGGCCGCGTCTGGTGGCGGTTCAGGCGCAGGGCTGCCGCCCCATCGTGACGGCGTTCGAAGCGCAGCAGCCCGTCAGCGAACTGCATCCGCACGCTCAAACGGTGGCCGCCGGCTTGCGCGTGCCCAAGCCGCTGGGCGACCGCGCGATCTTGCGCGCGCTGCGCGCGAGCAGCGGCACAGCCGTGGCCGTGAGCGATGACGCGATCGTTGCGATGACCGAGCAGTTGCTGAAGACCGAAGGGATCTCGGCCGCGTTTGAGGGCGCGGCGACGCTCGTCGCGGCGGGCCAGCTGCGCCGATCGGGCTGGCTGCACGCCGACGAAACCATCGTCTGTCTCAACACCGGCGCGGGCTGGAAAAACCCGTCAAACGCCCCTGTTTAACCGGGCCGCCCGGTGAAAATTCGGTGAAAATTCCGGCCAGGTATTGCATTGCCGGCTGAATAGCTGTAACATCAACCCCGCAGCAATTCCCATTGCGGCATACCCGTCAGTGTGTGAGCACGGCGCGTATGCCGTTAATATTTCCACACTCAACTGCACGGAGGATGAATGAACACAGTTCCCACTCACTATCTTTCGCCGAAGCTGGAAGTGAGGCCCGATCCGGCCAAGGGCGGATTTGGCGTGTTCGCGCGTGAGGCGGCGCAGGCTGGTGAAGTGCTCGTCGTGTGGGGCGGCAACATCGTGACGGAGGAGCTGCTGGAGCAGCTGCCGCCGGTCACGCAGCATCACGCCGTTCAGATCGACGAGGGGCTGTATCTGGCCACGGTCGGCGAGCTGGAGCCGGCTGACTACGTGAATCATTCGTGCGAGCCGAACCTGGGGTTGCGCGGCCAGATCACGCTGGTGGCGCTGCGCGACATCCAACCGGACGAAGAAGTGTGCTTTGATTACGCCATGACGGACAGCACGGCTTATGATGAGTTTGAGTGTCACTGCGGGCTGCCCACCTGCCGCAAGGTGGTCACCGGCAACGACTGGAAACTGCCCGATCTGTGGGCCAAGTACCAGGGCTATTTCTCGCCATATCTGCAGCGCCGCATCGAGCAGCTGGCTGGCGAGCAGGGGCTGTTGATTACGCCCATCGGCATTACCAATCAGGCCTGGCTGTTTCAGCCGCGCGAAGCGGTTGAGGTAACTGCGCATCGCGGCTGAGCTGCCGCCTCGACCTCACTGCGCCCCGCCCGGCTGTGCCGGGCGGGGCGCCGCTGTTTTCAGCCAGATTACCGCCCTTGCACAAATCACGCCGCTGCGATATACTTAGAAATTGAAACTATTAGAAAGTGAAAGCATCATGCCCACCACACCCGCGGCCTGCGCCCAGGGAATTCTGGAAGTCGTTCCGCAAATCATGCGCGCCATCCGCACCGAGATGCGCCGCCATCGCACCGCCGATCTGTCGGTGCCGCAGTTCCGCACGCTGGGCTACATCGATCGCAACACCAACGCCTCGCTGTCGGATGTGGCCGAGCACATCGGGTTGACGCTGCCGTCGATGTCAAAGCTGATCGAGGGGCTGGTGGCGCGTCAGCTGGTCAGCCGGCGGACCGACCCGGCCGATCGCCGCCGCGTGGTGCTGACCCTGACCCGGCCCGGTCGGGCGGCGCTGGATGCCTCGCGCGCGGCCACGCGGGCCTATCTGGCCGAGGCGCTGGCCTCGCTATCGACCGGCGAACGCGCCACCGTCGTGGCGGCCATGGAACTGCTGCGGCCGCTGTTCACCTCGCCGGTTGATCGGAAGTAGTCCATCACATCTCTTCTATTGGAAAATTGCCGCAATGTCTGAAGATAGTTCATCGTTATCGGCCGGGCTGCCGGCCCCCGCTGCGACTCGGCGCGTCTCCGGGACGTTTCGCGCCATGCAGCATCGCAATTTTCGGCTGTACTTCATCGGTCAGTTGATCTCTGTCGCGGGGACGTGGATGCAGACGGTGGCGCAGGCCTGGCTGGTGTACGAACTGAGCCGCTCCGAACTGATGCTGGGCGTGGTGGGGTTTGCGTCGGCCATTCCGTCGCTGCTAATTTCACCCTGGGGCGGCGTCATCGTCGATCGCACCAACAAGCGCAATCTCCTGGTGGCGACGCAGTCGGCGGCGATGCTGCTGGCGTTTGTGCTGGCTGCGCTCACCTTTGCCGGGACGGTGCAGGTGTGGCACATCATCGTACTGGCCGCATTGCTGGGCGTGGTTAACTCGTTCGACGGGCCGGCCCGCCAGGCCTTTGTGGTGGAAATGGTGGGGCGCGAGGATCTGCCCAATGCCATCGCCATCAACTCCATGATCTTCAACGGCGCGCGCGTCATCGGCCCGGCGCTGGGCGGTCTGCTGCTGGCGACGGTGGGCACGGGCTGGTGCTTCTTGATCAACGGCGTGACGTTTATTGCCGTGATCGTCTGCCTGTTGATGATGCACCTGACGCGGCCCGTCATCGTCGTCAAAGGCGAATCGCCCTGGCGCGATCTGCTGCGGGGCATCCGCTATGTGCTGGCCCATAACGAAGTATTCGCGCTGTTGTTATTGGCCCTGATTTTCAGCGTCTTTGGCATCGCCTATTACGCGCTGCTGCCGGCCTTTGCCGATCAGGTGCTGCACCTGGACGCGACCGGCTACGGCGTGCTCAACGCCGTGATCGGCGTCGGCGCGGTGAGCGCGGCGTTCATCATTGCGCGACACGGTGAGCGCGGCCAGCGCGGCCGGTGGCTGCTGGCAGCCAATCTCCTGTTCCCGATTGTGCTGCTGGCCTTTGCGAACACCTCATCGCTGTCGATCGCGCTGTGGCTGGCCCTGTTGCTGGGCGTGGGTTTCATGTTCGAATTCACGCTGATCAACACGCTGCTGCAGACTAGCGTGCCCGACGAGATGCGCGGCCGGGTGATGGGCCTGTACACGCTGACATTCTTTGGCTTTGCGCCGTTTGGCAATCTGGCGCTGGGCCAGTGGGCGGAGCTCAAGGGCATGAGCGTCATGATCTCGATCAGCGCGCTGCTGACGCTGGGATTGGCCGTGATTGTGATTGCCCTGGTGCCCAAATTACGACACTTACGCTGAGTGAGTTAATGGTATGAACCACGTTCGCAAATTGATCAAATACGTCAAACCTTACTGGAAACGCTCGGCGGCGGCGCTGATCTTGCTGACCACGCTGGTGTTCTTCGATTTGTCGATCCCGCGCCTGATTCAACGCATCATCGATCAGGGCATTACGCCGGACAATCAGACGGTGGTGATTCAGACGGCGCTGCTCATGCTGGGCATTTCGGCGCTGAGCACGGTGATCGCGATCGGCAACAATAACCTATCGGTGCGGGTGGGCGAGAGCGTGGCGCGCGACATCCGCGAAGCGCTGTTCCTGAAGATTCAGACGTTGTCGTACGGCAATCTCGATCGGCTGCAGACCGGCCAGTTGATGGTGCGGTTGACCAGCGATACGAGCGCGTTTCAACGGCTGGTGCAGGTGACGCTGCGCATCGGCACCCGCGCGCCGCTGCTGATGATTGGCAGTCTGCTCCTGATGATCAACACCAGTCCGCAGCTGGCGTTGACGATGGTGCCGCTGCTGCTGATTACGATTGCGCTGATCGTGTTCTTCATCGTCAAGATGGAGCCGCTGTTCCGCTCGGTGCAGCAAAAGCTCGATCGGTTGAACACGGTCCTGCAGGAAAATATCGCCGGGGTGCGCGTGGTCAAGTCGTTCGTGCGCGCCGATCATGAAAGCGCGCGCTTCGAGACGGCCAATGAAGCGTACACTCTCAACTCGGTGCGCGTGATGCAGTTCATGTCGACCATGTCGCCGGTGCTGACGGTGTGCGTGAACGTCGGCATGGTGATCGTCATCTGGGCGGGCGGTCTGCAGGCCATTCAGGGCAGTCTGTCCGTCGGGCAGATCGTGGCGTTTACCAACTATCTGCTTACGACGATGTCGCCGCTGATCATGATGACGATGCTGTCCAACGTCTGGGCCAATGGCATCGCCTCGGCCAAACGCATCACCGAGGTGCTGGACACTGTGCCGGAAGTGCAGGATAAGGCAGAGGCCGTGTTGCTGCCGCCAACGCTGGCCGGGCAGCTTGTGTTTGAGAACGTCGCTTTCCACTACAACGGCCATAGCAGTGAAGAAGTCCTGGAGGGCATCAACCTGGAGGTTGAGGCGGGCAAGACGCTGGCGATTCTGGGCGCAACCGGGGCCGGTAAATCGTCGCTGATCAACCTGGTGCCGCGTTTCTATGATGTGACGGACGGGCGAATCCTGCTCGACGGCGTGGACATCCGCGACGTGCAGCAGAATTCGCTGCTGGCGCACGTGTCCATCGTGCCGCAGGAAACGGTGCTGTTTTCGGGCACGGTGCGCGACAACATCCGCTACGGCCATCCGACCGCGTCCGACGATGAAGTGATCGCCGCCGCTAGGGCCGCGCAGGCCCACGACTTCATCATGGCGCTGCCGCAGGGCTATGACAGCCGGATCGAGGAGCGGGGCACCAACTTATCGGGCGGGCAGAAACAGCGCATCGCCATCGCCCGCGCGCTGCTGATGCGGCCCACCATTCTGATCCTCGACGACAGCACCAGCTCGGTCGATGTGGAAACCGAAACGAAGATTCAGGACGCGCTGGCGGCGGAGACCTATCGGCATACCACGCTGGTCGTCGCGCAGCGCATCAGCACGGTGCTCAAAGCCGACAAGATCGTCGTCATCGACAAAGGCCGCATCGCCGCCCAGGGCACGCACGCCGAGCTGATGCGCACCAGCCCGATCTATCAGGAGATTTACGAATCGCAGTTGGGCAACGGCTTCAAGCCGAACGATGTCACGCTGGGCGAAGCCTGGGCCGTCAACGCGCTGGCCGGTGCGGAGGTGCACCCATGAGCCAACAATTGTCGAGCAGTGATACGCGCGATGTCCGCGCGAGCATGATGCCGCGCCGCCCGGCCGCCATGAGCCGCATCGAAAAAGCGCGCGATCCGCGTCACGCGCTGATTCGCCTGCTGCCGTACCTCAGCCCGTTCAAAGTCGCGCTCATCGGCGTGCTGGTGATGGTGGTGGTCTATACGGTGCTGGGGCTGATCGGGCCGTATCTGATGGGCGTGGCGATCGATCGATTCATCTCGACGAAACAGGCGGCCGGTCTGGTCCCGATCGCGCTGGCGATGCTGGCCGTGTACGTGCTCAACAATCTCTTTCAGGCCATCTCCGGCTGGGTGATGTCGGATGTCTCGCAGCGCGCGCTGAAGAATCTGCGCCGCGATCTGTTTGCGCATTTGCAGACGTTGACGCTGAAGTTCTTTGATCAGAATACGGCGGGCGAGTTGATGAGCCGCCTGACCAACGACATCGACGCGATCAACCAGACGGTCTCCCAAAACGTCACGACGCTGCTGGCCAGTGTGCTGGGACTGGTCGGCATCATCATCGCGATGTTCGTGTTGAATGCCTGGCTGGCGCTGTCGGCGGTGCTGGTGGTGCCGATCATGTTGTGGTTCACGGAGTTCGTCGCCAAATACACGCGGCGCGGCTTCCGCGATTTGCAGCAGCGACTGGGCGACATGAACGGCATCATGGAAGAGGCGATCAGCGGGGCAAAAGTCGTCAAGGCCTTTCGCCGCAACGACGCGGTGGTGGAGGCCTTTCGCCAGCGCAACGAAGCGGTCTTTCGCGCCGGCGTGTATGCCAACAGTTACGCGCTGCTGTTGATGCCGCTGTCCAACGTGCTGGGCAACTTCTTCATCATTGTGCTGGCCGGGCTGGGCGGCTGGCTGGCCCTGCAAGGCCTGGTGAGCGTGGGTATCATCGCGACGTTCATCAACTACGGGCGCAACTTCGTCTCACCCTTGCAGCAACTCGCCAACATGTACAACTCGATCCAGGCCGCGCTGGCCGGGGCCGAGCGGGTCTTCGAGATCATCGATACGCCGGCCGAGGTTGACGATGCGTCCAGGGCCAAACCGCTGGCGACCAATCGCGGCGATGTGAAGTTCGATCACGTCAAGTTCTCATACGAAGCGGGCACGCCCATCATCAAGGATATGACGCTGGAAGCGCAGGCGGGGCAGATCGTGGCACTGGTCGGGCCGACGGGCGCCGGCAAGACCACCATCGTCAACTTGCTCAATCGGTTCTACGAGATCGACGACGGCTGCATCAGCATCGACGGCGTGGACATCCGCGACATGAGCAAAGCCGATCTGCGCCGCAGGCTGGGGCTGGTGCTGCAGGACACGTTCCTGTTTTCGGACACCGTCATGGAGAACATCCGCTACGGCCGATTGGACGCCACCGATGACGAAGTGATCGAGGCAGCCAAACTGGCCGACGCCGATCACTTCATCCGCCAGCTGCCGCAGGGGTATCAAACGATCCTGTCAGAGCGGGCCAGTAACCTGAGCCAGGGGCAGCGACAGCTGCTCTCGATCGCGCGGGCGGTGCTGGCCAATCCTGAAATCTTGATCCTGGACGAGGCGACCAGCAGCGTGGATACGCGCACCGAGGCGCGCATTCAGAAGGCGCTGCTGCGGCTGATGCAGGGCCGCACCAGCTTCGTGATTGCGCACCGACTGAGCACGATTCGCGATGCCGATCAGGTCGTCGTGATCGATCACGGCGAGATCGTCGAGCGAGGCACCCACCAATCCCTGCTGGACAAGCGCGGGTTCTATCACCATTTGTATGTGAGCCAGTTCAAGGGGCAGGCGATTTAACTGTCACGCACGCAAACCCCACTGCTCCCGGCCCGATATGTGTGCCGATGACGGGCGTGATGTCCAGCTCCATTCACCACGGAGATCACAGAGGGCACAGAGAAAACGCTGTGTGCTCCGTGCCCTCCGTGGTTTGAGATAACGATGCCTGCGGCACTTATGGCCTGGAAAGTCCTCGAAGAACAACAACCTGAACTGGCCGCATTCGGCGCAGCACGGCTGAACGGCCAGGTCGCTTATCTGGCGACGGTGCGCAAGGATGGCTCGCCGCGCCTTCATCCGATGACACCCAGCATCGGGCAAGGTCAAACCTGGGGAGTACCTCATTACCGTTCCTGTTCCCGATCATGACGAACTGAAAATGGGTGCGTTAACCGGCATCATTCGTCAATCCGCGTTGCCGCGCTCCCTGTTTGAGCGGTGATCGTTCGTTGGCGTGCTGTATGCGCTGCCCGGCGATTATCTCTGTTTGCCTGCAGCCACCCGGCAGTCCTGAACCCCGATATTTATGAGAAATACTTAGCGCCTGAAGAGGCATTTGAGGCGCTGCCAGTAGTGCTGCGCCCGGCCCGCCCGCGCGGCCGAAATGGCGTGGGCGGTGTAGCGCGCTTCGAGGAATTCCGCGGTGAGGCCGGCCAGGTCTTCGTCCGCTTCGGGCCGCCGCTCGCGCAGGGTGCGGGCGTACTCGTAGGGCGTCTGAGCGGGCGCACGTGGCAGACCGTGTTCGGCCCCGCGTCGCAGCAGCGCGCCGTAGTAAAACTGCACGCGCTGGCGCGGCGACAGCGCTCGCAGGCGCAGCCACCGCCGGGGCGCAGCGGCCGATCGGGCGGCGGGGAACGATCGGGCCTGCCGCCGCGCCGCGCGCAAATCATCCAGCCGATCGCCCAGCCCGCCGAAGAATGATCGCAGCTGCCGCCACAAGCGCACGATTAGCGACAATCCGGGCAGGCGGCGCAGCGCGTTGATCGCCTGCGGCTTGCGCAGCAGATACTGGCGCAGCAGGTAGCCGGCCACACCCAGAAACAGCCCCCAGAATAGCGCCGATTGAATGAATTCCAGCAGGGGTGACAGACCGGTCGGCGCCGTTACCGGCCCGCCGGCGGGCGGCGGCGGCAGGTGGGGCGCAGCGGGCAGTTGAACCTCGGGGAAGAACACGCTCAGGATATAAGCGACGATAAGTACAACTAC
The DNA here is from genome assembly GCA_964550855.1 of uncultured Anaerolineae bacterium. Taxonomy (GTDB): domain Bacteria; phylum Chloroflexota; class Anaerolineae; order Fen-1058; family Fen-1058; genus JAGOBP01. Next base: position 91,756 of record CAZKBQ010000010.1, read on the forward strand.
GAAGACGATCAGCTGCACGACGGCGCCGAGCAGCGTCAGCAGGTATTGCAGCGTGGCGAACAGGCCCAGCGCGTATTGGGTGGGCAGCGCCAGCGCAGCCAGTGCCAGCCCGCCCAGTAGCAGTCCGCTGTACAACAGCCAGCGGCGACCCACACCGCGATCAAAGGGAATGCGTTCGCTCTGCCATGCGGCGCGCAACAGGGTGAAGCGCGTCTGGCTGAGCAGCAGCAGGGCCAGCCCAAAGTAGGCCAGCACATAGCCGACGGACGTGTCTGAGGGCGCGCGCACGCGCGCCAGAGCCGCCACCCCCACCAGCCCCAGTCCCATCAGCAGCAGCCAGGCCGCCAGCGATTGCCACGCAGTAGCGCGGACATCTTCGGTTTCGCGCAGCAATTCGTGCTCGGCGGCGATGTCGGCGTCCAGATCAATCAACAACCGCGTCAGCCTCCAGCCCAGCAGCCAGATCACGCCCGCCATCAGGGTCAACCCGAATAGTTCGCGGTCGATGCCGCCGTAGAAACTGTCGTGCGCGACGACGAAGTCGGGGCCGCGCCAGACGGTCAGAAACGAACGCGCGGCCAGAAACAGCCCGGCTGCCTCAGCGGCGCGCAGCACGTACCACGGCAGTAGCAGCTGTCCGGCGGCGGCCGCTCCGTGCAGCAGGCGCGTGGAGAGGGCCGCCTCCAATGCCACGACCAAACCGGCGAAAGGCAGATAATCGGCCCTCCAGTCCGGCGCGATCTGCCGGCCCAGCTCCGACAGGCCCAGCGTCAGGCAGGCCAGCAGTGCGCCGACGATGACGATCTGGGCCACGACGACAGCCCGGCCCGGGCGGGACGGAAAGTCATTCATTGCCGCCACACTTCCAGGTCGCGCTCGCGCAGAAATTCAAACAACGGCACGCCAAAGTGCCGCGCGCGGCGGCGGATAACGTCGGCGTCCATGACCATGCCCATCAGGATCAGCACCACGTTGAGGCCGGCGCGGCGCGCGCGGAAGATCTCATCAAAAGCGGTCTCATCGGCGCTGCCGGTGATCAGCACCAGCGTCGTGCCCCACGGCAGGCGCGGCGTCTCGCGGCGCAGCACGTCGACGAGCGGCTGGACGCGGGCGGCGCGCACGCGCGCCAGCCCGTCGAGCACATTCATCAGGTGCGCGCGACCTTTGCGCGGATAGAGCACCGGTAGCGGCCGATTCTCATTGAGCGGATCCGCGCCGTTCGCCGCCAGCCCGACCGCTTCGCGCTGCCCGACGAGCCAGTTGGCCAGCGACGCGGCCGTGATCACGGCCAGCTCCGTCGCATCCCCGCGCGTGCGATAGTCATACTCGTCTGTGTTGAGATTCAGGACGATCAGCGTGTCCAACGCGATGGACGGTTCGAAGATCTTGACCTGCAACCGGCCGGCCGCCGCCGATGTTTTCCAATCGATGCGGCGGTAGGGATCACCGGCCGCGTAATCGCGCTTGCCGCGCACCCGCGCCGGATCCTCAAAGATCGGTTGGGCGCTGCGCAGCGCGCCGTGTGGCGAACGGGACGGCAGCGGCACTTTGGTGAGCGGAATGATCCTGGGGTAAACGATCAACCGATCGGTCTGGCCGACGTTCTCGGCATCGTCCGACAGGCCAAAGAGATCGCCCGATCGCAGCGATAGCGGCCCGATGACATAGCAGCCGCGCCGGGCGGCGCTCAACGTGTAGGTGAGCCGCGCGCGGCCATACGGCCCCAGCACGATCACACTTCTGAATGAGTTGGGCACGCTCAATTCGACGGGCAGACTGTCCATCAACTGCGCCCAGATCACGGGCAGCCAGCGCGTGTTGATCAGCTCCAGCTGCACGGGGATTTTTTCGTTCAGGAAAACACGGTGTGGATAGGTGCGCTCAAACCGAACGGCATTCAGCGCCCGACGGCTCCAGCCGCGCCCCACGGCATACGCGGCGGCAAAGAAATACACCAGCGTCAGCACAAAATCCTGGCGCAGGATGATGGCGGCGAGGGCGAGCAACAGCAGCAGCAGAAAAAAGGAGTCGCCCATGAGTGTGTCATGCGCAAAGCGCAGGGCGTCACCTGCCCGTTACGTTTTACGCCTCAAGGCTTATGGCCTGACCTTCACGCCTCAAGATTCAACGGCGTCCGTTCGACGATGCCCCTGATGATGGACAGCGCCGTGCTGCCGCGCAGTTCGGCTTCGGGCTTGACGATGAGGCGATGCGCCAGCGTGAAGGGCGCCAGGTATTGAATGTCGTCGGGCAGGACGTGATCGCGGCCGCGCAGCGCGGCCAATGCCTGCGCCGTCTTGAACAGCGCCAGTGTGGCGCGCGGGCTGGCCCCCAGCGCCACGTCGCCGTGATCGCGCGTGGCCGTGACCAGCGCCACGATGTAATCTTGCAGCGAATCATCGACGTGGACTTCCCACACCTGCCGCTGAAATTGGAGCAGCTGGGCCTCATCGGCCACGGCGCGCAGCGCGGCGATGGGATGCTGGCGCTGCAAATGCGGCAGCAGTTGTTTTTCCTGCGCCGCGGCCGGATAACCGATCGATACCCGCATCAGAAAGCGATCGAGCTGCGCTTCGGGCAAGGGGAAGGTGCCCTCGTACTCGATGGGGTTTTGCGTGGCGAGCACGAGAAACGGATGCGGCAGCGGGCGCGTCACGCCGTCCACGGTGACCTGCTGTTCCTGCATCGCTTCCAGCAGGGCCGCTTGCGTGCGCGGCGTGGCGCGATTGATCTCGTCGGCCAGCAGCACGTTGACGAAGATCGGGCCGGGGCGAAACTCAAACTCGCCGCTGCGCTGGTTGAAGATCGATACGCCCGTTACGTCGTTGGGCAGCAGATCGGGCGTGCATTGCAGGCGTTTGAACTGCCCGCCCAGGCTGATGGCAAGCGAGCGGGCCAGCATGGTCTTGCCCACGCCGGGCACATCTTCGATCAGGACGTGGCCTTCGCACAACAACGCGACCATCAGCAGCTCGATCGCTTCGCGCTTGCCGATGATGACCTGTTCGACGTTGTCGATGATGCGACCGGCGAAGTCCTGGAGGAGCGGTATAGGCATGGCACTCACTTGCAGATACGGCCAAAACAAGCTTCAGGCCGACACAATGTCAATGATCCGCCGGATAACCGCGGCCAGTTTGTCAACAGTCAAGGTTCCGGCGCGGTACAGCACAATTCCAGAATCCGCAGTGAAGAGCCGGTTAGGTCGGATGTTGCTATCTTTGGGCAGGTAGCCTGACGCAAAATCCGAGCCACGGAGAGCAATTGCGTACTGATCGACTATGGATTGACTTGTAATCTGGCAGAGGAGAATATCATCGCCGGTCAAAGTTGCGACAACCAACGCCGGACGTTTCTTGGCCGCACTGAGATCGGAAAAAGGGAATGGCGTTACGACGACATCGCCTTTCACAAATCGGCCCATGCTTCGTCCTCCTCCGGGCGCTCCCAGTCGCGCCGCAAGACGGCTTCAGACGCCAGCATGGTTTGATAGGTCTCGGAAGTTTCGTGGAGTTTCAGGGCTAACTCGCGGTCGCTCAAGTAGGTTACGAAGTCGTAGACAACCGCCAATTTTTCAGGCGGCAGCAACTTCAGGCGCGCGTTGATTTGAGACAGACTCACCGGTTGCATATCGGCCTCCCGGCAGCAACGACTAACGTAAGTATAGCATAGTTGTGCAGCTAGAAGCTCATTTCGGCAGCGCGTTGATGGCCGCCTGGATGGCCTGCCAGACTTCAGGCGCTTTGACGATCAGCACGGCGATGGCGATCACCACCAGCACTTTGAGAAGCAGGCGCAGCCAGCGGGTGGGCACATTGGCCTGCACGTGCACGTGGTCATGCTGCGCTGTGGCCTCAAACCAGGTACGGCGCGGCGCGCGTTTGGCGCGCGATTTTTTCGCAGTCGCATTCTTGCGAGGCCGGGTCGGACGTTGGCGATCGGTGGACTTGCTCATGGCGCTCCCTTCTACAAAACGCACCCTGTATTATAGAACATCCGTTCGATCGATCAAGGGGCAAATTTGAAACAAAAAGCCTCCGGGCGCATGAACGCCCGGAGGCTGGTACATGGCGAACGATCTGTCACACCAGGCCGGTCACCAACGCCAGCAGGATGCCGCCCGCCGCCACACTGCCCAGCTGACCGGCGGTGTTCGCGCCCATGGCGTGCATCAGGATGAAGTTCTCAAAATCTTCGTCTTGCGCCATCTTGGCGGCAAGTCGGCCCGCCATGGGAAAAGCGCTGATACCGGCTGCGCCGATAAGGGGATTTACTTTACCGCGTGTGACAAAGGCCATCAGCTTGCCGAACAGCAGGCCCGCCACCGTGTCGAGGCCGAAGGCGACCAACCCCAGCAGCATGATCGCCAGCGTCTCCAGCTTGAGGAAGCTCGCGGCCGTCATCGTTGCGCCGATGGTCAGGCCGAGGAATAGCGTGGCAATATTGATAATCTCGTTTTGCGCGGCCTTGCTCAGCCGATCGACCACGCCCACTTCTTTCATCAAATTGCCCAGCATCAGCGCGGCGATCAGCGGCGCGGCTTCCGGCGCGATGAGGCTGATGAGGGCCATGACGGCCAGCGGGAAGATGATGCGCGCGCGTCTGGACACGGGCCGGGGCGTGTAGGCCATGCGGATGCGGCGTTCTTGCTTCGTCGTCAGCAGCCGCATGAGCGGCGGTTGAATGATCGGGATCAGACTCATGTACGAGTACGCAGCCACGGCGATGGGCGCCAGCATGTGCGGCGCGAGGCGCGTGGCGACGAAGATGGAGGTCGGTCCGTCGATGGCGCCGATGATGCCGATGGAGGCCGCTTCGTTGAGCTTGAAGCCGAGCAGCGTGGCGAGGATGAGCGTGCCGTAGATGCCGAACTGTCCGGCCGCGCCCAGCAGCACCATGCTGGGCTGCGCCAGCAGCGGACTGAAGTCGATCATGGCGCCGACGCCGACGAAAATGAGCAGCGGAAACAGCTCGGTGGTGATGCCGGCGTCGTACAGCACCTTCATCCAGCCGCCGTCGGCCGACATGCCCAGATTCGCCATGATGCAGCCGAAGCCGATCGGGAGCAGCAGTACCGGCTCGTATTCTTTAGCCACGGCCAGATAGATCAGGATCGCGCCAAAGACGATGAGCACGGCGTTGCCGGCCGTGAAGTTGGAGAAACCTTTGAGTAGTTCGGGTAGGATGGTGGAAGAGTCCATAACGTCACTCGGCATATTCCATCAACACGTCATGATGCTTGACGTGTTGACCGTCGCGTACCAGCACCTGCGCCAGCGTGCCGGCACGGGTGGCGCGGATGACGTTCTTCATTTTCATCGCTTCCAGCACGCATAATTCCTGGCCGTGGGCCACCGTATCGCCGGCTTTAACGGCCACGGAGATGATGACGCCGGGAATGGGCGCGTACACGGCGCGGCCATTGGACAAGGTTGCGACACCAGCCGGTGCGGACCCGGACGGCCGGGCGGCCGATGTCGTCCGGGGGGCCGATCGGGGCGCGGGCCTGCCGCGAGGTTCTTCAGGCCAAACCTCAAATGACTCGCCTTCGACGACGGCCACGATTGGTCGGTCGCGCAAGTCGCCGACTTCAACTTCGTAGGATTGGTTATCGATCTTGACGGTGATTTTCATGACGATCAGTCCTGTGGCAATTAGCGCTGGCGTGGACGCGGGCCGCGCTGGCTGAGCTGACGGCTGCGCTGCACGGCCTGCCACGCGCTGACGATGGCAGTGGGCGGCTCGGGAAATTCGTGCGGCAGCGTGGTGTCGGCTTGCGCCAGCGCCACGGCCACGGCGGCGGCGGCAGCCCGGCGTTTGCGTTCCTGTTCGGCGGCGGGGGCTTCGGGTTCGGCTTCACTGCCGGCCTCGGCCCGATCCGGTGTCAGACGCACCAGCGCCGCCATCATGCCCCACAACAACAGGATGGCGGCAAAGACCAGCCCCATGCCGATGACGGTGATTTGGAGGGAGAGGGAGAGGTTGTCCATAGCGATCTCACACAGACTGCATAGGCCAAACGCGAAACGCAACAGAGTGCGCGTCATTGTTTTGCCGACCGATTTCTCTGGCGAATGAATTCGCGTCTGGCGGGCGTGCCGCCGCTCGTCGGCCTGCGCCGATGAGATCCCGTCCACGCCGGTGGACGGGCAGCCCGCCGCTCCACAGGCGCGATTTCAATCGCCAGCCAGCCGCCGCCAGACTTTGACGCTCACTCAACGCAACACCTCTGCTTCACGTTTTACGCCTTGCGCTTTAGACAGGGATATTTCCATGTTTGCGCGGCGGCGCCGGCGAATACTTGTCGCGCAGGGCGGCCAGCGCGGCGATGATCTTGGCGCGCGTCTCGCGCGGCTCGATCACATCGTCCACGTAGCCGGCGCTGGCGGCGTGATAGGGATTGTTGAACTTCCGGCGGT
>CAZKBQ010000011.1:0-15255 GCA_964550855.1 uncultured Anaerolineae bacterium
TGATCAAGGGCGCGGCCTGCGGCGGCATCGCGCGCGACATGGTGATGCTGCGCGGCCGGCCCGAAGCCGTGCGCGAGCAGGTGCAAGAGGCGATCACACAGACCGGCGGGCGGCGCTATATCGTCGGCACGGGCTGCGTGACGATGATCCCGTCGCCGGAGATTAACCTTCAGACGGCGATTGAGACCGCGCGCGGGTGGCGCGGTTAAGGAGATGCATGATGCACTACGTAAATCTGGGACATACCGGTTTAAAGGTCTCGCGGTTGTGCCTGGGCATGATGACGTACGGCTCGCCGCAGTGGCGGGCGTGGGTGTTGGATGAAGCCGCCGCGCAGCCGTTCATCCGGCGCGCGCTGGAACTGGGCATCAACTTCTTCGACACAGCCAACATGTATTCGCAAGGCGTGAGCGAAGAGATCACCGGGCGCGCGCTCAAGGCCATGGCGCGCCGCGATGAAGTGGTGGTGGCGACCAAGGTGTTTTACCCGATGGGCGACAAGCCCAATCAGGGCGGTTTGTCGCGCAAGCACATCATGGACTCGATCGATGCGTCGCTGCGCCGCCTGCAAATGGACTACGTCGATCTGTACCAGATTCATCGGTTTGATCCCAACACGCCCATCGAAGAAACGCTGGCCGCACTGCACGACGTGGTCAAGGCCGGCAAGGCACGCTACCTCGGCGCGTCGTCGATGTATGCGTGGCAGTTCGCCAAGATGCTGTACACGGCCGACTTGCACGGCTGGACGCGCTTTGTCTCGATGCAGAATCATTACAATCTGATCTATCGCGAGGAAGAACGCGAGATGCTGCCGCTGTGCCGCGCCGAAGGCATCGGCGTCATCCCGTGGAGTCCGCTGGCGCGCGGCTTCCTGGCCGGCAATCGATCGCGCGGGGGCGGCGGCGAGACCACGCGCGCTCAGACCGACGCCTTTGCGGCCGACATGTATTACGACGACGGTGATTTTGTCGTGGCCGATCGGGTCGGCGAATTGGCTGCGCAGCGCGGCGTATCCGCGGCGCAGATCGCGCTGGCGTGGATTCTGCAGCAGCCCGGCGTCACCGCGCCCATCATCGGCGCGAGCAAACCGCATCATCTGGAAGAAGCCAACGCCGCACTGGAGATCACTTTATCGCCCGATGAGCTGGCCCGGCTCGAAGAGCCGTATCGGCCGCATCGCATTCTGGGCCATGCCTGACTGAACGCTAGATGAAACACGGGCAATTTGTCAAGGTCTTGACATGGCTTGAAAAACTGGTGTAGGATACTGACAGCCTGAAGCCGCCTATGCTCTCCGTCACTGAAGCGCAACACGCCATTCTAGCCGACATCCGCCCGCTGCCGCCGGAACCGGTCGATTTGCTCGACGCGCTGGGCCGCGTGCTGGCCGAAGAGGTGCGGTCGGATATCGATCTGCCGCCGTTCGATAATTCGTCGATGGATGGCTATGCCGTGCACGCGGCCGACGTGATCGAAGCCGGCCCCGATCGGCTGGTGCGCCTGCCCGTGATCGCCGATGTGCCGGCCGGCCATCCGATCGATCTGGTTGTGCCCGGCGGGGCCGCGGTGCGCATCACCACCGGCGCGATGCTGCCGCGCGGCGTGGACGCGGTGGTGCCGGTCGAAGACACCGATGACGGCAGCGCGCACCACACGGCCCATCTGCCGGACTCGATCGGCATCCGGCGGCGGGTCAGGGCGGGCGAGTTCGTGCGTTATGCCGGCGATGACGTGAAGCGTGGCGAGTCGGTGCTGGCCGCAGGCACCCTCATCCGCCCGGCCGAGATCGCCCTGATGGCGGCCGTGGGCCATACGAAGGTACACGTATACCGCCGGCCGCGCGTGGCGGTGCTGTCCACCGGCGATGAGCTGGTGCCGCCGGATCAAACGCCGGGCGTGGGGCAGATCCGCAACGTGAACGAAGTGGCCATTGCGGCACTGGTGGCGCAGTATGGCGGCGAGCCGCTTCGGCTGGGCGTGGCGCGCGATGACTTCGACGATGTGACGGCCAATCTGGAACGCGCGATCGGGCAGGGGGCTGATCTGATCGTCGCTTCCGCGGGCGTGTCAGTGGGCGCATACGATCTGGTCAGAGAGGCCGTATCGGCGCACGGTGCGATCAACCTGTGGCGGGTGCGCATGCGGCCGGGCAAGCCGCTGGCCTTCGGTCATTATCGCGGCGTGCCGTTCTTCGGCCTGCCGGGCAACCCGGTGTCGGCCATGCTGACGTTTGAACAGTTTGTGCGGCCGGTGCTGCGCGTGATGGCGGGCTTCACGGAATGGCGCAAGGCGACGATCACCGTGACGCTGCTGGAAGCGGTGGACAGCGATGGCCGCGAGACATACGCGCGCGCGCGGATTGAGCGCGACGGCGAGCGCTGGGTGGCGCGCCTGAGCGGCGGGCAGGGGTCCAACATCCTGGGCAGCCTGGCGCGCGCCAATGCGCTGGTGATTGTGCCCGATGGCGTGACACGACTGCCCGCCGGCGCTGAAGCGCAGGCGCAGCTGCTGGGGCCGCTGGGCGCGGACTGATCTGCTTGCACGTTGATGAAGTTTTGCTATAATCGCGGCGATTTCACGCACTCATGGACTGATCCGAGGAGGTTGTAATGCCCCGTATTCGATGCAACTATGAAGGCTGCATACACCTGGAAGGCAACTTTTGCACCGCGGGTGAGATCGAACTCGACCAGGAGCTGGGCTGCCTGACCTTCAGCCAGGTCGAAGAAGAAGTCGAAGACGATATTGCCACGATTGAAGAAGAGGAAGAGTGGGAAGACGTCGAAGAAGACGAAGAGGATGAGGATTGGGACGATCTGGATGAGGAAGAAGAGGACGACGACTGGGACGATGACGACGACGACAGCAGCGGCAGTTGGGGCACCACCTCGCGGCGACGGCGTTGACCGCGGCCGGCGCGGGCGTCTGGTTGAAAATGCACAGGCTCGATCAACTTGATCGAGCCTGTTTTTTTGGTGTGAATCCCGATCGGCTTACTGCTGCCGATGCTGTCGAATGGTGCGCGCGAAGATGTCTTCGTGCTCCTGGCGAGTGCCGGCCGTCTTGCCACGCGCCGACGGCGAAGCCGCCTGGGTGTGTTGCTGCGCGGCCTGGAAGGCCACCTGCATGGGCGTCAGCACCGGCGTCTCGTCAACTTCTTCCGCCAGCTCGGCGGTGAAGTCGGTCTTCATGCTGAGCTTGATCTGCTTCTTCTTGGCGTTCACTTCCAGCACGCGCACTTCCACTTCCTCGCCCACACTCACCACGTCGGACGGCTGACCAATATAGCCGTTGGCCAGTTCGCTGACGTGCACCATGCCTTCGCGCTCTGCGCCAATATCCACGAATGCGCCAAAGCGCTCCAGCCGCGTGACTTTGCCCGTGAAGATCTGGCCGGGTCGAATGTCGTTCCAGTCGAGATCGGGCGGCTCCACCATGCTGAGGCCGATGCGGTTCTCTTTCTTGGAGGCCTTGGTCACCCAGACCGTGACCTCATCGCCTTCCTTCACCACATCCGACGGCTTGTTGATGCGGGTGCGCGCCATCATGCCCACGGGCACCAGCCCGTCCTTGGGCGCGCCGATGTTGACAAACACGCCGAAGTCTTCCACCTTGACGACTTTGCCGGTCAACTTCAGGCCGCGCTGCAGGTCGCTCCAGTCGAGCGGGGGTGGTTCCACGCGCGTCAGCAGCACCACGCCCTTGTCGGGCAGCACTTGCTTGGCCCAGACCGGGAATGTGTCCCCTTCTTTGATGACGTCGGCCACGCGGGTGGTGACCCGGCCGGGCTGCACTTCGGAGATGTGCAGAAACGCGTCGCGCTCTGCGCCGATGTCGACGCGCGCGCCCGCCAGTTCAACCTTGGTGACGGTTCCGTCAAATTTCATTTTGGGTTTGATGCTGTTGATGGAGATGCGATCGGACACGGCATACCTTCCTGAGCGAATATGACATGCAAGCGCCCCGTTGGACGGGGCGCTGAATACCTTCAGGCTTGGAACTTCCAACTACGGTTTGATTATAAAGCTCCGGCAGGAGACTGTCAAACAAACTCCGTCACCCGTCGCACGAGTGCGCATCATTGTTTTGCCGGCCGGCTTCTGTTCTCCGGCGAATGACTTCGCGGCTGGCGGGCGTGCCGCCGATCGTCGGCCTGCGCCGACGAGACCCCGCCCACGCCGGTGGACGATCAGCCGACGGCTCCCAGGGCGCGATTTCAATCGCCAGCATGCAACCGCTGCTGAATTTTGATGCGCACACCCGTCGCACGCTCAAAGCAGCCGGCGGCGGCTGCGTCGAGCGGCTCAACGGCGGGCCAGCCGCACGAACTCGCGACGCTTGTCTTTGACGCGCTCGATCACATGGTGCGCTTCCAGATCAAGCTTGACAGTGGTCACATACCAGCGGATTGAGCCGTCGAATTTCCGGGCGAGCTTCTGTTCCACAGCCCGCGCCAGGTCTTCGTAGGTCAGCTTCTCGTGACGGCGCAAGACCTCCAGGATCGCTGCCTGAATGACCTCACGCTTGGCTTGATCCAGGCTTGCGCCCTGCCTGTCGGCGTCGGGGCGCGGCCGATCGATTTTGGCAGCCATGATTTACTCCTTCACGCACTAATCTGCGCGCGGCGGGCCCTGCTTGATGCGGCGTAGAACGCCGTCGAGATCGACGGGCTGATCGGGTGCGCCCCACAACGCCTCGATCCACCACGTCGCACCGGCGGCGATCCACTGTCTCACGCTCGAGCGGGCTGCGTCCCCATCGTTCCCCGGCGTTTGGCCTTCGACCACAATGTCAAACGGCGTCGCGTCCGCTCGATGCGTTTTTGCGTAAGCGGCGATCGCGCTGATCGCTTCGGGCGTCGCCGGTTGGTGCTGCCCCTGTTCGTTCATGACATTGGGCAGCAGGCCGTCGTAGCGCAGCGCGCGCTGCATCGATTTCTCTTTCGGCCACGCGCCGACGACCCAGATGGGAATGCGCGGCTGTTGGATCGGCGGCGGCGGAGGGTAGAACTTTGTTTCCTTGATGTGATAATGTTTGCCGGCGTAGTTGAAGGGTTGACCACGCCACAGGCCGGTGAGAATGTCCAGCCCTTCGTCGAGCAGCTCAGCCCGCGTCTTCCGATCGGTCACTTCGCCGAACTCGGCAAAGCCCGTATCGACCGCGCCCAGGCCCACCGACAGGATCACGCGCCCGTTCGAGAGATGATCGAGTGTGACGGTCTTGCTGGCCAGTTCCCACGGCCTCAGGCGTGAGACGGGCGTGATCATGGTGCCGAGTTTGATGCGCTGTGTGCGCATGGCCGCCGCGGTCAGCAGCATCCATGCTTCCCAACCCCACACCGGTTCCCACACGAAGAAGCCATCCCAGCCGGCTTGCTCGGCTTCAAACGCAAAATCGGCGGCGGTGCGGGCGTCGCCGTAGGGCAGAACGAAACCGTATTTCATGAGGCCTCCTCGCGTGAGAGTTTGTCATGCTCAAGCGCGTGAAGGACGAAAGTTCACTGGAGTGTCTGTCGTCATTCACGCGCTTGCCGGCGGCCTGCGATCGATTACTCGAAGTCGTACTCGAAGATCATCGGGTATCGTTCGGCGTGGCCGGACAACTCGATCTTTCCTTCACCGCGCAAATTGACCAACTCGCCGGTGCCGGAGCGCGGCACAACCACGAACGTGCCGCTCACACTGCGCTTGTCGAATGTGCCGGTGTGTTGCAAAACAAAACTGCCCGCGCGGCCCGCCACGCGCCCGATGATGCGTTCCAGCCCGACGAAACTGCCGGATTCATCGGGACGATAGACCATCAGGTAGTCGAGCGCGCTTTCGCCTTCGATGTCGCCCTGATAGGTGTACGCCACGTTCGATCGGGTCATCTTCAGTTCACCGGGCAATTCGTTGTACGGTTTCTCGTCCCACGTTTTCAGCGAAAAGAATACATTGGGTTGTGCGTTCATAGGCTTTCTTTCGTGAGTTATTGGCCGGCTGGCGGAATGTTCTGATTGAGCCGGAAGAGATTCGTCGGATCGTAGCGACGCTTGATCGCCGCGAGTCGATCCCAGGTCGATCCGGGATAGGCGGCGCGAATCCGATCGTCGCCTTCGTCGGCGAGAAAGTTGACGTATGCGCCGCTGTCATCTTGTTGCAAGGCTGTCGCAAAATCGGACACCCATTTCTCCCGAACAACGCGATCTTCAGGGCCGTTGTAGAACGCGGCCACGTTCACCATGATGCGGCTGGCGCGATGTGCGAAGGCTGTCGCGTCGGCAGGCACACGAGCCATCGCCCCGCCGAGCACTCGCAGCTGCGCCACGCGCATGGCCGCATCCGAATTCTGAAGGTGATCGACAATCGTTTCCGCCGTATGCCGGTCGATGGTGTTGACGAACATGGTGCGCGCGGCCGCCGTCGGATGGTAGTCCTCTTCATCGGGCAGGTAGATCTCGGGATAGCGCATCGGCCTGACCATGTCGGCCAACGGCGCGGCGATGGCGCGGAATGGCGCGACGGCACGCTCGCCTGCTTCACCGCCGGTGGCGTGAACCAGGATGGCGAAGATGACCAATTGACCGTGTTTGTCCGCCGGCAAAAACGGCATCGGCGGAGCAGGCATGACGTTGGCAATGGTCGAGAGTTCTTCGGGCGCAGCCTCGGCCTCGGCGATGAACGCCGCCACCGTCTCGGGCGTGGCCGGCAGGATTAACATGCCGCCGACGACCGTATCGATCGGGTGCAGCTGAAACTTGAAGCGCGTGGCGACGCCGAAGTTGCCGCCGCCGCCGCGAATCGCCCAGAAGAGATCGGGATGATGGTCGGCATCGACCTGGAGGCACTGCCCATCGGCGGTCACGATCTCAGCGGCCAGCAGCGAATCGATCGTGAGACCGTATTTGCGAACGAGATAGCCGACACCGCCGCCCAGCGTGATGCCGCCGATGCCGACCGAGCCGGTGTCCCCGAAGCCGGTCGCGAGGCCGTGCGCGTTGGTCGCGGATGTGTACTCGCCGGCGGTCATCCCCGTCTCGACCCAGGCGGTGCGCTGTGCCACGTCGATGTCCAGCGCGCGCATGGCCGAGAGATCGAGCACGATGCCGCCCTCGCAGACGCTGTGGCCGGCGGTGCTGTGCCCGCCGCTGCGGACAGCCAATGGCAGCCCGGTCTCGCGCGCCAGCGAGATGACGCGCGCCACGTCGTTGGTATCCGCGACGCGGACGATCACTGCTGGTCGCCGATCCACTCCGCCATAGAAAACGGTGCGGGCTTTGTCGTACTCGTCGTCATCCGGCGCGATGATTTGCCCCTTGAACGTGGAGCGCAATTGTTTGATCGGAATGTCTGAAGTCATCGTTGATTCCCCTTGGCTTGTCAATGTAATGATGTTCAGGTTGAGGTATTCGTGAGGTACAGCGATTGCAGGACTTCGGAAGTCTGCAATTTCATAAGTTCAGGCGGATGACGTACTAGGCCTGATCGTAGACGCGCTGTAGCGCGGCGATGTCGATCTTCTTCATTTGCAACATGGCATTGGTGGCGGCCAAAGCCTTCTTCTTATCAGGACTGCCCAGCAGCTCGCCCAATTGCTTCGGAACGATCTGCCAGGAGAGGCCGAATTTGTCCTTGAGCCAGCCGCATTGCTCGGCTTCCGGGACCGCCGAGAGTCTACTCCAGAAGTAATCGACTTCAGCTTGATCTTCGCATTCCACATAGAACGAAATGGCTTCAGTGAACTTGAAGATCGGCCCGCCATCGAGCGCCATGAACCTTTGCCCGGCGAGCTCAAAGATGGCGGTCAGCACTTTGCCTTCCATCTGGTCTGCCCCCGGAACCTCCATGCCTTTCTCGTAGCGCGTGAGGCTGATGATCTTGGAATCACGTCCCTTGTGCGGCGAGCCGTTGAAGACGGAGATGTAGAAGTTGACCGCTTCCTCGGTTTCTTTATCGAACCAGAGCGACGCCACAATCTTCTGCGTTTCGTTCATCGGTGTAACCTCCATTCAATTTATCGGGGTCAGTCGATCTTCGATCTCCCAGACGTGATCGAGGACATGCCACGCTTCCCGGCGGACGAAGTAGCGGGGCGACCAGCGTTTGCCGCCGCGCGGCCCATATTCGGCAATCTCGCCATGAGCAGCAGCGGCCAGCGTTTCCAGGATGGCCTGACGAATTGGCTTCGGCGACAGCGCAGCGGACTTCGGTTGAGGCGCTTTTCCGCCGAGAGCGGTGAGATAACTTTGTTCGGCCCCGAGCACGTGCTCGACGATCTTGTCCAGCGTTCGTCCGCCGCCACGCGGGCCGGTGCGCAAAGCCTGCCCTTCGGCCAGCTCAACCGCCGCATCAAACGCGCGCCAGCACGCTTTCAGAATGGTCTGCAGCCGCTTCAGTTCAACGTCGTCGAGCGGCCCGGCGTCGCCGGCCGGTGCTCGATCGGGTGCGCCGAAGTCCGTTGTGGTGTTGCCCGTCAATCGTTCCACGACGACGAACGCCGAAGCATCTGTGGGCGCGCGGAAGCCCAGTCGCGCTGAACGCAGCACATGCGCATAGCGTGGGCCATATTCGAGTAGAGACTGAAGCGCCGATGTTTCATCCCGGCCCACGCGGCACCAGCCGGGCCAGTCGAGTGCGGCCGCGAAGGTGCGGCGGCTGCCGATTTCCAGATAGATGATGTGCCTGTTCGCCGGATCGCGGTTCATGGCTGATCTGCTCTGCTCGCGTTCGAACAAACCTATCTGGCAGGCCGATAGCGCTGAAACACGATGCCTGTCGGGAGCGTCTGCGACTCGATGAGTTCCAGATTGACCCGCCGGCCGGCGGGGAACAGTCGTTTGCCGTTGCCCAGCACCAGCGGATAAACGTGCAGTGCGTATTCGTCCACCAGGTCGGCTTGAATGAGCGTGTGCGCCAATACACTGCTGCCGTCGAGCAGGATGTTTTTGCCGGGCTGCTGCTTGAGCTGCCGCACCGCCTCAATCACATTGCTGCTGATGAGTGTGGAATTTCGCCACGCCGCTGCCGATTTCAACGTCGTCGAAACGACGATCTTGGCGATGCCGTTCATCACATCGCCGAAGGGATGGCCCGCCGGCATGGGCTCAAATGCGCCGCCGTGGATTTGCCACGTCTTGCGCCCCAGCAACAGTGTGTCCGCCTGCTGCATGGCTTGATCGAAGTGCAGCCCGATCTCGTCGTGCCAGTAGGGCAGTGTCCAGCCGCCGTGTTGGAAGCCGCCGTCGGTATCTTCATTCTTGCCGCCCGGCGCCTGTATCACACCGTCCAGCGTGATGAACTCGGCAATGATCAGTTGTCGCATGTTCCCTCCCCTGTGACTACTTCCTGACTTATTGGTTGGGTCTATAAAGTAGGCGAACGCTTCAAGAAGATCAACGTCCGCTCCCACGCCAAAGCGGCCGCCGCCCGATCGTAGGCATCGGCGCGATCGGGTTCAAAGAACCAGTGACCGGTGCCAGGGTAACGATGGAAGGTCACCGGGCGGCCCATCCGCCGGATGTAGTCTTCCAGTTTGTCGACCTGATCTTGCGGTTCAAACGGATCGTTCTCGGCAAAATGACCGAGGTAGGCGGCGCGCGAGCGGCTCAAGTCTTCAACCCACGTCCCGTAGAAGATTACGACAGAGCGGACAAGTTCGGGCGCGGTGTTTGAAATATCGAGGGCGTATGACGCGCCCAACGAGAAGCCGATTGCCGCCAGACCGCGATCGGTTGATCCGACCTGTTCGCTGAGAAATCGGGCCGCTTCCGCGACTTCTGTTCGGGCCTGATGATAGTTGGCGTCCAGCGCCTGGCTCAGCGCCTCTGCGCCGGCGATGGTGTCGGCCACTTTGCCATGATAGAGATCCGGGGCGAAGGCCACAAAACCGGCGTCGGCCAATCGCGCGCAAAGCGCCTTGATGGTGTCGTTCAATCCCCACCACGCGTGCAGCACCAATACGCCGGGGCCAGTGCCCGCGGTCGGGACGGCGAGAAAGCCTTGAGGTTGAGAGTGTGGCACGTTGACTCCTTGTGTGAGGCGCGCGCAGTGCTCAGCTCACGGCTCTCTTCACTAACGCGACGATCTTCGCTTCTTCAGCGGCAGTCAACTCCTTCAGCGCGAAGGAGGTCGGCCACATGGCGCCGTCGTCGAGGTTGGCCGTGTCGTTGAAGCCGAACGTCGCGTACCGCGCGTTGAACTTCGCTGCACTCTGGAAGAAGCAGACGACTTTGCCGTCCCTGGCATAGGCGGGCATTCCATACCAGGTCTTGGGCGAAAGGACTGGTGCGTTGGCCGTGATGATCTCGTGAAGCCGCTCGGCCATCGAGCGATCCGGTTCCGGCATTGCGGCTATCGCGGCGCGCACGGCGCTTTCCCCGACCGCTCGGTCTTTGTTCATGCGCTCTTCAGCCTTCAGCTCTTTGAGGCGCTCCTTCATCGCGGCGCGTTCCCCGGCGGTAAGGCCTTCGGCTTTCTTGGCCGGCTTCTGTGTATCTTTCTTGGCACTCATCAGAACCTCCTCATATCGATTTCCAACCGCGGGCCGGCGCGTCCACCACGCGAAACGGTTCTGCGCCGATCAAGTTCAAACCGAAGGGCGGCGCCTTTTCCGGGCCGAAGCCTTTGCTTGCGGGTTGTAGTCGAGCGCCAGCCCGATCCAGTATTCCAGGTCGCTCGGCGTGGTCAAGGCCGCCGCATCGACGTGCACATAGCCTCGATAGGGTCGCCCCTTCATGATCACGCTCCGACAGCCGGGGCGTTCCAGCGCGGCGTCGTGGAGCGCCGGGTCGATGCGGCACATGATGCGATCCTGATTCACCGCGACGCACATTTTCCCGTTCACCATGAAGGCCGTGCCGCCAAACATCTTCTTTTCGTCCACGTGGGGCACATGTGCCAGCGCGGCCCTCACCCGGTTTAGAAGATCAGCGTTGTGTGTCATGGGTGTGTCCTTTTCAACCGCCCGCCATCGCACCGATTACCCGAAAAGGCTCTTCGCCCGACGCGACTGCCGCAGGCAGGGGAACGTCCAGCGGTTGATGCGACAGATCCTGCCCGCACGCGAAGAAGCGGATGAAGTCTCGTCGTCGATGCGTGACGTGATCGCGGATCGTGCCGCGCAGCATGGGATAGCGATCTTCGACGGCGTCCAACACGGTCCCGATCGTGATCGGGCCCTCGACGGCCAACTCGACTTCTTTGCCCACGTGCGCGAGATTACGCAGATGGTAGGGCAGGGCAACGCGGATCATGGCAGCGTTTGAACCTCGACGGACAACACCGGCGGCAGATCGTGCACGATGGCCGACCAGCTGTCGCCCGCATCGGCCGAGACGTACACCTGCCCGCCCGTCGTGCCGAAGTAGATGCCGCATGCTTCGAGCGAGTCCACTGCCAGCGCACTGCGCAAGACGTTGACGTAGCAGTCCTTTTGGGGCAGACCCTTAGTCAGTGGCTCCCACTCGTTGCCGCCGCTGCGACTGCGATAGACGCGCAGCTGCCCATCGGGTGGATAGTGCTCCGAATCGCTCTTGATCGGCACGACGTAGATCGTTTCCGGTTCGTGGGCGTGCACGGCGATGGGGAAGCCGAAGTCCGTCGGCAGGTTGCCGCTGACTTCATGCCACGAATCGCCCGCGTCGTCGCTGCGATTGACATCCCAGTGCTTCTGCATGAACAAGGTGTTGGGTCGCGAGGGATGCAACGCGATGTTGTGAACGCAGTGCCCCACTTCGGCGGCGGCATCGGGTAACTCGAAGGGCGAATTGAGGCCGCGATTGATCGGCTTCCACGTCTGCCCGCCGTCGTCGGTGCGGAACGCGCCTGCGGCCGAGATGGCCACGAAGATCCGATCGGGATTGGTGGGATCAAGCAAAATCGTGTGCAGGCACATGCCGCCCGCGCCCGGCTGCCACAAATGACCTTTCGCGGCACGCAGGCCGGGCAGTTCGTGCCACGAATGAGCGCCGTCGGTCGATCGGAACAGCGCGGCATCTTCGACGCCGGCATATACCGTATCGGGATCAGTCAGCGAGGGCCTAAGCTGCCAGACGCGCTTGAAT
This sequence comes from uncultured Anaerolineae bacterium, assembly GCA_964550855.1. Lineage (GTDB taxonomy): Bacteria > Chloroflexota > Anaerolineae > Fen-1058 > Fen-1058 > JAGOBP01. Next base: position 12,044 of record CAZKBQ010000011.1, read on the forward strand.
TCCCACGGGCGCTGAGAGCCGTCGAACCACTGATGCGTGCCGACTTCGCCCTCGTAAACGAACTTGTTGCTCTCGCCGCGCGGCAGGCCGTCGGGGCCGGTTTCCGGGCCGCCGCCGGGCGTCTCCCACGTCTGGCCGCCGTCGCTGGAGCGCTGAATGATCTGTCCGAACCAGCCATTGCTTTGCGACGCATACAGCCGATCGGGATCGGCAGGCGAACCGTTGATGTGATAGATCTCCCAACCCGCAAAGTGCGGCCCGCTCACCTTCCAGCGTTTGCGCTTCTCGTTGGATGTCAGAATGAACGCGCCTTTGCGCGTGCCGACCAGAACTCTTACACCGCTCATCATTTTCTCCTTTGGCTACAGTTTCTTTTTTAGCGGGACGTAGATTTCAAGCACCGGATTGTCGGGACTGAAGGCTTCACCATAGCGCTCGAAACTGGGCGCATCAACCGGGTCATAGTCGGACGAAGGCAGCCAGGTCTGGAACAAGTAATTCATGGCCTCGCCAATCTGGGACAGCGTCGTTTCGAAAACGGCGTAGGTGTGGGAGCCTATATCCCAACTATTCATGCCGGCAGGCAGTTGATCGACTCGCGTTACAGGATTGCCGGCCATGTAATCGAACATGCCTGTGGCCTGATCGAAATGCCCCATCACGCCATAACTGACGCGCTCGTTGGCGGGATGGGGAATCTCATTCATGCGTGGCACGAACTTGTCCCACAGCGCCGGGATGTCGGGCGACATCGGCTGTGTGTGCAGCAACAAGCCGACGACGGTAAAGGCGGGTTTGCTGATGAGCGTAGGTTCGGAATTCATGTTGAGCTCCTGACGTGTGCGATACCATCGGCGAGTAGATCACTTGCCTCGCGTGCTTCTCCGCTCAGCGCTTGATCGCGCACAATGCCTGGCGAATCTGTGCTCGCAGTGACGCTGGCCGGGGAGTTACGGTCTCTTTTGTAGCGGCACGCAGGCTTCAAATTATTGCCGCAGAATCTTGTCCAGCGCCTTTCCCTTTGCAAGCTCATCGATCAGCTTGTCCAGATAGCGTATCTTCTGCATCAACGGATCTTCGATGTCTTCCACGCGAACGCCACACACCACGCCTGTGATCAGCGAACTGTTGGGGTGAATGGCCGGCGCTTGTGCAAAGAAGGTTTCAAAATCATGATCCTGTTTAATTTGCCGCTGCAAGCCCGCCTGGTCATAGCCCGTCAACCAGCAGATGATCTGATCGACTTCTGCTTGCGTGCGATGCTTGCGCTCTGCTTTCTGAACGTAGAGCGGATAGACGCTTGAAAAGCTGGTGGCAAAGATGCGCGGTCTGGGCATGAGTGTTTCTCCGATGAGCCCGGCCCCTGGTAAATTGCTTGTCTCACGGGCTGCGCTGCTCAGTGCTTGAGCGTGCACAACGCCTGGCGAATCTCCCCCAGGTGATAGGCGGTGTGCACGACGGTGGCGATGGCGACCCCAATCCACGTCGCATCGGCCCAGCCCGGCGTTTCGTGAATGAGCGCCTTGAGGCGATCGTAACTGCCGCGCAAGTGAGCCTTGATCTCTTCCCACTCGTCGGGCGTGACTTCCCGCGTAGTGCGCCAGATCTCGCCCCAGTCCACGCGCTGGAATGTCCCGGTCCGCACGTTGCGCTCGGTCACGTCCAGATAGAAGGCCACATGCTTGACCTGTGCGGCCAGCGTGGCGCATTGGCCACCCACGGGGATCGAGGCTTCCTCGGCGGAGATGGTCGCCAATGTCTCGAACAACGACGTGCCTTTGTCGAGGAAGTAGCCTTGCACGTTGTCAAAGGCTTCGTCAAGCAGCATGTACAGTGCGCCAGTGAAGTGCTCGACCTGAATTGGATCTGACATGACGCTCACTTTCTGGCGGCGGGCTGACGCCGCCGACTCGGGTTGCAAGGGCGCGCTGCAACCGGCCCTGACTCATCAGATGGGTCGATCGACAAGGAGCGAGCGGCCGCCTCAGGTGCTAATCCGCCCGGGCAGCCGGCGCCTGTACGACGTCAAAGTCATTGCCGTACAGGTCCTCAAAGATAAAGTCGCTGCCCCACGGATTGACGTTGATGTCGGTCTGGAGTTTGACGCCTTTGGCTTTGAGCGCGGCGTAATCAGCCTGAACGTCGTCGGAGCTGACAATGAAGATGCCCTGCCGCCCGACGCCGGCGAGTTGCTCCGGGGTGGTGGCCAGGTTGAGGACAATTTCGAAGCCGTCTTGCTGCGGCGCCACCGTCAACCAGCGATAGCCGGGCATGCTGGTCGAGTCGTCGGCGGTGACTTTGAAGCCCAGTGTGTCGCGGTAAAACTTCAGGGCTTCGTCTTGATTCTTGACCCAGATCGAGGCGTGCGTAACCTTGGTAATCATCTCGTTTCCCCCTTAACGAGTTGGTTGCCGCGAAGGGCCCAGTATACACGACTTGGCGCCCTTCGCGGATCGATCCCTGTGTTTGCTTTTGCCGGGTCAATCTCTGCCCCGGCGTCAACTCCCGCTGTTACATCTCCTCTTCGACTTCCAATTCGGCGGCTTCAGCCACGGCCTCAGCCAGGCTGACCGCGTCTTCATCTTCGTCTTCAGCCTCGTCGTCGCGGCGATGGCCGTTGGGCGAGACCAGCTGGGCGGCCTCGGCCACCTGCGCGCGGATGGCGGCCTCCACCTCGCCGGCCACCTCGGGGTGATCGCGCAGGAAGTCCTTGGCGTTCTCGCGTCCCTGGCCCAGCTTCACGTCGCCGTAGGTGAAGAACGCGCCGCGCTTGGTGATGATGTCCATGTTCACGCCGATGTCCAGCACGTCGCCGGCTTTGCTGATGCCTTCGTTGAACATGATGTCGAACTCGGCTTCGCGGAAGGGCGGGGCGACCTTGTTCTTGGTGACGCGCACCTTGACGCGGTTGCCCACGACTTCGGCGTTGGTCTTGATGCTCTGCGTGCGGCGGATGTCCAGCCGCACCGAGGCATAAAACTTAAGCGCGTTGCCGCCGGTCGTCGTCTCCGGGTTGCCCCACATCACGCCGATCTTCATGCGCAGCTGATTGGTGAAGACCAACGCCGTGTTGCTCTGCTTGATCGCGCCGGAGAGTTTCCGCAGGGCCTGAGACATCAATCGGGCCTGCAGACCCATGTGACTATCGCCCATCTCGCCTTCGATCTCGGCGCGCGGCACCAGCGCCGCGATCGAAGGCGAGATGGGCGATA
>CAZKBQ010000011.1:15265-91354 GCA_964550855.1 uncultured Anaerolineae bacterium
CGGCACCAGCGCCGCCACCGAGTCGATCACGATGATGTCCACCGCGCCCGATCGCACCAGCTGCTCGGCAATCTCCAGCGCCTGTTCGCCGGTGTCCGGCTGCGAGATGTACAGGTTGTCGATGTCCACGCCGCAGCGCGCCGCATACGACGGATCCAGCGCGTGCTCCATGTCGATGTAAGCGGCGATGCCGCCGCGCTTCTGCGCCTCGGCCACGATGTGCTGGCAGAGCGTGGTCTTGCCCGCCGATTCCGGGCCGTAGATTTCGGTGACGCGCCCGCGCGGCACGCCGCCCACGCCCAGCGCCAGGTCCAGCGCCAGCGAGCCGGTGGGAATGGTTTCAACGTGCATGTGGGTGGCCTCCCCCAGCCGCATGATGGAGCCGTCGCCGAACTTCTTGGAGATGGAGGCCAGCACCGTGTTCAGGGCCTGCGCCTTGCCGGGGTCGATGGCCGGCTCAGCTTTGGCCGCCTTCGCCTTTTTGCCTTTGGCTTCTGCGATGAACTCGGTCAGTTCTTCGGCGGCTTCTTCCTGCGTCTTTTTCTTGCGTGCCATGTCAGTCTCCTTGACGATGTGGTGTGCAGGTCAACACGCCTGCTAACTCAGATCTTTCAGCCGCGCCATGCGCGCCGGCTCGTTCGCCACCGGCCATACGCTCTGCGATAGTTTCTGACCGGAAGAGCGGCACGGCGCGATCGGGTTGGTGGGAGGAGCAGTTCGCAGGACTTCGCGGAAGCGCCATTCCGACTCGGCGGGGTGATGGTAGTCCCAGAGTGCATTCACGTCAGGGACGTTGGGCGTTGGCGAATCCATCGACTGAGGTCTCCCTGAACAACTCGCTATGGCTGACTGTGTAAGATTAGCACATGCGTTCTATTTTGTCAATCGAACATAGCCTTAAATATTGGGGACAATGCCCCGGCATGGGGATGCCGGGGCTGCGGTGAGGCTGGCTGGATCGCACTTACGAGGGCGATTGTTCCGCCAGCCACTTGTCGCGGTTGGCGGCGCGGGCGATCTTGCCGCTGGAGGTCTTGATGAGCCAGCGATCGTCGACGAGCTGCACGTAGGTCACGGTGACCATGCTCTGCGCGGCCACGGCCTGTTTGATGGCCTGCGCCACGCGCCGGTGTTCGGCGGCGTCCAGACCGTCCACCTCGGCCACCACGCCGATGAGTTCCGTGCCTTCGCGCTCGTCGAAGACGCCAAAAGCCACGGCGCGGCCGGCGTGCACGCCGGGCACGGTGTTGACAATCGCTTCAATGTCCTGCGGATAGACGTTTTTGCCTGCGTTGATGATGAGGTCTTTGCTGCGCCCCACGATGTAGATTTCGCCGTCGGCCATGTAACCCATGTCGCCGGTGCGATACCAGCCGTCGCTGAACGGTTCCAGATCGGGACGATGATAATACTCCGTCAGCATGCAGTCGCTCTTCACGGCGATTTCACCCACCAACCGATCGGCCAACTCGCGCCCGTCGGCGTCGATCACCCTGGCGGCGGTGTTGGCGATGCACGGCCCGCACGAGACGCGAATTTGCGCGTGGGGATGCTGCGGCTCGATCGGTCTGGCAAGCCGATCGGTTTCCAGCGCCCGCCGGTCGATCACGTCCAATCGGGCCGGTTGACCGATCGGGGTCTGGGTCACCGCAAAGGTGTTCTCGGCCATCGCGTAACTCACGGCCAGCATCTCGTTCGTCACGCCGACGGCGGCGAATCGTTCAAGGAACTGCTGATGCGACTCGTGGCGCACCGGCTCGCTGCAATTGATGAAAGCCCGCATCGAGGCCAGCGACACGCCGTCGAGGTCGCGCTGGCGGATGCGGCGGGCGCAGTGGTTGTAGGCGAAGTTGGGCAGCCAGCACAGCGTGCCCTGATAGTCGTGGATGGCGCGCAAGAGCAGGGCGGGATGCGCCACCCAGTCGAACGGCGACATCAACACCAGCGGCACACCTTGAATCAGCGGCAGCAGAAAACCGGCGATGAGGCCCATGTCGTGATACAGCGGCAGCCAGCTGACGATCACATCCTGCTCGTGCAACGCCAGCGCCTGGCTGTAACTGGCGACCTGATTCAACACTGCGCGATGCGACAACGCCACGCCTTTTTGCAGGCCGGTGGTACCGCTGGAATGCTGCAAAAAGGCGATGTCGCCGGCGGCCGGCGTGTGCGACTCAATCGTGTCGAGGTTGGTGCGCGCCACCGATTCGGCCAGCTGCTGCGAAGCGTACACCGGGCACGGCACGGCGGCCTGCATTTGCGCGGCAAACTCGTCGGTGGTGAGGATGGCGCGCACATTGGATAACCGCGCCAGCTCGGCCATGTTGTGCAGATAGATGGCGGGATCAAGCTTCTCGGTCAGCGTGGGAAACATCGACGGGATGGCGCCGGCGACCAGCGCCCCCCAGAAAGCGAAGACGCTCTCCAGGTCCTGCGTGTGCGCGATGACGACCAGATCGCGGCCGTTGATGCCCAGCTGCTTCAGCGCGGCGGCGTGCGCCAGCACCTGCCGCCGGAACTCGCCGCGCGAGACATGCACGGGCGCGCGGTCGGTCTCGACATAGATAATCGCGTCGCGCTTGGCGTCGCTGTCGTTCAGCGCCACCGCGTCCAACAACGTTTGAAACTCGTTTCGATTCGCCAGCTTCAGCATCAGATCATTGATCCACGATGAGTACGAACGATAACGAAGTCTGCCCTGGCGTCCTTGGCGGTTTGCCTTAGCCCTGCAGCACCCGCGCCACCATCTGGTTCAGCGTGTCCATCTTCGCCACGGTCAGATCGGAATCGGGAATGTACACCCCAAATTCCTTTTCCACGTACACGGCGAACTCCGCCAGCGCAAATGAATCCATGAGACCGCCGGTGATGATGCCCTCCGTGTCGGTCAGCGGATACTCGGCGTCGCGGATCAGGTCGCGGGTGATGAAGGCGCGCAGTTTCTCTCGGATGGTCTGTTCGTCGGGCATGGTTTTGCTCCACCTCTCAAACCGCGAATGGACGCGGCTTTGCGCCGATCAAGTTCGCGCTGATTCGCGGCTTACTTTTCCTCGATGACGCTCATCAGCGCCGGGGCGAGCAGCGCCGCAAACTGGCGTGTGCCCTTCGGCGTCAGGTGCACGGGCGTGTCAGTGAACTCCTCCGGCGCGATGGCGTTCCACACATCCAGATAGTGCCAGTTGTGGGCCCGCGCCTGTTGATCGAGCAGCGCGCGGTATTGGTCATACGCCCAGTGCGGATAGAACGCATTATAACGAAGATCGCTGTTCCGTCCCGCGCTGATGTACATCGGCTCGTTGACGATGAGCACCGGCACATTTCCCGCCAGGCTTACGCCCGCCGCCAGCGCGTCGAAGGCCAGCTCGTCTTCGGTCAACGTCGCCGGCTCTTTGAACGACTGCCATGAAACGTCGGCCTCAAAATCCGATTGGCGCAGCTTGATCTGATCGGGAATATACTGATCGACGCCGGTGGCCGCCCACGAAAAGCCGTAGGTTTGCAGCCGCAGCCAGTCGGCCAGATCGCGCCGCCGCCCGATGAGGGTTTCATCCCAGAACGAGCGCTCGATCAAACGCGGATCATTTCGATCCAGCTTCAGATCGTATCGATCGATCAGCCGCCGCACCCGATCGGCATTGTGCTGCACCAGCGGCGAGAACAGCTGCTTCTCGCGCGGCAGCGAATCGAGCGTGATGGGCCACACGATCAGATCGGGCTGATGCTTCAGCGCCTCGTCCAGGATCAGCAGGTCTTTGGTCAGCGCCAGAATCGGATAGCCCAGATTATACGCGACCACCCGTCGGCCGTCGGGCGTCTTCAGCCCCTGCGCGGTGAGCTGCGTCGCCAGCGTATCGTCGTTCTTCAGCAGCCAGCCCCACGCACCCGAATCGCCGATGACGATCACGCGGAACTCGTCGGCGGCTTTGGGCTGCGCCACCACGTGACTGCTGAACATGGCGGGCAGGCTGAACAGGCTCAGGTTGTACGAGCGCGCCGAATCTTCGCCATAGGGCAGCCGCTCGCGCCCCGGCAGCACCACGTTGTACAACGACACCGCGCCCAGCGCGTCGATGGGCTTGAGCAGCGCGAAGAGCACGTTGCACAGCGCCAGCAAAATCGCCGCTTTGACCAACACGCGCGCGATGACGCGCCAGGTGACGCTTGATGATTGAACTGCCGGTGATGAGTCAGTCATGCTGTGCGTTTGAATTGCACCGCGCGTAGGCTGCGCGGTGTCTCGCGTCTCGCGCCGAGTGAACTCGGCGGCTGATAGTGAAAACACGTTGAAACGTGTTGGTCTGCGTGCCGCGTGGAATCAACTCGTTTCGCCTTGCACTCATCGCTGTCAGTCGATGGCCGCCCCGAACAGCTTCAGCATCACCCGCGCCGCCTGTTCCATCGGCAGCGCGAACCACACCCAGCCGACGACCACGTATTGAAACGTCGCCAGCCAACCGACCAACTGCCACACTCGCCTTCGGCGCGGAAATTGATTCAGCCCGCGATACCACTTGCGCGTGCGGTCGCTCCACTGCTTGTGGACGAACAGCCCCAGCCCGTGCCACGCCCCCCACGCCGCAAAATTCAGCGCCACGCCGTGCCACAAACCGATGGTCAGCATCGTCGCCAGCTGCGCCAGCAGGACAATCAGCGTCGCCGACGGCCGCCGCTTCAACTTCAGCAGCCCGCGCGACAGCGGCGTAAACACGTAAAACCGCGCCCAGTTGCTCAGCGTCATGTGCCAGCTTTGCCAGAACGCCGTCAGGTTGGTCTTCAGATAAGGTCGATTGAAATTCTCCGGCAGCCGAATGCCGAAGAGCAGGCCGAGACCGATGGCGATGTCAGTATATCCACTAAAGTCCAGGTACAGCCGCACCGCGTATCCATACAGCAGCACCCACAACCCGATCGTACTCTGCGCCTGAGCGGCATTCGTCGCGTTTAGCGCCAGCCCCTGCGCCAGCGCGTCGGCGATGACGAACTTCTTGAGCAGCCCCACTGCGATGCGCGTCCCGCCGTCCAGCCAGCGGCCGGCCCCAAAGCGGGGCCGGGCAGGCAGCGCGCGATAATCCGGCGCAAAGCGTTCCGCCCGATCGATCGGCCCGGCGGTGTACGACGCGAAGAAGATCGCGTACGTCACGTACTCGCGCAGCGACAGCGCCGGCAAAATGCCCGCCTGTCGATCGCGCAGCGTGTGGATCAACCGGAAGGCCACGTAGGAAAAGCCCAGCCAGTTCAGATCGGCCGCGCTCGCCAGCGCTACATCCTGCCCCGTCGCGCCCCGCCACGCGCCGCTCACCAGCGCCGCCAGCGCCGGCGTCTTCAACACCACGAAGATCGCCACGATGACCAGCACGTAGATCGTCAGCACGCGCTGCTGATTCAGCCGGCGCGTCATCACGGCCAGTCCCGTGATGATCGCCGCCGTGATCGCCAGCGCGACCATCACCGTCAGCGGGTCGGGCGGGCGCGACGGCGTCAGGCGATATTCGGCCTCCACGAAGCGAAACAGCGTGAGGGCCAGCGCCATCGCCGCGATCAGACCGATCGAGCCGACGTCGTCCCGCGTCAGCCGGGTTTGATCGGGCGCGCGTGTAAACCACCACGTCGTTACCGTCAGGATTAACGTCGCCGTCGGCAGCACGTAATCGCTGAAGCGGATGGGCAGCGGTGGCTGCAGCCAGTAGATCGCCAGCACGCTGCCGCCCAGCAACAGCCAGCCGCGCCAGCGCACGGGCAGCAGCCCGTAGGCCGGCGCGGCTACGATCAAAATCGCGATCGCGCGCAGATCAAAGGCCAACGCTCAAAAACCCTGATAGATCCACTGCGGCGCGCTGTCGGCCGTGACCACGATCAAGGCGATCACGATCAGGCACAGCGCCAGCGCCAGCAGGTCTTCACGCGAGAACAAATGACGCATATCGGATCACAGACGGTCGCACACTGCGTAACGAGTAATGCGTAATGCGTAATGAGTAATGGACGGGCAAGCAACGTTTTACTCGTTGCCCATTACTCGTTACTCATTACTCATCATTGCGCTTCCCCGCAATACTTCCACTCGCCGTCCTCCTGCACCACCGAGTACGTGCCCAGCGGAAACTCGTTCTTCTCCTGCCCGTAATCGGCCACGATCTTGCCGGTGCAGGTCACTTTGCCCATCCCGTCAAACTGGCAGGCCATGTCCTGTAATTCCACGCCGCTGGTGCCCAAAAACGTGGTCGCTTCCATGGTCAGGTTCTTCTCCATGGCCGCGCACATCAGCGCGCGCAGCGCCGCTTCATCGCCCTTGATCTTGGCCTCTAAGTATTTCTCCACATTCTTCACCGCGCCGGGATCGGCGGCGGTGGCGGCCGGTGAGCCGCCGGAGACCGGCGGCTGGCCGGTGGGGGCGGGTGTGCCGCCGCACGCCGCCAGCAGCAGACCTGCGACCAGCATCATCATCATTATCTTCAGCATACTACTCCTCTGTTCTCAAGTTAATCCCCGTCGTCCGCGCAGGCGGACGATCGGCTTTAGCCCTTCAGCCGCGATTTCAATCGCCGGGCTGCGGCCGGGAGGCAGCGCCCACATCGTCAGCCGCGATTTCAATCGCCGGGTTTCAACCCCAGGGCCGCCCACACCCGATCGAGCATGATGAGCGCCGTCAAATTGTGCACCGCGTGGCCGCGCGTAAACGCCTCGGGCAGCGAATAGTCGTGCGCGTAAAAGAACGTCATGTGTGTGCCGTCTTCAGGATCGATGCCGCGATTGGGCAGCGTCCCCGCCACCAGGTCAAAGTCCCACAGCGGCACGTTGTTCTTCGCCGCCAGTTCGCGCATGATGTCATTGTTGATGTTACCCTCGCCCTCGTGTCGATCGGCCTTGGTGCCGATGACGGGAATGACGCCGTTCTGCACGCAGTAGTCGATGATGGCCTGCAGGCTCTGCCGGAACGTGTCCGGCACGCCCACATCGTTGCTGCCCAGCCGCACAAAAATCAGGCTGGGATTGTGCACCCGGATCTCGCAGGCCAACGGGCCTTCATTGGGCTGGCACTGCGTCTCGTCGGCCCACGTCGGGTTGAGCGCCGTCCACGAATGCAGGCCGCGCCGCACCGCCAGACTGTCGCGGCCAAACGAGCCGTGATAGAAATCGATCACCGCCTGCAAATACGCGTAATTTGCCAGGTTATACGGCCCGCTGTCAAAGCGCATCAGAAAGTGCGGATTCTCAATGGTGCTGTCGCCCAGCTTCGAGAACGCGTGCGGGTCACGCCCCAGCGCCTGTCCGGCGGCGTAAATCTTGCGCATGTTATCCTGCACGGCGGGCGGCATGATGACGAATTGATCGATGGCGATGCCGTTCACGGTTGTGGGCGGCACCGGCGTCTCCGACGGCGTGGGTGGCGGCCCTGCCGGCCCGATCGGCTCATCGGCGCCCGACGGTTGGGGCGTGGCGGTCGGTGTGGGCGGCACCGGCGTCGCCGTGGCCGTCGCCGTCGGGGGATCGGGCAGCGTGCCCAACGGAATCGTCAGCCGCTGGCCCACCACAATCAGTTCGGGGTCGGTGATGCCGTTAATCTCGGCCAGTTTGCTCACCGACACGCCGTATTCCTGCGCGATGCGAAACAGATTGTCGCCCGGCTGCACCGTGTGCAGCAGCGTCAAGCTTGACACCACATTGGCCGGCGTTGCGGTGATCGTGACAGGCGGGGTGGTCGCCATCGGTGCCGGGCCGGTCGTCGGCTGAGCGGCAGTCGGGCCGGGCAGGGGGGCCGGCACATTTTGACAGGCGCTCAGGGTGACCGCCAGCAACAGCGCGCTGCAACCGGCCGAAAAAATAATGCGTCGCATGATATGAGCGGCTGAGTCTCCCTCGGTTCTGGGCGGGAGTTATATCACAGTCCCTGCCTTTTGCCAATCATCGGCCCGGTCGATGGGCACAAAACACCCGATCGGCCGCTACCGGCCGATCGGGCAACCTCAACTTGAGGACGAGCTACTCGTACCGCAGCGCCTCAATCGGCTTTAACCCCGCAGCCCGATTGGCCGGATACAGCCCGAAGAAAATGCCGATGGCGGCCGAGAAACCGAAGGCCAGCACGATCGATTCGGGTGAGACGACGGTGCTGATCACGCCGGAGGCATTCACCAGCGCCGAGATGGCCGCGCCGATGGCGATGCCGATTACGCCGCCCAGCACCGACAGCACCAGCGTTTCCGTCAGGAACTGGTAGAGAATATCGAGCCGGCGCGCGCCCACCGCTTTGCGCAGCCCGATCTCGCGCGTCCGCTCGGTGACGGACACCAGCATGATGTTCATCACACCGATGCCGCCCACCACCAGCGAGATGCCCGCGATCGCGCCCAGAAACACCGTCAGCGTGCTGGCCACACTCGTCGCCGCCGACAGGATGTCGGATTGCGACTGCACGGTGAAGTCGTCGCTCTGGCCCACGCCAATCTTGTGCAGCGTGCGCAGTTTGGCCGTAATCGCCGCGATGGCGGTGTCGATGGTTTCGGAACTGGACGCCGAAACTTCGATGGTGGACACAGACTTCTGGCTGCCCACCCGATTGTTGGACAGACGCGCCATCGCCGTGGTGATGGGCACATAGGTCGTGCTGTCGCGGCTGAAGCCGAAGCCGCCCGAGCCTTGTTCCTTCATCACACCCACCACTTCAAACAGGATGCCGTTGATCTTGATCGACTTGCCCACCGGGTCCAGCCCGCCGAACAGATCGGTCACCACCTGCGAGCCGACCACCGCCACGCGTGATTTGTTGCTCACGTCGGCTGTCGTGATGAACCGGCCATGATCCAGTTGATCGGGATGCACCACGGCGTAATCCGGCTCCACGCCCACCACCTGCACCGATGTCTGCTTGCTCTGATATTTGACGTTCTGCCGCGATTGCACCTGCGGCGACACGGCCGCCACGCCGGCCAGCCCCTTGAGTTCCTTGGATTCCTCGTAGGTCAGTGGTGCCGTGCTGCCGCCGCCCGCGCCCGACGGGGTGAAGGTGTTGCGCGTCCCCGAATAGATCGTGATCACGTTGGCGCCGATGTTGGAAATCTGGCTGGTGATGGACGACTGTGCGCCCGTGCCCACTGAGAGCAGCGCCACCACCGAGCCGACGCCGATGACGATGCCCAGCATGGTCAACGCCGAGCGCAGCTTGTTGGCCAGCAGTGCCCGCAGCGCGCTCCTGATGTTCTGTGAGAAATTGAGTCGCATGATGCCTCCTCTTACGCATTACGCGCTACGCATTAAGCCTGGTACTGCGTAATACGTACTGCGTAATTTACACAATCTGTCCATCCTGGATGTGAATCACCCGCTGGGCGTTGGCCGCAATCGTCGGATCGTGCGTCACGAAGATCACCGTGAGTCCGCGAGCACGGTGCAGATCACGGAACAACTCCATGATCTCTTTGCCCGTCTTGGAGTCCAGGTTGCCCGTCGGCTCATCCGCCAGCAGAATCGACGGCTCTGTCACCAGCGCCCGCGCGATCGCCACCCGCTGCTGTTGCCCGCCCGACAATTCGTTGGGCCGGTGCGTCAGCCGGTCGCTCAGCCCCACCGCCGACAAGGCCGCCTGCGCTCGCGCGTGCTGATGGTTGCCGCTGGCATACATCAGCGGCAGGGCCACGTTGTCCAGCGCGCTGGTGCGCGCCAGCAGATTGAACTGCTGAAAGACAAAGCCGATCTTCTTGTTGCGCACCGCGGCCAGTTGATCGTCGCGCATCTTCGCCACGTCGATGCCGTCGAGTTTGTACGAACCGCTGCTGGGCGAGTCCAGACAACCCAGAATGGCCATGAGCGTGCTCTTGCCCGACCCCGACGGCCCGGTGATGGCCACCCATTCGCCGTCGTCGATCTTGAGCGAGATGCCGTTCAGCGCGCGCACTTCCGTCTCGCCCATTTGATACACTTTGGTGATGTTCTCGATTTCAATCATGATATGCCCCGATTGGTGAATGCTTTGCCCTCTGTTTTTACCCGCCGGGCGGAGGACCGCCCATCGGCCCGCCACCACCATCGGGCGGCGGCCCACCGAAATCCTGCATCGGGCTGTTGGTGCTGCTGCTCGTGGTCGTGGTGATCAGCACCAGATCGCCTTCCTGCAGATCACCGCTCACTTCCGTGTAGTTGTTGGCCGTCATGCCCACCGTCACCGGCACGGGGCGCGGCTGTCCGTCCTTCACCACCAGCACGATACTGCTCGCGGTCGAAGCGCTGTCCGCGGCCTGTCGCGTCATGGTGCGGATCGCCGTCGTGGGCACCGCCAGCACATTCTCGCGCTTCTCGCCGATGATGGCCGTGTTCGCCGTCATGTCCAACTTCAACGCCGCCGCGCTCGCGTCCAGATTCACGCGCACGCTGTAATTCACCACGCCGTTGCTCACCGTGCCCGCCGGCGCGATGGCGGCCACCTTGCCCGTCAGCGTGATGCCGTCCACCGCGTCCAGTGTGACCTCGGCGGCCTGGCCCACGGCCACGCCGGCGATTTCGGTCTCGTCCACCAGCACATCCACATGCAGGCGGCTCACATCCACCAACGTGATGGATCCGGCGCCGCTCGTGCTGCCCGCCGTGAGATTGACGGCTGTCACCAGGCCATCAAACGGCGCGGTGATGGTCGCTCCGGCCAGATTGCGCCGGGCCTGTTCCAGCGACAGGCGCGCCTGCTCCAGCGCCGCCGCCGCTTGAACCACCTTCTCGGCGCGCGGCGACGTGAGGTTGTCCAGCGCGGTGCGGGCAGTGTGCAGCTGCGCCTCGGCTGACCGCAGGGCCGAATCGTTCAGGTTTAGTTTGGTGATGTTGCAGTTCGATACGGCCTGATCGTAAGCGGCCTGCGCGTTTTCCAGCCCGTTCACCACCTGCTGAAACGGCCCCCAGTCTCCGTTCAGATACTGGCTGGCCTGATGATCATTGGCGATGCGATCGTAAGCGGCTTGGGCGCGATCGAGATTGGCTTTGGCGCTGGTGAGCGACGCGCACTGCACCGCTTCTTTGGTGGTCAGATTGGCGTAATCGGTCTGCGCCGCCTGATAGGCTGCGGCTGCACTGGCATAAGCGGCCTGCGCCACCTTCACATCGGCATCGGCTGGCTGCACCGTTTCACTGTACGTCAACTGCTGCAGTTGGTAAGCCTGCTCGGCCTGCGTCACTTTGTATTCCAGATCGGTGGTGTCCAGCGTCGCCAGCACGTCGCCCTGTTTCACGCTGTCGCCTGCGGCCACGTTCACGGCTTTCACCGTGCCCGATGCACCAAACGACAGGTTGATCTCCGTTTCGGGCATCAGGCTGCCCGTCGAATCGATCGTCGTCAGCAGCGTGGTGCGAACAACGGAGGCGGTCTCGGCCCCGGCTGTCAGGCTGCTGCTGTTGGCCTGACCCGCCGCCGGGCGCGTCGTCAGATATGCGCCGCCCGCGACGAATACAGCGATGACGGCCAGGCTGATCCATAAACGTCTCTTCCGCATGATGCTCCTTTATCGTCCGCCGATGCGCAGCCCGAACAAATTCAGGCCGGGTTGTTGAGTGCTCGTGGTGGTCGTGCTCAGGTCGCCCAGATATACGGCCTGCCCGACCGTTAAGTTGCCGGCGACTTCGGTCAGATCGCCGTCGGTGTAACCGGCGACCACCGCCACCCGCTGCGGCGTACCGTCATCGCCCGCGACGTTGACGTAGTAGCCGCCACTGTCCGATCGGATGGCCGACCCCGGCACGGCTAATACGTCTGCATGCGTATCCGTCACGATGCTGACCTCGGCCGTCATATCGGCCCGCAGCGTCGCATCGCCCGGCTCAAAACCCACCCGCACCGCGTAGTTCACCACGCCGTTGCTCACCGTGCCCGCCGGGGCCACGCGCGTTACCGTGCCGGTCAGCGTCACGCCGCTCAGCGCGTCAAAGGCGAGTTTAGCGGTTTGCCCCACCTGCACCTGGTTGATCTCCGTCTCGTCGATCAGCACGTCCACGTGATAGGCGCTGGTGTCCAGCAGCGTGATGGAGGCGCCGCTGCCGGACGCGCCGGCCACTGCCGAGACCGCGCTCACCACGCCGTCAAACGGCGCTATGATGCGGGCGTCGGTCAGCGCCTGCTGCGCCTGTTCCAGTGCCAGCTGCGCCTGCGCCAGTTTGATCCGGGCGGCGGTCAGCGTGCTAGCCGATGGGTTGATCAGCGCCTCCAGATTGGCCTGAGCCTGCACCAACGCGGCATACGCGGCCGTCACGCCGCTGGCATTGACGCTGCTCCTAGTCAGATTGCAATTGGCAACGGCCTGCTCGTACGCCGCGGTGGCACGCTCCAGCTGCGCTTTCTGCAGTGAAATGTCGGCCGTGCCGTTGACCTGCACCCGCCAGTTTGAGACATAGTTGTTGTAGGCCGTCACGGCGTCGTCGTACGTCTGTTTGGCGCTGTCCAGGTTGCTGCACGCCAGCGCCACCGCGTCCGTGCTGTTGACGGCGTACTTCTGCCGCGCCAGCTGATAAGCGGCCTGGGCATTGCTCAACGCCAGCTGCGCCGCGGTCACTGCGTCCTCGTCGGGCGTCACCGTCAGGCTGTAGGCCGCCTGCTGGCTTAAGTAGGTCTGCTGAGCCTGCGCGACCTGCAGTTCCAGATCGGTCGTGTCCAGCTCGGCCAGCACTTCGCCGCGGCGCACCGTCTGGCCCGCGCTGACGTTGACGGCCTTGACCGTGCCCGACGCGCCGAACGTCAGCGTCACCTTGGCGGCCGGCGTCACGCTGCCGGCCGATTCCACCACCGCCGACAGGGTGGCCCGCGTGACCTGGCCGGTCTCCACTGTCGTGGTTTCGGTGGTGGCCTGAGCGCGCGTGGCGGCAGCGACACCCGCGCTCAGCAGGACCGCCCCTAACAGCAGTCCAATCAATCGCTTCTTCGTCATGGTTTCTCCTTAATCAATGCTGCGTGTTGATCACAGTATCGCAAAAAAATGTTGAGGAGTTGTCGAGAGGAGCTAAATGTTCATTAAGCGCCGGCGCCGGCTGTTTAATTCCGCGCGCCCGATTGTGAGACTCCGGCCAAACAAAATGAGCGTGACCGGGTTGCCCCGATCACGCTCATCATCTGGTACTGCCGCAGAGGCTCAGAAGACCAGCCCGCTGGGCGTCGTCGTGCCGCTGTTGGGGGTGGTGGTGCCGTTGTTGCTGTTCGGCGCGGTCGGCGGCGTACCAAAGCCAAAGCCGCCATGTCCGCGGCCGCCGCGACCGCCCATCTCCATGCCGAAGCCGAATCCGAAGCCGGCGTCCTTGCCCGCCCCCCAGTAGCCTTTGTCCAGCCCTTCGATGAGCCAGTTGGCCTTGTCCTGGGTGAGCGTGCCGGCCGTCACCGCGTCCTGAATGGCCGTCTTCATCTCGGCCAGCTGCGCGGCTTCCACCGCCTTCTGCACGTCTGCGATGTCCACGCCCTTCTCATCGGCGATGGCCGCCAGCGTCTTGCCGCCCCACAGCTGCGCCTGCAGCTCGTCGGACGTCATGCCCAGCACCTTGGCGGCCGCATCCAGCGCCGCCTGACTGCGCAGGCCAAACCCGCCGTGATGCCACAGCGGTGCGCCCGACGGCGCCGTCGGCGCGGTTGGAGCCGAAGGGGTGGGCGTGGTGCTGCTCTGCGCCATCGCTGCCGAACTGATCCCCAGGGCGGCCACCACCGCCACCAACGTCGCCAGTCCCAGATACTTCTTCAGACCCGTCATAGTAGCCTCCATCTCGGATAAGTATAACGGCCCACTGCCGTTATCTGGCTACAGGATACCCGTTTCTTGTGCAGAATTTATCGAGAGAAGATGAAAGCGAGGTAAAAAGGGGGGAGAAGGCGACTTCCTCTCCCTGAACGGGAGCAGGGCAGGGCGAAGGGCGCATGCCGTTTGCCCCGCGCCTTCATTCTGCGCTATACTTGCGGCATTCGTCGAACCTCTTGGTTTGACCATGTCCACCGAAGCCGATACCTGCCGCACTTACATTGTCCCCAAATTGCACGCCGCCGGTTGGGAAGATGATTTCATCGCCGAGCAGCGTGTGATTACACCGGGCCGCATCGTGCCGTTAGGCCGCAAGCATACACGCCGGGAGCCGCGTCGGCCTGATTACATCCTGTTCCTTGACCTGCTGGGCACGATGAACTTGATCTTGCACGGTATCGAAGCGCCCAACATCCGCCGCACCAACGCGCTGGACAAACCGCTCAAAGAGATCGGCGAGGACGACCGCTTCGACATCATCGTGACCAATCCGCCGTTCGGCAGCGAGGAAGAAGCGGGCATTCAATTGAACTTCCCCGAAGCCACGCGCACCAGCGAGACGGCGCTGTTGTTCCTGCAATTCATCATGCGCTCGCTGAAACCCAAAGGACGCTGCGCGGTGGTGGTGCCGAACGGCACGCTGTTTGGCGACGGCGTGGCAGCCAAGGTCAAGGCGAAGCTGTTGACCGAGTTTAACCTGCACACGATTGTGCGCCTGCCCAACGGCGTCTTCGCGCCTACACGTCGATTCCCACAAATCTGCTGTTTTTCGATCGCACCGGGCCGACAACGGACATCTGGTATTACGAACAGTCCCTGCCTGATGGGCGCAAGAACTACAGCAAGACAAAACCCTTGCAATATGAGGAGTTTGCCGCGTGCGCAGCGTGGTGGAATGAGCGCGAAGAAAACGAACGCGCGTGGAAGGTCGTCGCCAGCGACGTAATCAAGACCGATGACGCGGGCAACATCGTCTCGGTCAATCTGGACATCAAGAATCCCAACGCGCAAGATGATTTTGAGCATTTGCCGCCTGAGCAATTGGCCGCCGATATTTTGAAGAAGGAACACCGCATTGCGGAGATCATGACAGAGATTCAAGCGATGTTGGGCAGGGGCAATCCCATGTGATTGCCCGGCGTAGGGGTTGACCCACGTGTCAACCCAAATCCGCGTGGCGATCACCAGGACAGACACGTGGGTCTGCCCCAACACGTGGGTTCGCCTCAACACGTGGGTTCGCCTCAACACGTGGGTTCGCCTCAACAATTGGGGTTGCCCCACCGATAACCGCCGTAGGGGTCGTCCCACGTGACGACCCAAATCCGCGTGGCGATGACCAGGGCAGACACGTGGGTCTGCCCCAACGGGTTCGCCCCGACGAAGACGTATGCCCTACGATCCCAACAAACATCATCGCCGATCGATTCGGTTGAAGGGTTACGATTATTCGCAAGCGGGCGCATATTTCGTAACGATGTGCGTGCAGCGCCGCGAATTGTTGTTCGTAACCGACGACGTGATCGATATGATTCAACGTTGGTGGGATAAGTTGCCGGAGAAATTTCCCGGTGTCGAGACGGATGCGTTCGTCATCATGCCGAATCACACGCATGGGATCATCGTCGTTACGGGCGAACACGTGGGTTCGCCCCGACAATCGGCCCAATCCGTAGGGGTCGACCCACGTGTCAACCCGGCCCCAACGTTGGGCGAGATGATTCAATGGTTCAAGACGATGACGACAAATGAATATATTCGCGGGGTGAAGACGTTGAATTGGACGCCGTTCCCGGGGAAGTTGTGGCAGCGCAATTATTACGAGCACATCATCCGCAGCGAGATCGAATTGAACGCCATCCGCCAGTACATCATCAACAACCCGCTGAAATGGGAACAAGACCGCGATAACCCGATCAAGATTCGCCCGGCGGCGGAGACGGTAGCGGCGTATTTGAGTGAGGTCGGGTTATGACGCATGAATGGCCGATGGTGCCCTTGGACAAAATTCTTGCCAAATCAAATGAGTGGATTGATCTCAACCCAAACTGAATGCGATGCCGATACCTGATCTTGCGCTCGAAGAACAACGCCGCATCGTGGCTTATCTCGACGGCCTGCAGGCCAAGGTCGATGCGTTGAAGGCGTTGCAGGCGCAGACGCAGGCGGAACTCGACGCGCTGTTGCCGTCCGTGTTGGATAAGGCGTTTAAGGGGGAATTGTTGTAGGGATCGACCCGTGTGTCGATCCAAAGGGCGCCCCGACGTGTGTCGATCCGCAATGGGCAGACACGTGGGTCTGCCCCGACGTGTGTCGATCCCAGAGGGCGCCCCGACGTGTGTCGATCCGCAATGGGCAGACACGTGGGTCTGCCCCGACGTGTGTCGATCCCAGAGGGCGCCCCGACGTGTGTCGATCTGAACGGCATTGTGGAGACGCTGAGAGACTCTCCCTCACCAAGAACCTAAGCCTGCGGTAAACTCCACCTCCTTCACCGCCTCATTCCCTGGCCGGTCCACCGCCGTCACCCGCGCCCGGGCGGCCCCCGCCGCCAGAGCAAACCGCCACCACCCCTCGATCTCTGCCGGGATCGCTGCGCCTTCGGCCAGCACGCGCCCGTCGGCACCCAGCACTCTCACCGTCACCCCCACCACCGCCACTTCGTCCGTAGCGTGAATGCGCAACGTATCGCCCGCCCGCTCCACCGCCGCAATCGTGGGCGGATGCAAATAGTCACTCAGGGCCACGTTATACGCCGGTTGGCCGGTCTTCTTCGCCAGCGTCGCGTACGCCGGCTCGGTGCGCGCGGCCTGCCGGGCGTAGGCTGCCGCCGCCTTGAACCGCGCCTGATGCGCCAGCTGTGCCGCCGTAAACTGCCGCCCGCCCGGATAACTCGGCTTGCGCGACAGATACAGTCGCCCCGAGCGCGACCGCTTCGCCACCAGCTCACCCATCGAGCCGGTAAAACCGTCAAACAGGGCATTTGTCTTGACCTTCGCCATGGCCGCTCCTTGACTGTTATAGTGCTGACATAGTGCTAATATAGTGCTGCCATACTCTACCACGCAGAACCCTATCAGTCAAAGTCGCCCTCAGGCAAAAAAACGGGCGATGTGACCCCCACATCGCCCGTCAACTCCAATGAACGACTATTCTCTCAACTCGATCTCGACTTGTCGAGCGTCACTTATCGCCGCTGGGCAGGGTAAACCAAAAACGGCTGCCTTGCCCGATGGCGCTCTCCACCCCGATCGTTCCACCCTGCGTCTCGATCAACTGTTTGGCAATCGCCAGCCCCAGACCAGAACCGCCCGTCTCGCGCGCGCGAGATTTGTCGCCGCGCCAAAAGCGATCGAAGACGTACGGCACTTCACTCGGTGCGATGCCCTCGCCGGTATCGCGCACGCTCACTTCCACCATGCCCGCCCGGGCCGCTGCCGACAGGGTGATGGCGCCCTGCGTGGGCGTATGGCGCACGGCATTGGTCAATAGCACGCGCAGCACCTGCGCCACCCGTTCGCCGTCGGCGCGCACCGGTGGCAGATCGTCGGGCGCATCCACGCCGATGGTCACCTGCTTCTCGCCCGCCAGCGCGTAAAACGCCTCCGCCGTCGAAGCCAGCATCGGCCGCAGGTCAATCACGCCGATGTTCAAGTGCAGTTGCCCCGCCTCAGCCTGCGCCAGTTCGCGCAAGTCATCCACCAGCCGGCTTAGCAGCCGCGTCTCGTCATACAACCGCGCCGTCTCCGCCAGGTCCAGCGGAAACAGCCCGTCCAGTTGCGCTGCCAGATTGCCCTGCATCACGCTGAGCGGGGTGCGCAGTTCGTGCGCCACATCGGCCACCAGGTTGCGGCGCAGTTCTTCCGCCTTCTGCAGCGAATCGGCCATGTCGTTGAAGGCACGCCCCACATTGGCCACTTCCTCCGTGCCGCCCGGCTCCACGCGTTGCGCCAGGTCTTTGGCCGCAATCGCCCGCGCCGCCGTCGCCAGTCGATTGAGCGGCCGCGTCAGGCTGCGACTGAACGCCAGCCCCAGCGCCGCGCCGATGAGGCTGGCCAGCACGCCGGCCAGCACCAGGCTGTTGCGCACCTGATTCATGAAGGCTTGTTCCGGCGGGAGCAGGGTGCCGATCGGGCCGGGGTTAATCATCAGATACCCGATCGTCTGATTTTGCGACGTCAGCGTCGTCGCGGCGTCGCGCTCGGCCTGACTCAGCGGCTGATACAGCCGTTGTTGATGGCTGTCAAACACCACCGTTCCGTTCGCATCGGCGATTAAGATGTCCAGCCGTGGGCGTCCGCCATTGGGCGGTTGCGCGCGGCCTACGCGGCGGTCGGGGAAGATGTTTTGCCCCACCTGCGTCACCACTGTTTCCACGCCCGCCCACGTGTGGTGCTGCTCGTAATAGGTCACCAGATCGGCGTACAGGCCGCTGTTGGCCAGGTCCAATTCGTTCTGCGCCACAAACGTCCTGAATTCCCGGTCAATGGACAGGCTGGCCACCAGCGCAGCCACGCCGATGCCAAACGCCGCCACGATGGCAAATGCCACCGTCAGCCGCACCCATAACCGGTTCATGGCGTGTGCTCCGGTTCGGTCATGCGATAGCCCACGCCGAACACTGTTTTGATGTAGGTGGGATTGGCCGGATCCGGCTCGATCTTGCGGCGCAGGTTGCGGATGTGGCTGTCCAACGTGCGCTCCACGCCCTCATACGAGTAGCCCAGCCCCTGTTCGATCAGGGCCAGGCGCGTAAAGGCATGGCCGGGACTTTCCATCAGCGTCTTCAGGAGATCGAATTCCGTCGGGGTTAGCTCCACCGATCGGCCTTCTACGGTAACTTCGTGCCGATCGATGTCCATGCGCAGCGCGCCGATCTGCACCACGTGCGGCACAGCCGGCCCCTCCAACGTGCGCCGCAGCACCGCGCGCACCCGCGCCACCACTTCGTGCGGATCAAAGGGCTTGGGTATGTAGTCGTCGGCGCCCAGATTCAGGCCCAGCACACGATCGCTGCTGTCCACGCGCGCCGTCAGCATGATGATGGGTGTCGCCGCCAGCGTCTCATCGGCCCGCACGATGCGCGTGATGTCCCACCCGTCCCGATCGGGCAGCATCAAATCCAGCACGATCAGGTCGGGCTTGTCGCTGCGAATCATGTGCAGGGCGGTTTCGCCGTTGTGGGCGCTCCACACCGTGTAACCGGCCTGCTCCAGGTAGGCGCGCAAAATGCGCACGATTTCTTTGTCGTCGTCGACGACTAGGATGCGTTGACTCATCGGCTGCTCCACGGCCATTGCGTTCGACGACAAGCATACCACGAAGTTGTTGAGAAGTGATGCAGGCCGCGCCGGAACCGTCCGCCGCGCCGGACAAAGGTTCTACTTGACTCGCGCCGCACACCTGATCTATATTGGTTTGGTACCGTTACCATGATAACGGTACCAAATTTGGCCCTGCGCCGGAGGCCGTAGCCGCGTGGTCAACATCCGCGATGTCGCCAGACAGGCCGGAGTCGCGCCCATCACGGTGTCGCGCGTCATCAATCAACCGGAGAGCGTGACGCCGGCCACGCGCGAGCGCGTCCTGCGCGTGATCGCCGCGTTGGACTACGTGCCCAACACGCTGGCCAAAAGCCTGCGCTCGCGGCAGTCACACACGCTGGCGTTGATGCTGTCCGACATCACCAATCCGTTCTGGACCACGGTGGCGCGCGGGGTGGAAGACGCCGCCAGCGGGCGCGGCTATCACGTCATTCTGTGCAACACCGACGAAGACCCCGCCAAAGAAACCACCTACCTGACGCTGCTGCTGCAGCGCCGGGTGGACGGCATCATCATCGCGCCCACCACCAACGATCACCGGCGGCTGGCGGCGCTCAAGCGTCAGCAGACGGCCTGCGTGCTCATCGATCGGCGAGTGGACGGCTTCAAGGCCGATGTGGTCTATGGCGACAGCATTGAGGGTGCGCGCCGACTGGTTGAGCATCTCATCGAACTGGGCCACCGCCGGATTGCGCTGGTCAACGGTCCGGCGGCCATCTCGTCGGCGCGCGACCGTGAAGCCGGTTATCGGGCGGCGCTGAAGGCGCATCACTTGCCGGTGGACGAGGCGCTGGTCGTGAGCGGCGATTTCAAACAGGCCAGCGGCTATCAGCTGGCCCGGCGGCTGTTGGCGCGTGAGCGGCCTCCTACTGCGATCTTCGCGGCCAACAACTTCATCGCGGTGGGCGTGCTGCAGGCCCTGCACGAAGCGGGCGTGCGCCTCCCGGAGGACATGTCGTTGGTGTGCTTTGACGATGTGCCGCACGCCTCGGCCATTGATCCATTTTTGACCGTGGCCGCGCAGCCGGCATATGAGATGGGCGTCACGGCCGCGCGTCTGCTCATCGAGCGGTTGGCCGCCCAGCGCAACCTGCGGCCGCGCGCGGTGGTGATGCCGCCTGAAGTGATCGTCCGCCGGTCGAGCGGGCCGCCGGCCGATCGCGCAAGCGCCTGAGCACGAATTTGGCCGGCATCGCATCGATAAACAATCGGGACAGGGTAAACCCCAAAGGAGATAATCTTATGGAGACGATCTATCTGGTGGCCAGTGGCGATCTGCGCCTCTCGGCCAATCGTAACTGCGAAGCCGCCCAGGCTGAGATGGAACGGCAGCTGGTCGCCGCCGTCGAGCGTGAGGGCGGCAAGGTCAAGCGCGCGCATCCATTTGATCCGGTCAAGGGCCACGGCTTCATCGACAGCCAGAAATACGGACTGGAAGTGTTCGGCCGCATCCCCAAGGATGCGCCGGTGATCGTGGCCGAGGCGGTGTGGCAGTACACGCATCATGTGCTGCCCGGCCTGCTGGAGCATCGCGGGCCGGTGCTGACGGTCGCCAACTGGAGCGGCACGTGGCCGGGCTTAGTGGGTATGCTTAACCTCAATGGCAGCCTGACCAAGGCCGGCCGCAAGTACAGCACGCTGTGGAGCGAGGACTTCACCGACGAATTCTTTGTCAAAGGGCTGCGGACGTGGCTGAAGACGGGCTACGTCAGGCCGCAGACGCCGCACGTGCAGCGGTACGACCCTGAGGCTGCGCCCGGCGTGGCGACGAAGATCGGCGTCAAGTTTGCGCAGGAGTTCCGCGCGCGGCGCGCCATCATGGGCATCTTCGACGAGGGCTGCATGGGCATGTACAATGCCATCATCCCGGACGAACTGCTGTTTCCGCTGGGCGTGTACAAGGAGCGCTTGAGTCAGTCGGCGCTGTACGCCAGGATGCTGACCGTAAGCGACGAAGAGGCGCGCGCCGTATACGATTGGCTGCGCATGCGCGGCATGACGTTTAACCTGGGGGCGGACGAAGCCACCGAGCTCACCGAAGCGCAGGTGCTGGGCCAGTGCAAGATGTACGTCGCGGCCGTCCGCATCGCCGACGAGTTTGGCTGCGCGACGATCGGCATTCAGTATCAGCAGGGGCTCAAAGACTTGACGCCCGCTTCTGATCTGGTGGAGGGTCTGCTCAATAACGTCGAGCGGCCGCCGGTCTATCATGAAGTGACGGGCGAGGAACTGTATGCAGGCCGGGCGCTGCCGCACTTCAACGAGGTGGACGAGTGCGCGGGTCTGGACGCGCTGGTGACCAACGGCCTGTGGACCAAGCTGGGCTTTGCGCCGGAGACGACGCTGCACGACGTGCGCTGGGGGCGCTGGTACAAAGGTGAAGGCATCGACGATTTTGTGTGGGTGCTGGAGATTTCGGGCAGCGTGCCGCCCGCGCACCTGAGCGGCGGCTTTGCGGGCGCGACCAGTGAGCGCCAGCCCGCGATGTACTTCCCCAAAGGCGGCGGCTCGATCAAAGGTGTGAGCAAGCCGGGTTGGGTGGTGTGGAGCCGCGTCTTCGTGGCGAACGGCCGCCTCAACTGTGATCTGGGCCTGGGTGAAGCGGTGGAACTGCCGCCTGAGGAGACCGAAGAGCGCTGGCAGTTGACGACGAAAGAGTGGCCGATGATGCATTTGATCATGAAGGGCATCACGCGTGATCAGTTCATGGCGCGGCACAAGGCCAATCACATTCAGGTGGTTTACGCGC
Organism: uncultured Anaerolineae bacterium; assembly: GCA_964550855.1. Classification (GTDB taxonomy): domain Bacteria; phylum Chloroflexota; class Anaerolineae; order Fen-1058; family Fen-1058; genus JAGOBP01. The sequence goes on from CAZKBQ010000011.1 coordinate 37,087, forward strand.
CCGATAAGGCCAATGCGCGCAAAGCGTTGTATGCCAAGGCCGCCGCGCTGCACGAACTGGGCGTCAACGTGTCGATCTGCGGCAAGGTGTAATTGGCGGTTGCCTGCCGCCGATGGATTTTCCGCGCCCGCCGGACGTTTGTCTCGCAACAGCGGGTCGGGCCTGTCCGCGGCGGGCGCCACGTTGAAGGATTGGCTATGACTCGCCTTGATCACGTCGCTGTGCCGGTGTCTGACATGGATGCGGCGATTGCCTTTTACCGCGATAAACTCGGCCTGAAATTGTTGTCGCGTGAGATCGATCCGAAGGAACAGGAGGAGTTTGCGTTCTTTGAGATGGACGGCGGCCGGCTGGAACTGCTGAAGAGTCTGGCGCAGCCACATCGACGGCCGGATATTCTGCCGCCGTACTGTCCGCACGTGGCGCTGCGCACCGACGATATGGCCGCCACTGTCCGCATGATCGAAGAGCGGCAGTTAAGGCTCATCAAGGGGCCGTTGATCCTCGACGGGCAGGCGACATGGCTGTACGTTGCCGACCCGGACAACAACATCATCGAGTTCGTGCAGTGGCTCGATCGGTGAGAGTGTCTGGTCGGGAGAGCAGGGCGAATGTTCATACTCGCCGCATTTGGCGACAGATGAAATCCGGCGGCTAAGCAAGCCGCCCTACAGATCGAGGTGAAATTATGCTGAAGACTCAACTGCTGCACCCTGAGATTCTGGCGGTGTTGGGCGAAGCCGGTCATGGCTCGCGCGTGCTGATCGCCGACGGCAACTATCCGTTCAGCAGCGGCGGCAACCCGGACGCCGATCGGGTGTACCTGAACCTCGCGCCCGGCCTGGTCACCGTGACGGATGTGTTGAAGGTGCTGACCACGGCCATCCCCATCGAGGCGGCCACCGTCATGATGCCGGAAACTGGGCCGGAGCCAGCGATTTTTGAGGAGTTTCGCGCCCTGCTGCCGGGGCTGGAATTGCAGAAGGTGGGGCGGTTTGACTTCTACGATCTGGCGCGTGAAGGCGACGTGGTGCTGGTCATCGCCACCGGCGAGCAGCGCATCTACGCCAATCTGATGTTGACCATCGGCGTGGTCATGCCGTAAAGCGGTGAGCGACACCGCACGGGCGGGTCGCCGGCCTGCGCCAGTCCGCCGGCGCGCAGATCGTCACAGGTTGTTCGTCGAGCAGCGCCGACTGAGTGGCGCTGCATCACCCGGCGCTGATTGTTCAGAATATCTAAAAATTGCACCTTGACACCGGTGCAATTTTTATACTAAACTGATGACAGCGTTGTCGTCAGCGATAACGACAACGTTGAAGTTTTTATCCTCTTATTTTTCTTATTGGCCTTCCGCCACGCTCACGTTTTTCCCCAGTGGCGGTGAACTGATCAGCGGGTGAAAATGCCATGAACGTAACATTGCGCGATGTCGCCAGGCTGGCCGGAGTCTCCACCAAGACCGTCTCGCGGGTGGTCAACAACCAGGGTGAGCTGAGCGAAGCCACCCGGCAGCGAGTCCAGGCCGCGATCGATCAGCTGGACTATCGGCCCAATATCCTGGCGCGCAGCTTGGTCAATCAACGGACCAACACGCTGGCGGTGGTGGCCTGGGGCATCGACTACTTCGGCCCGTCGCGCACCGTGCTGGGCATTGAAAAGAAATCGGATGAGCTGGGCTACTCGTTATTCCTCAACCTGATCGCGCATCCTGACGACGCCAACATCGACCGGATTATGGGCACGCTGATTGCGCGGCGGGTGGATGGCATCATCTGGGCTGCGCCGGAAGTGGGCGATAACCGTTCGTGGCTGAACACGGCCCGATTGGACAATCTGCCGCCGATGGCCTTCCTGAGCATGGAGGCCCGCCCCGGCCTGCTGTCAGTCTCGATCGACAACCGGCACGGTGCGATTCAGGCCACCCGCCACCTGATCGATGTTGGTCGCCGCCGCATCGGCTTGATCACCGGGCCGCTGAGCTGGTGGGAGGCACGCGAGCGACAGCGGGGCTGGCAGGAGGCCCTGTTGCAGGCCGGCCTGGATCCGACGGCCGTGCCGGTAGTCGAAGCGGACTGGTCGGCGGAGAGCGGCGCGCGCGCGATGCAAACGCTGCTGGAGCGCGCTCCCGATGTGGATGCAGTGTTTGCGTGCAGCGATCAGATCGCGTTAGGGGCGCTGGGCGTCGCCCATCGAACCGGGCGGCGCGTGCCCGATGATCTGGCAATTGCGGGGTTTGACAACATCCCCGAATCGGCTTTTTTCTGGCCGCCGCTGACCACGGTCTATCAGCAGTTGATCGATGTAGGCTGCCTGGCCGTGCAGCACCTGCATCAATGGATTGAGGCCAATCGGAAAGGCGAAACGGCTTCGCTGGAGAATGTGAGCCTGACGCCCGAACTGATCGTCCGTGAAAGTTCGGCGCCACACTGAGCCAATGAACCACCTACAAGGAAAGGAGATGTCGCGCCCAGGATTCGTTCATCGCCCGTTGCCTGCAACAGTGAACAGATCGCCATTCGTCGTCAAACACCTGGTCCCAATTTCTCAACCCTGTTAAGGAGGCTGCAATGCGAACTCTGCGAGTCGTTAGTGTTGTCCTCGTCTTAGCCACAATCCTGGCAGCCTGTACTACCCCGGCTGCCACGCCCGCGCCGGCAGCTCAAGCGCCGGCGGCACAGGCCCCGGCAGGCGCGAGCAGCAATTGGTGCTCCAACGTCAAGATTGTGTTCTTCCCGGGCGGCCCCGAAGGCGGTCCCTTTGCCGTGAACGTTTACAACGGCGCCGTGCAAGCGGCACATGACACCGGCGCTCAAGTGAACTACGTGTGGTCGGGTTGGGATCCGCAAAAGATGATTCAGCAGTTCAATGAGGCGGTCGCCACCAAGCCGGATGGTATCGCCGTCATGGGACATCCCGGCGATGAGGCGTTTGATTCCCTGATCGACGATGCCGAGTCAAAGGGCATCCTGGTCACCAGCCAGAACACCGAACTGCCCAAGGCCCAGGCGAAGTATCAGGCGAAGGGCTTTGGTTATGTCGGTGCGACGAACTACGATGCCGGACATGCGCTGGGGGCGGAAGCCGTCAAGCGCTTTGGCCTCAAAGCGGGCGATCGCGCCATGGTGTGGGGTCTGCTGTCGCAGCCCACACGCGGTGAGCGCACCAAGGGCGTGATCGATGCGTTGAAGGAAGCCGGCATGGAAGTGGATTACCTGGAGATTGATCAGGCGACGAACTCCGATCCTACGGCCGGTGTGGCGACCTTTACCGGCTACGTGTCTGCCCACCCTGATGTCAAGCTCATCGTTACCGATCACGGCGCGGTGACGGGCACGACCGAGACTTACCTCAAGGCTGCCGGCAAGAATCCGGGTGACATCAAGATGGCGGGCTTCGATCTCTCGGCCCCCACCGTGGCGGGGATCCAGGGCGGATGGATCAGCCTGGTCATCGACCAGCAAGAGTGGCTGCAAGGCTACCTGCCCATCCTGCAGCTCTGTCTGTCCAAAGTGTACGGCTTCTCCGGTTTGAACATCAACACCGGCGCGGGCTTTGTGGATAAGAGCAACGTCGATTTCATCGCGCCGCTGGCCGCGAAGAACATCCGCTGATCGGCGGGCAGGTGAAGGCGCGCCACTGCTGGTTGTGGCGCCCTTCGCAAGGACGATTCTCACCCTGACTCTGCGAGGCTGCGCCGACGGCCCGGCCTCGCAGAGTGAGCCTGAGCCAGGAGGCGGATGAGTGAACGACTTACTGCAGCTGAAAAATATCGCCAAGACTTTTGGTGAAGTGGCCGCCGTCCACGACGTCAACCTGACGATCGGGGACAACGAGATCGTCGGTCTGCTGGGTGACAACGGGGCCGGCAAATCCACGCTGGTCAAGATTATCACGGGTTACCATCAGCCTGATCCGGGCGGCGAGATTTACTGGCGCGGTCAGAAGGTTGAACATCTCTCGGTTCCCCGGGCGCGCGAGCTTGGCATTGAGGTGGTCTATCAGGAACGCGCCCTGGCCGATCAACAGGCGCTGTGGCGCAACATCTTCATGGGGCGCGAATTGACGAATCGGTGGGGGCGGCTGCAGATCAAGAAGATGCGCAGCGAGACCCAGCTGCTCATGAGCACCGCCATGGGGTTTACCTCGGCGGCCGTGACGCCCGATTCGGTCGTGGGGACGTTTTCCGGTGGCGAGCGGCAGGGCGTGGCGATTACACGCGCGCTCTATTTCAAGGCCGAACTCATCATCCTGGACGAACCGACGATGGGCCTCTCGCTGTCGGAGACCCGGAAGTGCCTGGATTTTGTGGCCAGTATCAAGGCGTCGGGCAAATCGGCCATCTTCATCGATCACAACATCTTCCACGTATATCCCGTGGTCGATCGGATTGTGGTGCTCGATCGGGGCACGATTGCCGGCCAGTATCTGAAGAATGAAGTCTCCTTTGACGAGTTGATTGACCATCTCAATCGGGTGGCGCAGACCGGCAGTCTGGATGGCAATCATCAAGCGGCCTAGCCGGGCATGGAGAAAAGCCTCATGAATACCACTGTCGAAGCACGGCCTGTCTCGCGCACGGCCCAGCGCAGTAGCCTCTCCAACTTGCTGCGCCGGAACTCAATCCAGATTGCGATCGTGCTCGTGGCCCTGTTGATCTGGGCGTTCTTTACCTGGCGCGCGCCCGGCACGTTTCTGGCCTACGATATTTACAACTCGTTCATGACGACCACGCCGTTCTTCGGGATCGTGGCCATTCCTCTGACGCTGGTGGTGATTGCCAAGGAGATCGATCTGTCCTTCCCGTCAATCATGGCCTGGGGGATGACGGCTTTTGATGTCGTCTTTGTGGCGACGGGCAGTGTGGAGCTGGGCTTCATCGCCTGTCTGCTGGCGGGTCTGCTGGCGGGCTGGCTGAACGGCTTTATCGTCGTCCGCTTCGGCGTGCCGTCGCTGGTGGCGACCATCGGGACGCAGTTCTTCTGGCGGGGCGTGGTGCTGACGGTGACGAACGGGCAGGGCCTGGGGATGGTGGCTGTTCAAAATTCATTTCTTTATCCGCTGCTGGTCGGCCGACTCTTTGGGGTGATCCCGATGCAATTCGTCTGGATGATCGCCATCGCCATTGTCACGTGGTTCTTTCTGAATCGTCACCGGTTCGGAGCGCACGTCTATCTGACGGGGGACAATGTCGATAGCGCCCGATTGATGGGCGTCAATGTCAACCGCACCAAGATTCTGGCCTTCACGCTGGTGGGGTTGGTGGCGGCCTTTGCCGGCTTCGTCGTCAGTACGCAATTGCTGTTCTTCTGGCCGACGCTGGGCGACGGTTATCTGCTGAGCACGTTGGCTTCCGTCTTTCTGGGCGGCACGTCCGTCTTTGGCGGCACCGGCACGATTTTTGGCACGTTTGTGGCGTCCTACATCATCGCCTTTATCAATCCGGGCATCGTCGCGGCCGGTTGGACGGCCTACCTGACGCAGTTGATCTACGGCCTCATCATCGTCATCTCGATCTCGGTGCAGGCGGTGGTGCGCCGCCGTTTCTCTTCGTAGGCAAACTGCCTCAGGCAGCGCGAGCGCGCGGGAACGGCGTTGAATCATCGGGCAGCCGCTCCGCGCGGGAACACGCATCAGTAGTTGTGAACATTGCCCTGAATTTGCGGAAGGAGGAAGAAGCGGTATGCAATATCGAGAACTGGGCCGCACCGGCTGGAAGGTCTCGACGGTGAGTTTTGGCGCGTGGGCCATTGGCAACGCCTGGGGCGCGGTGGACGATGACGAGTCATTAAATGCGCTGCGCCGCGCCGTCGATCTGGGCGTGAACTTCTTCGACACGGCTGATGTCTATGGCGACGGCCACAGCGAGCGCTTGCTGGCGCAGTTGAAGCGCGAACGCCAAGAAGACATCGTCATCGCCACCAAGGCCGGTCGGCGGTTGAACCCGCACGTGGCGAGCGGCTACAATCGAGCGAACCTCACCGCCTTCATCGAACGCAGTTTGAAAAACCTCGAAACCGACTGCCTCGATCTGGTGCAGCTGCACTGTCCGCCCACCGAAGTGTATTACATGCCGGAAACGTTCGGCGTGTTGGATGACCTCGTTGCGCAGGGCAAAATCCGCTATTACGGCGTCAGCGTCGAAAAAGTGGAAGAGGCGCTGAAGGCGATTGAATATCCGAGTGTGCAGTCGGTGCAGATCATCTACAACATCTTTCGCCAGCGCCCCGCCGAGGTGTTCTTCCCGCGCGCGCAGCAGTTGAAAGTCGGTATCTTGGCGCGGCTGCCGCTGTCGTCGGGGATGCTGACGGGCAAACTGACCCGATCGAGTACGTTTGCCGCCGATGATCACCGCCAGTTCAATCGACATGGCGAATCGTTTGATCGCGGCGAGACCTTCTCCGGCGTCGATTACGAGCTGGGCCTTGACGTGGTGGAAGAGTTGCGACCGCTGGTACCGCCGGGCTGGACCATGGCCGAATTTGCGCTGCGCTGGATTTTGATGGCCGACGCGGTGACGTGCACGATTCCCGGCGCCAAACGCCCGTCGCAAGTGGAAGACAATTGTCGCGCGGCCGATCTGCCGCCGCTCGAGGCGGAGACGCTGGCGAAAGTCCGCGCGATTTACGAACGTCGCCTCAAGCCGCACGTGCATCACTACTGGTAAGTGAGCCCGTCGGCTTTTCCCTGTCACCCTTCAACTTTCACTTCATACGAAAGGATTTGATCATGAGCAAGCCCACGCTGGGAGTCATCGTCGGTAATCGCGGTTTCTTTCCAGATCATCTGGCGGATTCCGGCCGCAAGACGATCTTGAGAGTGTTGGCGGAGGAAGACATCAACGCCGTGTGCCTGACGCCGGAGGATACGCCGTTCGGCAGCATCGAAAGCCTGTCGGACGCGCACAAGTGCGCCGATCTGTTCAAGGCGCACGCCGGCGAAATTGACGGCGTGCTGGTGACGCTGCCCAACTTTGGCGACGAGCGCGCCATCGCCAATGCACTGCGCTGGGCGGGGTTGAATGTGCCGGTGCTGGTGCAGGCCTTCCCGGATGACGCGACCCGGATGACCATCGCCGATCGGCGCGATTCATTCTGCGGCAAGATGTCGGCCTGCAACAACCTGAAGCAGTACGGCATCAAGTTCACGCTGACCACGCGGCACACGGTCGATCCGGACAGCGAGAGTTTTCGCGCCGATCTGCGCCGCTTCGTCGGCACCTGCCGCGTGGCGCGGGGGCTGAAGAATGCGCGCATGGGCGCCATTGGCGCGCGGCCGGCGGCATTCAACACGGTGCGCTACAGCGAAAAATTGCTGGAATTGTCGGGGATTTCGATCGAGACGCTGGACCTGTCGGAAGTGTTTGGCCGCGCGGCGCGCATCAAAGCCGACGACGCCAAACTCAAGGCCAAGCTCGACGAAGTGACCGCCTACGTGCCGGTGCGGAACACGCCGAGCGAGTCGCTGGCCCGCATCGGCAAACTCGCCGTCGTCATCGAAGACTGGATGGCCGAGAAGGAACTGGTGGCCAGCGCGGTGCAGTGCTGGACCTCGATGGAAGAGTTTTACGGCGTGGTGCCCTGCACGCTGATGAGCATGATGAGCAACAAACTGATGCCCTCAGCCTGCGAGACGGACATCGCGGGCGTGGTGGGCATGTACGCCATGGTGCTGGCGTCGGGTCAGCCCAGCGCCATCGTGGACTGGAACAACAACTACGGCGAAGACCCCGACAAAGGCGTGATCTTCCACTGCTCGAATCTGCCCAAGGACATCTTTGTGGATGACCCGATTGCGCCGGATGACATCCCGGTGATGGATTATCAGGCCATCATTGCCGGCACCGTTGGCCGTGACAACACTTACGGCACGGTGGTGGGCCGCGTGAAGGCCGCGCCCTTCACATACCTGCGCGTCTCGACCGACGAGTTCAAGGGCAAGATCAACGCTTACGTGGGGCAGGGTGAATTGACCAACGATCCGCTGAAGACCTTCGGCGGTTACGGCGTGGTGAAGGTGCCGAACCTGCAGAAGCTGCTGGCCTACATCTGCGAGAACGGCTTTGAGCATCACGTGGCTGTCAACCTCTCGCAGACGGCCGATGCGGTGTATGAGGCGTTGAGCAAGTACCTGGGCTGGGACGTTTACTATCACAGGGGCTAAAGCGCCGGGTACGGATTTTGCCGATGAGACGGCGAGGGTCTGTGAGTCGAAGCGTGAAACGAGAAGCGTAAAACGTAAAACGTGAAGCGTAAAACGTAAAACGTGATGAGGAGTGCTGTGACTGAATTTGATCTGAAACTCGATCGCATCAAAGAGTTGCTGGCGAGGTATGGGGTCAATGCCATGTTGTTGCAGCGGAGCAGCAGCTTCGCGTGGGCGACGTGTGGCGGCGCGTCGTACATCAACACTGCGACGGATTATGGCGTTGGCTCGTTGTTGATCACGCCGGCGGGGCGTTATCTGATTACGAACAACATCGAGGCGCCGCGCTTTGAACAGGAAGAACACCTGGCCGCCCAGGGCTGGGAGTTTCAAATCGCGCCGTGGTATGAGATGAACGGCACGATCGCGAAGTTGACGCGCGGTCTCAAACTGGCCGCCGATAGCGCCTTCCCCGGCGCGATCGATCTCTCTCGCGACGTGTCACATCTGCGCGCCGATCTCACGCCCGAAGAAGGCGAACGCTTCCGTGAAATCAGCCGACTGTGCGCCGGCGCAATGGACGCCGCCATTCGCGCGGTGCAACCGGGAATGACGGAGTACGAGATTGCCGCCGTGCTCAATCGGGAGACGCAGGCCCGCGGCGTGCTGCCGACGGTGTGCCTCATCGCCACCGATGCGCGCATCTTCAACTATCGTCATCCGCTGCCCACCGATAAGAAGATGGACAAGTATGCCATGCTGGTGCTGTGCGGACGCAAGTTTGGTCTGGTGTGTTCGCTGACGCGGCTGGTGCACTTTGGCCCGCTGCCGGCCGAGGTGCGCCGCAAGATGGAGGCCATCGCGCAGATCGACGCCACGTTCATCACGGCCACGCGGCCGGGCACGACCATCGGCGAAGTGTTCCGGCAGGCGACGGATGCCTATGCGGCGGTTGGCTTCCCGACCGAATGGCAGCTGCATCATCAGGGCGGCCCGGCCGCGTATGAACCGCGCGAATGGATCGCCACGCCGACTTCGACCGAGGCCGTGACAATCGGGCAAGTCTATGCGTGGAATCCGTCGATCACGGGCGCGAAGTCTGAGGACACGATTTTGATCGGGGCGAACGGCAATGAGATTCTGACTGAAATCCCCGATTGGCCTACGCTGCCGATCGAGATCAACGGGCAGACGATCCGGCGACCGGCGATATTGGAAATCATTTAGCCTGTCACTGCGAAGGTGCGCAGCACCCGGCGCTCTCTCGCAATGACGTTTGACTCAGCCACCCATCCCTCACAGGAGACGAACATGAATCACGACGCTTCCCGGCTTGTCATCGAGAGCGGACAGACGGTGCTTGGCATCGAGTTCGGCTCAACGCGCATCAAGGCGGTGCTGATCGACGAAGCGCACAAACCTTTGGCTTCAGGCAGCTACGATTGGGAGAATCGCTACGAAAACGGCGTCTGGACTTACCATCTCGAAGATGTTTGGACGGGCCTGCAGGCGGCCTATCGGAATCTGAGCGATGACGTGCGGGCGAAGTACAACACGCCGCTTAAGACCGTCGGCGCCATCGGCTTCAGCGGCATGATGCACGGTTATCTGCCGTTCGATAAGGCCGGCAATCTGCTCGCTCCGTTCCGCACCTGGCGCAACACCATCACCGGTCAGGCCGCCGAGAAACTCACCGCTTTGTTCCAGTTCGCCATCCCGCAGCGCTGGAGCATCGCCCATCTCTATCAGGCCATCTTGAACAAGGAGCCGCACGTCAAGGACATTCACCATCTGACCACGCTGGCCGGCTATGTCCACTGGAAACTGACGGGGCAAAAGGTGATGGGCGTCGGCGAAGCCTCGGGCATGTTCCCGATCGACAGCACCACCAACGACTACGATGCGCGCATGCTGGGGCTGTTCAACGAGCAGCTCGCCGCAGAGGGGATGCCGTGGAAGCTTCAAGACATCCTGCCCAGGGTCCTGGTTGCGGGCGAGGCGGCGGGTGCGCTGAGCGAGGAAGGCGCGCGGCTGCTTGATCCGAGCGGTCAACTCAAGGCAGGGATTCCGCTCTGTCCGCCGGAGGGTGACGCCGGCACCGGCATGGTGGCCACCAACAGTGTGGCCGAACGCACCGGCAATGTGTCTGCCGGGACATCCGTCTTTGCGATGATTGTTTTGGAAAAGCCCCTCTCGAAGCTGTATCCCGAGATCGACATGGTGACGACGCCCAGCGGCAGGCCGGTGGCGATGGTGCACAGCAACAACTGCACGACCGATCTCAATGCCTGGGTTAATCTGTTCCATGAATTCACTCAGGCGCTGGGCGTTGAGCTGAGTGAATCCCAACTGTTTGAGATGCTGTATCAGAAGGGCCTTGCCGGCGATGCGGACGCGGGCGGGCTGCTGGCCTACAACTACTTTTCGGGCGAGCATCTCACCCATCTTGAAAAGGGACGTCCGCTGTTTGTGCGCACCCCCGAAAGCCGCTTCACCTTGGCGAACTTCATGCGGGTGCATCTGTTCTCGGCGCTGGGCGCACTGAAGATCGGATTGGGCATCTTTGAGAAGGAGCAAGTGAAGATCGACCAGATCCTGGGGCACGGCGGCTTCTTCAAGACAAAAGAAGTGGGCCAGAGGATCATGGCTGCGGCGATGAATGCCCCCGTGTCCGTGATGGAGACTGCCGGCGAGGGCGGCGCCTGGGGCATTGCCCTACTGGCGGCTTATATGCTTCGCAAGGCGGCCAACGAGCCGTTGGAGGCCTATCTGTCCCACAAGGTTTTTGCCGGAGAAAAGAGCGTGACGCTAGCGCCCGATCCCAGGGACGTTGAAGGTTTTGCGGCCTTCATGGAACGCTACCAGAAGGGCTTGGTCATCGAACGCGCTGCGGTGGAGGGGTTGAGGTAATTACGTTTCACGCTTTACGTTTTGTATGCTGTGTGACACGTAAAGCGTGAAGCGTGAAGCGTAAAACGTGAAACGTAATAGCGAGGTGTGAATTGCTTGAAGCACTGCGTGAACAGGTTTGGAGACTGCACCTGGAGCTGCCCAGGAACGATCTGGTGAAATGGACGGGCGGCAACGTCAGCGGACGTGATCCGGAGACCGGTCTCGTCGTGATTAAGCCATCGGGTGTGAAGTATCCCGATTTGAAGCCCGAACAGCTGGTGGTGGTCGATCTCAACGGCCAGATCGTCGAAGGCGATTTGTCGCCGTCGTCGGACACGGCCAGCCACCTGTACATCTATCGGCATCGACCGGACGTGGGCGGCATCGTGCACACGCACTCGCCGTACGCGACGGCGTTTGCGGCGGTGGGCAAGCCGATCCCGGTTTATCTGACCGCCATCGCGGATGAATTCGGCGGGCCGATCCCGGTGGGCGGCTTCGCGCTGATCGGCGGTGAGGAGATCGGTCGGGTGGTGGTGGACTCGATCGGATCTTCGCCCGCCGTGCTGCTGAAGAATCACGGCGTGTTCACCATCGGCCAGACTGCGGAGGCCGCCGTCAAGGCCGCGGTGATGGTGGAGGACGTGGCGCGCACCGTGTGGTATGCGCTGCAGCTGGGCGTGCCCGAGGTGATTCCGGCGGAAGACGTGGCGAAGCTGCACGATCGATACACCCACGTCTATGGACAGAGATAACCCTGATCCCCGTCCCCTCTCCCGGCTGGAGAGAAGGGAGGAAGCGATTTACTCTATGCCAGAAACCAATCCGATCGAAAGCAACACTGCGCCGCCGTTGCTGGAAATGCGCGGCATCACCAAGACGTTCCCCGGCGTGCAGGCGTTGACGAACGTCAACTTTGACGTGCGCGCCGGTGAGGTGCACGCGCTGGTGGGCGAGAACGGCGCGGGTAAATCGACGCTGATGAAGATTCTGGCGGGCGTGTACGAGCGCGACGCCGGCGAAATCTGGCTGAAGGGCAAGCCGGTGAACTTTACCAATCCGCGCCAGGCCCAGCTGGCCGGCATCGTGACCATCTATCAGGAACTCAATCAGGTGCCGGAGATGTCGGTCACGGAGAACATCTTTCTGGGCAGCGAGTTGGAACGCGGCATCGTGCTCAGATGGTCGGACATGCACGATCGGGCCAGGGAACTGCTGGGCAAGCTGCACCTCGACATTGATCCGCGCCAGCCCATTCGACAGCTGGGCGTGGGGCAGCAGCAGATGGTGGAGGTGGCCAAGGCGCTGCACCAGCAGGCCGATCTGATCATCATGGACGAGCCGACCTCGTCGTTGAGCATCCGCGAGATCAATGATCTGTTTGCCATTGTGAAGGAACTGAAAGACGCCGGCGTGGCGATCGTCTATATCAGCCATCACCTGGAGGAACCATTTGCCATCGCGGATCGGATTACGGTGCTGCGTGACGGCCGGAATGTGGCGACGAAGCCCACCGGCGAATTGAACATCGACAGCTTGGTGCGCCTGATGGTGGGGCGCGATCTATCGGAGAAATACCCCAAAGCGATCGTGCCGCGTGGTGAGGAAGTCCTGCGTGTGGAGCATCTCAATCGCGCCGGAGTGTTGAGCGATATCTCCCTGACGGCTTACGCCGGCGAGGTGCTGGGGATCGCGGGGCTGGTGGGCGCCGGTCGAACGGAGTTGGCGCGCGCGGTGTTCGGAGCAGATCCCATCGACAGCGGCACGTTCTACGTCAAAGGCCGGCCGGTGAAGATCGCCAATCCTAATGATGCCATCCAGCACGGCATCGGCCTGTTGACGGAAGATCGCAAGCAGCAGGGCCTGTTCCTGCAAATGTCGGTGCAGGACAACATCGTGATGGCCGTGTTGAAGCGGCTTACCAAAGGGCCGCGCGTCAATCGGCGCAAAGAGGCCGAAGTCACGCGGTTCTATATCGAGAGCATGAACATCAAAACGTCCAGTCCGGATCAGCTGGCGATCAATCTGTCCGGCGGCACGCAGCAGAAGGTGGTGCTGGGCAAATGGATGTCCACCCAGCCGCGCGTGTTGATCTTTGACGAGCCGACGCGCGGCATCGACGTCGGCGCGAAAGTGGAGATTTACCGGATGATGAACGACCTGGCCGCCCAGGGCGTGGCCATCATCATGATCAGCTCGGAACTGCCGGAAATTCTGGGGATGAGCGATCGGGTGCTGGTCATGCGCGGCGGGCGCATCCGCGGCGAGTTGTCGCGCGCCGAAGCGACGGAAGAAAAGATCATGGAATTTGCCACGGGCACGGACAAGCCGTCCGAGCTCAGTCTCTTTCAAGGTTGAGCGATATGAGCGAATCGACAGCGAAATCACCTGCCGTTCCCAACGGCGCAGCCGGGCTGCTGGGCAAGTTCCTGGCCCGAACCGGGCCGTTGATTGTGTTGATCGGTCTGGCCGTGCTGCTGTTCGCGGCCTCGCCGGCGTTTCGTAACCCCAGCAGCTGGATGCTGTTGGGGCTGGAAGCGGCGGCGATTGGCGTGGTGGCAGCCGGGCAGACCTTTGTCATCCTGACGGGCGGCATCGATCTTTCGGTGGAGGCGATGGTCTCGTTCAGCGGCGTGCTGGCCGCGATTCTGATCGCCGGCACCAGCAAAGCCGGCGGGCAGATTGCCTTCGGTGTGCCGGCTGCCGTGGCAATCGGCGCGGCGCTGCTGGGCGGCGCGGTCATCGGCCTGTTTCAGGGCGTGCTGATCACCAAGTTCAGGATGAACCCCTTCATCGTGACGCTCGGCTTTCGCAGCATGTTGTTGGGTGTCTCGCTGGTGTGGACGCGAGGGGCCGGCATTAATATCAACAAGGACGGCTTCCTGAGCTTTCTCACCGACTCGATCGATATCGTCGGCCTGAAAGTGCCCATGCCGCTGATCCTGGTTCTGATCGTTTACTTCATCCTGTGGTGGGTGCTGCGGCAGACCAAGCTGGGACGGTACACCTACGCGCTGGGCGGCAATGAAACCGCCGCGCGCCTGTCCGGCATCAACGTCGATCGGACGAAGATGCTGATCTACGGCATCAGCGGTTTCCTGGCGGCGATTGCCGGCGTGCTGGTGATGGGGCGGCTGCAGTCGGGGGCGTATCAAAACGGCACGAACATGACGCTGATTTCCGTCGCGGCCGTCGTCATCGGCGGCACGTCGCTGGCGGGGGGCAAAGGCGGCATCTGGGGTACGCTGATCGGCGTGTTCATCATCCGCATCGTGGAGGCCGGCCTGGTGTACCTTGACGTGCCGTCAAACGCCAAGGAGATCGTTATCGGCGCGATCATCATCCTGGCCGTCATGCTCGACGTGGTGCGCAGCGGCGAAATTCCGTGGCTGCGCCGCCGGGCCAAGACAGCTTGAGCGATCCCGGAGGCGCGTTGTCTCCGGTCGGCACACACATCCTTAAGGAGGAAAAGCATGTTTCGGAAGAGGTTGTTCGCAATTGCATCGCTGTTCGTGATTGTCGCCATGGTGGCCGGCTGCGCGACGCCGGCGGCCGCGCCGACCCAGGCGCCCGCTCAACCGGCTGCCCCGCAGGCCACTACAGCACCGGCGCAGCCGGCCGGTGGCAATGACAAGTATGTGGGCTTTGTGCCGCCGGCGCTGACCAGCCCGTTCCACGTGGCGATGTCAGACGGGGCGAAGGCCGCGGCCGACAAGGCCGGCTGGAAGTTGGAAGTGCAGGCGCCGGCCAGCGAAGGCGACTTCCAGGCCTTTGTGACGACGGTGCAGCAGTTGCTGGAGAAGGGCGTGAAGGGGCTGAGCATCAACCCGATCGGCACCGATTCCGCCGTGACGGCCGTGAAGGCCGCCAATGAGAAAGGCGTGCCGATTCTGGCGCACAACTTCATCACGCCGTTCTCGGAAGGCAACGTGACATCGTATATCGGCTACGATCAGTGGGGCGGCGCCGAGAAGTTGGCCAAGTACACCTGCGAGTTGCTGGCCAAGAAGTACAACAGCACGCCGGCCGAGACGAAGGGCAAGGTGTTCATCCTGCTGGGCATCGACAGCATCTTCTCGCATCGGCGGACGGGCGGCTTCAAGGCGGGGCTGACGAAGAACTGCCCGAACGTGCAAGTGGTGGGTGAGCAGACGGCGGAATGGCTGCGGACGAAGGGGCAGGAAGTGGCGGCCATCGCCTGGCAGAAGGATCCGGACATCGACGTGTTCTACGGCAACAGCGACGAGATGGCGATTGGGGCGGCGCTGGCCGGCGAGCAGTTGGGCAAGAAGATCAACGTCGATTTCTTCGCGGTGGGCATCGACGGCAATCAGCCGACGCTGGACCTGCTGAAGGAAGGCAAGTTCAGCGCGACGCTGGGCGTGGATCCGGCGCGGATGGGCGAGACGGTGTTCTACACGCTGCAGAAGGTGCTGGCCGGCGAGAAGGTGCCGCAGATCATCCTGACGCCGTCGGTGGTGGTGACGCCCGATAATCTGGCCGACTACCTGGCAGGCAAGCTGTGGACCGAGCCGGTGGCCGGGCAGCCTGAACTCGATAACGACAAGCCGACCGTGCCCGATACCGAAACGTCCAGCAGCAGCAGCGGCGAACCGCAATACGTGGGGTTTGTACCGCCGGCGCTGACCAGCCCGTTCCACGTAGCGATGTCGGACGGGGCGAAGGCCGCGGCCGACAAGGCCGGCTGGAAGTTGGAAGTGCAGGCGCCGGCCAGCGAAGGCGACTTCCAGGCCTTTGTGACGACGGTGCAGCAGTTGCTGGAGAAGGGCGTGAAGGGGCTGAGCATCAACCCGATCGGCACCGATTCCGCCGTGACGGCCGTGAAGGCCGCCAATGAGAAAGGCGTGCCGATTCTGGCGCACAACTTCATCACGCCGTTCTCGGAAGGCAACGTGACATCGTATATCGGCTACGATCAGTGGGGCGGCGCCGAGAAGTTGGCCAAGTACACCTGCGAGTTGCTGGCCAAGAAGTACAACAGCACGCCGGCCGAGACGAAGGGCAAGGTGTTCATCCTGCTGGGCATCGACAGCATCTTCTCGCATCGGCGGACGGGCGGCTTCAAGGCGGGGCTGACGAAGAACTGCCCGAACGTGCAAGTGGTGGGTGAGCAGACGGCGGAATGGCTGCGGACGAAGGGGCAGGAAGTGGCGGCCATCGCCTGGCAGAAGGATCCGGACATCGACGTGTTCTACGGCAACAGCGACGAGATGGCGATTGGGGCGGCGCTGGCCGGCGAGCAGTTGGGCAAGAAGATCAACGTCGATTTCTTCGCGGTGGGCATCGACGGCAATCAGCCGACGCTGGACCTGCTGAAGGAAGGCAAGTTCAGCGCGACGCTGGGCGTGGATCCGGCGCGGATGGGCGAGACGGTGTTCTACACGCTGCAGAAGGTGCTGGCCGGCGAGAAGGTGCCGCAGATCATCCTGACGCCGTCGGTGGTGGTGACGCCCGATAATCTGGCCGACTACCTGGCAGGCAAGCTGTGGACCGAGCCGGTGGCCGGGCAGCCTGAACTCGATAACGACAAGCCGACCGTGCCGTAGCTAGCGGGCGGGTCGTCGCAGGGCGTTGGTGCAGTAACCCTTATGCGCCAGCGAGTTGTGAGCAATTGAAGGCGATCAAGCCGCCGTCCGGGGCGTGGTGCGATTGATTGCGCCGGCGGTGGCTTGATCATCATGCGGAAGAAGCACTCGTGACGGCCCGCCGTCTGAGTACGGGCATATCGATCAGTATCATCGTGGCCGGCGGAATCTCCGCCGGCCATTTCTTTCAACACCGGCAAACACGGGTATAATTCGCGGACAAGCGTCGAACGCGACTGTCTCATTGTTGATGATTTATCACTTGTCAGGGGTACGGCATGGCGTTGCGAGCGCAATTGTTTATCACCTGCCTGGCTGAACAGTTCTTCTCGCCGATGTTGAAAGACATGGTGACCGTGCTGGAACGGCTGGGCGTGCAGTGTGAGTTCCCCGCCGCGCAGACGTGCTGCGGCCAGCCGATGTTCAATAGCGGCTTTCAGTCGCAGGCGCGCGATCTGGCCCGCCAGTGGATCGAGCTATTCGATCGGACCGATGGTTACATCGTGTCGCCCTCAGGTTCATGCGTGGACATGGTGCGACATCACTATCCTGAATTGTTCGCCGAAGGCACGATCGAGCATCAGCGGGCGCAGGCGGTGGCCGCGCGCACATTTGAATTCACGCAGTTTCTGGTCGACGAGTTGCAGCTTACCGACGTGGGGGCGGCCTTCCCGCACAAAGTCACCTATCATGCCTCGTGCCACTTGCTGCGCGGTTTGCGAGGCCGCACTCAACCCCGGCAATTGTTGCAAAACGTGAAGGGTCTGGAACTTGTGCCGCTGACTGAAGAGGAAACATGCTGCGGGTTCGGCGGCGTCTTCAGCGTCATCTATCCCGAAGTCTCGCAGGCCATGCTGGAAGCCAAAGTGCGCCACATCGAAGCGAGCGGCGCGGAAGTCGTCGTCGCGTGCGACGCCGGCTGCCTGATGAACATTGCGGGTGGATTGAAGAAAGTGAACTCACCGGTGAAGGCGATGCACCTTATCCAGGTTTTGGCGCAACAAGGTTACGGCGTAACGAATAATGAGTAATGTGTAATGAATAATGCGTAATGCGTAATGCGTAATGAATAACGGACAAATTACGCTTTACTCGTTACTCATTACTCTTTGAGTCTCAAAGGTCGCTCATCATGACCCACACCCCCACCCACATTGACTTTCGCACCAACGTGCAGCACGTGCCGCCGCAGATGCCGTCCTCGGTGCAGAAGGCCACGACGAAGTTCCTGGGCAATCGCGCCGGACTGGTCGAGCTGTACGGGCCGGAGAATTGGGAAGCGCTGCGGCAGGCCGGGCACGACATTCGCCTGCAGGCGATCGATCATCTCGATCATTACCTCACCCAACTCGAAGAGCAGGTGACGCGGGCGGGCGGTCACGTCCACTGGGCGCGCGATGCCGCCGAGGCCCGATCGATCGTGCTGGCGATCGCGCGCGAACACAACGTCAGGCGCGTGGTCAAGGCCAAGAGCATGGCGAGTGAAGAGATCGATCTTAATCGCGCGCTGGAGGCCGCCGGCATTCAGACGCTGGAGACCGATCTCGGCGAGTACATCGTGCAGCTGGCGGGCGAGATGCCGTCGCACATCATCGTGCCCGCCGTACACCTGACCAAGGAAGGCATTGCCGATCTGTTTCGCCAGAAGCTGGGGGTCGATGTGCCGGCCGAACCGACCGCTCTGACGGCCATCGCGCGGGCGCGCCTGCGTGAAGAATTCCTGGCGGCAGACATGGGCCTGTCTGGCGCCAACTTCCTGGTGGCCGAAACCGGCACCATCGTGCTGGTGACCAACGAGGGCAACGGGCGCATGTGCACGACGCTGCCGCCGGTGCACGTTGCCATCGCCGGCATCGATAAAGTCGTGCCGGATATGCAGAGTTTGTCGGTGTTGTTGAAGCTGCTGGCGCGCAGCGCCACGGGGCAAAAGATCTCCACCTATACCTCGTTCATTCATGGCCCGCGCCGAACAGCCGAAGAAAACGGGCCGCAGGAGTTTCACCTGATTTTGTTGGACAACGGCCGGACGCGCATTTTGCAAGACGAGATCGCCCGTGAGACGATGTTGTGCATTCGCTGCGGCGCGTGCCTGAATGTATGCCCGGTCTACAACCACGTCGGCGGCCACGCGTACGGTTGGGTGTACTCCGGCCCGATCGGATCGATCCTGGCCCCGCAGCTGCTGGGCACCTCGGTGGCTGCCGATCTGCCGTTTGCGTCGTCACTGTGCGGCGCGTGCGGCGACGTCTGCCCGGTCAAGATTCCCATTCCTAAGATTCTCTTACATCTGCGCCACCGCGTCGTCGAAGGCGATCAAGTTGAAGCTGCAGCCGCTTCGCCGCTGCTTCAAGCGGGAGCAAGCGCCGGCACGCTGGCGATAGGCACGCCGTGGTTGTATCAGTTGGGCACGATGCTGTTGCCGCTGATTCAAAAGCCGTTTCAGCGCGGCGCGTGGCTGCCCAAACTGCCGCCGCCGCTCGATCGCTGGACGATGGTGCGCCCCTTCCCGGCGTTTGGGGCCGATTTCCGCGCGTGGTGGAATAAACGATCGGGCAGGCCGCAAACGCCCAGATGGCTGCGCAACGCGGCGATTATCGCCATCACGATCGAAGTGGCCTTGGCGATCGGGTGGCTGTTGACGCGCAGACGCGGGAGCCGGCAATGATGGCGACGACAGCGCGCGATGAAATGTTGAGCCGCGTGCGGGCAGCGTTGAAGCGCACGCCGGATTCCGCGGTGGCGACGATTCCGGCGACGGCCCGCCTGACGCCGCGCCCGGCGGGCGACGTTGAGTCTGAACTCAACGCCTTCTTTTCAGAAGTGGAAAAGTTGGCCGGCAGGACCAAACGCCTCAAGGACAAGGCTGAGCTGGAAGCCGCCCTGCGCGATCTGGTGGCCGCCGAGTCGATCAAGCGGGCGACGCTGTGGCAGACGCCGGAATTAAAGGCGTGGGGCGTGGAGGCCATGTTGAGTTCGCTCGGCGTGGCGATCGTCTCGCCGTATGCGCCCAACCGCGAAGTGGCTGAGTGCGATCTGGGCGTGACGGGTGCCGATTTCGCGCTGCCGGAAACCGGGACGCTGGGGCTGAGATCGTCGATCGAGCGGCCGCGAACGGTGTCGTTATTGCCCCGGGTCCATCTCGCGCTCATTCAGCCGGCGTGCCTGCGGGCGGATCTTCATCAAGTCTTTGAAGAAGCGAACAACGACGGCTACTTCGTGCTGGTGACCGGCTCCAGTCGCACGTCCGACATCGAGTTGACGTTGACGCTGGGCGTGCACGGCCCCAAAACGCTGGTGGTGTGGGCTGTGCCCGGGCCGGCGAGTTGATAAGTGGAAATACAGATTATCCATCCGGGAGACGATCGTGACCCTGTATCTGGATTCGGCTTCGGCCGCGGAGGCCCGGCAGGCGATGGCGCTGGGCTTCGTCGGCGGCATCACCACCAACCCCACCTTGATGGCCAAGGTGCAAGGCCGGCCGTTTGACATCATCGCCGAACTGGCCGACCTCTGTCCCGGCCCGGTGTTTTATCAGCTGACCGCGCCGACGGTGGCCGAACGTGAGGCGGAAGCGCGCCGCGTGCTGGCGCTGCGCCCCAACATTGCGCTGAAGATTGGCATGACCACCGAGAATCTGGCGCTGGCGGCGAAGTTGGCCAGAGAAGGCGTGAAGGTCGGCATGACGGCCAGCTACAGCGCGGCGCAAACGTACCTGGCCTGTCAGGCCAACGTGCTGTACTCGATCGCGTACGTCAACCGCAGCACCCGCCTGCAGGGCGACGGCCTGGCGCTGGTGGCCGAGATGCGCGCCGTCATCGACGCGGTGGAGACGACGACGCAGATTCTCGTCGCCAGCCTGAAGTCGCCCGCCGAGGTGGTGCAGGCCGTCATCGCCGGCGCGCACGCGGTGACGGTGCCGCTGGCACTGCTGCTGGAGCTGGGCAATCATCCGCTGTCTGATCAGGCCATCGAGGAATTTGCGCGGGCGGGCGGGTAAGCTAGCGCAGCCGTTCGTAGATCGGCGCCAACGCCCGATAGGTAGCGGCGAACACGCTCAGTAGTTCTGCGTAGCGCGCCGCCCGGGCCGCGTCCGGCTCCACCGTGAGCTGGATGCGGGCCTGATCACGGGCGACGGCCCAATCGGGATACAGGCCCACACCCACGCCGCCCGCCACCGCCGCCCCCCACGACGTCGCCTCGGTGATCAGTTCCAGCACGTGGACCGGCCGCGCCAGCACATCGGCCAGAATTTGCCGCCAGACCGCGTTCTGCGCGCCGCCGCCGATGAGGCGGATGGACGGGATGGCCGCGCCCTGCGATTCCAGCGCCGCCAGGATCAGGCGCAGATTGAAGCTCACGCCTTCCAACATGGCGCGCGCCAGCTCTGCCCGCGAATGATTCATCGTCAGCCCCACCACCGCGCCCCGCGCCTGCGGATTCCACCACGGGCTGCGTTCGCCAATCAAATAGGGCAGGGCGATCAGACCATTGGCCCCCGGCGGCACGGCTGCCAGCGCGGCCTCGCCCACGTCGCCGAGCTGCTGCACCAGCCAGTCGCGCGCGCCGCCCGCCGCCTGCATCGTGCCCATCGGCGCGTACAACTGCGGATGCAAATGGTGAAACGTAAACGTGCGCTGTTGGGGATCGAATACCGGCGAATTGCTGACAAAACTGATCCATGCCGATGAGCCGATATAGGCATAAGCATCACCCGATTGGACTGCGCCGGCCCCTACGCCCGCACACGCGCCATCGCCGCCGCCGATGACCACGGGCGTCCCGGCTTGCAAGCCGGTGGCTTCGCCGGCCGCGCGGGTGACCGAGCCGATGATGTCGGTGGAGGCGTGGACTTCCGGCAGCTTGTCGGCGTCCAAGCCGATGGCCTCGATCAGATCGGTGCGCCACTCGCGCGCAACCAGATCGAAGAGGTTGCTGCCGGAGGCGTCGGAGTAGTCCGTCACGGCGCGGCCGGTCAACTTGAAAGCAACGAAGTCTTTGGCGCACAGGAACCGTCGGGCCGCGCGGTAACAATCGGGTTGGTGACGTTTGACCCACAGGATCTTCGCCGCCAGATAAGCCGGGCTGATGCGATGGCCCGTCCGCCGGTAAACGAGATCGCTGCCACACCGTTCGGTTATGAAATCGGCTTCAGCCACGGCGCGCTGATCGGCCCAGATGATGGCCGTTCGCAGCGGGTCGCCCTGCGCGTCGATGGGCACCGTGCCCATCATTTGCCCGCTAAAGGTGACGGCGGCGATGTCGGCAGGCCGGAGGCCGGTCTGCGCAATGAGGGCGCGGGTAGCGGTACAGACGGCCTGCCACCACCCGATCGGATCCTGCTCGGCCCAGCCGGCCTGCGGGTATGCTACCGGATACGCGACCAGCCGGGCCGCGACCAGGCCGCCGCGCTCGTCAAAGAGAGTGGCCTTGTTGCCGGTAGTGCCGAGGTCGTGGGCCAGGATGTAAGGCATGATGTCTCCAGGTAGCGAAAGCGGATTGGTGGAGTATAGCATGATCTCTGAATTGGGGCTTGACAACGGAATTTTTCCATGCTAGTATGTTATCGTTGTCATGGTATGGATACCATGTCGCGCCGCTCGCAAAATTTCCCCTTCGCTAGACCCAACTGGAGCGGCGGATACCCTGAACGGGTTAGTTTCCTCTAGATTGTCAGACTGGTCGGCAGCACCTTTTCACCCGGTAAGTGGGCAGTTGGCATCGGGCTGGTCTACAGCAGTCGGTTTTCTACACCACTTCGTCCGTGCGTTCACAATCAAGGTAATGGTAAGACGCAGGTGGCCGGGAATGGCAGTCCCCGTCGTCGGAGAATTGCAGCTGGCTGGCCGCTCTCAAGGATGATCCATGGCCGATCTACTCGTTCAGATGGAAGGGATTGAAAAGACTTTCCCTGGCGTGCATGCCCTCAGCCAATGCCGTTTTGAGCTGCGCCCCGGCGAGGTTCACGCCGTGGTCGGCGAGAACGGGGCGGGCAAATCCACACTGATGAAGATTCTGGCCGGCGTCTATGCCCGAGACGCGGGCCGGATTTTGTATAAGGGCCGCGAAGTCGAGATTCCCAACCCGCGCACCGCGCAGCTGCTGGGCATCAGCATGATTCACCAGGAACTCAACCTGATGCCGCATCTGACCGTGGCGCAGAATATCTTCATCGGGCGCGAGCCGCGCCAGCGCGTCAAATTCATGGTGGACGACAACGCCATCAATGAACAGGCGGAGCAGGTGTTTGCGCTGATGCACCTCAAGCTCGATCCGCGCACGCGGGTGTCGGAATTGAGTGTGGCCAAACAGCAGATGGTGGAGATCGCCAAAGCGCTGTCGTTCAATTCCGAAGTGCTCATCATGGACGAGCCGACGGCGGCGCTGACCGACACGGAAATCGAAGAGCTGTTTCGCATCATTCGCGAGCTGCGCGCCAAGGGCGTGGGTGTGGTGCACATTTCGCACCGGCTGGAAGAGCTCAAGCAGATTTCCGATCGGGTGACGGTGATGCGCGACGGCCGCTACATCGACACCGTGGAGACGGCCGAAGCCTCCATTGATCGCATCATCAGCATGATGGTGGGCCGCACCATCTACGAAGCCGCGCCCGAAGTCCCCGAGCATCCCAGCGAGGAAGTCGTATTGGAAGTGAAGCACCTCAACCGGGGCAATGTGCTCAAGGACATCAGCTTTTATCTGAAGAAGGGTGAGATTCTGGGCTTCAGCGGACTGGTCGGCGCAGGGCGCACCGAAGTGGCGCGGGCGGTGTTTGGTGCGGACCCGATCGATTCCGGCGAGATTTACGTGGGCGGCCGCCAGGTACACATCGGCAGTCCCAGCGACGCCGTCCGATACGGCATCGGTTACCTGTCCGAAGATCGCAAGCGCTACGGGCTGGCATTGGGCATGGATGTCGAAGAAAACGTCGTGTTGGCGGCTTTCAAGAAGTTCCTGGGCGCGCTGGGCATTGTCAACCGCGCCAAGACGCGGGCGACAGCCGAGCAGTACGTCAAGGTATTGGCCATCAAAACACCCGGCCTCCAGCAGAAGGTGCGAAATCTGTCGGGCGGCAACCAGCAGAAGGTCATCATCGGCAAATGGTTGACCGCCGACACGCAGATCTTGATCTTTGACGAGCCGACGCGCGGCATCGACGTGGGCGCCAAGAGCGAGGTCTATCAGCTGCTCAACCGGCTGGCGCAGGAAGGCAAGTCCATCATCATGATTTCCTCGGAACTGCCCGAAATCCTGCGCATGAGTCATCGCATTGTCGTCATGTGCGAAGGCCGCATCACGGGCGAGCTCAATGTCGCCGAGGCGACGCAGGAGAAGATTATGCAATATGCCACCCAACGCGGCGAGGTTCTGCTGGCCGATCAACCCGCGCCAAACGCTACACCTCAAAGGGATGCCTAACTATGGAAGCTAAAACCGCCGTCGCTGCCCGACCATCGCTGATCCGCTCCGGTACACTTCAAAAGTTTATCGCCTTTGGTGGCCTGATCCTGCTGTTCATCGCTTACAGCGTGGCTTCGCCGTTCTTTCTGACCTCCGAAAACATCGGCGGCATCCTGCTGGCCGCCTCGGTCAACGGCGTGCTGGCGCTGGGTGTGACCTTCGTCATCATCAACGGCGGCATCGATCTGTCGGTGGGCACGGTCATGACCTTCTCCGCCGTCATGACCGCCCAGGTGATGATCGTCTGGCAGCAGCCGGTGCTGGTGGGCATTCTGGCCGGCCTGTTAACGGGCGCGGTGTGCGGCATCATCAACGGCCTGATGGTCACCAAGATGAAGGTGCCGCCCTTTGTGGCCACGCTGGGCATGCTGTACGCCACCAAGGGCCTGTCGCTGGTCGTGGCGCAGTTGAAGCCCATCTACTTTAACGATGCGCCCATCTTCAACCAGATCGCCATGAGCTCGATTCTGGGCTCCATCATCCCGGCGCTTGATCCCATTAAGAACGTGGTGCTGGTGCTTTTCGGCGCGGCGCTGGTGGCAGCTTTCATCCTGTCCAAGACCGTGTTGGGCCGTTACACCTTTGCCATGGGGAGCAACATCGAAGCCACCCGGCTGTCGGGCGTCAACGTCGATCGCTGGCAGACCGCCGTGTACATGGTCTGCGGTCTGTTCGCCGGGCTGGCGGGCGTCGTCATCGGCGCGCGCCTCAACTCGGCGCAGCCCGCCCTGGGCGCCGGTTATGAGCTGGACGCCATTGCCGCGGCCGTCATCGGTGGCACGTCCCTCAGCGGCGGCGAAGGTTCCATCCTGGGCACCATCATCGGCGCGTTGTTCATCGCCACCCTGGCCAACGGTCTGCGCATCCTGGGCGTTCAGCAGGAATGGCAGATCGTGGTCACCGGCACCGTCCTCGTCCTGGCCGTGTTTCTGGATCGATTTCTCAAACAGCGATCTCGCTGAAAGGAGGGTCTGCGCCACATCACCATCCGATCGGTTGTACCGTTCCCGTCGTTATGCGTTCGGTTGACAGGCTCCGTGCGGAGCTGATTAACACACCCCTTGCAAGGAGGAATTTGAGATGAAGTCCAAGAGTTTGTTTGCTGTGGTGAGTCTGCTGCTCATCGTGTCGCTGATAGCGGCGTGTCAGCCCGCCGCTGCGCCGGCACAACCGGCTGCGCCCGCGCAGCCCGCGGCCACCGGCGCCAAGCCGTATATCCCGGTCATTTCCAAGGGCTTCCAGCACCAGTTCTGGCAAGCCGTCAAGCAGGGCTCGGAGAAGGCCGCTGCGGACTTCAACGTGACCATCACGTTTGAAGGCCCGGAGACCGAAGCGATGGTGGACAAGCAGGTCGAGATGTTCCAGACCGCGCTCGACAAGAAACCGGCCGCCATCTGCCTGGCCGCCGTCGACTCCAAGGCGTTCATCCCGCTGCTCGAGAAGGCCAAGGCCGCCAATATCCCCGTGATTGGCTTCGACTCCGGCGTGGATAGCGACATCCCGGTCGCCACCGCCGCCACGGATAACATCGCGGCCGCGGCCGCCGCGGCCGACCACATGGCCGAGCTGATCGGCGGTTCGGGCGAAGTCGCCATCATCGCCCACGACCAGACCAGCCGCACCGGCATTGATCGCGTCAAAGGCTTCACCGATCAGATCAAGGCCAAGTATCCCAACATCACCATCGTGGATACGCAGTACGGCGGCGGCGACCAGCTCAAGTCCACCGACATCGCCAAGGCCATCATTCAGGCGCACCCCAACCTCAAGGGCTTCTTCGGCGCGAATGAAGGCTCGATCATCGGCGTGTTGAATGCCGCCAAGGAACTGAACATGGGCGGCAAGCTGGTCATCATCGGCTACGACTCGGGCAAGCAGCAGAAGGACGCCATCCGCTCCGGCCTGGAAGCTGGCGCCATTACGCAGGACCCGATCGGCATCGGCTACAAGTGCGTGGAAGCCGCCGTCAAGGCGATGAAGGGCGAAAGCCTGCCCAAGAACATCGACACCGGCTTCAAGTGGTACGACAAGACCAACATCGACGACCCGGCCATCGCCGCCGTGTTGTACGACTGATCGATCGTTGACCCGGCCGGGGCGACCGGACAGCCCGATCGCCCCGGCTGCATCCGCGCCGTCGAGCGCGCACCAACGCTCGCTAAAGGGCTGGCACCGGACTGAGCTGCGCCGCATCATCGAGCGTTTTTTTCGAGCAACCTATGGTATGCGTACCATAAGTGTGGCTGCGTCCGTTCCGTTAAACCATGGCCACCATTCATGATGTCGCCAAACGCGCCGGCGTGGCACCCATCACGGTGTCGCGCGTCATCAACAACTCCGGCTATCTGAGCCGCGAGACGCGCCAGCGCGTGGAAGCAGCCATCGCCGAGCTGGAATACGTGCCCAACCGGCTGGCGCGCAGCCTGCGCTCCAAACGCACCAATACACTGGCGCTGGTATTGACCGACATCACCAATCCGTTCTTCACCACACTGGCGCGCGGCGTCGAGGACACGGCCAGCGACGCGGGCTACACCGTCATCTTCTGCAACACCGACGAGTCCGAGGCGGAAGAGCGCAAGTACGTGCAGGTGCTGCTGCAGCAGCAGGTGGACGGCATCCTGCTGGTGCCGGCTGCCAACACCGGTGAATCGATTGAATCGATCCAGAAACAGAATACGCCGCTGGTCGTGCTCGATCGGCGGCCGCCGCCCGCCGTTGCCGTGGATACCGTTCATTGCGAAAACGAAGCCGGCGCGTATCAACTGGTGAAACTGCTGCTCGATCTGGGCCACCGCCGCATCGGCATTCTCAGCGGCCCGATTGGCGTGTCCACCGCCGACGATCGACTGGCGGGTTATCGCCGCGCCATGCGCGAGGCGGGCCTGCCGGATGAGGCTCATCAGGTCATCTACGGATCATTTTCGCAGGCCAGCGGCTACGAGTTGATGCGCGATCTGCTCCGGGCCAACCCGCGCCCCACCGCCGTCTTTGCTGCCAACAACCTCATCGGCATCGGCGCGTTGAAGGCCGTGCAGGCGGCCGGGCTGCGCGTGCCCGACGATGTGGCGCTGGTCAGCTTCGACGACCTGCCGCCCACACTGCTGACTTTTCCGTTCTTTACCGTGGCCGCGCAGCCGGCCTATGACATGGGACGGCGCGCCACCGAACTGCTGCTGTCACGGTTGCGCGGCGCGGCGCCCGAGCATGCCCGCGAAATAATCCTGCCGGTCGAGCTGATCGTCCGCCAGTCCAGCGGGCCGCCGATCAGCCGCCCCTGATCGAGCGGGCGCGGTTAATCCCTGACTGTTTGCAAGGAGGTCTTGTGTCCGGTTCATTTATCCCGGCCAGCGATGGCGTCGATCCCGGCCGCGTGCCACAACGCACGCTTTACACCGGCGCGCAAATTCCGGCGATTGGGTTGGGCACCTTCGGTTCCGATCGGTTTTCCGGCGAGGCGATTGCCGAAGCCGTCCTGGGGGCCGTGGAAGCGGGCTATCGCCACATCGATTGCGCCGCAGTGTACGGCAACGAGCACCTCATCGGCCAGTCGTTTCGCGAGCTGTTCGCGCGCGGTCTCAAGCGCGAGGAACTGTGGGTCACGTCCAAGCTGTGGAACGACAAACACGCCGAAGCCGACGTGATTCCGGCCTGCGAACAATCGTTGAAAGATCTGCAGCTGGACTATCTCGATCTGTATCTCGTCCACTGGCCGTTCCCCAATTATCACGCACCCGGCGTCGGCGTCGATTCGCGCGATCCGCACGCCGTGCCTTACATTCATGAGAACTACTTAAAGACCTGGCGGCAGATGGAGCAGCTGGTCAGGCGCGGGCTGGTGCGGCACATTGGCACCAGCAACATGACGATCCCCAAGTTGAACCTGCTGCTCCGCGACGCCGAGATCAAGCCGGCCGCCAACGAGATGGAACTGCACCCGCACTTTCAGCAGCCCGAACTGTACCGCTACGTGATCGAGCACGGCATGGTGGCGATCGGCTTCAGCCCGATCGGCTCACCCACCCGACCCGATCGGGACAAGACGCCCGACGACACCGTGGATATTGAAGATCCCGTGATCGTTCAGATCGCCGATCGGCTGGGGGTACATCCCGCCGTCGTGTGCGTGAAGTGGGGCGCCCAGCGCGGTCAGGTGCCCATCCCGTTTTCGATCCACCGCGATCAATACTTGAGCAACCTCAAAGGCGTCGTCTCCGAGCCGCTGACCGATGATGAGATGCAGGCCATCGCCGCCATCGACAAGAACTGCCGCCTGATCAAAGGCCAGGTGTTCTTGTGGAAGGGCGCGAAGGGTTGGGAAGATTTGTGGGACCTGGACGGTTATATCGCCGGCTGACCGAGGCACGCAGGACGCACAAGCCGCGACATGGCACCTGGCGTTGCTGCGTGAACTTCGTGGATTGAGTGTTTTATGGCGCATCGCTACCTCCTCACCATCGATCAGGGCACGTCCAGCGTAAAGACGGCGCTGTGGGATGAGGCCGGCCGCGTGCTGGCCGAAGCCTCGCACGCCTACGCGCTGAGTCGGCCCCAACCGGTCTGGGCCGAAATCGATGCGAACGTGTGGTGGGCGGCGCTCTGCACCACGGTGAAGCAGGTCGTCGCGCAGAGCGGCGTCGAGGCGCGCGAGATCGCCGGCATCGGCGTGGACGGCATCGGCTGGACGCTGGTGCCCGTTGATCGGGACATCGAGCCGCTGTGCCCGGCCATGATCTGGCTGGATCGCCGCGCCGAGGCCGAGACGCAGTGGTTGAAGGCTCCAGCGGGCGCTGATCAGCTGATCGAGCTGGCCGCCAATCCGATCGATCCGGCGTATATCACGCCGAAGCTGGTGTGGTTGAAGAATCATCGACCGGAGATCTTCGATCAAACTCATCAATTCCTGACCTCGTCCGGCTTCATCGTTGCGCGGTTGACGGGCGCGTTCACCTGCGATTACACGCAGGCCTACGGCTATCACTTCTTCGACATCCGGCGTGAACGCTGGGACGAGCAGGCGGCGGCGCTGATAAGTATTCCTCTTGAGAAGATGCCGCGCCTCGCCGGCTGCACGGACATCGCGGGCAAGTTGTCGGCGGTGGCCGCGCGCCAACTTGATCTGCCGGTGGGCATTCCGGTACTGGTCGGCTGTCTGGATGCCGCCGTCGGCGCGCTGGGTGCGGGCGTGACGCGGCTTGGACAGACCAACGAGCAGGGCGGACAGGCGGGCGGCATGGCCGTCAGCGTCGATCGGGTGGTGGTGGAGCCGCAGCTGATCTTTTCGCATCACGTGCTGCCGCATCAATATCTGCTGCAGGGCGGCACAGTGGGCGGCGGATCGCTGGGTTGGCTGCGCGATGTGCTGGGCGTGTCCGGCGCCGACGTGTTTGAGTCGTTCAGCGCGCAGGCCGCGCAGGCGGCGCCCGGCGCGGGCGGCGTGATCTTCGTGCCGTACATGGCAGGCGAGCGCACGCCCCTGTGGAACACCAACGCGCGCGGCGTATTCTGTGGATTGTCGTATGCCAGCACGCGCGCCGATCTCTTGCGCGCCATCATGGAGGGCTGCGCCTTTGCCGTGTACGACAACATACAGGTGGCGGCCCGGCGCGGCGTGTCGATCGATGAATATCTGGGTTCGGGCGGGGCCACGCACAGCGCCGTCTGGTGCCAGATCAAAGCGGATGTCTACAACCGACCGTTCAGCGTGGCCCGTCGGGCCGACGGCGGCGAAGGCGGCCACACGCTGGGCCTGTTTGCGTTGACGGCGAAAGCGGTCGGGTTGTGCGACGACATCGGCGCTTGCGTGGACCGGCTGCTGCCCCATCGGCAGGTGTACGAACCGTCGGCCGAACGTCATGCGCTGTATGAAGAATTGTTTGAAGTGTATCTAAGCGTGTCGCGCAAGTTGCTGGGCGATTTCGATCGGCTGGCGGAGATCAACGCGAGATAGCGTGATACGCCATAAGGTGATCATGAAAGCCGCGATACTGGAAAACAAAGGTGTAATGAGTTATCGGGATGTGCCTGCGCCCACTCCCGGGCCGGGCCATGTCCTCCTGAAGATCGAGGCCGCCTCCATCTGCGGCTCGGACATCAGCCGCTACGTGAAAGGCCACCGGCTGTATCCGTTGATTTTGGGGCACGAGTGCGCGGGTGTCATCAGCGCCGTGGGCGAAGGGGTGAGCGCCGGCTTGATCGGCAAGCATGCCGCCATCATTCCGCTCGTCCCGTGTTTTGAGTGCGAGCAGTGTCGGGCCGGGCGCTATTCAGCCTGTCACACGTACTCGTTCATCGGCTCGCGGCAGGCCGGCGGCTTTGCCGACTATGTGGAACTGCGCGAATCAAACGCGTTCCTCATCCCCGACGAACTTGCCTTTGAAGAAGCCGCGTTAATTGAACCGTCCACCGTGGCGCGGCACATCCTCGATCTGGGCAGCTTCAAGGCGGGCGATACCGCCATCGTGCTGGGGGCCGGCTCGATCGGCCTGATGGCGGTCCAATGGCTGCGCATCCTCGGCGCGCAGTTGATCGTCTGCACGGACGTGGTCGACGAGAATCTGGCGGCGGCCCGGCAGCTGGGCGCGCACGTCACGCTTAATCCAACGCGCGACGACGTAAAAGCCGAGGTGAAGCGACTGACTGGCGACGGCGCCGACGTGACGCTGGAGTGCGCGGGATCGCCGCAGGCGCTGGCGCAGACGCTGCAGGTCACGCGGCCGCGCGGCAACATCGTGTGCGGCGGCAATCAACCCTTGGACGCCTCATTGTCCATGTCGTTTATTGAAGATTTGATGCGCAAGGAACTGCGCCTTAACGGCTGCTTCATGTCCTACTCCGCGCCATTCCCCGGCCACGAATGGACGGAGACCGTCGCGGCGATGCAAGCCGGACAGCTGGACATGGCCGCCATGATCTCACACCGTCTCCCGCTGGCGCAGGCGCCGCAGATATTTGACGACATCGGCGCGCGGCGCTTTGCTTTCCGCAAGGTCATGCTCTTCCCGGCGGCGACTGACTGACCGCACAGACGCGAAGGAGGCCCGGTCTATAGCCTGTGCCTCCTTCGCCTTGTCAGGATCACACCATGACGCTTGTCAATCCTTTATCGTGGCTGCAGCGCGCGCAGCGTGAAGGCTTTGCCATCGGCGCGTTCAACGCCAATACGCTGGAGCAGGTGCAGGCCATTGTGCAGGCCGCGCAACTGGAAAACGCGCCGGCCATCATCCAGATCAGCCATCGCGCGCTGCTGCACGCCGGCAGCGGTCACGCCGCCCTGGGCCTGCGCTACATGGCCGAGATCGGGCGTGTGGCCGCGCAAAGCGTAAATGTCCCCATCGCCCTGCACGTCGATCACGCGACGGCGGATGAAGTGCTGCAGGCGCTGGCGCTGGGCTTCACGTCGGCGATGTTTGACGGCGGCGATTTGCCGCTGGAAGTGAACATCGCGCAGACGGTGAAATTGCGCGAACTTGCCCACGCGCTGGGCGCGTGCCTGGAAGCCGAACTGGGCGAGGTGCCCCGCGCCGATCGTTCCGGCCACGTTAACGGCGAGAACGAGTTGACGCAGCCCGACGAAGCCGCGGCCTTTGTGCAGGCCGCCGGCGTTGATGTGCTGGCGATTGCGCTGGGCAGCGTGCACGCGATTCAACGTAAAGCCGTGCAGATCGATCTGGCGCGGCTGGCCGCCATCCGATCGGCCGTCGATGTCCCGCTGGTGCTCCACGGCTCATCGGGTGTCACCGACGAGCACATCGCCCGGGGCATTCAGTTGGGCCTGTGCAAGATTAACGTCGCCACGCAGTTGAGTCAGGCCTTCACGCGCGGCGCGCGCGAGATACTCAACGACGCCGACGAATACGATCCGCGCCACTATCTGGCCGCGGCGCGCGAGGCGATGATTGAGCAGGTGCGGGAACGGATTCGATTCTTCGGATCGGCGGGCAAAGCGTGATCCACGAAGTGGGTCACGCCTTTATTTGTGATCTTCGTGGACAGAGTCTCTGGTCATGATTCTGTGTGTGAATCCCAATGCCGCGATCGATAAGACCGTCGTGGTCAACTCGTTCCGGTTGAACACCATCCAGCGCCCGGAGCGGGTCATGGCGCTGCCCGGCGGCAAAGGCTGCAACGTCGCCCGTGGGCTCAAGCGGCTGGGTGAAGAGCCGGTGGTGACGGGTTGGGTGGGCGGTTACGCCGGACATTTCATCGAAGATGGCCTGCGCACCGAAGGCCTCGCCGCCGAGTTCGTGTGGACGCCCTTCGAATCGCGCACGTGTTTGTCCATCCTCGATCCGATCGATCACACGCTGACCGAGTTGTACGAAAAGGGCGAAGCGATCCCGATCGAGAAAACAGCGGAATTCAAGGCTTATTTTGCCGCCAACGTGGCGCGCTTTTCGGCGGTGACCCTGTCCGGCAGCCTGCCGCCCGGCGTACCGTTGGATTTTTATCGGCAGCTGATCGAGATCGCACAGGCGGCCAACGTCCCCGTTCTGCTGGACAGCAGCGGCGAGGCGCTGCGTCAGGGCGTCGCCGCACAGCCCGATTTGATCAAGCCCAACGAGGCCGAGGTCGCCGAGCTAAGCGGTCGGGCGTTGAAAACCCGATCGGATTTTGTGGACGCCGCGCGTGATCTTTCGACCCGGTATCAAACGCGCGTCGTGATCTCGATCGGCGCGGAAGGTGCCATCGCCGCCGATCAGGATCGCGTGTGGCACGTGTGGCCGCCGCCGGTGACGATCACGAGCGCGGTCGGTTCGGGCGATTGTCTGCTGGCGGGTCTGGCGTTTGGTCTGACGCACGGTTTTGCGTTTGAAACGGCGGTACAATATGGCGTGGCGGCCGGCACCGCCAACACGCTGATGGCGGGCGCGGGCGTGTTTGCGCTCGAGGATTTTGCCGCCGTTCTGTCACGCACCGCCGTCGAGCAGCTATAAAGGAGGCAGCGATGTCAGTCATCACCATTTCCGGCGAATACGGCAGCGATGCATCAAAAATCGCGCGCCAGGTGGCGCAATCGCTGGGCTATCACTACGTGGATCGGGCCATCATCGAGAAGATTCTGGACGAATACGGACTGGTCCAATTCAGGGACATGTACGAGTCCATCTCCAGTATCTGGACGCGCTTCGATACGCTGCGCGGCGGCATGACCGACATGCTCAATCGCACCATTCAGGCGGTGGCGCGGCATGGCAATGTCGTAATTCAGGGGCGGGGCGGTTTTGCGGTGTTGGCCGGTTTTGCCGACGTGTTGCATGTGCGCATTCAAGCGCCGCTGCCGCTGCGCGTGGCGCGCGTGATGCAGCGCACGGGCCTGACCGATCGGGCGCAGGCCGAAGCCGAAGTTCGGCAATACGATCGCGTGCGCAGCACCTTCGTCGAGTATTCGTATCACGTGCCGTGGAACAACACCAATGCCTTCAATTTGGTGATCGATACGGGCGTGATACCGGTCGAGCGGGCGGTGGATTGGCTCATTCAGGCGCATCACTTCCTGGCCGCGCGCGAGACGGCAGAGGCGCCGCTGGCCCGGGCGATTGAATTGGACAAGGTGCTGGACGGGGTGGTCTCCACGGCCTTGAATTGCACGGCCGAGCACAACTGAGCTCGGCCTCACAGGCGCTGGATCAACAGGCCATCCTCGGGCACGGCGCACGTCCACACTTCTACGGGCGTGCCCGTATAGCGCGCCGCCAGCGCCGCCGAGAGTTCGCGCACCGCCGCCACGCTGCGCGCCACGACGATGGCGAAGCCGCCGCCGCCGGCGCCCGCCAGTTTGCCGCCGTTGATGTGCGGCCGCAGCGTCTCAAACAGTCGATCGATGAAGGGGTTGGTGCAGCCGGGGTCCATGCGCTGATTGATGACCCAGTGCTCGGCCAGCAGCTCGCCAAACCGATCGACGTTGCCCGCGATCAGGGCCGCGTTCATCTCCACAGCCAGCCGCGCAATCTCCGCCTGAATCCACACCATTTCCGGATCGCGTGCCAGCCAGCGCCCCATCACGGCGCGCAGCAGATTCTTGGCCAGCCGCTGGCGGCCGGTGTACACCAGCAGCAGCCGGCCGGCCAGCTCCACGCGCGTCGCTGGCGACAGCGGCGTGGGTTCTAAGTGGATGTGCTGAGGCAGGCCCGGCGCGCTGGTGATCAGCTTGACGCCGCCGGTTAAGCCGCCGACCTGATCCTGCCAGCCGCCGCCGGTGGTCAGCATTTGTTCGAGCGACAACACTTCGTCGAACAACTCGGCGGTGGTGGTCGCCAGCCCGATCAGCTGACTCAGGCAAGTGAGAACCGCGCCCGCCATGATGGAACTGGTGCCCAGCCCGGAGCCGCGCGGGATGGATGTGGAGGTGCTGAGTTTGAAGCCGCCGCCCAACTGCCGCAGCAGATCTGAGACGGGCGTATCTGGATCAGCGTCACGCGGCACGAGGCCCTTGAGCACCAGCGCGGCTTTTTGCAGCGCAAACAAATCGGCGGGGTTGGCATAGGCCAGCAGTTCGCCTGCGGTCCTGGGTTCAGCCGACACACCGATGTCGTGGCTTTCAAAGATTAACCGATATTCGTTCAGCGGCACGGCCTCGGCCACGATGGGATGTTGCCCGCGCAGCGTGATGGCGGCGTTGAGCACCGTGCCGCCCATTTCCAGGCTGTACGGCGGCGTATCCGTCCAGCCGCCGCCGAAATCGATGCGGGCCGCGGCGCGCACGCGCACGCCGTGTTGGGTGGTGATGGCGCGCCGCGCGATCCCGGGCGAATGCGCGGCCACCGATTCTTCGATCAGGTTGGCGAGTGTGGCAAAGGCCTGATCTTCCCAGCGCGCGTCTTCGGTCGCTTCGGCCAGCGCTTTGTAGCCGCGCAGCCGCAAAATCGGATCGGCCTGCGCCAGCCAGCCGCTCACGATGTCGCAGCGCCGCTCGATGTTGGCGGTGATCGATCCCAACAGGGTCACGGCTTCGGCGGCGGGCTGCTGGGCCTGCACGGCGGCGAAGAAGCGACGCGCGGCCACGTAATCTTCCAACTCGATGAGTTCGTTGAGGATGCGGTGTGTATCGGCGCGGGCGAAGCTGTCGGCCAGCGAGAAGCGGCGCGCGGCCAGCCATTCGTCGCGCCAGCGGGCGGGGGCGTTGGCCGGATCGCGCAGCGGCAGCGCCAGGCGCAGGCTGTCGTCGCGGTCGATGGCAAACGGGAACAGCTTGGCCGTCCACAGCGAGCGCGCGCCGGACGGCGCATCGGGCCAGAGCGCGGCGGGGGCCACGTCGGCCGCCGAGAACCAATCGGGCCACGGCTGATTGCAGAAGGTGGCCGCCGGGTGATCGATGTCGCGTTTGGGATCATCGTTCAAGCCAAAAACGCGCGTCACATAGCCGCCATCGATCGGTAGTTGATGGATGACGGTATCTTCACCCAGATCGAGAGCGCGATCGGTGATGGTGTTGGCGATGAGGGCGGCGCCGCGCCAGTGAAGCGCGCCGCGCAGCCGGCTGTCGATGACCAGCGCGGGTCGCTCGTGCTGGGAGGCTTTGACTTCGACCGCGGAGTTGATCAACGCCAGCGACTGCCCGTCGACGGCGAAGGCGGCGGCGTGCGGCGCCCAGCCGCACACGCGGCGCAACGTTTCGTCGGCGGCGAGGGTGTCCCAGTATTCGCGCGACGTGCCGAAGTGAATGAACATGGCGGGCTGCAAACGCTCTACGGAAAACGGCGTATCGCGCAGGCGCTCCCAGATGAGACGGCGCGCGGCCTGCACGTCGGGCGTGGCGGGGCCGTCGCTGGCGTCGGCCAGGTAATCGTCAAAGGTGGTGGACTGCGCCAGCGGCAGGATGAGATCGCCGTAGAGGTTGAGCGCGCCGATCGGTTCGCGCGCGCCGATCGGGAGCAGGCGGCACAACGCGGCCACCGGCTCGGCGCGGGTGAGCGCGGCGTATTTGAGCGCGGTCGCGGCGTCCAGCCAGATCAGGCCGGTGTCGATCTGGGCGGTGCCGTCGGCGGCGATGCCGTCCCACTGTTGCAGCTCGACTTCGGTCGGCTTGTGCAGGTAGGCGCGCACGCGCGGCGGCGCGGCGGGCTGCGTCGCATCAGGAGTATCACTTAGAACGTAGACGCCGTGCTGCAGGGCGGTGTCCAGGTCGGCCGCGGCCGCCACACCGCTGACGCCGCCGCGCTGGAACGACAACTGCAAGTGATCGAAGACCAGCAGCACGTCGCCGGAGGCGATCAGCACGCCGGGCGCCAGCTGCGCGCTGCTAAGGCCGCTGAGGCCGATCAGGAATTCGTCGAAGACGGTGGACGCGCGGCCGTCGGGCAGCATGCGCGGCAGACGCGCGAACAGCTTGCCGGTGGCCGAGCAGTGCGGCGCCCGGCGCGAATCGCCGCCGGAGTGGATGATGAGCACGCGGCCGTTGGACAGCGTGTCCGGTTCGGCGGCCAGCTGATCGAGCACGCGCAGCGTGGCGCCGCCGGAGCCGATGCGCTGCCCGCCGGGATCGGCCACGACGAGGAAACGCGTATGGCGCGGCAGCAGGCCGGACACCTGCCGCCATTCAATCTGACCGCGATACATGGCGGCCTGGCGTTCGTCGCTGGCGGTGAGGATGCACACTTCCCAGCCCAGGCGCGCATCGTGCTTGAGCGAGGCCAGGTACTGCTGCCAGTTGTCGTGATAAGCCTGTTGCAGGAACTCGACGTGGTGGTGATCGGGCATGGTGTCATCGATCGCGAAGCTGCGTTGAGGTGGGACCAGCTGCGTCTGCCGCGAGTATAGCACGAATCAGCGTATCGGCAATAAAACGGATCAAGCTGTATAATCCGCGCCATCTTACTTTTTTGGAGCGCGGCAATGAAACGAGCATTGGTCTGCGGGGCGGGGGGCTTTATCGGCGGTCATCTGGTCAAGAAACTCAAGCGCGAAGGCTACTGGGTGCGCGGCGTGGACATCAAGCCGCACGAGTGGTCGCCCGGCGCAGGGGCGGACGAGTTTTGTTTGCTCGACCTGCGCGTGAAGGACAACTGCGAGCAGGCCTTGACGTTGCCCGACGGCAAGTTTGACGAAGTGTATCAGCTGGCCGCAGACATGGGCGGCATGGGCTTCATCCACTCGGCCGAGATCGAGATCATGTACAACAGCGCGCTGATCAATTTGTACATGACGCGCACCGCCGCCGAGCTGGGCATTCCGCGCTATTTTTTCTCGTCGTCGGTGTGTGTGTATCGCGACATGCAGCCCGGCGAGCCGGAGATGACCGAAGCCGAAGCCATTCCCGCGCATCCCGACAACGAGTACGGCTGGGAGAAGTTGTATTCCGAGCGGGTGGCGCTGGCCTATGAGCGTAACACCGGCATGCAGGTGCGTATCGCGCGCTTTCAGAACTGCTACGGCGCGGAAGGCACGTGGCGCGGCGGCCGCGAAAAAGCGCCTGCCGCGATGTGCCGCAAGATCGCGGCCGCGCCCGACGGCGGCGAGATCGAGGTGTGGGGCGACGGCACAGCCGTCCGCTCATATACGCACGTCAACGACATGGTGGACGGCATCTACCTGCTGATGCAGTCCGATCTGCACGGCGCGGTCAACATCGGCTGTCCGCAGTACGTGACGGTGGACGAGCTGGCGCAGACCGTGGCCAAAGTCGCCGGCAAACGGATCACCCTCAAGCACGTCAAAGGGCCAGTCGGCGTGCAAAGTCGCAACTTCAGCAACGCGCGCATCTATTCGCTGGGCTGGCAGGCGAAGGTTTACCTTGAGGATGGCATCCGTCTGACCTATCCGTGGATCGAGCAGCAGGTGAAAGCGTACATCGCTAAGCACGGCTCCTTAGACTAACTTCAACCCGATCGGCCCCGGCAGCCCCGGGGCCGATTATTTTAGCCAGCAGCGAGGCGCGACATGCAAGCGTGGCACACGCGCGCGCGCGAGCGCGTGATCGACTTTGGCAAATTCCTCACCGTCGAGCGGCACACCGTCGAGCTGCCTGACGGCCGCGTCATCGACGACTGGCCGTGGCTGATCATGCCCGACTACGTCAACGTGGTGGCGATCACGACTGACGGGCGGTTCATCTGTTTCCGACAGACCAAGTATGCAGTGGGCGGTACGTCACTGGCGGTGGTGGGCGGCTATATCGAGCCGGGCGAAGCGCCGCTGGCCGCCGCGCAGCGCGAACTGCGTGAAGAAACGGGCTACGTTGCCGACGAGTGGATCGATCTGGGGCACTACGCCGTGGATGCCAATCGCGGCGCGGGACATGGTCATCCGTTTTTGGCGCGGCAAGCCCATCGGGTGGGCGACATCATCGCCGACGATCTGGAGGAGCAGGAATTGCAGCTGCTTGATCGCGATCAAATCGAACAGGCGCTGCGGCGCGGCGAGTTCCGCGTGATGCCGTGGGCGCTGGCCATCGCGCTGGCGCTGGCACGGTTGAAATGACGCCGGGCGCGGCTGAATGATCGGGTAGGGGGCACCCACCAATCGGGTAGTTGATCGCAGCCGGCCAATAACTTCTCCGCCGGGCCGGCGACTGAACAGCGGAAGCGGCCTGCCGCCGCGAAGCGAGTCGAGCCTGCCAACGGAGGAGAAGATGCTGAACGATCACTTACGCAGATTAAGGCGCCGTCGTGCCTTCGAATTGGTGATTTCAGGATTCCTACTGATGGGCCTGCTGTTGACCGCTGCACCCGCCTGGGGCGCGGCCCCGCCGGAGGGTGTCAGCCAGGCGGCGCCCGCGCCGACGCCGACGCGCACCCCGGTCGCCCGTCGATTGCTCACCGGACAAGCGGCGGCGCTGGTCAAGCGTGCGCCGACGGCCACGCCCGCGCCGCTGGATTTTAGTTTCCACGTGGATGCGTATTGCATCACGCGCAAGACGCAGGAGCTGCGTCTGGTCATCACCGCGCACGGCGGTCAGCCGCCCTACACGTACTACAACGACGCCGTGCAGCTGGACAAGACGACCGAGGGCAGCGTGTGGTACAGGCGTACGGTGCCGGCGGGCAATCCGGTGCCGTTCAAGCTGATCGTCGTCGACAGCACGGGCCGGAAGTACATGCAGGAGTTCTTCTATAAGACACATCTGCACTGTGGGTTTTAGAATCAGCTGGAAAGTGTCGCACTGAGGCGGAGGCCGGATCATCGGCCTTCGCCTTTTCTTGTCTCCACCTCGCCGGACGGCCTCAGCGAAGCAGCGGCAGAAACGCCTGATACGGCGGCCCGGCATACTCATACGCGCCGATGTCAAAGCCCGCGCCGTATGGCCGAACGTTACCATCAAGATCGGTGTAAACCCCTGCATCGACGCCGTGATCGATCGCCGCTGAGTCGAAGGTGAGATGATAATCGTCGTGCGCGGGATCGACGAAGCGCGGATCAGCGGCGAAGCTGTGCGCGCCTGTGATCACGCCGAGGGTGTTGGTGACCAGATTGGCGAAAAAAAGATTGTAGTCTTCGGTGACGTGGCCGTTGGTGCTGTCAACTGCAATGGCGTGCCGGGCGATGATGTTGTCCACCAGCACGACGTTGGCGTTGTTAGAGTTGTCAAGGCCGATGGCCGAGGCAGTGACCAGCGTTGGACTGGCAATGGTGGTGTGCGCGATGCGCACCTGGTTGACGGCGCTTAGCCTCAGTGCCGCGCCGGACCCGCCGGCCGAATTGCGCGCAAAGAGGGCGTTGACGATTGAAGCCGGCCCGCCGCCGAACAGGCCGCCGCCGTTTTGCGATGCCACATTGCCCACGAAGATCGTGTTGGAAAGCCACCGCACCTGGCCGATGGCCGCGCCGCCGCCGGTGGCCGCCGTGTTGTTGATGAACACCGAGTTTGAAATGACATCGGTGTGTTCGGCGAACAGGCCGCCGCCATAAGTCGTTGCGGTGTTGGCTTCAAAACGAGTGTTGACCAACGTGGCCGTGTAATTGGCATACAGCCCGCCGCCGATGTCGGCGCTGTTGCTGATGAACGCCGTGCCGCTGATGATCGCATCACGATCTGTGCTCAGGCCGCTGCCCTGATTGCCGACAAACCGCCCGCCGGCGACGATCGACGGGCCGCCCAAGACGGCGCCTCCGCCTGCGTTGCGGATGAAATCGACATTGGTCAAGGTGACCGGTTGGCCTGCAAACAGGCCGCCTGCGCCTGGGGCGGTGTTGCTGATGAAGGTGCTGTCC
The DNA here is from genome assembly GCA_964550855.1 of uncultured Anaerolineae bacterium. GTDB lineage: Bacteria > Chloroflexota > Anaerolineae > Fen-1058 > Fen-1058 > JAGOBP01. Next base: position 77,337 of record CAZKBQ010000011.1, read on the forward strand.
ACGATTGACAGGGCGCCGTTGGCATGCAAGCCGCCGCCGCTGCCATTGCTCTGCACCACGTTGTTTTCAAAGCGGCTGTTGACCACGGTCGCCGCGTTGAAAGCATATGCTCCACCGCCGCCACAACCTGCGCCCCATGTTGTACAGCTCGCCTGGTTGCCAATCAAGTCGGTGTGGCTGATCAAGGTTCCAAATGCAAAGAAGCCGCCACCACTGCCGTCAATACTGATGTTGTCTTCAAAGCGGTTGTCGTACAGTTCAACGTCGCCGAAGTACGCGCCGCCGCCGTTTGATTGGGCCGCATTGCTGATGAAATCCGTGTGAGCCACCAGCGTCGTCCCCATCGCGTACAAGCCGCCGCCCCAATTTTCCTGAGCGGTATTGCCTTCAAATCGACTGTTGACGATCGCGCCGTCGATCATGGTAACTGCGCCGCCGCCCAATGTGGCCGTGTTGCTGAAGAAAGCAGTGCCGCTGATGTCTGCGCCGACGTAATACATCCAGACCGCGCCGCCGATGTCTCCTGTGTTCGCCTCGAAGCGGCTATCGATAATGGTCGCGGGACTATTGTAAGAGTAGACGGCGCTGCCGGCATTCCGCAGAAAGGTGGCGCGTGTCAGATCGAGATTGCCGTTGCGCGCATTGATCGCGCCGCCCAGATCGGCGGCGGTATTGTTTTCAAATCGGACATCCGACAGTGACACTGCGCCGTTCACGTAGAGACCGCCCCCGCGCGTGGCGGCATTCTCGATAAAGACCGCGCCGGTCACCATCAATGCAGTGGGGGTGAACCACTCGCCGGCGTACAGACCGCCGCCCTCGCCGGCGGTGTTGCTGATGAAACGTGAATTGATCACGCTTAAGGGCGCGTCTGAGTATAGACCGCCGCCATAGTCTGCATGTCCACCCGTGAACGTCAGCCCCGAAATCACGACCGAATTACTGATCGTCGCGTCGGTCACCGTCAGCACGCGCTGCCCCGCCATCGCATGGATGGTCGTCGTGGCGGAGTTGACGCCGGTCAGCGAGACCGGCTTGCTCAGCGTCAGGCTTTCGGTGTAGAGTCCGGCGTTGATGATGATGGTGTCGCCGCCGTTGGCGGCGTCGATGGCGGCCTGGATCGATTCGCCCGGATCGACGGTCAGATCGGCGGGCAGCTTCGCCGCGCGCAAGGGCGAGGCCGAGATTAGCCCGGCCACGACCAGCAGCGCGTACCCGGCCAAAATGATCACCAGTGACAGACGGATGAGGGCGCGCGACATGTTGACCTCCCGTGCAGCAATCAAAACTCCCGGCCAGACCTACACAGTCTAACCGGGAGTCGCTGGTGTATCAAGTAATGAACGTCAGCCCTTCGCCGCTAACCACTGTCCACTCACCACTGGCCCTTGCTCACACTTCAGCTTTCACCATGCCCGCCATCGCCCTGGCCACGCCAGACAGCGGCGCGCTGAGCGCATTCTCCAGCGAGTCGCCGTTCTTGACGACGCTGATCGGAATGCCGGAGGCCGCCAGTTCCGCGATGACTTTATCGGTGCCGGGCGGCCCGCCAAACGATTTGGCGTCCAGCACCACCGTCGTCACGTGCAAGCCGCTGCGCTTGAGATGCCGCGCCACCTGCGCCCACTTGGGATCGGTGGACGGCGTGATCATCACCAGCGTGGTGCCGCGCGGCAATTGCTGCGTCTCGCGATAGAGCACTTCCTCAAACGGCACGATGCCGCGCGCGCGCAGCACCGCCAGCGTTTCAAGGATTTTTTCCAGCTGGCGCTCGCCCCGATCGGCTTGCAGCACCTCGCGGCGCTGCCCGGCGGCGATGAGGCCCAGCGTGCGGTCGCGCCGCAAAAAGAACTGCGCGATGGACGCCGCCGCGCTGATGGCGTATTCTTCCGTCGAGGGCGGCAGCGTGATCGGGACGCCGGCCTTGCGCAGGAGCGCTTCAGGGTCATCGGCCAGATCGATCTCGGGCAGATGCCGATCGCCGTAGTGCACGCCCGACCACAGATCGAGCATGATCCACACATCGGCCAGCGGATCGAGCTCGAACTCCTTCACGATCAATCGATCTTTCCGCGCGGTGCTCTTCCAGTGGATGCGGTTGAACGGATCGCCCGGTTCATAATCGCGCACCCCGGCGGCGTTGGTGGTGACGTAGTGCGTGCGGCGGCGCAGCGCATCGCCGCCCGGCAGCACGCCGATGGGCAGCGGAAACGATCGCAGGTTCACCGTGTTCGGATAGACGACGAGGCTGGACGTATGCGGCAGATGATACTTGATGCGGAACAGCCCGAACGGATCGCCGCTGGTCAATGTGATCGGCCCCAGCCGGAAGCGGCCGCGTTCGCGGCAGATGGTGCGCACCGTCCACGAATATTCGGTGCGCGCCGGCATGTTGGACACCACGTGGCTGACGTGATGGCCGGGCATATCCGACTCATCGTCCATCTCCAGCCACATGTTGGGAATGGCGCTGCGATTGCGAATGATGAACGTCTCGCTGATGGTACTGCCCACCTGCGCGCGCCGCATGCGCGTCTGGCGCACCAGCTGTACGCGGCTCAGCGCGGTGCGCGCCCAGAAAAACGACAACAGCAGCACCAACACCACCGCGTAGAACACGGTGAAGAAGATGGAGCGCGTGGTTGCCAACCCCAGCACCAGCGCAATGAAACCGACCAGAACGACAGAGCGAACGCGAGTCATGGAAGTAGTTGATGACCGGCGGCCAGTGGCTGGTAGTTGATAGAGGACGGGCCGATTCCCTGCCCCGATCAGTCGCCACTAACCACTGATCACTATCCGTTTGGCTTGACTGAGCCGCCCGGCACCGGCACACTCGCCAGAATGTCGCGGATGATGCTCTCGGCGTCCACGTCCTTGATGCGTGCCGACGGACTGACGATCATGCGGTGCGCCAGACCAAACGGCGCCAGCGCCTTGATGTCGTCCGGGATCACGTAATCGCGGCCGTCTAGCGCGGCCCGCGCCTGCGCGGTGCGGAACAGCGTCAGCGAACCGCGCGGCGACGCCCCCAGATACACGTCAGGATGCTTGCGGGTGCGCGTGACAATCTCGATGATGTACGACTTGACCAGGATGTCTACGTAGATTTCGCGGATGGCGGCCTGCGCGGCGACGAGTTCGCCTGCCGAGATGACCTGTCCCAACGAGTCGATGGGGTGCGAGGTCTGCTGCGAATCGAGCACGGCGATTTCGTCGTGCGGCGCCGGATAGCCCAGGTGCACCCGCAGCAGAAAGCGGTCCAGCTGCGCTTCGGGCAGCGGAAAGGTGCCCTCATACTCGATCGGGTTCTGGGTGGCCTGTACCATGAACGGCTCTTCCAGTTTGTGCGTCTCGCCGTCGATCGTCACCTGCCGCTCTTCCATGGCCTCCAGCAGCGCGGCCTGCGTCTTGGGCGTGGCGCGGTTGATCTCGTCGGCCAGCACGATGTTGGCCTGGATCGGCCCCGGCTGATAGACAAACTCGCGCGATCGTTGATCGAAAATGCGCACGCCCGTCACATCGCTGGGCAGCATGTCGGGTGTAAACTGGATACGGCGAAATTCGCAACCGATGGATTTGGCGATGGCTTTGGCCAGCGTGGTCTTGCCCACTCCGGGCACATCTTCGATGAGGAGGTGACCCTGGCACAACAAACCGATGATGGCCAGCTGCAAGGTATCGTATTTGCCGACGATGACTTTGGCGACGTTGTCGATGAGGCTCTGGGCAACCGCTTTCGGATCAGACATGCATAATCTCCAGACTGGGTTAATGACCCAAACTCGCTCGCGATCCGTCGGGGTTGCGAGCGAGTCCGTATGCCACTTGAACAAGTATACCTTATTTGGCGTAGCAAGGTTCAAAACTTCCCCGGATACGCTGGCGGTGCTGATCGCGGGCTTGCCCCTCATGCTATAATGCTGATAGCGGAGGGGGTTGCTCATGTCCGGCACACGGATCGAGGGCATCGGCATTAACTATACCCAGATCGGCGCGGGGCCGGATGTGTTGCTGCTGCACGGCTGGGCGTCATCGACGCGGCTGTGGGCGCGCACCGCGCAGCGGCTGGCCGACGCCGGCTACCGCGCCACCGCTCTCGATCTGCCCGGCTTTGGCCGCAGCGAACAGCCCCCGTTTGACTGGTATTCCGCCGGGCAATATACGCGCTTCATCGTACACTTCTGCCAGCAGCTGCAGCTGGCGCGCCCCGCCGTGGTGGGGCATTCGCTGGGGGCGGCGCTGGCGCTGAGCGTCGCCGCCGAGTATCCGGTCAGCGCCGTCATGGCCTGCGCGCCCGTCGTCAACGGGCGGCTCGGCCTCAACGCGCACCGCTGGTTCACGTCGCGCGTCACGCGGCGCGCCCTCAGCCTGGCGCAGGCCAGTCCGCTGTGGCCCGCCCTGAGTGACCTGCATCCTGTCACCGCGCCGGGCCTGGTTCGCAGTGACGTGTGGCGGCGCAACCAGGAAGACTTCGGGCGCACCACCTTCAAATCGGTTGCCGGCAGTCTGCGCGCCGTCGTGCAGCTCGATCTGTCTGATCGCTTGCCGCTGATCACGGCCCCAACTTTGATTTTGATTGGCGGGCGCGATTTCACCGTGCCCAATTCTCAAGGGCGGCTGGCGGCCCGATTGATCCCGGCTGCCCGACTGGTCTGCTGGCCGCGCACCGGCCATTCGCCCATTGACGAGCGTCCCCGCGAGTTCGATCAATTGTTGTTGCAGCACCTACGCGATCACGTTTCAGCCACCCGCTAAAGGTCATCACCATGGACGCCATTCGAGCCTTCATCGCGGTCGAAGTCCCGCGAGAGATTCTGGACCAACTGGGCGATCTGGAAGCGCAGCTCAAGCGGCAAATGCCGCCTGGCTCCATCCGCTGGGTAAAGCCGGACAGCATTCACCTGACGTTGAAATTCCTGGGGCAGGTGCCGTCCGATCAGCTGGGCCTGATCACGTCATCGCTCAAAACGGCTGTGGCCGCGCATCCGGCCTTCACGCTTGAGGTGTCCGGCGCGGGCTGCTTCCCCAACGCCCATCGGCCGCGCGTGGTCTGGGCCGGCGTCCACGAGATCGGCGGCGGACATCAGCTGGCGCACCTGCAGCGCGCCGTCGAACACGCCATTTCGCCGCTGGGCTATCCCGCCGAACCGCGTGATTTTTCGCCGCACCTCACACTGGGCCGCCTGGCCCGCGACGTGAAACAGCACGAATTGAAGCAGGTGGGCGACGTGGTGGCTGACGCCCGCGTGGGCGTGCTGGGCCGCTGGGAAGTAACGCACGTGGCGCTGATCAAGAGCGATTTGCAGCCGGCCGGCGCAGTCTATACCATCCTGGCGAGAGCGCCACTGGTGAAGTGATACGTAATACGTAAAGCGTAATACGTAAAACGTAATGTGTATGACGCAGCATTAGTAAACATGTTTACGGATCGGGCAGAAGCCGGGCGAAGGTTGGTGGCGGCGTTGATCGGGTGCATCGATGATCTCGCGCCGCCGATCGTGCTGGGCATCCCGCGCGGCGGCGTCATCGTCGCGCGGCCGGTGGCTGACGCGCTGCACGCTCCGCTCGACGTGATCCTCACGCACAAACTGGGCGCGCCTGATAATCCCGAGCTGGCCATCGGCGCCGTGGCCGAAGATGGCACGCTGATGCTGGATGAGTTGATGTTGCATCAGGTGTGGCTGCCGCGCGGCTATCTTGAACAGGAAATCGCCCGCCAACGCGCCGAGATGCGTCGCCGCGCCGCAGTCTATCGCGCGGGGCACACACCGCCATCCATGGAACAGCGTACGGCCATCGTGGTGGACGATGGGGTGGCAACCGGGTCAACCTTGATCGCCGCGCTGCGATCGGCCCGAGCCCAGGGCGCAGCCGCCGTCGTCGCCGCTGCACCGGTCGGGCCGCGCGAGGCGCTGCGCCGTTTGCGTCCCGAGGCCGATCATGTCGTGATTGTCGAGACACCCCTCGACTTCTTCGCCGTCGGCCAGTTCTACCATTATTTTCCCCAGATCACCGACGAGGAAGTCTGCGCGGCGTTAACGCAATAGGATATTGCTCCCGGTCGGGCGGCGTTTTGTGTTACAGTTGTGTTTCGGTTTTTCCCCTTTTGGGTAGTCCACGTTTTTTTGCCCGTAACTCCCTTCTAAATCTCTCCGACTAAGGGTAAGATTGCCGCCAGCCTGTGAGCGGGGGAGCGCCGTTGTGTTTGCCGAAGCCAATCGAGAATTGGAGTTTAGCTTCATCGCCGTCCTGATCGTTGCGGCGGGTTTCATCGTTTATGAAGGCTTCGGTTCCCCCAGTGGCAGCGACCCGATCGGTCACCTCATGGGCATCATCGGCATGACGATGATGCTGATGACCGAGACGCTGTACACGTTTCGCAAACGCCTGCGGTGGTTCAATGTGGGCCGATTGCGGGCCTGGCTGTCGTTCCACATCTTCACCGGCATCGTCGGCCCGGCGCTGGTGCTGACGCATAGCGCGTTTGAATTCAACGGGCTGGCCGGCCTATCGATGCTGTTCACCGTCATCGTGGTGGGCAGCGGTTTTGTGGGGCGTTACCTGTACACGGCCATCCCGCGTTCGCGCGCCGGTGTTGAATTGACGCTGGCGCAGGTACAGTCACAGGCGGCTGAAGTCCAGCAGCAGATCGAGCGCTTCGCCGCGGAGAAACCCGCGCGGGCGCAGGCGCTACTCCAGGCGGATGCGGCGCATCAGGCCGAAGCGCGCCGCGGCACCATGGGCAGCATTTTGAGCCGCGGCGTGACCGATCTGCGCTATCGCCGCTCGTTGGAGGCTCAGCTGCGCCAGCTGGACATGGCCGAGCGTCGGCAATTGAAAGATCTGACGCGCTTGCTGCGCCGCCGCCGCGAACTGGAGCGCCAGGTCGCCACGCTGCACGCGGCGCATCGGCTCATGGGCTGGTGGCACACCGTGCACGTGCCGCTGGGCGTGACGCTGTTTCTCTCGGCCTTTCTGCACGTGATCGGGGTGCTGTACTACGGCGCGGTGAAGCTGTTTTAGCATGCGAGCTCATCCGTTCTTTTCGCTGCCGGGCTGTCTGGGGGCGCTGATCTTCATCGTGGCCATGGTGGCCGCCACGGCCGTGGTGGGTGGCGGTCTGTTCAGCCCGGGGCAAGTGTCGGCGCAAGGGGCCGATCGGCCGCCGCTGCAGGGCTTCACATCGCACGTGGATTTTGAAGGCAAATGCGAGTACTGCCACGCGCCGTGGACGGGCGTCACCGCCGATCTGTGCGAGACCTGCCATACGCAGGTGGCCGATGAGCGCCGCACTGCGACCGGCGTACACGGCGTGCTGAGAAACACGCACGATTGCCGGCTGTGTCACACCGAACATCGCGGCCGCAACGCCGATCAGACGGCCGCCGCCATGCAGACTTTTCCGCACGAGCAAACCGGTTACAGCCTGGTCAAGCATCAACAGTGGCCGGACGGCAAGGGTTTTACCTGCCGGGACTGTCACGCTTCATCCGGCGCGACTTATGCGTTTGAACCGTCGGCGTGCGAGACCTGCCACCGCCGCGTCGATGCCGGCTTTGTGGATCAACACGTGGTCAAGTACAGCGCCGACTGCCTGGCGTGCCATCACGAGTTGACGCCGTTCGATCATCACACCTTTGCCCTGACAGGTGGGCACGCGCAGGTGCGCTGCAATCAATGTCACACGACCAGTGACTTTGCAGCCGCGAAAGCCGACTGTGTCAGCTGTCATGCTGATCCGGCGATTCACGCGGGGATGTTTGGCACCGACTGCGCCGCCTGCCATACCATTCAGGGCTGGCTGCCCGCCCGATTGGCGAAGCACACCTTCCCGATCGATCACGGCGGCGAAGGGGAAATTGCCTGCGCCACGTGTCACACGCAGACGTATCAGGCGTACACCTGCTACAACTGCCACGCGCACAACGAGGCCGAGGATAAGCAGACGCACTTAAAAGCGGGCATCACGGAATTTGGCGACTGCATGAAGTGCCACGCCGACGGCTTGGTACACGAGCAGCAGCGCCAGTGACGGGCAACGAGCCATGAGCGAGGTGACGGTTTGCGCGAAGTTCTGATTCGCGATCTGGGCAAGTGCATCAACTGCAATGTGTGCGTGGAGGCCTGCCAAACCCGGCATGGCCGCGCGCGCATGACGATGACCGGCCCGGTCTTCGGCCAGTATCAATTACCCGATGTCTGCCGGAACTGCCCGGACACGCCCTGTGTGCGCGCCTGCCATCTGGACGGCATGCACCGACATGACGGCAAGACCTTTGTGTCCGATGCCTGCCGCGGCTGCAATAAGTGCGTGGAGGCCTGCCCGTACGGCGTCATCGTTTTGCTGCCGCGTCAGCACCAGCAGCGTGAAGGCTTTTTCAAGCGTATCGTGGCGCAGGCGCGCGGCTTCGGGCGCGGGCAGAGCGGCGGTTTCATCGACGGGCGCGTGGCCGCCGACGCCACGCGCTGCGTGCAGTGCGGCGTGTGCGGCTACAACTGCCCGGCCGGCATCCAGGTCCGCGACTACGCGCGCGAAGGCAAAATCGTCGACGACGAGCGCTGTGTAAAGTGCGGCCTGTGCATCGAAAAGTGCCCGCGCGGCACGTTGCGCTGGGATACGGCCCAAACGCTGCCGGTGGCGCCCACGCCGTTGTTCCGCGCCGACAAATGCGATCTGTGCCGCGGCTACGGCGAGAGTGCCTGCGTCAAAGAGTGTCCCACCGGCGCGATGCTGCGCTTGCCGGCCACCGAGCAGCTGCAGGCTTTGAACGATCAGCTGTACGCGGCGGTGATGGAACGCGCGAATCTGCCGCCGGTGAAACAGTCGGCCTGGCACAGCAGCCCGATCGATCTGTACGACGAGCCGTTGGCGCCCGCACCCGATCGCGCCGCGCGGCCCAACACGCAACGAGCGGCCGGTCAGACCGGCTCACTGCGCGGCAAAGTGGCCGCGGCCAAGTAAGTATTCATCATGAAACGATTTGTCATCATCGGCAACGGCGCGGCCGGCATCACGGCTGCCGAAGAACTGCGGCGGCGCGATCCGCGCGCCGACATCACCATCTGCACCGACGAGCCGTATCCCATGTACTCGCGGCCCGGCCTGGCCTACGTGCTGATCAATGAGGTCTCCGCGCAGCAGGCCATGGCGCGCAAGCCCGAATGGTATCAGCAGCAGCGCATCGAATTGATCCACAGCCGCGCCGTGGCCCTCGACTTCAAGCGCCAGCTGGTGAGCCTGGCCAACGGGCGCGGCCTGCTGTACGATGCGCTGCTCATCGCGGTGGGCGCCACAGCGGTCAAGGCACCTTTCCCCGGCGGCGATCTGGACGGCGTGGTGTATCTGGACAATCTGGATAACACCCTGGATATCCTGAAACGGGTCAAGACGGCCCGGGCCGGCGTGGTGGTGGGCGGCGGCATCACGGCGCTGGAACTGACCGAGGGGCTGGCGCATCACGACGTGGAGACGCATTATCTGTCGCGCAAGAACAATCTGTGGTCGGCGCTGCTGAACGATCAGGAATCGAAGCTGGTGGAACGGCAGATGATCCATCACGGCGCCCTCATCCACTATCAGCGCGAGATCGCCGAGATCATCGGTCGGGATGGCCGGGTGGCCGCGGTGAAGACGACCAAGGGTGAAGAGATCCCGTGCGAGATCGTCGGCGTGGCGGTCGGCGTCAAGCCGAACCTCGGTCTGGTTAAGGGCACGCCCTTAGAGATCGATCGCGGCCTGTTGACGGACGAATATTTGCAGACCAACATTCCGGGCGTGTACGCGGCCGGCGACTGCGCGCAGATCTACGACGCCTGGAGCGGCGAGAAGCGGGTGGACAGCCTGTGGCCCACCGCGGTGGCTTCGGGGCGGGTGGCGGCGCAGAACATGCTGGGCCTGCGCACTCCCTACGTCAAGGGCGTGCCGTTCAATGCGGCGCTGCTGTTTGGCCTGCACCTCACGGCGATCGGGCAGGTGGCGGCGGCCGGGCGCGACGACGCCGAAGCCGAAGAGTTGTCGTTTATTTCACGCGGGGCCAGCGAGGTGTGGACGTCGTCGTCGGGCAGCGGCTATGCCAGCGCGTGGGCCGACGATGGCACGTCGAGCCAGCGGCTGATTCTGCGGAACAACACCATCGCGGGGGCGCTGCTGCTGGGCAATCAGCGCCTGGCTGATCCGCTGCGCGACCTGATCGATCGCCGCGTGGACATCAGCCATATAAAGGATCGACTGCTGAAAGGCGGCACAGCGCTGGCGGTGGCGGTGATGGATGAGTGGACGCGCTGGAAGCGGGGCGAGGCCAGGTTGGAGCCGGCGAGTATCAGACGATAAAGAAGATGAGAACTATCTAAGGGGTAGGTTAATAGACCATGAAAACGGGCGGCCAAAAACCGCCTTTTTGAACGTGACGCTAGTTTGAGATTTGCGACATAGTAAGACACCGGCCAAAAAATCGCCAACGAGTTTCAAATTATGCGTCGATTGACCCGAATTGCCCTCATCGCCAGCCTGATCCTCATCGGAATCGGGCTGTTGAGCGTGTTGTTCGTGTCGGTGGCGCAGGCCAGCCTGCCCGGCGACGGGCTGTTTGGCGTGAAGTTGGCGATGGAACGGTTGCGATCGGATCTGACACCCGATCCGATTGCCCACACCCGACTGAGCCTCGCCGTCCTGTCGCAACGCCTGACCGAGTTTGAGGAGCTGGCCGAGACCGATCGGGCTGACATGGCCTGGCGCGAGGTGGAAGCGGCGCTGATTGAGGCGGCCAAGGCCGTGACCACGCTGCCGCCAGAGTCACAGGGCGACATGCGCGCCGAGCTGGCGCGGTTGGCGCTGCGCGTGGCCGAAGTGGTGGATCATTGGGCCGCCGCTCACCCATCGGGCCGGGAGAGCACGCGGTTGGTGCGGCTGGCGCGCGGCCTGGCAGAGGCGGCCAGTAACCCGCGAGCGCCCATCAGCCAACTCCTGCTGATCTTGAGCGGGGCCGTGGACGCCGCGCCGGACCAATCGGCCGGGCCGACCATCGCCGCGCGCAGCATCACCATTCCGCCTGAATTGCAGGCCAAACATCGGCCGCCGTTCAGCGGGCGGCACGCGGAGATCAGCTGCAGCGCCTGCCATGTGGACGGCAAAACCGAGGGGCTGTCGGCGGCGTGTGTGAGCTGTCACGAGGATCAGCACAACGGCAAATTTGAAGCCATCGGTGTGACCTGCGATCAATGTCACACCGATGTTGCGTTCAAACCGGCCACGTTTGATCATAAGGATTTTCCTGATTGTCAGACTTGCCATCAGGTGGATGCGCCAGCCAACCACTTTCCGGGGCAGTGCAGTAATTGTCACTCCACTGAAGTCTGGAAACCCGCGAGCTTCGATCACGCCGGTTTTACGTTCTGCACCAGCTGTCACAGCGCAGACGCGCCTGCCAATCATTTTCCGGGCCAGTGCAGTCAGTGTCATTCCACGACGGCCTGGCAACCGGCGCACTTCAATCACACCGGTTTTACAGATTGCCAGAGTTGCCACACCAAAGATTCACCGGCCAACCACTTCCCGGGACAGTGCAGCAATTGTCACGCGACGACGGGCTGGCGGCCGGCGAATTTCAATCATACCGGCTTCACCGATTGTCAAGCCTGCCATACCAGCGACAAGCCGGCCAATCACTTTGAGGGGCAGTGCAGCCTGTGTCATAGCACCAGCGCCTGGCAGCCCGCCCATTTCGACCACACCGGCCAGACCGATTGCGCCGTGTGCCACACGGGGGACAAGCCGGCCAATCACTTTGAGGGGCAATGCAGCCAGTGCCACACCACGGCGGCATGGCGGCCGGCCAATTTCGATCACACGGGCCAGACCGACTGCCAGAGCTGCCATACCAAAGACGAACCGCCCAATCATTTTGAGGGGCAGTGCAGCCAGTGTCACGCCACGACGGCGTGGCGGCCTGCCCACTTCAATCACGACGGCGCGGTGTTCTGCGTGGTCTGCCACACCGCCGACGCGCCGGCCAATCACTTTCCGGGGCAGTGCAGCAACTGCCACAACACCTCGGCCTGGCAGCCCGCCAACTTCGATCACGCCGGATTCACCAACTGTACCGACTGCCACACGACTGACAAGCCGGCCAACCATTTTGCGGGGCAGTGCAGCACGTGTCACCTGACCAGCGCGTGGCAGCCTGCCACGTTCGATCATACCAATGCCACGGACTGCATCGCCTGTCACACGCGCGACAAGCCGCTCAACCACTTCGACGGCCAATGCAGCCGTTGTCACCTGACCGGCGCGTGGCAACCCGCCACCTTCGATCACACCGGTCAGACCGACTGTGTCACGTGCCACACGACTGATAAGCCGGCCAATCACTTTGAGGGCCAGTGCAGCACGTGCCATCTGACCAGTGCCTGGACGCCGGCCAGCGTCAATCACGTGGGCCTGACCGATTGCGTGGCCTGTCACAGCGCCGCCAAGCCGGCCAATCACTTTCCGGGGCAATGCAGCAATTGCCATAGTACGGTGGCATGGCAGCCCGCCACGATGAACCACGCCGGGCTGACGGACTGCCTGTCGTGCCACTTACCCGACAGGCCGGCTAATCACTTTGACGGGCAGTGCAGCCTGTGCCATACCACTTCGGCGTGGAGCGGCGCGACGTTCGATCACACCGGCCAGACCGATTGCGCCGCGTGCCATACCAGAGACAAGCCACTCAATCACTTTCCGGGGCAGTGCAGCACGTGCCACACGACGTCAACGTGGCAAGGCGCATCCTTCAATCACACCGGACAGACCGATTGCGCGGCTTGCCACACACGCAACGCGCCACCCAATCACTACGCGGGGCAGTGCAGCAACTGCCATTCAACGAGCGCGTGGCAGCCCGCCAACTTCGATCACACGGGGCAAACCAACTGCCAGTCCTGCCACACCGGTGACAAGCCGGCCAATCACTTTCCCGGCCAGTGCAGCATGTGTCACAACACCAGCTCGTGGCAGGGTGCCACATTCAACCATCAGGGCCAGACGGATTGCCTGAGTTGTCACACGCCCGATCGGCCGCCCGATCACTTCCCCGGCCAGTGCAGCGCGTGCCACACCACCAGCTCGTGGCAGGGCGCGACGTTCAACCATCAAGGCCAGACGGATTGTCTGGCCTGCCACACACCCGATCGGCCGCTGGTGCACTTTCCGGGGCAGTGTAGTGCGTGTCATACCACCAGCGCCTGGCTGCCTGCCAGCATGAATCACGTGGGCCTGACCGATTGTCTGAGCTGCCACACGCCCGATCGGCCGCCCGATCACTTCCCCGGCCAGTGCAGCACCTGTCACGCCACAGCGGCGTGGACGCCGGCCAGCTTCGATCACACCGGGCAGACCAACTGCCTGAGCTGTCACACACCCGATCGGCCGGCCAATCACTATGCGGGGCAGTGCAGCCTGTGCCATGGCACATCATCATGGGGCGGTGCAACGTTCAATCATACCGGCCAGACCGATTGCGTGAGCTGTCACTCGGTCAATCGGCCGCCCGATCACTTCCCCGGCCAGTGCAGCACGTGTCACAACACATCGTCGTGGGGAGGCGTGCAGTTCAATCACGCCGGACAAACGGATTGTCTGAGCTGCCATACACCCGACCGGCCCGCTAACCATTTCTCCGGGCAGTGCAGCAGTTGTCACACCACCTCGGCATGGACGCCGGCCAGCTTCAATCACACCGGTCAAACCGATTGCCAGTCGTGTCACACGCCCGACCGGCCGCCCAATCACTTCCCGGGGCAGTGCAGCCTCTGTCACACCACATCATCCTGGCAGAACGCGACGTTTAATCATCAGGGGCAAACGGATTGCCAGTCGTGTCACCTGCCCGACCGGCCGGCCAATCACTTCCCGGGGCAGTGCAGCAACTGCCATATTACCTCTTCGTGGCTGCAAGTCACATTTGATCACACTGGTCAAACGGACTGCCAAGCGTGTCACACGCCCGATCGCCCGCCCGATCACTTCCCGGGGC
>CAZKBQ010000012.1:0-33429 GCA_964550855.1 uncultured Anaerolineae bacterium
CGGGCGAGCAGCGCATCGTGGACACCGAAGGCCAGGTCGATCGCTTCATCAAGCGCCTGGAAAAGCGGCAGGAAACGGTGGCGGCCACAACCAAGAAGCGGAGCCGCAAGGAGAAGCAAGCCATCGTGGAACTGGTGGACGAGGAAGAGAAGGCCGAGGCGAAAGCCTAGCGGCTGACAAAGCAGTATCCAAAGGGCAGGGGTGATCACGCACTCTGCCCTTTTGTTTTATCTAAACGACGATATCAAGCGGTTGTCTCAAACCCCGATTGATCAGCTCGGCAAGGAGGGAGCATGGACGGACAGCCACCGCGTTCCGGCTGGGTGGAAGTAATCTGCGGCAGCATGTTCAGCGGCAAGACCGAAGAGATGATCCGCCGCGTGCGCCGCGCGCGCATCGCCAAACAGCGCGTGCAGGTCTTCAAGCCTGCCATCGACACGCGCTACGCCACGGAGGAAGTGAAATCGCACGACGGCCTGGGCCACGACGCGCTGCCGGCCGCGACCTCGGCCGAGATCCTGCAAAACGTGCGGCCGGACACCAACGTGGTGGGCATCGATGAAGTGCAGTTCTTCGACGCCGATGTGACGCGCGTGGTGCAAGAACTGGCCGATCGCGGCGTGCGCGTCATCGCGGCCGGGCTGGATATGGACTTTCGCGGTGAGCCGTTCGGGCCGATGCCGCAGCTGATGAGCGAAGCCGAGCGCGTGGACAAGCTGCACGCCATCTGCGTGGTGTGCGGCGCGGAAGCCAGCCGCACCCAGCGCCTCATCGACGGGCGGCCTGCCAATTACGACGATCCCATCATCCTGGTCGGCGGCAGTGAATCATACGAAGCGCGCTGCCGGCATTGTCATCAGGTGCCGCACCGCTAGCCGGCCCCAGTCGTTATCCATCGGAGGTTCTCATGTCTCAGTCCGTTCAAGCCATGGGCTATGTCTCGCCGTCCGATCAGATCCTCATCGGGCCTGAAAAATTGCAGGAGCGCATTGCCGAACTGGGCCATCAGATCGACGCCGACTATGCGGGCCAGGAACTGGTGCTGGTCTGCATCCTGAAGGGCGGCGTGTTGTTTCTCACCGATCTGATGCGCGCCATCCACATCCCGCACGCCATCGACTTCATGGCGGTGACCAGCTACGGCGTGGGGGCGCGCGAATCGACCGGCGTCGTGCGCATCATCATGGACCTGGAGCGCGACATCCGCGGCAAGCATGTCCTGATCGTGGAAGACATCATCGATTCCGGTCGGACGCTGAATTACATCCTGAGCGTGCTGCAGGCGCGCGAGCCGGCCAGCCTGAAGATCTGCACGCTGCTCAACAAATACGAGCGGCGCGAGGTGGACGTGGTGCTGGACTACGTGGGCTTCGATATTCCGAATGAGTTCGTCTTTGGCTACGGGCTGGACCTGGACGAACTGTATCGCAATCTGCCGTTCATCGGCGTGGTGCGGACGTAGCCGGCGGCCGGATACAGGTGGTGGCAAGCGACCGCGCCGGCTTGATTCAATCAAGCCGGCGCGGTGTGTGTTTTGACGCGACCGACGCCTGCACGCTGCAGCGCAGCGAAGGCGTGCAGGTCATGGAATTCTCGGCAGGGCGCTTCCAGAGATGCGGTAAACAACCATGCTTTACAGCTTATAGCCGATCATCCGTAGGAACTGCTTGCGGTGCGCCACGTCGGCTTCGGTCTCGACGCCTTTGGTGAGCTCGCCGTCGATGACGCCCAGGATGCCCCGGCCCTGTTCGCTCTCGGCCACGACCACTTGCGTGGGATTGGCCGTGGCGCAGAAGATGCGGCAGACTTCCGGCACCATCTTGATTGTGTTGAGTACGTTAACGGGAAAGTAGCCCGCGCCCAGCATGATAATGAACGAATGCCCCGCGCTGAGATTCAAAGCGTTCTTCTTCGCCAGATCGACCAGCGCGTCATCAGTGCCGGAGGCGCGTACCAGTGCCGGGCCGCTGGCCTCACAGAAGGCCAGGCCGAACTTGATGCCGGGCACGGCCTGCACCAGCGCTTCGTGCAGGTCTTCCACCGTTTTGATGAAGTGCGATTGGCCGAGGATGAAGTTGAGATCGTCGGGTTTGTCAATCGGGATGAGTTTGAGTTCCATGCGTAACCTCGTGGGAAGAAGTTGGTTGGTCGGCTGGTTGGTTAGCCGGGCGGCCAGTGCATTGAACGGCCGGCGAGCAGATGCACGTGCAGGTGAAAGACCGACTGGCCCGCTTCGCGTCCGGTGTTGATGACGAGCCGGTAGCCGCGCAAACCCAGATCATGCGCGATGTCTTTCGCCGTGGCGATGAGCCGGCCCATCAACTCAAAGTCTTCAGCTTGCAGGTCGTTGACTGAGACAAGATGCTTGGTCGGCACGATGAGAATGTGCGTCGGCGCCTGCGGATGGATGTCGCGGAAGGCGATGGCGTCGGGGCTGCGCCAGACGATCGCGGCCGGCAGTTCACCGACGACGATTTTGCAGAACGGGCAGTCGTTCACGGGGAGGCCTCGGTCACCGATAGATTGTCGAACGCGATCTGGACGCCGGCGTTGTCGAACAGCGTGCCGGCCGTCAGGCCGATGTTGCCCTGCGGAAACTCGGCGTCGGTGAAGGTCGTCAGCGTTTGATCGTTGACGCTGAAGGTAAACGTGTTGCCGCGGGCGAGCACTTTCAATCGGTTGGTGGCTTTGCCCGACCGGATTGCCGGCGAAGCGGTCCAATCCTGCAGCGTGGTCCAGCGGCCATCTTCGCGCTTGTTCACGGCGAAGTAGCCGTCGCCGCTGATGTCGAGGCGATAGAAGTTGCGATCGTCCACGTATCGGATCAACACGCCGTAACTGTTGTCGTCGGGGCCGCCCAGCTGTGTGGCGTCCACTTCCAGCGTGAAATCGCCAAACCGCTTGTCCGGTGGCACCGACCAGGCAATTTGGTCGAGGTCGTCAATCTGGAAGCGGAGCGCGCCGTCGCGATATTGAATCTGAATGGCCGGATCGCTGACGGTCTTCCAGCCGCCGGCCGGGTCGGAAAAATCTTCGGTGTAGGGCAGCGGTGTCAGCGCGGCAGCCGGGCGGCACGCCGCGAGCAGTACCGCGAGGGCCAGCAGGCACAATCGGGTGACAGGGCTCATACGCCACCGGCCGTCAGCTCAACTGCCGTTTCACGTCGATGACGTTGGGCAGCCGCTCGATGCGATCCATGACCTTGGACAACTGGGCCGTGCCCGCGATTTCCAGCGTGGCGATGAACGTCGCCAGGTTTTTGTTGACGTTGACGTTGACGGCGCTCATGCTGACGTTTTCTGCGGCGACGACGGCGGCCACGTCGCGCAGCAGCCCGCCGCGATCAT
Source organism: uncultured Anaerolineae bacterium (assembly GCA_964550855.1). Taxonomy (GTDB): domain Bacteria; phylum Chloroflexota; class Anaerolineae; order Fen-1058; family Fen-1058; genus JAGOBP01. Next base: position 3,348 of record CAZKBQ010000012.1, read on the forward strand.
AAGCAGAAATCTTGATGGTCACGGGGTAGGTGCGCTGACTGCTGCCCCACGAGACTTCAATCAGACGCTCGCTCTCCGTGCTGTGGATGATGTTGGTGCAGTTGCGGTGATGCACCACCACGCCGCGCCCCCGCGTCACAAAGCCGATGATCGGATCGCCGGGCACGGGCTTGCAGCAGTTGGCCAGTGTCGTCAGCATGCCGCCGGTGCCGCGTACGGCCAGCCCGGACACGTCGGGCGTGCGGCTGGGCGCAGCCAACGGAATGATGTCTTCGGATGGCGGGTTGAGCTTGCGGTCATACTCGATGACTTTGCTGACGATGGCCTGCTGGCTGATGTCGCCAGCGCCGATCCGCTCGAACAGATCGTCCACCTTGTCGATGCCGAACAGCTTGGCCACCGTCTCGGCCGGCATCGCTTCCAGGCTCAGGCGGCGCAGTTCGCGTTCCAGCACGTCACGGCCCTGCGCGATGTTCTGTTCGCGATCTTGCTTCTTGAAATACTGCTTGATCTTGGTGCGGGCGCGCTGCGTCTTGACGTAGCCCAGGTTGGGATTTAGCCAGTCGCGGCTGGGGCCGCCGCGTTTGGTCGTGAGGATTTCCACGCGGTCGCCGGTCTGCAGCACGTAGTCGAGCGTGACCAGGCTGCCGTTGACGCGCGCGCCGCGGCATCGATCGCCCACGTCCGTGTGAATGTAATAGGCAAAGTCGATGGGGGTGCTGCCGGCGGGCAGATCGATCAGCTTGCCTTTGGGCGTGAAGACATAGACGCGATCCTGAAAGACATCGCTGCGCACCGAATCGATGAATTCGCGCGCGTCCGGCACATCGTTGCGCCAATCCATCAACGAGCGGAACCAGGCGATTTTCTCCTCATACTTCGGGTCGCGTTTGCCGCCTTCCTTGTAGCGCCAGTGCGCGGCGATCCCCAGTTCCGAGTTCTCGTGCATCTCGCGCGTGCGGATCTGCACCTCCAGCGTCTTGCCTTCGTCGGCCACCACGGCGGTGTGCAGGCTCTGGTAGAAGTTGTCCTTGGGGTTGGCGATGTAGTCGTCAAACTCGCCGCGGATGGGCCGCCACATCGAATGCACGATGCCCAGGATCTGATAGCACTGCGCCACCGTGTCCACAATGACGCGCACGGCGCGCACGTCATAGACCTGATCGAACGAGCCTTTGCGCTCCATCTTGCGCCAGATGCTGTAGATGTGCTTGGGCCGGCCGGAAATATCGGCCGTGATGCCTTCGCTGCGGCAGCGCTCTTGCAGCTTGGCGATGATGGTTTCGATGTAGCTTTCGCGGTCGGGGCGGCGCTCGTCGATCAACCGGGCAATTTCTTTGTACTTGTCGGGGTTGAGGTAGCGAAAGCCCAGGTCCTCCAGTTCCCATTTGATCTGCCAGATGCCCAGCCGGTTGGCCAGTGGGGCGAACAGTTCCAGCGTCTCGCGCGCGATGCGCTTGCGGCGCTCTTCGGGCAGCACGCCCAGCGTGCGCATATTGTGCAGCCGGTCGGCCAGCTTGATCAGCACCACCCGGGGATCGTCCACCATGGCCAGGAACATTTTGCGCAGCGATTCCAGTTCGCGTTCATCGTATGAGCGGGCGGCCTGTGACTCCAGTGAATCGAACTGGCCCAGTTTGGTCACGCCTTCCACCAGGCTCAGCACTTCACCCCCAAACTGCGCGGCCAGTTCATCACGTTTCAACTGGGTGTCTTCCAGCGTATCGTGCAGCAGGCCGGCCGCCACCGTCGGCGCGTCCAGGTGCAGATCGGCCAGGATGGTGGCCACGGCCAGGCAATGCTGCACATACGGCTCGCCCGAAGTGCGCATCTGGCCGTCGTGCGCGCGCTCGGCAACCTCGTACGCGTGCGTGATCAGCTCGCGCGCGTCGGTGCCGTTGTTGCGGAGCATCGGCTGATAACGCTCCAGCAGCGTTTCCAGCGTCAATTCGCGATGTTTGATCATAGCTGAATTTTAGCACAGTCCCCGCGGCGGTGCGCGGCCCGCGCGCCGTCTTGTGGTACGATTGGACCAGCTCAACTCAACGGGAAGTCAGCCATCATGCGCGTCATTTCAGGTTCGGCCAAAGGCCGCCGTCTGCAGGCGGTCCCCGGCGACTCCACCCGCCCCGTCACCGATCGGGTGAAAGAGGCGGTCTTCAACATCCTCGGGGCGGACGTGATCGATTCGCGCTGGCTCGATCTGTTCGCCGGCACCGGCGGCATCGGCATCGAAGCGCTAAGCCGGGGCGCCGCCCACTGTGTCTTCATTGATCGGAACCGCAAGGCACAAGACACCATCAAGGCTAATCTCACGCACACCCGATTGGCCGATCGCGCCGATCTCGTGCGCGGCGACGCCTTCGCCTACCTGGCCGGCGAGCCGCAGCCGTTCCATTACATCTACATCGCGCCCCCTCAGTATCAGCACTTATGGAGCGCGGCCCTGCAGGCGCTCGATCGCCGCCCGGGCTGGCTGGCCGACGACGGCGAGATCATTGTGCAGATTCATCCCCGCGAAATGACCGAGCTGCCGCTCGTCAACTTTGAGATCGTCGATCAGCGCCGCTATGGCAGCACGCTGGTGATCTTCTATGCGCATCGCTCGCCCGCTGAGTAAAGCGCTTGGCCTCGCGCTGATCGCCGGCGCGGCACTCTGCGCCTGTGCGCCCGGCGCAACGCCGGCCCCATCACCGCTGCCGACGCCGGCCAGGACGTGGTCGGCGCCGGCGCCCACCTCCACCGTCGCGCCGACGCCCTCGCCCACTCTGCCGCCGCCCACCCGCACGCCCGCGCCCACGCTCATGCCCACACCCGCGCCATTGGCCGACGGGTGGCGCGAAGTCCGATCGGGGGTGTGGCTGCGCGAGATGTGGAAGGACGCGGCCGCGAAGAACGGACAGCTCTTCGTCGTCCGGATCGATCCCGCGCAGGTTGATTTTCACGTGCGCTATCAGCCCGATGAACCGCTGCGCGTGGCCGAGTGGTATTCCAACACCAGCGCGTTTATCGTGGTGAACAGCAGCTTCTTCGATCAGGCCCGACATGCCGTGGGCGTGCTGACTGCCGACGGCGTGAGTGCCGGCCAGCCGCACGCGCGCATGGAAGGCGCGTTTTATCTGACAGCCGTCGGCGCCACCGTCTGGCCGCTGCAGGGTTGGGTGCGCCCCGCGGGTCTGCAGGTGCTTGAAGCCGTGGAGTCTTTTCCCATGCTGCTGTTACCCGGCGGCCTGCCCAATCCCGAGCTCACCACCGATGCCCGCGTCGCGCGGCGCACAGTCGCGGCCGTCGATCGCGCTGGCCGGGTGCTGTTCATCGGCACCGCGCAAAGCACGTTTACGCTGTACGGGCTGGCGGTGTGGCTGGCCAACAGCGATCTGGACATTGATACGGCGCTGAACTTCGACGGCGGCAGTTCGGCGGGACTGCTGGCGTGGACGCCGCAGGGCGCGTGGGGGTTCGATTCGGCCAACCGCGTGCCGGCCGTGATTACGGTCGATACGAAAGTGCTCGGGACGCTGGGGCCGGACGGAGGCGAGTGGCCTTGAGATACGGGCAACTACTGATACTGACCACGCTGCTGCTGGCGGCCTGCGCCCCGATTGCTTCACCGCGCCCATCGGACACCGCTTCTCCGCCATCGCCCGTCCCCGCACGCACACCGGTCGCGGCCGATACCGGCTGGCGCACGATCTGGCCGGGGCTTGAATATCGGGAAGTGAATATCGAGATCGAAGCGCGATACGATCGGTTGCGGCTGGCCCGCATCGATCCGGCGCAGATTCGCTTGCGCGTGCGCTACGATCCCGATTCACCCCGGCCGGTGAGCGGCTGGCTGTCGCCGGCGACGCTGTTGGCCGTCAACGGTAGCTACTTTGATCCGCAAAATCGCGCGCTGGGGCTGCTCATCGCCGACGGCCGGCGGGCCGGGCAGGCGTACCAGGGCTTTGGCGGCATGTTCGTCGCTTACGAGGATCGCGCCGAGGTGCGCTGGAATGTCAGTGATCCGTTTGAAGAGGCCGTGATGTTGACAGACGCCATGCAGAACTTTCCGATGCTGGTGCTGCCGGGCGGCCGCGCCAACGATCAGATTGATGACAACGGTCGACGCGCGCCGCGCACGGCCGTGGCGCAGGATCGAGCCGGCCGCATCGTGTTCGTCGTCAGCCCACTGCCGACGTTCACGTTGACCGAATTCGGGGTGTGGCTGGCAGCGAGCGATCTGGACCTCGACGCCGCGCTCAACCTCGACGGCGGCACATCGTCGGGGCTGATGGTGCGCGACGGCGAGCGGGCGCTGGGCGTGAATTCGTGGGTGAGCGTGCCCAGCGCGATCGTGGCGGAGGAAAAGTAGGGCGATAGGGCGGTAGTGCGATAGTTGGCCAGTTGGTTAGTTGGCTGGTTGGTTGAAGTTTCAGGCGAAGCGCACAATCTGCGCGATAAAATGACGTTCTTCCTCGCGTGGCACATCGAGATCGCGAATTTCCCGTTCGGCCCACTCACGAGTCTCCGCCAGCGCCGCATCGTACACATCATCCGGGATGTTCCAGCCGTCGGACATCACGCGCGCCGCGATGCGATCGAGTTCGTGGCGCGGCGTGGCGCTGGTGGTGTAGGTGACCAGCGAAATTTCTTCGTAGTGCGCGCCTAACGATTGAAGTGCTGTGACCACTTCGTCGGTGCCCTGCGCGCCGGGCCGCTGCCAGCTGATGCCGCGCGCCCGCACGCAACTGCGCCAATGCTCGCGGATGTCGGCGTGGATCGATCGATCGGCGTGGTGGTGCCAGGTGTTGACATACACGCCGCCGGGCCGAACCACGCGCCTGATCTCGCGCAGTGTCTCGCGCCACGGGCCGATGAGATGCAGCACGTGCGTCGTGAGGGCGGCGTCAAACGATCGGGCCGCGAAGGGCAATCGGGAGGCATCCGCCTGTGCGACGCGCACGTCGGGGCGTTTGGCGCGCAGTTTCGCCATCATCTTCAGCGATAGATCAATCCCCAGCACATCCACGTTCAGGTTGAGCAGCGGCACGCTGATGCGGCCTGTGCCGATGCCTACGTCGAGCACACGCGCCTGCGGCGGCAGCAATGCGATCAGCGCGGGCAGACCGTGTTCGAGCACCGGCGCGGCCAAATCGCGGGTCTGATCGTAGAAATCGGCAGCGCGGTCAAATGAGATGCTGTGGTTGATCATAGATACCGTCCCGCTACTTCGGCCACGTGCTGTCGTTGTGGATCGGCTTTCCATTTTTTGAGCAGGGGCTTGACGATGTCGGGTTTGGCTTTGCCCAGTTTGGCCGCCGCCGAGGCCACGGCGCGCCACACGAAGCGGCGGTCGTCGGCGGCGAGCAGATCGAGCAGACGGGCGCCGTCTTCGGCGTAGGTGCGCCCGCCCACGGCGCTCCACACCATCGCCACGTTCCAGCGGCCATATTCGTTCCGGCGTCGGGCGTGCTTGTCAAGGAATTTCAGCGTCAATTCGGGATAATTCTTGAGCAGCGCCAGGCTGATGGCAAAGGGGCCGAGGTTCACGCGCACGTAACGCGAATCGTCGCTCATCAGCGGATCGATCAGCTTCAGCAGCTTCGCGCCGCGCTTTGGTTCGTTGGCCTTGGCCGCTTCCATGGCGGCGATGACGACCGCGCGCCGCACATTTTCGGATTCGTGGGCCGCCCATGCGGTGAGCACATCGGACATCTCGTCGAAGTGCGCGTTGAAGATGCGGCCGGCGCACGTCCCGGCATATTCGCGCTCCACCCAGTTGTCGCTGTCGGCGGCGCGCTGCAGCAGGCGCAGGGCGGCCGCAGGCTTGACGGTGTACACATCGGACAACAGCACCAGCCCCGCCTGATGCGCGTTGTAGTCGGCGTGTTTGAGCAGGCGTTGTGTCCAATCGAACAGCGCGGATCGATCGGGTTTGAATTTCGATCGGATCAGGCGAGCCGCCAGCACGATGTCGGCCGCTTTGGCCGTGCCCGGATCGGCCCCCACGGCCAATGCGCCCGATCCGCGTTTGGCCAGGGCGGCGACGATCGCATCGAGATCGTCGTGAGCCAGCGCCGTCGTCAGTTCGCGTTCAAGTTCCGTCGTCATGTCACCTCCGCGAATTCGATAATGAGCTGCTCCGCCTGGTCATAGCGATAGTGCGCGAAAAACGGCGATGCGCCGGCCGCGTGTTCGATGGCGCGCGGCAGGATGATGGGCAGGTCCTCGACCAGATCGACCTGATCGAGTAAGCGACGATCGATCCATTCAAGGTTGCCTTCTTCGGAGGGCTGCGGTTCACCCGATCGGCTTTCGGCGACGAAGACGAACAGCATGATGCCCGTCGGTTGATCGCCGTCGACGTTGATCAACCCGGTCAGGCGCAGATTCTCCACCTCAAGGCCGGTCTCTTCGCGCACCTCGCGCTGCGCCGCCGAGTAGATGTCCTCGTCACGCTCCACGTGGCCGCCGATGCCGTTGTACTTGCCTGCCCAGATGCGCTTGTGCGCCGAGCCGCGCAGCAGCAGCACGGCGTCGCCGCGCGTGATGAACACCAGCGTGCGCGGGATCACCGTGTAACGTTGGCGCTTGAGGCTGATGTCGATGCCTTGATCGGCTTTGGGCATGGGCTGACTCATTTCTGGATGCTCAGGGTGCAATTTCCGGCAGGGCTTTCAGGGCCGTCAGTATCTCAGCGGCGACGAGCCGGTTACCGCTCAAATTATAATGCAGCGAGGTATTGGAGAAATCTTCGGCCGGCAGCGCGTTCCACAGATCGAGATACGGCAGGGCGTTTTGCCGGACGAAATCGGCGAGCGCGGCGCGAAACCGATCGTACAGGTTGCGTTCGTAAAACGAATTATAATTCACTTCGGTGTGCGGGCCGGCCGCCACATAGATCGGCTCGTTGACGATCAACAACGGCACGCGCGCGTCGTGCGCCAACTGCTGCCCCACTCGCAGCAACGCCCATTGCCGATTGGGAAACCCATCATACCCGGGCAGCGCGCTGTTGATCTCGGCCACGGCCTGCACGGGTTTGGCCGTCACCGGTTCGCCGGGCAGCAAATACTCCTGCGTCAGATCGCGGCCGGGATAAACGGCCGCGTTGATGAGCGACCTCGCCAGCAAGATCAACCAGTCGCGATAGCGTCCGCCGTGCGTAAAGATCGATCTTTCATACCACGCGTCGGCCGCCGCATAACGCTCGGTCTCCCACGTCTCGAAGTCATATTGCCGGGCCAGTGACGGCAGCTCGCCGGCGTTGAGGCGCGTGATCAGATGCGCGTCGGGCTCCTGCGGCAGCGGCTGATCGCCGGCGCCTTTGGCCGTCACCAGCCAGACGATCGCGTCCGGCTGATAGGCCAGCGCGTGCTTCAGGATCAAGATGTCCTTCAGCCAGTCGGAGCCGGGATACGCCAGGTTGTAGCCGACCGCGCGCTTCCCGTCAAGCCTCGCATCAAACTCGGTGAAGAGGGCCGGAATCGCCTCAGTCGAGCGGCAGTACAGGCAGAAGGTGGCCGAATCGCCCAGAAAGATCACGCGAAATTCGTCGGCGGCTTTGGGCTGCGCGATCTTATGCGCCTCCAACAACGGATCAAGCGCCCACCAGATCGGATCGCCGATCTGGTTCGCCAGTCCCAGCCGATCGGTGGGCGGCGTGAGCGCCCGATAAATCGACCACTGATCGACGGCGCCGGCCAGGTTCAGCGCGATTTGCAGCGCGTCGAAGATCAGCAGCAACCCGATCGCTTTGATCAGCACCCGACCGGCCTGGCGCGGCGAATCGAATAACGGGCGTTTCATCAGCGCACTCCAAACAGTCGGCCCAGCGATTCAAAGGCGGCGCCCAGATCGGCCGCGCCAAAAAACACCCAGCCCAGCATGACGAAATTGAACGTCAACGTCAGGCCGGCCAGCGACGTGAAGCGATTGCCCCTGAGGCGGCGTGGCCGCGCAAAGTCGCCCCACAGCTTGACGGCGAACAGGCCCAGCGCGTGCCACACCCCCCACGCCACAAACGTCCAGGCGAAGCCGTGCCACAAGCCGATGACCAGCATCGTGGCAAGGTGGCTGATCAACGCCGCGCCGTTGGCCGGCAAACGATCGGCTTTCAGGCGCAGCGTGCGCGCCAGCGGCAGGAAGACGTAATCGCGCGCCCACGACGACAGGGTGATGTGCCATGCCTGCCAGAAGCGCGCCAGGTTGGTCTTGAGATACGGCGCGCGAAAGTTGTCCGGCACGTTGAAGCCCAATAAGCGCGCCGCGCCGATCGCCATGTCGCTGTAGCCGGCAAAATCGAAGTAAAGCCGAAAGCCATAGCCGTACAGCACCAGCCACAGCAGCAGCGGCGATGTATGGCCCGGATACTGCGCCAGATTCAACGGCAGCTGCGCCAGAAAGTCGGCCAGCACAAATTTCTTGAAGGCGCCGATCAAGATGCGCCACGCGCCCTCGACGGCGAAGTCCGCCCGGAACGATTGATCGATCTGGGCGAGATCGGTTTGAAAACGCGGCAGACGATCGATCGGTCCGGCGATCAACGTCGGCGGAAACAGCGCGTAGATCAACGTGTCTTTGAAGTTGAGGGCCGGCAACCGGCCGGTGCGGCCCTCGAAGACCAGATGCAGCAATCGGAACAGCAGATACGACGCGCCCAGCCATGCCAGGGAGGTGGTTTCAATCAGGCCCGGCCACTTGAGCAGGACAAACAAGCCAAGCAAAACGCCCAACGCCAACTTGAAGTAACGCCGGCCGATCGCCCACACGGTGAGGACGACGAGTGTAACGTCGAGGGTAAACAGGCCGATCGAGCTGGGGAGTGATTGATTGGCCTGGGCCAGCCACGTCAGCAGCCACGTTCCGATCAGCGTGCCGACGAGCAGCAGATTCGAGCGGGCCGCGGCGGCGCGCAGCCGCCAGTAGATCGCAACCAGCGACAGCCCGATCAACAGGACGGGCGCATTCACTAGAAACCCTGATAAATGAAAGTCGGTGTGGCGCCGCGCAGAAAAAGCACCAGCAGCAGCAGCATGACGCCCACGGCGCAGGCCAGCAGATTTTCACGGCTGAACATTCGACGCAGCATGGTCAGGCGGCCGGCGGCCAGGGGCGCGCTAATTGGGCTTGTAAATTCGCTTTCACGTGCGGCCACTCGTCGTCGATGATGCTGAAATAGACGCTGTTGCGCAGACGGCCGCTTTCGACGATCATGTGGTGCCGAAAGACGCCTTCGCGTTTGGCGCCGAGCCGCTCGATGGCCTGCTGCGACCGCAGGTTGAGTTCGTCGGTCTTGAACTCGACGCGGATGCAATGCCACGTTTCAAAGGCGTGCTGCAGCATCAGGTATTTGGCCTCGGTGTTGACGGGCGTGCGCTGCCAGCGACGAGCGATCCACGTCCAGCCGATCTCGGCGCGGAGATTGGGCGCGTCGATGTTGCCGAAGCGCGTGCTGCCGACGATTTCGCCGGTGGGCTGCCAGATCGTGACGAAGGGCAGGGCGGCGCCCATCGCCTGTGCGTCGAGCGCGGACTGAATGTAGATGCGCATCTTCTCGGGTGTGGTGATGTGATAGGGCGATAATTTCCACAGGTCAGGATCCTGTCCGATCGTCCACAACCGATCGAGGTGATCCATCGACAGCGGTTCCAGTCGAACGTACCGGCCGCTCAGCGTGACCGGCTCGACCGTCAGCGGCGTGCGGTTCATGTGTCAGCCCTCGACCTTCTGCCCGGCGGTGTCATAGTAGTTGAATTCGTTGGGACTGATTTTGGAGAAGACGAAGGTGCTGCGCAGTTCGCCGTCCACGCCCAGCGAGTCGTGGCGCAGGATGCCTTCCTGCAGAAAGCCGCAGCGCCGCGCGACGGCGATGCTGCGCGTATTGCGCGCGTCGCAGCGAATCTCCACGCGATTGGCCCCCAGGTGTTCAAACGCGAAAGCCGTGACGGCGTTGACAGTCTCCGTCACATAACCGCGGCCCACGTAACTCGATCGGCACCAGTAGCCGATCTCGAATTTACGCGCGGCCCAATCGATGCGGTGCAGACCGCTGCCGACGACAAGCGTCGACGTGCCCTTGAGATAGGCGTGCAGCAGCAGGTCGTCGCGCGTGATCCAGTGCGCTATGGCGGCCCGCAAGCGGGCTTGCGTACCGGTCAACTCGGCTGCCTCTTTTGCCCACGGCATCCACGGCCGCAATTCAGGCAGCGATTCATTGACGGCGGTCACAATCTCCTGCGCATCGGCCTGCTGCGGCCCGCGGATGGTCAGCCGCTCAGTGTCAAAGTTATCGGGAAAATCCAGCAGAATCGGGTTCATCATTTCAATCTAACCCCAGAGAACACAGAGGACACGGAGCATGACGCAGGCCCACTCTGTGCTCTCCGTGTCCTCCGTGGTTCATTCATCTACAGATGCTTGAAGGCGCTCCGGCCCGCATAAATTGATGTTTCACCCAGTTCTTCTTCGATGCGGAGCAGCTGATTGTACTTGGCGATGCGGTCGCTGCGGCACGGCGCGCCGGTCTTGATCTGGCCGGCGTTCAGCGCCACGGCAACGTCGGCAATCGTGGCGTCCTCGGTTTCGCCGCTGCGATGCGACACCACCACCGTCCAGCCCGCCCGCTGTGCCAGGCGTGAAGCGGCGATCGATTCGGTGAGTGTGCCGATCTGGTTGAGCTTGCACAGCAGCGAATTGCACGACTGCTCCCGGATGGCGCGTTCAATGTACTGTACGTTGGTCACCAGCAGATCGTCGCCGATGATCTGAAGGCGGTGGCCGAGTTTCTGGTACAGCAGGCTCCAACCTGCCCAGTCATCCTGCGCCAGGCCGTCTTCCAGCGAGATGATCGGATATTGATCGACGACGTTGGCATACCAGTCCACCATTTCGGCGCTGGTCAGGGTCTTGCCCTCTTTCGCCAGCACATACTTGCCGTCCTGATAGAACTCGCTGGCAGCCGGATCCATCGCCAGATAGATCTGCTCGCCGGGTATATACCCGGCCTTCTCGATGGCCTCCAGGATGACTTCAAACGCTTCGGCGTTGCTCTTGAGCGACGGGGCAAAGCCGCCTTCGTCGCCGACGTTGGTGTTGTAGCCTTTCTTCTTCAGTACGCCCTTCAGGGTTTGATAGACTTCGGAACACCAGCGCAGTGCCTCGGCGAAATCGGGCGCGGCCACCGGCAGGATCAGGAATTCCTGCATGTCCGTGCTGTCGGCGGCGTGCTTGCCGCCGTTGAGGATGTTCATCATCGGCACGGGCAGCACGCGCGCTTCCACGCCGCCGATGTAGCGGTACAACGGCAGGTCAAGCGAGTTGGCGGCGGCCTTCGCCACGGCCAGGCTCGCGCCCAGGATCGCGTTGGCGCCCAGGTTGGCCTTGGTCGGCGTACCGTCCAGCGCGATCAGCGCTTCGTCGATGCCCACCTGATCGGCGGCATCCATGCCGATGATCTCTTCGGCGATCTCGTTCAACACATGATCGACGGCCTTCAGCACGCCCTTGCCGCCGTAGCGGCTTTTGTCGCCGTCGCGCAGTTCCAGCGCCTCGTTGTCGCCGGTGGACGCCCCCGACGGCACCGCCGCGCGCCCCCACGAGCCGTCGTCCAGCGCCACTTCCACTTCGACGGTCGGATTGCCGCGCGAGTCCAAAATCTCGCGGGCGTGGACAAATTCAATGGTGGACATGATATTGCTCCTTTTCAGCAATTACGCGTGCGTGGATGGTCCGAGGTGGCCGGGCGGATTATACCATTGATGATGAGTAACGAGTGACGAGCGATGGCGTTCTCTTTTACGTTTTACGTTTCACTCATCACACCTCAACACTCTCACCCATTATGCCTCACGTTCCAGAATGTGCGTCACCACATTCGAGCCGCTGCCACCGATGTTCTGCGTCATGCCGATGGCCGCATCTTTCACCTGGTTCACGCCGGCCAGACCGCGCAGTTGCAGCGTCGCTTCGACCAGTTGATAGATGCCCGTGGCGCCGACCGGATGGCCGCGCGCCTTCAGGCCGCCCATCGTGCAGATCGGAATTTTGCCGCCGAGGAAGATGTCGCCGTTCTGGCCCAGTTCCACGCCTCTGCCCGGCGCAGCAAAGCCGCTGGCTTCCAGGCTCATCACCGCCGTGATCGAAAACGCATCGTGGACTTCAAAGAAGTCGATGTCGGCCGGCTGCAGGCCCGCCGCCCGATAGGCTTTTTGCGCCGACGACGCCACTGCGTCCAGCGACAAGACGCTGCGCCGATCGTGCAGCGCCAGGCTGTCGGTGGCGACGGCACTGGCGCGCACCTTCACCGGAAACGGGCTGAATTGCCGCGCGATCTCCGTCGGGCATAAGACCATCGCCGCCGCGCCGTCGCACACCGGCGAACAGTCCAACAGATTGATCGGATCGGCGATCATGCGGGCCTTATCGAACATGGCCGGCGTCAACTCATAGTGCATCATCGCGTACGGGTTGTTCATGGCGTTGCGGTGCGCGTTGATGGGGAAGGGCGCAAACGCCGAGTGCGGTATCTGGTATTCGTGCATATAGCGCTGCATCAGCTGCGCGTTGATGGCGACGAAGGTGTCGCCCACCGCCGACTCCCAGTCGGCGTCCGACGCGCTGACCAGCCCGGCGGTGATCTCCTCGCCGGGATGATCCGTCATCTTCTCCACGCCGCACACCAGCGCAAAATCGATCTGGCCGCTGGCGACGGCCAGATAGGCTTCTCGAAAGGCCGCGCCGCCCGACGAACAGGCTGCTTCGACCTTGATCGCTTCGACGCCGCGCAGGCCCACTTCGTCGGTCAGCAAACCCGACAGGAGATCCTGGCCCGACAGGGTGCTGGACAGCATGTTGCCGATGTGGACGCTGTCGATGCGCTCCACGCGCGCGTCTTGCAGCGCGGCCAGCATCGCGTCCACCGCCAGAAAATAGATCGGCTTGTCCCACCGATCGCCGATCGGGACTTGCCCGATGCCGATGATGCTTACGTCTCGCATGACAACCTCTCGCCCACGGATTATCGAACCATCGCACTACGCATACTTCCACCAGAGGCCGGTGCATTCTGGCACGATGGTCCATTGCTTGTCCCGGATGGTGCGCGTGAACTCATCGCCGAAGAAGAAGCCCAGCCCGTCAACCGCTTCGTCCACCGAAGCGAATTGGTAGTCGGTGCGAAGCCACGTGTGCTGAAAGCCCAGATCGCGTTCCAGAAAATCGTAATAGTCGGGATACAGCCGCTGCGGTTCGGCATAGCCGGTGCCCAGCGTCTCGATGACGATCAGTGCGCCGCCGGGGCGCAGCACACGCTGCATCTCGCCGATGGCCTGCCGGATCGCCGTCTGCCAGTGAGCGACATACCTGGACGACAGGTAGATGATCGTCCAGCCGGCGATGGCGATGTCGGCGCAGCGATCAGGGACGGGCACGCGGCGGTGATCGGCAACGGCGACCTGCCAGCGCCAGCCGTTCACACGGGCCAGTTTGGCGGCGGCGATGCGCAGCATGGCCGGGCTGGTGTCGAGCGCGAGGATCGATCGGGCGGTGGGCGCCGCGAGTTCGGTCAGGCGTCCCGTGCCCGCGCCCCATTCCACCCAGTCGGCCTGATCGATCGATCGGATGGCTGAGATCGCGGGCCGCAGCTGCTGGTGGCGATCTTCGTGCGCCACCAGCCGTTCATAGGCGGCGGCCTGATCGCGGTAGATCGAGAACTGATCGGACGGCAAGCTTGCTCCATTAAGCCGGGCTTAATCGAAGCGTAGTATAACACAAGGGCGCATCTTGTCGTGCCCGGTTGGCTGTGTTAGAATCGCCGCCAGATTCTGCTCGAAAGCGATAGCCGTGCGACTGTCATTCCGGCGTGCCGCCGGGATTTTGTTTATAGGCGTATTGATCGAGGCCGCGTTTGTGGCGGGCCTCTTGTTGTCGCCCGCGCTCGTCGGCGCACCGCCGGGGGCGGCCGACCGGCCCGCGCCACTGCTGGACGAGGCGTGGGGCCTGGCCGAGCAATCGTTTTACGGCGACGTCCCGTCCAACACGCTGCGGACTTATGGCGCGATTCGCGGCATGTTGTCGGCGTACGGCGACCCATACACGGTCTTTGTGGAGCCGCCGCAGACGCAGCTGCAGAGCCAGCAGTTGAGCGGCAAGTTTGGCGGCATCGGCGCCAACATCCGGCGCGAGAGTGACGGCAAGTTTGTGTTGTCGCCGTTTCCCGATCGGCCGGCGGCGCAAGCCGGTGTGCAAGAGGGCGATGTGCTGGTGGCGGTGGAGCGGCAGCCCATCACGGCCGACATGTCGCTGGACGCCATATCGCTGCTGCTGCGCGGCGAAGTCGGCACGCGGGTCAACATCGAGGTGGAGCGGGCCGCCGCCCGCCTGCCGTTTACGATTACACGCGCGGAGATCAGCGTGCCGTCGGTGACGTGGCGGATGCTGTCGGAGGCGCCGACGGTGGGCTATGTGGCGATTAGCATTTTTGCCCAGCCCACGGGCGACGAGTTGATCGCCGCGCTGACCGATCTGCGCGCGAAGGGTGCGCAGGCGCTTATCCTGGATTTGCGCGATAATGGCGGCGGTCTGCTGGATGCGGCGGTGGCTGTGGCCGGCCAGTTTATCGACGGGCGGGTGGTGATCGAAGCCCGGCGCGGCGCGGCCGATCGCACGTTTGATGCCGGCCCCTCCGGTGCGGCGCGTGATTTGCCATTGGTTGTGCTGGTGAACGGCGGGTCGGCCAGTGCATCAGAGATTGTGGCAGGCGCGCTGCAAGATCGAGGCCGCGCCAAATTGATCGGCGAGCAGACATTTGGCAAAGGTTCGGTGCAGCACATTTTGCCGCTGTCCGATGGCTCATCGCTGCACGTGACGGTGGCGCAGTGGCTTACGCCCAATCGGCGGCAGATCACAGGACAGGGTCTGACGCCCGACATCGTGGTGGCCCGCTCGGCCGACGACATCAGCGCCGGGCGTGATCCGCAGCTGGCAAAGGCGATAGAAGCATTGGTACGGCGCTGAGTGAAACGGTGACAGGGTGCACGGGCGATGATTCGGCCGGTCACCATGCCCGCTCATCAGCCGACTAGAATCAGGGAGATCCATGGATAACTCAGGTCGGAGACTACTCGTTGGATTACTGGCCGTGATTATGGCGGTGGCCATCGGCTCGGCCGGCTTCATGCTGGGCTTTTCGGCGGGCGGCGGGACCGCGGCCAACGCCATGCCGCTGGAACGGCTCACTCAGGAGGTGACCGGCGCTGCGCCCGCAACGCAAACGCCCACCGGTGCGCCGCAAGATGAACAAGCGGCGTTTGGCGTGTTTTGGGAGGCATGGCGCACGCTCAAAGCCGAGTATTACGGCAACGATCTGCCTGATGCGCAGAATCTGGCCTATAACGCGATTCGCGGCGTGCTGTTTGGTCTGGACGATCAATTCACCTCGTTCATCCCGCCGCAGGCCGCCAAGATCATCGAGGAAAACGCCACTGGTTCCTTCAGCGGCATCGGCGCGTATGTGCAGCTGAACAAGCAGCGCGTACTCCAGATTAGCCGGGTCTTTCCAGATTCGCCGGCTGAGCGCGCGGGCCTGAAAGCGGGCGATCTGATCACCGAAGTGGACGGCGAGTCGATCGTGGGCGACGACGTGGACACGCAAGTGTCCAAAGTGCGCGGCCCGGAAGGGTCCACGGTCAAGCTGACCATCGTGCGCGGTGATGAAAAACCGTTCCAGGTGGAAGTGACGCGCGCCAAGATCGAGATCAAGCTGGTCGAATCGAAGATGATCGGCGACATCGGGTATGTGCTGTTGTCGCGCTTCGATTCGCAGACGACGGCCCAGCAGCTGACCGAACAAGTCAAGGCGCTGCTGGCTCAGAAGCCCAAGGGGCTGATCCTCGACCTGCGCGACAACCCGGGCGGCTATCTGGATCAGGCCGTCGATGTGGCCGATCTATTCTTGAAACAGGGCATCGTATTGTACGAGCGGCGCAAGGACGGCAGTGAAACCACCTTCCGATCGGAGACCGGCCAGATCGCAGAGGACATCCCGCTGGTGGTGCTGGTCAACGGCGGCTCCGCGTCGGCATCCGAGATCGTAGCGGGCGCCATTCAAGACGATCAGCGCGGCATCCTCATCGGCGAGAAGACGTTCGGCAAAGGTTCGGTGCAGCAGGTCAACCGGCTCAGCGACGGTTCACAGCTGCGCGTCACCATCGCCCGCTGGTTCACGCCCAATAATCGCGCCATCCACGGTCAGGGTCTGGAGCCTGACATCACGGTGGCCGCAGGCGATAATCCCGCGGTCGACCCGCAGCTCGATCGGGCAGTGGAGTATTTACAAAACGGCAAATAGGCGGTACAATGGGGCTGATTGACGCACTGCGTCAATCAGCCCCATTTTTGTTGCTTGGGGGAAGGCGCATATGTCAAAGACGGGTGACGCCGACGTTAAAATTCTGGCTACAAATCGCAAAGCCACTCACGACTACACGCTGGAAGAGCGCTTTGAGGCCGGCATGGCGCTGCTGGGCACGGAGATCAAATCGGTGCGCGCCGGCCAGGCCAACTTGCGCGAAGGCTACGTCCAGCCGCGTGGCAACGAGCTGTACCTGGTCAACACGCACATCTCGGCCTATGAGCCGGCGGGGCGCACCAGCCATGATCCCCTGCGGGCGCGCAAACTGCTGCTGCACCGCAAAGAGATCGCCCGCATCTTGACCAAACTCAGCGAGCGCGGTTATACGCTGATTCCGCTGAAAATCTACCTCAAACACGGCCGGGCCAAGCTGGAGATCGCGCTGGCGCGCGGCAAGCGTCAGTACGACAAGCGCCAGTCGATTGCCGAACGCGACGCGGCCCGCCAGATCGATCGCACGTTGAAAGGACGACAGTCATGATCGACTTTGCTTCGCCCGATCAAATCTCGGCGTCCGATCGATTTGTGTCACCCGACGGCGCGCCGCTCAACTCACTGCTCGCCATCAATCAGCTGGCCGCTGAATGCCGCGACGCCATCTATCGTACGCTCCTGTACGATCGGCTGCTGGCGCGCTTCCACATCGATCCGGTGACGCTGCGCAATCCGCTGGGCGAAGAGGTCGTCATCATCGACGCCTCGCCCCGCATTGGCGCCGTGGAGATCAAGATCTGGCGGCAGTTGGCCGATCGGGATCCGGTGCTGTATTTTCAGTTCGCGGACACGACTAACAATCAGTTGATTGTGCTGCTCTTCGTCGTCAACGATCCGGACGCGCCGCGCTTCGACGTGGATCGCGACTGGGGCGGCGAACCCACCAAGTTCGGCACACTGTCACGCAACCTCGAGGCGGAAGAGGCCGCCATGCGGGCAGGCCTGGCGCCCGGCCAGGTGCGGCGGGGGCTGCGCCTGTCGCGCGGGATGGTGCCTTTAATCGAACGCTTCATCTCGCGGTTGGGGCACGAATACTATTTTCTTGAGCCGCTGGCCTATCACACGGCCATTTTGTTCGAGAGTTTTGGCTGCGCCTACAGCCACGGCCGCCGGCGCATGGAAGACATTCACCGCGAGTTTCAGCCGCCCAATGGCGAATTGTTCAAGCGGCTGGACGGCAGCACGCCGTTTCGTATGCCGGGCGCAGAGAAGAGCGTGCGCGGTCGCTCGTGGGCCATCCACGACGGTTTGCTGGGCGAGCCGTTCACCGACATCCACATGTACAAGCGCGTCGGGGTCAACGCCGGATTGCAGACGTTTCCCGGCTACGTCTGGTGACGCGCGCCCAGTTCCTCCCAGCCGAAAGTCCTGCCCGCCGCGAAGGTCTTTTCCTGCCCGTTGTGCCGCACCACTGCACGACCCGAGCCGAACACTTCGCACGTCTTCGATTCCAGATCCAGCATGCAGGCTGTATTCTCGTCAATGCCGAGGATGGCCGCCGACTCCGGCAGCAGCGACTCCATCTCCTTCAGCCGCCGTTTGCCGATGAAGCAGTAGCGCGTGTCAAAGGCCGTGCCGCCTTCGCTGTTGTTCCAGTGCGGGGCAATGGCAAGTTCCAGCCCGAACGGCCCCAGCAAATCCAGTCCAGCCACCCAGTATGGATCATGCCCGGCTTTGTAGAGTTCGTACACGGGCACCACGTGGCGGCTGGCCGCAATCGCCGCCGAGCTGGCCAGCACGATATGCCGGCCTTCGTTCAGCGCCGCGCGAAACGCCGTGTGAATGGGTGAATCAATCCAGTTGCGCACGGCGTAAGTGGGGCTGCCCGGCCCGGCGAAGATGTAATTCGCCGCGTCGATCTGCCCGGCCACGGCCTGAATCTGTTCGGGCGTGGCGAACCGTCGGGCTTTGAACGACACCACGCTGATCGACTGCTGCAAGTTGTGGGTGAAATACTCGATCGCCTTCCTGCCCAACTCGTCGGCGTTCTCCTGAAAGCCCGCCGGCGTATCCAGAAAGATGGCGCGCAGCGGCTCAGTCAGGCGCGCCATCACCGCCCGGTGCGCCGCGCTCAGCCGCGCCGACATCTCGCCCGAACTCATCAACGTCAACGTTCCCAAAGTCATGCCGCCCGTCCTCGTGTCAAGATCGAATACCTGAAAAATTATAACACCCGCCGCCATTGCTCATTGGTCATTGATGATTTATAATTGTAAGCACTTGGGGATGCACTGGCTTCGACGGATAGCGATCGGGGTCGAGTGGCAAGCCGGGGCGCTCTAGCCCCGTTAACAATGGAGCAAACTTTAGGTGCCAACCGCACCAACTATGCGGCTCTCCCGCTCGCTGCGTAAGCGAACGAGATAGCCCGATCACCTGCGGGTGATCCGTCGGCCCCGGCCTCGCGCCGGCAGGTCGGGAGCCCGGCGAGACAATGCCGGCGTGCGGTCCACCTGACGCCGATGAGGTGGACCAAAGACCCATCGGCTGGCCGCAGCAGCCTGCGTGTCGATGCGCAGCGCGGCGGCGACAACCCAAACATCGACTAAGCTTGTAGTCGCTCGGCTTCATCCTATTCGGACGCGGGTTCGATTCCCGCCATCTCCACCAGGTCAAAACCGCCGGGGTTCAATTCGCCCCGGCGGTTTTGCGTCACCTCATCAGTACGCGCCAGCCTCAAGACTCAATCGACGGAAATTCCGTCCCCCTCGGTCACCTCGCCCACAAGGACGGCGAGGTGATCATCGGCTCGCGCCTGCTCGACAAAGGCTTCAGCCTGATCGGGGGCGAGCGCGATCAGCAATCCACCCGATGTCTCCGGCTCGAACAACAGCGCGCGATTGGCGGCGTCGATCCGCTCGGCGAAGCGGACGTGCGAGGCCACAAACTCCCGATTGCGATTCAAGCCTCCGGGGAAGATCTCGCGTTCGGCGTAAGTGCGCGCGCCGGGAAGAAACGGAATCCGATCAAAGCGCAGGCGGAACTGCACGTTTGACGCGCTCGCCATTTCCAGCCCGTGTCCCAGGATGCCAAAGCCGGTGATGTCGGTGCAGGCGTGCGCCTGGAAGCGCCGCGCCAGATGTGCGGCGTGCCGGTTGAGTCGATTCATGCTGTCCACCGCGGCCTGCACGTGCGCAGGATCGGCCTGGCCCTGCTTCAGCGCAGTGGTGATCAGCCCCACGCCCAGCGGCTTGGTCAGGATCAGCCGATCGCCGATCTGTGCGCCGCCCTTGGCCAGGATGTGCGCGGGATGCACCAGCCCGGTCACCGCCAGCCCGTACTTCGGCTCTGTGTCGGTGACCGTGTGCCCGCCGATGATGATGGCGCCGGCCTCGCGCACCTTCTCCGCGCCGCCGCGCAGAATCTCGGTCAGGATCGACCGATCGAGATCATCGGGAAACGCGGCCAAATTCAGGGCAAACAGCGCCTCGCCGCCCATCGCGTACACGTCGCTCAGCGCGTTGGCGGCCGCAATCGAACCGAACGTGTACGGATCATCCACGACGGGCGGAAAGAAATCGATCGTGCTGACGATAGCCTGTTCGGCGTTCAGCTGATAGACGCCGGCATCGTCGGGACCGTCCAGTCCCACCAGCACTTGCGGAAAGTTCCGCGCATCAAAAATATCTTGGAGCGGGCGCAGCACCTGCGCCAGGTCGGCCGGACCGATCTTGCTCGCTCAACCCGCGCACGCGGCGCGCGAGGTCAGCCGCACTTCGTCTCGCGTCATGACGCTCCTTTCTCAAGATCGCTCTGAGTATACTCGATTCACGCGGGCTTGTCGATGAAGGCAGGATGGTATAATCGCGGGGTACGATTGAGTGAGATGAGGCTGAATTGAGCAAACTAAACAAGTTCGAAACGCTGGCCGAACAGTGGGTGGAAGGTACGTTTGGGCGCGTATTCGGCGGACGCCTGCAGCCCATGCAGGTGGCGGCGGCGCTGGCGCGCGTCATGGAAGATCAGCAGTATGTGCGCGACGGCGAGCCGTGCGCGCCGAATATGTACTGGGTGTATCTCAATCCGGCCGATTACGATGCGCTGCGCGACAGCGTGCCGACGCTGCCCGACGACCTGGCGCGCTCGGTAAAAGCGTTGGCCGAACGACAGGGGCTGCGGTTGCTGGACACCCCGATTGTGGAGATCCGGCCCGAAGAGTCGATCCCGCGCAAGAAGGTCTCAGTAGCGGCGCAGTACGTGGCGCAGGATACGGCCCCTGTCGGTCAGACCGCCGAGATCACATCGGAAGCCGTCGAGTCGATCCGCCACTCGCTGCACGCCACGGCCGATGTACACAGCTTCTTGATTTTGGACGGCCGCCGGCACGTGCAGCTGGTCAAGCCCGTCGTCACGCTGGGCCGAGCGCTGGATAACGACATCGTCATCGACGATCCGCGCGTGTCGCGTCATCACGCGCAGCTGCGTCTGCGGCAGGGGCGCTATGTGCTGTACGACACCGGTTCCAGCGGCGGCACCACCCTCAACGAGCGGCCGGTGACTGAAGCCGTGTTGAAAGCGGGCGATGTGATGTCGCTGGCCGGCGCGCAGATTATCTTCGGCGAGGACACGCCCACGCCGCCGGAACCGCCCATCAAGGATCACGACACACTGCCGTATGGACCGTAAGCGATGGACGTGTTGATATTCATCGGCCGGTTACTGTTGACTGCGCTGTTGTACGTATTCCTCGGCGCGTTGTTCGTGCTGCTGTGGCGCGATCTGCAAACGGCGCGGCGGCAGGTCGGCGCCCCCCAGCTGCGTGAGCGGCCCGGCCAGCTGCGCGTGACGCGCGCGGGCGGCGGCCTGGCCGTCGATCAAGTCATTCCGCTTAGCGCGTACACCACGCTGGGCCGCGCCGAGGCCAACACCGTGGTCGTAGCCGATCCCTACGCCAGCGCCGAGCACGCCGTCATCGCCTGGCGCAGCGGCCAATGGTGGCTGGAAGACCGCGACAGCCGCAACGGCACGCTGCTCAATGATATTCCCGTCGAAGAGCCGCTGATCATCGGGGAAGGTGATGTGATCGGCATCGGGCAGGCGCGGCTGCGATTTGAGTATGTGAACGGCAACGGGCCGGCATAAGGCGGCTGGCGTCGCATGCGATCTCACCGGCGCGCCACTGCGCCCGTCCCGTTGACTCATTCTCAAGGACGACCCCATGGACCTCAAACTCACAGACAAAGTCGTTTTGGTCACCGCCGCTTCGCGCGGGTTGGGCGCGGCCACGGCCCAGCGCTTTGCCGAGGAGGGCGCGCGCGTGGCGATCTCGGCGCGCACCGCCGAACGGGTGAAGGCCGCGGCGCAGTCGATCGCGCAGGACACCGGCGCAGAGGTGCTGCCGCTTGTCGGCGATGTGGCGCAGCCCGACGCGGCGAAGAACTTGATCGACGCCGTGATCGATCGGTGGGGGCGGCTGGACGTGCTGGTGATCAACGCGGGCGGCCCGCCCGGCGGCAAATTCGTCGATCTCAAGCTCGAGCAGTGGGAGGCGGCCGTTCAGCTCACCTTGATGAGCGCGGTGCGCCTGTGCTACGCCGCGCTGCCGCATCTGCTCAAGAACGATCCACCACAACGCGGATCGATCGTGGCGATCACATCACTGTCGGTCAAACAGCCGGTCGATAATTTGCTGCTGTCCAACTCGCTGCGCATGGCCGTCGTGGGCATGCTCAAGACCATGGCGAATGAACTTGGCCCGCAGGGCATCCGCATCAACGCCATCGCGCCGGGGTGGACGGCCACTGAGCGCGTGGCGGAACTGATGCAGGGCCGCGCCGCCGCCAACGGCACGACCGTGGAAGAAGAAACGCGCAAGGTCACCGCGTCCATTCCGTTCGGTCGCATGGGCGAACCCGGCGAGTTTGCCGATGCGCTGGTCTGGCTGGCGTCGCCGCGCGCTTCCTTCGTGCACGGCACGGTGCTGCCGGTGGACGGTGGGTCGATCAAGTCAGCGTTGTAAGATTGCGGGGCGGTCTATGGCCGATTTGAAACAGCGGCTTCAACAACTGCGCGAGCAGATCAACTTTCACAACTACCGCTATCACGTCCTCGACGATCCTGTCATCAGCGACGCCGAATACGACCGCCTGCTGAACGAACTCAAGCAGATCGAGGCCGAACATCCCGATTGGATCACGCCCGACTCGCCGACCCAGCGCGTGGGCGGGCTGGTGAGCGAGCGCTTCGCCAAAGTCACGCATCCCGCGCCGATCCTGTCGCTGGGCAACGCCTTCAGCGGCGGCGACGTGCGCGCCTGGTACGAGCGCATCCGCAAGTTGATCCCGGCCGACCGCAAAGTCCAATTCACCGTCGAGCCGAAGATCGACGGGCTGACGGTGGTGCTGCACTACCGCGACGGCGTCTTTGCGCAGGGCGCCACGCGCGGCGACGGCATTGTCGGCGAAGACATTACGCCCAATCTGCGCACCGTGCGCGGCGTGCCGCTGAAAATTCCCGTGCAGCACTCCGGCAAACAAAAACTGTCCGTGCCCGCCTGGCTGGTCGTGCGCGGCGAGGCCTTCATCGAAACGGCGGCGTTTGAAGCCATGAACGCCGAGCTGGCGAAAGCGGGCGAAAAGACCTTTGCCAATCCGCGCAACGCCGCCGCCGGTTTCTTGCGGCAGCTCAACTCTGGCGTCACGGCCCGGCGCCCCATCAGCCTGTTGTGCTATCAAATCGTCGCCGCCGACGGCCCCACGCCGCGCTCGCAATTCGATCTGCTGAACTATCTGCGCGAAGTCGGCTTCCCTGTCACCGACGTGGCTCGCCGCTTCGACGATCTGGACAAGGCGATCGCGTTTTGCGAGACGTGGATCGATCAACGTGATACGCTGCCCTTTGAAGCCGACGGCATGGTCATCAAGATCGACGATCTCGATCTGCAGGCCGAGCTGGGCGTGGTGGGCAAGGACCCGCGCGGCGCTATCGCGCTGAAGTTCCCCGCGCGCGAAGCGACCACGCTTTTGATCGACGTGGGCGTCAACATCGGGCGCACCGGCATCATGGCGCCGTACGCCATTCTGGAGCCGGTGATGGTGGGCGGTGTCACCATCGAGCGGGCGACGCTGCACAACTACGACGACATCGCGCGCAAGGACATTCGCATCGGCGACCGCGTCATCGTGAAGCGCTCCGGCGACGTGATCCCGTACATCGCCGGGCCGGTGCCCGGCGCGCGGACGGGCAAAGAGAAGGTCATCGTACCGCCAAAGACGTGCCCGTTTTGCGAGACGCCGACGATCCGCCGCGAAGGCGAAGTGGCGATCTACTGCCCCAACCGCGACTGCCCCGGCCGGCTCGATCGCGCCGTGCAGTTCTTCGTCAGCAAGGGCGCCATGGACATCGACGGGCTGGGCGACAAGATCGCTTCGCAGTTGATCGAAGCCGAGTTGATTGAGGACGTGGCCGATCTGTATTCGATCACGCGCGATCAACTGCTGAACCTGGAAGGCTTTGCGGAGAAGAAGGCCGATAAGCTGATCAACGCGATCGAGATTTCCAAGACCCGATCGCTCGATCGTTTGATCGCGGCGCTGGGCATTCCGCACGTGGGCAGCGTGGCCGCCGAGGCGCTGGCCGCGCACTTCGGCACGATCGACAAGTTCATGCGCGCCACCGAAGATGAGCTCACCGAGATCGACGGCATTGGCCCGACTATTGCGGCCAGCATCGTCGAGTGGACGCAGCGGCCGTTCAACATCGATCTGATTGCGCGGCTGAAGAAGGCCGGCGTGAACATGCGGGCCGCCAGGGCCGCCGAAGTCCGATCGGGCGGGGGCGCCGCCGGCAAGACCTTTGTCATCACCGGCACCTTGTCGAAGCCGCGCGACGAGATCGCGGCGCAGATCAAATCAGCCGGCGGCAAAGTCACCGACAGCGTGAGCAAGAAAACGGATTTTGTCGTTGCCGGCGAAGCGGCGGGCAGCAAGTTGACTAAGGCGCGACAATTGGGTATAACAGTGCTTGATGAAGCGGCGCTGAACCGGCTGCTTCAATCCTGAAGACCACGGAGGCTGCCATGGACGACCTGATCAAGCTGGTGTCGGAAAAAGCGGGCATCACGGCTGAGCAAGCGAAACAAGCCGTGGAATCGGTGGTGGCGTTCCTCAAAGACAAGCTGCCGGCGCCCATCGGCGAGCAGGTGGCGAATCTCATCAGCGGCGCGGGCGGCCTCGCGGGACAGGCGGGCGGCGCGCTGGGCGATGTGGCCGGCAAAGCGAGCGAGGCGCTGGGCGGCCTGTTCGGCGGCAAGAAATCGTAGGCGTCAACTGCAGGACAGCAGGGCGCGCGGCGCAGGCCGCGCGTCTTTGTTTGTGGAGTCTTCATGTCCAACGTCATCCTCAAGCCGGGGCGTGACAAGCCGGTGCGGCAGCGGCATCCGTGGATTTTCGGCGGCGCGATCGAGCGCGTGGCAGCGGCCGCCGACGGCGATGTCGTCGAAGTGATCACGCACGAGGGCGAATGGCTGGCGCGCGGCTACCTGAACCGGCGATCGCAGATCGTGGTGCGCCTGCTCACCTGGGATCAGTCGGAGCCGATTGATGACGCCTTCTGGCGGTCCCGGTTGTCCCGATCGATTAGTGCGCGCCCTTATGGCCCGGCCCGGCGGTTGGTCAACGCGGAAGCCGACGGGCTGCCCGGGCTGGTCGTCGATCAATACGGCGAGTGGCTGGTGGTGCAGGCGCTGACGCTGGGCGTGGATCGGCGCAAAGACCTGATCGTGCCGCTGCTGGCCGAACTCGTTCAACCGCGCGGCATTTACGAGCGCAGCGATGTGGACGTGCGCACCAAAGAGGGGCTGACGCCCGTGACGGGCGCGGTGTGGGGCGACGAACCGCCCGCTCGCATTGAGATCGAAGAGCACGGCCTGCATTTCTGGGTGGACGTGCGGCGCGGGCACAAGACCGGCTTCTATCTCGATCAACGCGACAACCGGCTGAAAATCAGACCATACGTGCGCGACGCCGAAGTGTTGAATCTGTTCTCGTTCAGCGGCGGGTTTGCGGTGGCGTCGCTGGCGGCAGGCGCGCGGCGCGTGATCAGCGTGGATTCATCGGCGGAGGCGCTGGCGCTGGCGAAAGAGAATTATCGCCTGAACGATCGACCCGTGGCTGACGCCGATTTTGTAGAGGCCGATGTCTTTTCGTATCTGCGCAAGCTGCGCGCCGCGCAGCGCCGCTTCGACGTGATCATCGCCGATCCGCCGAAGCTGGCGCAAGCGCAGGCGCAGATTGATCGGGCGTCGCGAGCGTACAAAGACCTCAACCTCATCTCGATGCAGCTGCTCAAGCCGGGCGGTTATTTGATCACGTTCTCGTGCTCGGGCGTGGTGTCGAGTGATCTGTTTCAGAAGATCGTGTTTGGGGCGGCGGTGGACGCCCGGCGCGATGTGCAGATCGTGGAGCGGTTGTCGCAGGCCGGCGATCATCCCGTGCTGCTGAGCTTCCCCGAAAGTGAATATCTTAAAGGCTTGGTGTGCCGCGTGCTGTAGGTTCAGCCTGCGTCAACGCCGTCGGGCGGCGCGCCGCGCGGGGGGCGCGTGCGATGCGCGCCGATTTCCTGACGCAACAATGCGTATAAGCCGCCGCTGAAGATTACGGCCAGCAACAGCGCGGCGGCGGTGACCACGGGTGCCAGCGGCTGATTGGACACGACCACCGGGCGCGGGCTTAAGCGCGAAACGGGCATCACATTCCACGGAAACGACCACACGGCGTCCGGCAGGCCGGGCCGGTGCACGGTCACCTGCAAGCCCCAATCGCCGGGCAGGCCGATCGCATTGCCGGTGATCTGATATTTGCCTTTGCCGATCTCTTCGGCCTCAAAGGAAAATCGCGTGCTGCCGTCAGGCGGGATCAGCTGCGCGCTCACGCGCTCGACGGGCGCGGGCGCGGGCCGTCGGGTGTCAAACACGCCGATCGAGATGAAGTTCTGGCCGGGACGATTGGGCTTGATCGAGAACGTCACAAACAGATCGTTTACGTTGGCGGACAAAGTCTGCGGCGGCGTATCGATCGGCGGATCAAATTCCGGGCCGCGCGCAGGCGTGCTCGATCCGAGGACGGCGGCCAGCAGCACCACGGCCGTGCCGCCGAACATTTCGATCAGCAGTGTGCGTCGCAGCCGGCGCGGCGCGATCAGCGTCCAGCCGGGGGGCCGCCGCAGCAACCGGCGGATGACGTCGGCCACGCGGGGGTGCAACAATGAGGCGTTGATCAGGCCCACGCCGCCCACCGCGAATACCAGCGCGATCTTGACGAGCAGCGTTTGCCCGTAGAACGTAAAAAGCAGCGCGTCCAGTGAGGCGATCTGCTGCCCACTGTTATACAGGCCGGTCACAAACAAGACGCTCAGGCTGCCCGCCGCGATCAGACCGAAGCGCCGCAGGATGAGCCGGGCCTGCGCGGCTTCGGCGGGGCCGCGCCGCAGCAGCGGGCCGCAGGCCACGCCCAGCGCGATCAGCCCGCCCACCCACACGCCGGCGCCCAACAGGTGCAGCGCATCTGAAATAACGCGTACCAGCGAATCGTCGTTGAAGGCTGTGGCGTGGCCGTTCATGGCCTGCAGCCCCACCAGCGCCAGCCCCAGCGGAATCGTTGCGCCCAGCGCCAGGCGGCCGACGACCGGCTGGCGGTACTGCCACACCACGATGCCCAGCAGCGCCAGCGTCCAGACCTCGCGCATCAGCCAGCGCGTGCCGTAGGCCGTCTGAGTCAGCAACTGCAGCAGGGCGCCGCCCGGCGGCAGGGCCGAGTTAGGGTCGCTACTTATCGCGATGGCCTGCACCAGCACGCCGCCCAGCCCGGTGATCAGCGCCGCGCCGCCGGCCAGCAGCGCCAGCCGCAGCAGTCGGCGCGTCACCGTTTCGTCGGGCGAGGCCAGCAGCGCCAGGGCCAGCGCGCCGATCAGCGCCGACAGCGCCGCGAAATCAAGCCAGCGCAGCCCCACCTCAAACGGATCGGGCGCGCCGGCGCCGCTCTGAGCGGCGCCGGCCGCGCCGTCGGCCGAGGTCTGCACGCCAAAAACAATCGAGCCGGAGGTGATGTGAAGATCATCGGTGGACAGCGCATCCCAGGTGACGCGATACGCCCCGGGCCGCAGCTCGGGCAGATCGATGACGATCAGCGCCGGCTCGCCGTCATCGGCGCGGTAGGTGATGTCCGGTATCGGCCGGGCCTGACTATCGAGCACCTGGAACTTCGACAGGCCCACCGAGACTTCCTCGCTGAACCACAGGCGCACCTGCGACGGCGCTTCGGACAGCACCGCGCCATCGGCCGGATCGGTGCGCGTCACAATGGCGTGCGCCAGCGCGGGCGCACCCCTCAACGCGGCGAGGACCAGCGCCAGCAACAACGCCATTCGAGAACGTTTGATAACGGTCATGAGTCCAAGTCCTGCCAGTTTGATACCGAACGGGAGAAGGGCCGGCGTAGGACGACGTTACTGGCCGGAGGCGGGACGCGGCGACGCACGATCAGGCTGATGATGGCGATCGCGAACACGCCGACAGTGATGAGCACGCCTGCCAGGCCGGGCCCGTGATCTGACGTGGCCCGATCGATTAACGCGGCGACATCGAGCCGTCCATAGCCGAAGTCGTTGTCGGGGCCACGCGCGCCCAGATCGACGGCGGTGTCCGTGAGCAGCGCGGCTTGGGCGTCGGCGCTGAGGCCGGGCCGCGCGCTTAGTAATAATGCCAGGGCGCCGCTGACGTGCGCGGCGGCCAGCGACGTGCCCGAGGCCTCGATGACGCCGCCGGTGCGATTGAGGGTGTGAATATCGACGCCGGGCGCGACCAGCTGCGGATACACACCGTCGGCGCCGAGGCAATCTGACGGGCCGCGCGCGCTGTCGGTCAGCTGCCCGGAGCGATCGTCGATGGCGCCGACGGCGAACGCTTCCGGCAGGTTGGCCGGGCTGACCGGCTGATCGGCGCCTGCCGCAAAGACGGGCAGGATGCCGGCCGCGCGCAGCGCCCTTAAGTCCGGGGCGAAGTTCGGGTCGCAGCCGGGATTGGCGACGGACCATGAGTTGTTGACGACCTGCGGTGCATCGGCGGTGATTGGATCGCCGTCGGGGTCGAGCACCCACTGCAGGGCTTTGTGGATGGCTGAGGTGGTGGCTCGCCCGCGGTCGTCGAAGATTCTGGCTGCGATCCAGCGCGCATCGGGTGCCAGGCCGATGGCGACGCCGGCATCGGCGACGCCGCCCAAGATCACGCCCAGCATCTGGGTGCCGTGGCCGCTTATATCGACGGGCGTCTCGTGTTCGCCATAAGGATCGTACCACGAGTTCGCGCCACCGCGCCACTTGCGCTTAAGATCGGCGTTGTGCAGATCTGCGCCGCTGTCCAATATGGCGACGACAACGCCGTGGCCGGTGATGCCGCGTTGCCACACGGCCGGCACGCCCAGCGAGTTGAGGTTGGGCGCGACGGGCGCAGAGGCTTGATCGGGCGCCGAGATGACGACATCGAGTTGGATGCGGGCAATGTCGGCGCGCGCGGCCACTTCGAGGATCACGTCACGCGAAGCGGACAGCGCGATCGCATTGGCGATCCACAGGGATGAAACGGAAGTCACGTGACCGGCCGGCCGGGCGCGCAGCCACGTCAGCAGATCGCTCTGTGTGGCAGCGGCGTGCCGGCGCAGGGCGGCAGAGACGGCCGCGTGTGTGAGCGGAGTGAGGGCGATTTGATCGCGCAGAGTGATGATCACGTCGAGCGGTTGATCGATCGGGGTCTGAGCCATGACGCGCCACAGCGCAGCGTCGATAATGATCGGCTGCGCCGCGGCCGCGGGCGCACGGCTGACGTGCGCCGCCAGAATAACCCCGATGACGAACAACTCAACCCAGCGTTTCACGATGGGATCCAGCAGCTCCGGTCATTGCGCGATGATGTGTTCCAGGCGCATGTCGCCCAACACGACCGACACCGACGTGCCGCTGCGAATGGCGCCGTTTTCATTGTTGAAGATGAGATAGTGCGATTTGCCGGCCTGAATATCGTGGTTGTGCATGATGTGATACAGGCTGCTGACTTCCTGGCCGGTGCTTTCGACGTAGAGATGCGGGCGGGTCTCAACCTCCATGACAGGTGAGGCTTTGTCGGGATCGATGACCTGGAAGCGAAAATCGATCAGGCCGCCGTCGGCTACAACGGCGATGTGGCTGATGTGAATGCCCCACTTTTCCTCGAAGGCAGCCTGAGAGACAACCACGCCCGGAAGTTGATTGGCGCGTGCAACCGCCCACAGGCCGCCAAGCGCGATGGCCGCGATCGCGACGAGGGCGATGATCGACGCAAGACGTGGTAGCGGCGCACGCACACGGCGAGCGGGAAGCGGGGCCGAGATAGAGCTCATGGTAATCCTTTCGGCCGTACCCTCCGCCGATCCGATTCAAACGGCGGAGGGTTACGGAGCAGGCTGATGGCCGCGTTACGAAGCGGGCGGCAAGTCGATCGGTGCGATGGCGGGTCCGTCCTTGGGCGGGAGCGCGGGCGGCGCCTGTTCGGCTGGCGCGGGCAGCGGCACCAGCCTGTTCGCCGGCACGTTCACGGTATCGGCGGTGCAGCCAGGGATGGTGCAGGTGTTGACACCGCTGGCCCCGCCGCTGAAGTATTGTGCTGCACCCACGTCGGCGCGGAAGTTGTAGTCACCGGGCACCAGCGTGAAGGACACCTGACCGTTG
>CAZKBQ010000012.1:33529-87976 GCA_964550855.1 uncultured Anaerolineae bacterium
TGCCGGTGTAGGTGGTGCCACTGAAGGCGTACACATTCAACCCGGCCTGCGGCGCATTGTCGGTGTCGGACACCGTCACCACCATCGGGTTGGTCACTGTCACACTGTCGGCGGTGCAGCCGGGGATGGTGCAGGTGTTGACGCCGCTGGCTCCGCCGCTGAAGAACTGCGTGCCGTTCTTGTCGGCGCGGAAGTTGTAGTCACCGGGCACCAGCGTGAAGGACACCTGACCGTTGGCGTCGGTGACGCCGCTCTTGCCGGTGTAGGTGGTGCCACTGAAGGCGTACACATTCAACCCGGCCTGCGGCGCGTTGCCGGTGTCCTTCACTGTGACCACCACCGTCTGCGGGCCGGCCGGCAGGACGTTGAGGAACGTCACCATGCCGCCCAGTCCGGCAGCGCCATTGTTGTCGATGTGCTGGTTGCCGTCGAAGAGCGGGTACTGCCCGCTGCTGGGCATGGTCACGATGGTGTCCAGTGCGCCGGCGGGCGGCACTGTTTCGGCCCCGACGTTGTATGGGTAAGGCGCGAGATAGCCATTCTCGGCTATGATGCTCTGAGACAATCCCAGCAGCCCCATGGAATGTTCCATATAGCCGGCGTTGGCGTAGCGCAGTAATACGCGGCTGCCGGCCGTGGCCTGAATGGCATCGGTAGCCGGGTAGACCTGCCCGTTGATGAGCCAGTACTTCGGCGCGTAGTCGGCCATGTCGAAGTTGAGCGGGTCGGCGTTCAACGCCGGATCGATTTCGCTCAGCAAGACTAATGCTTCGCTGTCGAAGGCGACGTTGCCGTTGGTGGGACTTGGCGCGTAGGCCCGGCCGGCATCAACAGGATACACCACCATGGCGCCGTAGAGGCCCATGGCGGCTTGCCGCGGCCCGACCGGTGAAGCCGCGTTCGAATCCAGTCCGGCCAGACCGGCCTGGTACACGAAGGTGCCGGCGTGGGCGGTAAAGGTGTAGGAACCGACGCTGCCGTCGGCGATGCCGGTAATGTCCGATCGGAAGCTGGTATGGCCGTGAAGCGCCAGCGACGTCGGCTCGCCTGTCCCCAGCGCGTTGTGGACGGTTACCTGCACCGTGTCGCCCTCGCACGCTGACAGCACCGGGCCGGGAACCGTGGGGGCGCCACCGGCACTATCGGCGTAGCCCCAGATGTTGATGGGCGCGCCGGAGAGGGTGATCGTGCCGGGCTTGGCCCACAGATCGAAAGTCCGATTGGTGGGCCCGCTCGAGCAGTTCAACGGTGTCAGACCGGCGGCCTGGGCCGAGTAAGCGCCCGCCAGCAGCAGCATCAGCGCTGCGATCAGCGCGGTGAGCCATCGCCGGGAGTCTGACAGTCTCTGAGGTAGTGCCAAACTAGGTGTGTGCATGTGTTGTCTCCTGTCCGACAAACTTCAGACTGCGGGCCGTTAGGGCGCGCACTGAGCGGCCAGCGGCGCCGAGCCAAGCGGTGGATCGATGCGCTCGAGCGTGATCATGCCGCCGAAGCCCGCTTCGTAGTTCGCTGCTTCATTGAGGGCGTGGCTGTGCCAGATCTGATAATACTCGCCGCACTGGTTGTACGAGGTGGCGTTCCCATCATTCTTGTTGGCCTGGTAACCCAGGTAGGGACTGCCGCTGAAGAAGTTGGGATCCTTGAACAACAGGTTGGCATTGTGCGGAGCGAGCAGTGTGTCCGAGTTGCCGCCGGTGACCGTGTCAACATCGTAGGGCACGGGGTTCGACGTCGGATCGAAGCCGTCCACGTCAGTCCAGCGATAGAGGACGTCCCAGACCTGACCGGCGCCGGCCATGATGTTGAACTTGTAGTACGACAGGTCGGGTTGAGCGTTGCCGCCCAGCGCGAAGCCGTCGCGACCCACCACCTGCACGTGATTGCCGTGCGGGTGAATGGGGTGGTTGAGCATGCCCACGTTCAGCGTGCGCACCGCCGATGGATATTCCTGGTAGCCGTGTGCGGCGTCCTCGATCTTGTTTGGATTGGGATTAGCCGGATTGACCATCGGGTGAATGTGCAGCAGGGCGCCATAGGGCTGGGTGGGCAGCCACGCCGCATGATTGGGCGCGATGGTGTCCGGGAAGCTGCGGCCATTGATCTGCCAGTAGCGCGGGTGATATTTGGTGATGTCGAAGGTGTCGCTGTACACAGCCGACGGGTCGATCTGCACGGCGGCGTTGTAGTCGTTGACCGCGATCTCGACATCGTAATGCAAGTCGGGATCGATCTCGGAGAGCAGCAGCGTGTAATCGTTGATGGGATTGAAGCGCGTCTCGGCCCAGTCGTAGAGGTAGTTATTACCCATGGTCGGCCGGACGACGATGGCGCCGAACAGGCCCATCTGCACTTGCTTCTGCATGTTGGTGCCGCTCTCATAGATGAAGGTGCCGGGGCGGGCGGCGGTGAAGGTGTAGGTCATGGTGCCGTTGCCGGCCGGGGCAAATTGCGTGAACGAGTTGGCGGCCGGCTGTGCCTGCACCGGCTGTCCGTCGGCCTGCACTCCCGTCTGACCGGGGAAGATGACCGAAGCGTTCTCCGGCAGGGTGTTGTGCAGCACGATCGTAACGGCTTGTCCTTCGGTGAAGCACAGCGTGGGGCCGGGGTGCTGGTACTCAGCCGTGCCGGGCGTGCCGAAGCCGAAGCCCCACATATACACCGTGTTGCCGTCGGGGATGCTGATGTACCCGTCGAGCGTGGTGAGATCGATCGTGCCGTTGTACGTGCCGGAACCCGGCGTCGTTTCGTTCTCGCAGATCAGGCCGAAGTCGTAAGCGGCCGGCACTTGCGCGGTGGCGCTGGATAGCGGAGCCACGGCGAGCAGGATGGCGAATAAGGCCAACAGTCTGCCGACCCGCAGCCAAGAGAAGTGAAGTTTACGCATCTTGAGATTCTCCTTTCGTCGGATCAGGCTAAACCGGCCTGCTCGTTGGGCTTTTGCTGCGGCGCAAGGGTGTTGGGCGGATAGACCCAGATTTCCGTCATCTGACCGCCGTAGCCGGTTGTGCCGGGATTGTGCAGCCGCGCCAGATTGCTGTTGGCGAAGATATACCGATCGTAGGCGCCGGGGCCGGTCTTGGGCGGGGCCGTGAAGATGCAGTCGAAGCTTTCGCCGACGCCCACATCCACCGAGTCGGTATCATATGCTCGCGCCCCCAGCGGTTTGGCGTCCTTGCCTACGACCCTGAAGGTGAGGCCGTCGACGCGCATCGTTTGCTCCTGGAAGCCCAGGTTGACGATGCGGATGAGCACCTTCTCGCCGGCGTTGCAGGTGACCAGTGACGAGATGGGCTGATAACGCAGATTGTCGGCCAGAGCGGAGCCGTCGTAAGGCAGTAAATCGCCGCTGGTCGCATCGGTGCCGCCGCCGTTGGGCGCGATCGTGTCCGGGTAGACTCGGCCGTTGATGGCCCAGAAGTCCGGCTCGTAGTCGCTCCAGTCGTTCTCCTGGATGTGAGCGTCACGCCAGCGTTCCTGCGCCCAAACTTCAGTCAGAATCATCGGGAAGTCCCGATCGAACGCCGTGCTCGGATCGTCGTAAGCCTGTTTGGGCTGGCCGGCCGGCATCACGAAGATCACGCCGGTCATGCCCATCGAGACGTGTTCCACGTCTTCGAAGTGGCAGTGCCACATGTAGCTGCCCGGCTCGTGCGGCTTGTAGTAGTAGGTGAAACTATCGCCGATGGGCACGCCGATGGATAGCTCCGGCACGCCGTCGTAAGCCGGGATGGCATTGGGAAAGCCGTGGAAGTGAATGGTGTGCCCGTCGGTCAGATCGGGGCGCTGCAGCAGGCCCAGATTGGTGAGTGTCAGGCGCAAGTCTTGATTGACCTCGGCGTAGAGCAGTGGCGCGCAGGCCTGCACCCGATTGACCTGCGCCCGCACCAGCTGATCGGACAAGCCG
Source organism: uncultured Anaerolineae bacterium (assembly GCA_964550855.1). Lineage (GTDB taxonomy): Bacteria > Chloroflexota > Anaerolineae > Fen-1058 > Fen-1058 > JAGOBP01. Next base: position 37,434 of record CAZKBQ010000012.1, read on the forward strand.
GTGACATCCCGGAAGCCGAAGGCATAGGTCGTCTGGGGCGCGCGGGCTGCCGGGTCTGGATGATAAGTGACGGGGCCGATCTCATTGAAGTCTTTGTCCACCTGGCCGGGAAAATACACCCAGCCATCGGTGGCTGCCAGATGGTAGTGATAGCCCCGGCTATCGACGATGGGGCCGGAGGCGGGCGCGGCCGCCTGTTGAGCAGACCGGGCCGCGGCTGCCACTAACTGCGGAACCAGGTAAGCGCCGGCTGCCGTAGCCAACAAGCCTCCGCCCAGCTTCAGGAAGGCGCGGCGGCTGAGGGTCGTCTTCTGTGGCACTGAATCAGGTTTGCTCATGTCTGTGTCTCCTTCAGAGTGGGGGTGAAGGATAAAGCGCGCGGCCGTTATCCTTCACCCGTCTGACTGATTCGCTACGGCAGCGTCCCGCCGCTGAAGTTGTCGAAGCGCACGTCATTGGGCGCGGCCAGGTTACCCGGGCGGATGAACCACACTCCCAGTCGGCCGCCATCGGCTGCCAGCGTCGTGGGCCAACCGCTGGTCCCGGCTGTGATATTGGCGCTGCCGATCAGGGTGGCTGTGCCGCCGCGGATCCGATAGACGTTGACAGTCCCGTCGGCCAACGCCCGCGCGCCCAGCACGTCGCCGTTGATGAAGTAGCCGTTGGCAACGCTGAATGTGGCCTGAGTGCGCCAGCCCTGTCGCGGATTGCCGCCGCCGGTGCAGCCGCTCACACTGGAACCGCAGTAGGTGTTGACGAGTATCTGGTCGGGATTGGTCGAGGCGTTGTACTGTATCTCGATCATGCTGGTCGAGTTCCCTGGATTGGTTGTGCCCAGACCGGCAATCTTGAGCAGCACGTCCTGCTCGGTGGCCGAGGCGACCACCTTGGTGAGCGTGTAGTAGGCCTCCTGATTCGCGCCAAAGATGCTGGCCGCGTTGCCCGTGCAGGTGTTACCGCCGCTGGTGGAGCCGCACCAGTAGCGATAGCCATTGCCGGTCACGTCGGCTTCACTGTTGCTGAAGATGCCGTAGCTGCCGTTGCCGCGCCAGTTGTTGCCAAAGGTGGTGCGATTGAAGTTGTCGATGACGGTGCTCACCAGCGGGAACGGCTTGTCGTTGAAGGTGACGGTGCATGTGGCGCTGCCGTCGATTGCCAGGCTGAAGGTGCCGCCCGGCGCGCAATCGCCGCTGAAGACTGCATCGAAGGCCGCTCCCACCACCGGATTGGCACCGGTCACGCTGTGGCTGCCGGCCAGCAGGGTCAGCGTCGCCGGGAAGCTGCTGACGGGCACCCCGTCGACCAGCACCTGGAAGTTGTCGGCGATGGCCGCCGCATTGCCGATGGCGCGATCGACCGTCAGTGTGCCTGTGCAGGACGGCTGGGCGGCTTCCGACGCGCCGCTGTCAAAGCCGCAACCCTGCGGACGAGACACGTTGTCGATGTCGAACGGTGGCGCGCTGATGCCGCCCTTGCTGAACGCGCCCATGTTGATCGCCGGCGAATCCGCGCCCAGTCGATAGTTGCCGGGCAGCACGCCGGGCTGATCGACGGCGATGATGACCGGGGCCGTAAAGGCCGGGCTGCGCCACGGGTAGACACTGAGCTGCGTGTCGTACATGGCCGCTACCTGCGGATCGACTCCGACTAGGTTGGTTGCGCTGGCGGCAATGTTAGACACGTCTCCCTGGCCGTATAGCACAGAGTTAGTGGGCGACAGCTGGAGGCTGCCGGTCGTGTCGCCCATGTCCCAGTGGCGGATGGGGGTGGCGTCGCCCGGCAGGCCGATGCCTTCGACCTTGGCTGTGGCCGGATCATAGGTGCCCGAGCGGTTGTCCCAGAAGATGTTGTTGAACAACAACGGGTTGCTGAAGGTTAGTGAGCCGTTCGGCAGAGTGGCCTGCAGCTGAGCGCTGTTGCCGCCCGTGGACAGCCCCGCCACATAGGGGGTGTTGAAAGCCGCCGTCGTGGCTGTGTCTGTCGAGAGATTCTTCATCACCGTGTTGTTGTAGAACCGAATGTTGGGTGCATCGTCGATGGCTACGCCGCCGCCTTCGTGCGTCGAGACGTTGTTGACGATGAAGTTGTTGTAGACGTTGTACGGGAAGTTGCCCGCCATCAGGAAGCGCAGACCGCCGCCGTCGTCGCCGGCGATGTTGGACTGGATCAGGTTGTTGTACACATTCACCGGCCCCGCGCCCTGCGGGCCATTTGCCGTGCCGTAGTTGGCGCTGGGATTGTTGGGCAGCTCACCGCCGATCATGATGCCGCCCGCTTCATCCACCGACTGGTTGTAGTAGATGCGGTTGTCGTGGATCTGACCGTTGTTGCTGCGGCCGAAGTGGCTGATGCCGCCGCCATACTCTGACGAGTAGTTGCCACACAGATCGTTGTGATCCACTTCATACCCGTCTGCACCCTTGAACAGGCCGATGGCACCGGCCAGGTTGGTGCCGCCGTTGGCGATGAAGCGGTTGTAGGCGATGCGCAGGTTGTCGTTGTGATTGTCGTAGGTCGGGGTACCCACGCGAACCCCGGCACCGTAAGCGCCGCCATTGCTCTGCACGATGTTGTTCGTAATCTGCAGGTAATGGGCGTAGCCATGGACGTAGATGCCGCCGCCCTGCGTCGGCACATCGCCCTGGAAGGTGGGGCGCCCGCCGTTGGTCTGCCCACCGCCGATCTCGTTGACGTTGGCCGGGAAGCCCAGCTGATCGCCGCCCTGGATGGTGAAGCCGTCGATACTGGCCTTGAAGGCCGCGCCAAATTGATTCGTCGAAGTCGGCAGGACGTACACCACTTCGCCGTCCGAGATGTTGGGGTTGCCGATCGCAGTCGGATCGCCGCCGTTCGGATCAGGAGTCAGCAGACTGTTGACCAGCGCATACCAGTCGGTGCTGGGCGTTGCATCGGGACTGTAGCCGATGCCATCCAGAATGGCGCCGGGCACAACGTGCGCGATGTTGTCCGTGTCGGTATAGATGCCGCCGGGGCCCACGCCCTGCAGTTTGACCGGCGAGTGCATGACGATGTTCTCAAAGTATTCGCCGGCCGGATTGGAATTGTCCTTAGCCGCATTCGGGTATACCACGACCAGCGCGTTATTCATGCCGGCAGCCGCGTTGAGCGCGTCTTGGAGCGCGTGCTCATAGGGCAGGCCGGTCACCGGATCGATCTGCAGGCTCGCCACCGGATCGTAGGTCTTGCCCGGCCCGACTTCGAGGATGGGAGGCGCGTAAACCGGGACGTTGGCCAGTGAGCCGCCGCCGAAATTGTCGAGGCGGGCATCGTTGCCATTGCTGGTGCCGGTGAAGCGCAAACCGATTGTCCCTGTCATGCCGGCCAGCGCGCTGAAGTTCGTGCGGCCTAGCTCAAGGCCGTTCTTGTAGACGATGACTGTGCCGTCGGACAGCGCCCGCACGCCCAGCTGATCGCCGGCGGCAAACGTGGCCGGCAGTGTGGCCTGGGTGACGGCGTTGGCCGCGCTCTGGCCTTGGCTCTTGGAGACCACGGTCACGTTGCCACCGTTAGCAGCCGAGTACCCTACTTCCAGCCAGGTGGAGTTGGTCGAATTGAGATTCGTGCCGTTTACCTTGAGCAGCAGGCTTTGCCGCGCGCTGCCGGTGGCAACCTTGGTGAACGTGAAGTAGGCTTCCTGATTGGCGCCAAAGTTACCCGACCGCCACCACACGGTGCCGCCCGCGAGAACCTGCAGCTGATTCGCCGTGGCACTTGGGGTTAGCGGCGTAATGCGGAAGCGGGTTGACGAGTTGCTGTCGCCGCTCCACAGCGCCGTACCCAACGGCTGATTTGAACTATTGGTGCTGCGATTGAAATTGTCCAGCACGCTGGTGGTGGGGAAAGGTCCAAAGTTGTTGAGCACATGGACGGTCAGGCCATTGACGATGCGCTGCCCGTCGATGGTGGTCACCAGCAGCTGGTGCGGCCCCACCGGGAAGCCCGCCGGCACCGTGGCCGTAATCGTGTTGTTCGTCCAGCCGGCAGACGTTGACAGCGGCGTGCCGTCCAGTGTCACACTGCCGGGCAGCGCGCCGAAGGCATCGCCGTAGATGGTGATCGAACCGCTGCCGATCACATACGGCCGATCAACGGCGAAGAACTTGGGCGTGGCTGAGGGCAGGGCACAGACGGCCAGCGCCGTGGCGCGCGCCCCTTGCATTTCGATGGTCACAGCCATCGGCATCGGCGCAACGTCGGCGGGATTGGTAACGCCGGGCCACGCCTCAAAGTTGGCCGAAATCGTCTGATACTGCGGGTTCCAGTTGGGGTTGCGATGATAGGGCTGTCCCGGATCATTGCCCACGAAGCGATACATGCCGGGGCACACGCCGGACGGTGTAGGGCAGTTGATGTCCAGGCTCGACGGCATCAGCACTTCCCAGATGCCGTTCGGGTCACCCTGCACCGTGTAAACCAGCCGACCCGCGAAGTCGTACACGCCCACCGGATTGCTGGGGACGTTGGCGATTTCGCCGAACATGGTACTCCGGGGATCAACCGAGATGTTCAGGTTGTCCGAGGTGAGGCCCATGTAGCGGGACGGCAATGGCACATCGGTGAAGAAGTTGAAGTTGGGCGCAATCGATTTGCCGTTCTGCACCGGGATCAACTTCATGTCACATAAGGGCGTCTGCTTACCCTCCCACGGGCTGCCGCCTTCCTCGGCGAAGGTGGGATTATCGGTCGCTGTCGGGCCGTCGGGTGGCACGCCCAACACATCGACGGTGTGCAGCGCGCCCGCGCACGGCGGCGGCGGCACTTGCGGCACGTACGTGTCGCCGGTAAAGACGTTGATGTCCTCTTCGCGCGTCACTTTATAGAGCGGGTGACCCAGCACCGGATCGTTCGGGATTTCGACCTGAACCAGATAGTTACCCGGAGTCAGCGGTGTGGGATCTTCGCCATTGGCGCAGGCGCCGGGATTGCTGCCGGGGATCGTCGCGGCCTCCGAGGGGTCTTCCTCAAACCCGCCCGCCCCAAAGCAGCCATCGCCGAAGCCGTAGTTGCCATCGACTGTTGCGCCAAAGTTGGTGCCGTCGGAATTCGGGCCGAACTGCACCCCCAGCATCGGCGACTGATCGACGCACCCGCCATCCGGCCCGACGGGCAGCGCCAGCTGCACGAGCGGATCCCCGTTGAGATCACGCGCCACGCAGCCGGTGGGGCGATCCCAACGCTCCGACACGTACACATTGAGCAGCTGGCCTTTGCGATATGAGCCGTCTGTCTCCAGCTGATACCGACGAGCGGGATCGCAGGTTTGCGCCGGGCTGGTGCATTTGATCGGCAGGTACAATTTGACGCGCAAACCGGGGATGCCCGGCTGCCAGTCTTCAGTTACGGCATAGCGCGGATCCAATTCGTTTCGGGTAACATCGTAGGTCACTGTGCCGACGATGCCGCCATTCTCGGTGCGGCTGTATGGGACCACTCCCCAGTCGAGCCGGCCGCTCAGGCCGAGGATGGGCATGACGTTCACGTCCACACCCTGACCCAGGATGGTGTGCTCCCTCGGTTGGCTCGTGTTCGGGTCGGTCGGTTCATTGTCGGCCTGATAGGTGATGCCGGTGGTCTTGTACAGATCGTTGTACACTTCCTCGACGATCCAGGCAGTGAACGGATACACCTGTTTGACTTCATAGTAGCCGTTATCGTCGGTGGTGACGCCGGTCGAGCCGTGCTGCGTGAGGTTGTTGCTGCGCATCTTCATCGCCACGATCTGCTGCGGCAGACCGGCTTCGCATGTCTTGGGGTCCGCGCCCAGTGGCAGACCACTGACGGGGTCGGCGCCCCGATCGGGCCCGTAGCAATCACGCTTGCCGTTTTCGGCCGAGCCTGACGGCAACAACGTGCCGTCCTTGGCCTTGCCGTTGTCGACAAAAACGTAGCCGTTGACGCGCATGAACCAGCCCTGCAGGCCGATCTGGCCGGGCTGCCCGTTCCAGGTATCGCCCACGTAGACCACGGTATTGGAAACCGTGATCGGGATCTGCAGGCCGTCCAAAATCAAGTTCTGCGGATCGTCCCAGATCGTGACCAGATAATCGCCAGGGGGCACGTTCTTGATGTCGAATGTCCCATCGGGGTTGCCGCGGCCCGCGTAGATCATCTGATCGCCGTTGCCCAGATCGCTCAGGGCGATCCATGGCCGGTCAACCCGATAGTCTTTCTTGGCTCCCATGATGCCCAGGCTGGTGACGGGCAAGCCGCCCTGCGGCGGCGCATAAATCTTGGCGCCCCAGACAGTGCCTTTCACTTCACCCGGATGTGTGCCCACGCCCGGCACCGAAGTGTAGGTGGCGGCTGGGCTGGGCTTATCGAACTTGGGCTGCACAAAGCCGAACCACGTCCACGGGAACAGTTCGTTCTGGTAGAGGAATTCGGTATCAAAGCCGGTGCCGCCTGCCAGCATCCACGTATCCCAATCATGCCAGCCTTCCAGCGAGGTTGTCTGGACCCAGTTGGAGCCATCGGGCGGGACGACGCTCGCGGCCACGCGATTGGTTCCCAGATTGGGGATGACCAACATGCCCTGGTCGGCCGGATTGTCGTCGGGATAGGCGGGATTGTAATCGGGGTTGGGAACCAGCGTCCCCGTGCCGTCCACCTGAATCATCGGTGGATTTACCACCCCATCGTGATTGCTGTCGCCGCTGAGGCATTTTCCGCCGGTGCCCGGAATGGGGATGTACGCGCCGTCGGCATCGACTGCGTACTGGCTGCCCAGCGGGTCCTCAGCCGAGTCGGGAGGGGCGTCAGGGTCGCCATACTTGTAATATTCCGTGCACAATGGATTACCGAACCAGTCGGTTGAGATTTGACCCAGAATGTCGCCGATGTGCCCTTCAAAGCCGTTCAGGCCCACCTCGCCGGGTACATCCATCGCGCCGTTGGGGCTGGTATTGTCGTTGAAGACCATGGCGCGCAGGGTGGTGGTGGGCAGCGGGTTCGGCTCCAACTCCACCACGATGGTGTTGTTGGCTGTGTCCAGCGGCAGGCTGAAGTGTTGCCCACCGATCATGTAGCCGTCGGCCACCACCGAGATCAGGAACTTTTTGACGCCGGGATGGGCGGCGATGTACGGCGACAGATCCAAGCCGTTGGCAAAATCGCTCTCCGTGCCCTGCGTGACGATGGGCGCGTCACCCGACAACTTGTGAATCGACGGCCACTGGCAGTCGGCCAGCGTGGGATTCACCAGATTGCCGTTAGCGTCGTAAGGGCGGCAGTTCGCTTCCGAATCGTAGGGATCGCCCGTGTTGTCCTCGTTGATGAGGAATTTATACTGAGTGACGGGTTCGCCCAGTGCATGGCCGCCAGCGGCCCGGGCGCTGATGACGCTCAGGCGAATCACGTTGGATGTCGCGGCCGCCGGCTTGGCCAGCACGCCGGGGGCCGAAACCGGCACGGTCGAAACAATCAGTGCCAGCAGCAACGCCCAGCGGGCCAGCCGTGCCAACCTCGTTCGTGGTTGAATCATCGTGCTTACCTCCTCCCGGATAACGGTTATGCGCTGCGGATAAGGGCGACCAGATCGGCGCTGTCAGTCGCCACAACCTGCTTGAACTCGTATTGCTCGATGGTGTTGTCGTCCATGCGAATGACCAGCACGCGCAGCCGGTGCGCCGGTTGATGCTCTCTCAGTCGTTGCAACAGCAGCGCGGCAGTGGCTTGCTCGCTGTCGTTCACCACGATGATGTCGGGCTGCCAGTCATACACCCTGTCCAGAAAATTGATGCCGCCGTCAAGTGTGATGTCGGCCACTTCCAGATCGCTGGCGGTCACCAGTAACTCCATCAGGCTGGCGTCAAAGACTGAACCGTTATGGATGACCAGCACACGCTGGCGGGAATGGGTCATCGTTCACACCGGCCTGCGCCAGTCTGCGCGGGTTGTCTCTTCGTTTGTGACTGTGCTGCAAATTGATTGGTTGAAGGCAAACTTCAGGCTGAGGGTATTGTGCGCTTAATGCGAGGTGAAACCTATAGCTAGTTGACTAGTCGCCAGACTAATCTCAGACTATCTTGACAGGTCGGCCATTACTTTCGCAGGGGGCGGTGCGACTGGCGGTTAGGGTGGGGTATATTTGATCCGGCGAGGGTGGCGAATTGGTTAGGAAATCCAGACAAATCGCTGTGGCTCACTCGGCGGGCGGAAAGAGGCCGTGAGTGCGCGCGTATTTGTCGATGTCGCGCCGGCTGTGCAGGTGCAGCTTGGCCAGCACATTCTGCACATGGTTCTTCACCGTGTTTTCACTGATGACAAACTGCTGCGCAATTTCGCGGTTGGACGCGCCGCGCGCCAGCAGGCGGACGATCTCCGTTTCGCGCGGCGTCAGCGCGATGGTCGGCAGATCGTCGGCGGCGGGTTCGGGCAGGCGTGAGAACTCATCGAGGATGCGGCTGGCCAGTCGGGGCGAGATGGCCGCTTCGCCGTAGCGCACGCCGCGCACCCGGCTCACCAGTTCGGCCGCGCTGACATTCTTGAGCAGATAGCCCAGGCCGCCCGCGCGGACGGCCGCAAACAGATGCTCGTCGTCGTCGTGAACGGTGAGGAATACGATTTTGGTGGCGGGCACTTCGGCCAGGATGGCGCGCGTCGCTTCCAGCCCGGTGCCGTCCGGCAGGCTGATGTCCATCAAGATCAGATCGGGCTGCACTTCGCGGGCCAGCGCCACCGCCTCGCGCACCGAGCCGGCTTCACCCACCACCTTGAAATCGGGCTGGGCTGCCAGCAGGCGCACCAGGCCGCTGCGAAACAGCACGTGATCATCCACCAGCATCAGGTGCAGCGGCGGCAGTGCCGACGCGGATTTACGCGCCTGTTGCACCGCCGCCACAGTTCGGGTGACCTGCTGCGGCAGGCTGACCGTCCCCTCGCCAAAGACCGCGCCATACTCGTCCAGCAGTTGATTGAGCGTGCCGATCGGATCGGCCTGGTTGAACTCCAGCACCACGCCCTGTTCATCGAGGCGTAACGCGGGCACTCGCCGCGCCACCGCCAGCGCCGTGGGCACACCCACCAGCCGCACATAGCGCTGAACAACGGAGGTCAGCACCGCGCCGAAGCTGTCAGCATCGACCGGTGGATTTCCGAATGTATCGACTTCAGTCATGGCTTCGGATCATTTTTCAAAGGCTCGGCGCATGCGGTAAAAGCCCACAATCACAAACAGGAAACCGGCGCCTACCAGCAGTCGATGGACGACTTCGTTAACCTGCAGGTTCTCGTGAAAGATCACAAACAGGGCTGTCTCGATAAAATGAGCCAGCCCCAGAATCATGACGCCGATGAGCAGCACGCGCAGCCCGATGGCCAGCTGTCCGCCGATGCGCGGCCGGGCGTGATAGGCGATGACGGCGGCGACGACCAGCATAATGTCCAACACAAACGAGATGATTTGCAAAGTGTCCATGAAAAGTGCATTACTCCATGATTGGGATTCGTCCAACCTCAGCCGATGAGACTGCCTTGCCCTGCCATTCCAGCGCCGGGTGGCGGTCGTTCGCGTGGCGATCAAGCGGCAGATAACAGATCAAGCGTGTGCCGCGGCCGGGCGTGCTGTGAATGCGCAGCCGGCCGTTTACGCCGCGCAAGCGCTCGCTGATCATCGTCAGGCCGTGATGGTCGGCGTTGCCGCGCTCGGCCGGCTTAAATCCCTGACCGTCGTCCGTCACGGTCACGATCAGCTGATCGTCACCCCAGAACAGCACCACCTGCGCTTCGTAGGCGTGCGCGTGTCGCTGGACGTTGTTCAGCCCTTCGCGCACCAGACCAAACACCACCGCGTGCAGCGCCGGCGACAGCTGCATCGGTTCGCCGTACATCCCAAAGGAAATGCGCACCCGGCTGCGGCGCGCCACCAGGCGCGAGTAGTTGCGCAACGCCTCCACGAGATCACCGCCTTCCTGGTGTCGCAGCACTGACAACTGATCGCGCACCTGCAGGTAGGCGTCGCCGGCCACTTCGCGCAGCAGCGTCAGTTCCTGCCGCCAGCTGTCCTCCGTCAGATGTGAATTCTCCAGTATCAATCGATCGAGACCCAGGTGCAGGTAACCCAGATGCTGCGCCAGCGAATCGTGCAGCTCGTGCGCCAGCTGACGCCGCTCCTCAGAGCGAGCCTGGTCTTCGGCCTGTGTCAGCGTCTGCGGCTGCGCGATCGCCATGGCCATGGCCAGCGCAATTTGTGGCGCGACACTGCTCAGAAAGTGCAGCTGCTGCTGATCGACCAGCGCCTCGGGTTGAAACTGCAGCCGCAGCACGCCAATCAACAGGTTGTCATAGACCAGCGGCTGGCAGTATTCTTTCAGATCCGATCGGAAGTGGGGCAGATGCGTGCGCACACACGCTTTACACTGAGCGTGCGCGGGGTTCGGCGGCTGGCTGGCTTCGTCGGTGTCGGCCACCAGATCAAACAGCGCGGCCCGATGATCGTAGCGATACAGGCGCGCCCGCTGGATCGGCAGCAGCTCGGCGGGCAGATGCACCACGTAGCGGGTCAGCTCATCCCAGCCGTGATGGGCGTCCAGCTGCTCGGCCACGCGCTGATGCCGCACGTGCGACGCCACGACGCCGGCCTGTTCGGCCAGCGTGCGCGCCAGCAACGTCAGGATCAACCAGATGGTAATCGGCAGCAGCAGGCTGTAGGCGAGGATCTCCAGCGAATCGATGTTGACTTCCAGCTGATGTTCCAGCTGCTCGAATAGATACCCCAGCAGGCCGCACCCGATGGCGATCCACCAACGCCAACGGGCCAGCAGCTGCCAGGGTTGGGCTGTTGCCAGCTGCGATCTAAGAAGCGTTTCGACGGCCATGTGTGCGCTCCTGTTCCACGCGTGGCGCGCTTCGCTTGCGCGCGGCGCCTGCGACAGCCGGTACACGCTGACAACGTCAGCTGATCAAATCTTTACGAAAATGGCACAAACATCGGGCTGGGGAATTTGGCTGCCCCAATGTTACCTCTGTTCAAGAGGACGGATTGTTAGAATTTGGTTGCAATTAAGCTGCGAGAGGTTTGAGCGGCTTCAGAGCAAGACGGCCTGATAGTCGTCGGGCGTATCGATGTCGCGCAATACGCTGTCGTCGTCGACGATGACGTAGCGGATGTGATCGGCGTGGGCGTGGATCAGGTCGCGCAGCATGGCCTGGGGCGGCAGCGCGAGGATGGCCGGCCACATGGAGCGCGGGATCAGAATCGGGTGGCCGCGTTTCATTTTGAAGGAGGGGATGATCAGGCGATCGGGCTCGGCGGCCTCGATCACGCGTTGCACAATCTCGCGCCGCAGCCGCGGTTGATCGCCCAACACGATCAGTGCGGCGTCCACCGACGAGGGCAGGGCGCGCAGACCCGTCTGGATGGACACCAGCATGTCGGCGCGGGCATAATCGGGATTGAAGACGCAGCGCACGCGCCGAGGGCTCAACTGCGCCTCAATGCGCTCGTGTTCGTGGCCGGTGACGACGACGAGATCGCGCACCTGCGGACAGGCGGCGATCTCGTCGATGATCGTTTCGATGACGGTGGATACGCCGTAAGGCAGCAGCAGCTTGTTTTGCCCCATGCGGCGCGACTGGCCGGCGGCCAGCACAATTGCGGCGATCATCGGTCGGGCAGGGGGCCGGCCTCAAAGCCGGCGCAGTCGATCACGGGCAGACGCGGATACCTGGGAAAGCGCGCGTCGACTTCGGATCGACGGCAGAGATAGAACGTGCTGCCGCGCGGCGTTTCGATGATTCTGGCGTGGCGGCAGCGCGCGCACAACCCCACCGGGTCGAGCCGCGCCCATTCGTCGGGAGTGGCCGGATCGCGCATCGGCTCGATCGGGAACGGCCGGCGGCCGGCCGGCCGTTCTAAGTGAAATTACTTAATTTCCAGCAGTTCCACGTCGAAGATCAACGTGGCGTTGGGCGGGATCGAACCGGCGCCCTGGGCGCCGTAGCCCAGCTCGGGCGGGATGGTCAGCGTGCGCTTGCCGCCGACCTTCAGGCCGACCAGCCCCTGATCCCAGCCGGGGATCACTTGCCCGGCGCCCAGCACAAATGTGAACGGCTGCTTGCCCACCGAGCTATCGAACACCGTGCCGTCGGTCAGCTTGCCGGTGTAATTCACCACCAGCGTGTCGCCGTCCTTGGCGGCCGCGCCCGTGCCGGCCTGTGTGTCTTCAATCTTCACTTCCGGCGCGGGCTTGGTGTCCAGCAGTTCGACAATGAAGGTCAACGTGGCATTGGGCGGAATGACGTTGCCCGCGCCCTGGCTGCCGTAGGCCAGACTGGGCGGAATGACCAGCCGTCGTGTGCCGCCTACTTTCATCGAGCCGACGCCTTCGGACCAGCCGGGGATGACGCGGTTTAACGGAAACGTCACGGCCCCGCCGTGTTGGCGCGAAGCATCGAACACGGTGCCGTTGTCCAGCGTGCCGGTGTATTGCACGGTCACATAATCGGTGGGGCCGGGCTGTGCGCCGGTGCCGGTCACCAGATCGACGTATTTCAGGCCGGAGGCCGTCGTCGTCAAAGTCTCGTTTGAAGCGGCCGGAGCGTTGGCCGCCGGCGCGGCCGTTCCGCTGCACGCCGCCAAAACCATCAGTCCGGCGCTGGCCGCCAAAATCCACCACATGCGTTTCATTGCTTCTCCATCCTTCTTTAGGGTGCTATTTCACTTCGATTAATTCGACTTCAAAGATCAACGTGGCATTGGGCGGGACGGGGTCAGAGCCTTGCGGGCCGTAACCCAGTTCCGGCGGAATGGTCAGGATGCGTTTGCCGCCCACCTTCATGCCGGGCAGACCCTGATCCCAACCGGCGATGACCTGACCCACGCCCAGCTTAAAAGTGAAGGGCGGCTTGCCGGCGGTGCTGTCAAACACGTGGCCGTCGGTCAGCGTGCCCGTATAATTCACCGTCAGCGTCTGGCCGGCGGCGGCTACTGCGCCGGTGCCCACCACCACATCTTCGATCTTGACCTGCGGAGCGGGCCGCGTGCCCAGCAGCTCCACCGTGAAGTACAGCGTGGCGTTCGGCGGAATGGCGCCGTTGCCGGCGCCGGTCTCGCCATAGGCCAGGCTGGGCGGGATGATCAGCTTGCGCGTGCCGCCCACCTTCATGGTGCTGACGCCTTCGGCCCAGCCCGGAATCTGCCGGGCGATCCCGTCCAGGGGGATGTCGGCCGGGGTGCCATACTGCCAGGTGGAGCCGATGAGCGTGCCGTCGGCCAGGGTGGCCGTGAATTGCAGCGTCACCCAATCGGTGCTGGCGGGCGTGGCCCCGGTGCCGACGGTTAGATCGACGTACTTGAGGCCCGAAATGGTCTTGATGGTATTTGGTTCATCTGTCGGCTGTGCGGGTGCGGTCGTGGGCGGCGCACCGGTGGGCGGCGCGCTGGTGGGCGGCGCACCGGTGGGCGTGGCGGCCGGACTGCACGCCGCCGCGCTTAGCAATACCATCGCCACAACTATCAGCCACTTAATACGCTTCATGCCTTGTGATCCTTGTTGGTCTTACTGTTCCAACGCCTGCTGCAGCGTCAACACCTCGGGCAACGACGCAAAAGGGAATCTGAGAAAATGATCGCTGCCGGTGAGTTTGATCGCCATTTGCGGCGGCGGCCCGGCTTCGACCACGACTTCTTCGATCGCTTCCAGCCGCACCAGATAGCTCTCACGATCGGCCGCCAGCAAGTCGGCGAGCGGTTGCGAGTTCAAACGGGCTTCGCGCTGCTCGATCTCCCGCACACCCCGATCGGCTGCGGCGCGCGACACCAGTCGCCCGGCCTCATCGCGCGCATAATACTTCAGCGCACCGGCATTGCCGGTGCGAATCAGGTACAGGCCGTCCTCGCCCAGCACCAGCGAATACACTTTGTGGAAGCCAAAGCCCACCGAGCGGACGACTTTATCGAAACGCAGATTCATGCTTCACCCAGATGACGGGTATCGTTGGCCGTTACCAACTCCCAGCCGTGATGGCCGCCGATTGAAAACGGCCGCCAGTGAAACACGCCCGTGTGGCGGATGTTGACGAAGGCGCTTAGATTGTTTTCCAGCGGAATGCCCAAGAAATGAAAGAACAACGTCTCGATGACGCCGCCGTGCGAGACCACTGCCACCTTCCGATTGGCTTCGGCGGCGACGATGGCGGCAATCGCGGCGGCGGCGCGCTGCTGGAGTTCGCGCCATGTCTCGCTGCCCGGCGAGGCACGTTGATCCACGTATTGCCGGACCTTCAGCCACAGTTCCATAATCTGGCCCGGCGTCGAGCCGGGCGGCACGTCCAGATGAATCTCGCGCAAATCGTCGCGTGTCTGAATCGGCAGGCCGGTCGCGTCGCTCACGGCCTGCGCGGTCTGTTGCGCGCGCAACAACGGACTGGCGTACAAGGCGTCGGGTCTGACGCGCTGGGCCAGGTATGCACCCAGCCGCCGCGCCTGCTCGAAGCCGCGCCCGGTCAGGCCGTCTTCGTCTTCAGGGATCAGCGCGCCGTCGCCGTCGGCGCTAAGCTGCCGACCATGACGGATAAGATAGAGTTCGGTTGGCATGATGAATGATGAGTGATGCGCCGCCGATTATATCACACGCTCAGGCCGATACTTGCGGCAGCTGCACCCGGAGCGCGTCGATCAGCGCGTCCACGTCGGCGCGGGTGTTGTAACCCTGAATGGATACGCGCACGAAATGACGCTCGTTCCAGTGGATGACGGGAATTTCGATGTGATGCTCGTCGTACAGGCGGCGCTTCAACTCGTCGAGGTCGCACGACGGCAGGGGCAGGGCGGACATCTGGCTGAACCATGCCGGCTCATCGGGCGTGAGGGGGAGCAGGCCGGTCAGGGCTGTTGCCTGCTCGCGCGCATAGCGCACCAGCTCATGACACTGGCGGCGGACTTGCGGCCAATTGTGCTCGCGGCAGAATTGAATGGCAGCCGGGACGCTGAGATACGCCGCGATGTCGCGCGTGCCCTGCCATTCCTGCTCATCGATGAAACGCGATGCAGTTGGCTTTTCCGCCTCCCAGCCCCAGCTCACGACCAGCGGCTCGACCAGCTGCTGCACGTCGCGGCGGGCATACAGGAAGGCGCTGCCCTTGGGCGACATCAACCACTTGTGGCAGTTCGACGAGTAGAAGTCCGCGCCCAGTTCGCGCAGGTTCAGATCGATCTGGCCGACGGCGTGCGCGCCGTCGATGATGGTCAAAAGGCCGCGCTCCCGCGCCCGATCGATCAACGGTTTGATCGGAAACGTGATCGCCGTGGGCGAGGTGAGGTGACTGATGAAGAGTACCCGCGTCCGATCGGTGACGCCCGCCCATACGGTTTCGACGACATCGTCGGCAGATTCGATCGGAATGGGCACGGGCCGCCGGATATATCTGGCGCCATGCTTCGCGCAGAGAAACCGCCACGTCCGATCGAGCGCGCCGTATTCGTGATCGGTGGACAAGACTTCGTCGCCGGGGCGCAGCTCAAGCGATCGGGCCACGGTGTTCAAGCCCACCGTGGCATTGGTGACGTAGGTGACCTCATCGGCGTCTGCGCCGACGAAGTCCGCCAGCGCCGATCGGGCTGCGTGCATCAGATCGGCGAAGCGCCGCCCCAGGAATTCGACGGGTTGTCGTTCCAACTCGCGCTGCCAGCGTTGATACTCTTCAAACACCGGACGCGGGCAGGCGCCGAATGAGCCGTGATTCAGAAAGATGACGCCCGGATCGAGCAGGAAGAGATCGCGCATGAAGCCTGTTCCTCAGGCCGACCACGCCTGCAACTCGATGATGTTGCCTTCGGGATCGGTGACGTAGCACCACGTCACTTTTGCGCCGGTGGCGATTGAGGTGGTGACGACTTCGCCCACCGCCCGGCCGCCGGCGGCAAGCACGGCTTGGCGCGCGGCCGGCACATCATCCACTGCAAAGGCGATGTGCGCGAAGCCGGGTCGATTGACCGCCGGGGCGGGCTTTTCTTCCAGCGAAGTGTAAGTGAAGATTTCCAGCGTGGGGCCGCTGTCGCCGTAGCCGGGCAGACGCAGGTGCATACCGCGCAGGTGCGCGCCGGGCACGCCGGTTCCCGCTTCCATGATCGGGCCGCTGAGATCGCGCTCTGGCGGAACGGGCACGCAGCCAAACACGCGCTGGTAAAAATCGGCCAGCGCGCGCCAGTCGCGAGCGATGAGGTTGGTGTGGGCATAACGGGCTTGAAGGGACATGATTGAGTGAATTCTGGATCCTCCGAACATCCTCGCCATAACGGCCGCATAACGATGGAAAACGAGTGAAGAGCGATCCTCGCCGAATCACTCTTCACTCATTACTCGTTACTCATCACTCATCACTCATTCCCGCTTTACTCTTGATCGCCTTCAACACCCGATCGGGCGTCAGCGGGAATGAATCGAACCAGATGCCGATGGCGTCCTTGACCGCCGCGCACACGGCGGGCGCAAAGGGCAGATAGGGCATCTCGCCCATGCCGCGCGCCCCCCACGGCCCCAGCGGATCGGGATATTCCAGGATGAGCGAGTTGATCTCTTGAGGCACATCCAGCACGGTCGGGATCAGGTAGTTGCTCAAATACGGCGTGAGCACCTGTCCGTCCTTCATCTGGAAGTTTTCCGTAATGGTGTAGCCCTGCGCCTGCACGATCGCGCCTTCGATCTGGCCGCGCACCTGCGCCGGGTTGATGGCCTTGCCCACGTCGTCGGCGCACCACGCGCGCAGCACGCGCACGTGCCCCGTTTCCACATCGACTTCCACTTCGACCGCTTCGGCCGCGTAGCCGTAAGCGAAGTTGGGTTCGCTCTTGCCGGTTTCCGGATCATACGGTGTGGTTCTGGGGGCCACCCACGCATATTCGACAAAGGCCGGCCGCTCTTCCTCCTGCCACTTCTTCAAGGCCCGTTCGGCCGCGCCGCGAATGGAGTTGCCCATCATAAACGTCATGCGCGAAGCCGACACACTGCCGGAGTTGCCGCTGCTGATCGTATCGGAGACCACCAGCCGCACTTTATCGAGCGGCAGGCCCAGGGCCTCGGCCGCCATCTGCCGCATCACAGTGTGCGTGCCCTGGCCGACTTCGGCGGCGGCGTGATACACGATGGCCTCTTCGATGTCGGCGCCGCCGCGCAGTTCCAACCGCACCACCGATCGTTCCACCGCCCCGAACGAGAAGCCCACGTTCTTATAGCCGATGGCGAGGCCGAGGCCATAGCGTTTGGCTGGATCGATCGTTGACGCCCGCGCCGCGCGCTGCCAGCGGCCGTCGGCATCCCTGGTCCAGCCCGCTTCCAGCGCGCATTTTTCCAGCACCTGCGCGATGCTGACCCCCTTCGGGATCGGCGTGCCCACCGACAAAATCGAACCTTCGCGCAGCACGTTCTTCAGGCGCAGCTCCACCGGATCCATGCCCAGTTTTTCGGCCAGCTTGTTCATCTGCATTTCGGCTTCAAATTCGCCCTGCGGGCCGCCGAAGCCGCGAAACGCACCGGTCAGCACGTTGTTGGTGAAGACGGTGTAAGTATCGACTTTGATGTTGGGGATGTCGTACGGGCCGGTGCAGGTGAGCGTGGTGTTGCCCTGCACTTTGGTCGAAGTGCCCGCGTAGGGTCCCGCGTCGGCGATGACCTCCACCTGCGCGGCGAGCAGTTTGCCGTCGGCGCGCGCCCCCCACGTCGCCTTGAGCCGCATGGGGTGACGCTTGTGATGGCCGATGATGGACTCTTCGCGCGACCAGATGATCTTGACCGGCCGCCTGAGTTTCCACGCGGCCAGCGCCAACACCACCTGCACCGACATATCCTCGCGTCCACCAAACGCGCCGCCGATGGCGGGATAGATCACGCGGACTTGATCGTGCGGCAGGTTTAGCGCGTGGGCGATCTGCTCCTGGTCTTCGTACGTCCACTGGCCGCCCACGACCACGGTGACGCGGCCTGCTTCGTCGATGTAGCCCAGGCCGGCTTCCGGCTGCAAAAAGGCGTGTTCCTGGTATGGTGTGGTGTATTCGCCCACGACGATGGCCGCGCATTGATCCCAGACTTCGTCCACATTGCCCTTGCGGACGCGGTAATGCTGGAGGATGTTGCCGGGCCGATCGGGTTGAATCTGGATCGCGCCCTCTTTCATCGCCTCAAGCGGATCAGTGATGATCGGCAGATCCTCGTACTCCACTTCGATCAAATCCCGCGCGTGCGCGGCCTGTTGTTCGGTTTCTGCGACGATGAGGGCCACCTGATCGCCGACGAAGCGGACGTGATCGCCCCACGGTTTGGTGCTGCCCGGCCCGCACAGCACGGGCTGATCGGGGATGCCGAGGCCATACTCGTTGTTGGGCACGTCCTTGGCGGTGAAGATGGCGATCACGCCCGGGGCCTGCTCGGCCCGGCTCGTATCGATCGATTTCACGATCGCGTGCGGGCGGTGCGCAAACAGGATCTTCATGTGCGCCATGTTGTCCATGACGAGATCGCCCGGATAGCGGGCCTCGCCGGTGACTTTGGCCACCGCGTCAACGCGCAGAATGTTGGAACCGACGATGGTTGTGTCAGACATGAGAACCTCGAAAAATTGAGTACAGCCCCCGTTCTGTACCAGGTATGGTGTGTGTCGGCCTGTCGCTCAGCGCGGCGGCAGGGTGGGCTGCAAAAAGTCGGCCGCTGCCCAGCCTTCAGTCCCGTTGGGATCGCGCAGCTGCCACCATGTCAACTCGTCGGCGTCTCGCGGCCCGCCGATCACTTCCAGCACCTCGCCGTTGCCCAGCGTGCGAATGATCTGCGCGGTGCGGCCCGGATCGCGCCGGAAGTTCACGCCTTCCACCACGGCCACATAGCCGCCCACGGCAATGGTCGTCGGCGCGGGCTGAGTGGGCGTGGGCGTGGGTGCCGGCGTCGGGGTGGGGACGAGTGTCACGGTCGGGCGCAGCACCGTGGCCGTGGGCGTGGGCGTGGGCGGAACCTGCGTCAGGGTGTTCACCGCCGATCGGCCCAACGCGGCGCAGATAAACACCGACACGATGGCGACGCCTGACAAGATCAGCCATTCGCGCCACGATAGATCCGTCTGGCCCGGTCGCGGCCGAATGTTGACCGCCGGTTTTGGTTTGGATGTTGGTACTTGAGACATGGAACCTCAATTCGATAGTTGATGCTTGATTTTGGATTGCGGCACGAAGGCCGGCACTTACATCGCTAAGGCGCAGCCGCCGGGATGAGAAACCGCTCGGCTGCCCAGCCCTGCGCGCCGTCTGATGGATCTTCCAGCCGCCACCAGGTCAGATCGTCGGCCTGGCGCGGACCTTCCAGAATCTTCAACCGTGTGCCATCGGTCACGGTTTTGAGCGTGGTCGATTGCAAACCCGGATCCGAACGCAGGCGCAGCGCCGAGCCGGTGCCCGATACGATCGCTTCACCGCCGACAAACAAGCCCTCCGGCGTGGGCGACGGCGCCGGCGTGGGTGACACCAGCGGCGTGGGCGCGGGCGTGTCGGTGGGCGGCACCGGCGACGGCGTAATGGTGATCACGCGCGCGGTGGGCGCCGGGCCGCCGTTTGAAGCGAACGGTCGGGCGCTGACGGCCAACCCGAAAGCGGCCAGACACATCGTCCCCAGTAGCAGCCCGAAGAGCGGGCCCAGCCACCACGGCCCGCCGCCCGGCCGGTGCGATCGGGCCTGCACCCGCCGCACGGCTTGATTTTCAGTTCCGCGCGGAGGGGTGCTCAATCGATCGCCGCCACCAGCAGGGTAATGTCATCGAACTGCGGCGCATTGCCTTGAAAGGCGCGCACGCCGTCAAAGATCGCATCGGCCAGCGCGGCCGCCGTGCGATGCTCGGCCTCGATAATGGCGCGCAGCCGATCGAGGCCGAAGCGCTCGCCGGCCGGATTGATCGCATCGGGCACACCATCGCTGTACGCCACCAACCGATCGCCCGCGCGCAGCTCCACGGTGCGCTCTTCCACGCGCAAGCCGCCCAGCATGCCCAGAAAACGCCCGGCGCCATCCAGGATGTCCACCGAACCGTCGGCGTGCAGCAGCATCGGCCGATCGTGGCCGGCGCGCACGTAATTCAGCTGGCGCAAATCCATGTGCAGCACGCCGTAGAACGCGGTCACAAACATGTTGTCGTCCGACGAGACATCCAGCAGCAGCTCATTAACGGTGTTCACCACATCGCGCGGCGACAGGGTGCGGCGCGCCTCGGTCATGAACAGCGCCCGCGAGATCGCCATGAAAAATGCCGCCTGGATGCTCTTATCGGACACGTCGGCGATCAGCACGCCCACGTGCTGATCGTCCAGTAGAAACGCATCGTAAAAATCGCCGCCCACTTCGCGTGCCGGCTGAGCGCGCGCCGCAAAGGTCACGCCGCTCAACGCCGGGAACTCCAACGGCAAGATCGAGCGCTGCACCTGCGCCGCCACTTCCAGATCGCGCTTCACGCGCGCGCTTTGCAGCAATTCGGCCTGGGCGGCCTGCAGCTCCCGATAGGCTTTGCGCAGCTCCTCGTTCTTCGACTCCAATTCGCCGATCTGCTGCCGCATGGTATCGCGCAAGATCGTATACGCCTGAGTCAGCAGCGTCATGGCCAGTGACGGACTGTGCTGCAGCACCTGATCGAAGATGTTCTCGGTGATCTCGATCACCTGCACCTCTGTGGCCGCCGTCACCGTGGCGCTGCGCGGTGCATCGTCCACCAGCGCCATCTCGCCGAAGAACTCGCCCGGCCCGCGCAGCGCCAGCAGTCGCTCGCCGCCGTCGCTCAGCCGCTGCGTAATGCGCACGATGCCGCTCTGCAGCACGTAAAACGTGTGCTCGATCTCGCCCTCGTGGCACAGCACGGTGTCGATCGGATAGTGCTTGAGCGTGGCCACCTGCCGCAGCCGCTGAAGATCGGCCGGCGACACGCGATTGAAGGCGGCGCGCAACGTGGTCGTCGCAGTTGGGCCGATGGGGGCTTCGAAGTCGGTCATGACTTGGCTGTTCACCTGCGCGGGCCGCCGTCGATCACGGCACGCAGATCTGCACCTGCACGTCGTCCACGATCAGGCCGGTCACTCCGGCCGCCGACTTGTTGTAGGCCGCAAACCGCAGCCCGATCGCCTGGCCGGCGTATGGCAACAGATCGGCTTGCAGCGTCGTCCACTGCGGATCGTTAATCCGATCGTACATCACGTAGTCCAACACCGTGGTGCCGCTCAAAATGGCGACATACTGCAGATTGTTCAGATCGTCGGAATAGCGATAGCGCGCGAACGACAGCGTGGCCGTGATCGCCTGGGCCGGAATCGTCACGTTCTGCTGGATGGACGAGAAGCCCGTGATCGATCCGCTGCTCGCCACTTTGCCCACGCGCGCCGCCCATTGCCCCGTGTTGACGATGTCGCCGACGACGGCTGCCGGCGGATTTTGCGACGGCGTCTGCCAGCCGGCCAGACTGCCATTTTCAAAGCCGCCGTTGACGATGACGTTGGAGCAGTTGCCCGCGACCGGCGGCGCTTCCGTTTCAAGGTTGTGCGCCACCAGCGGCAGATGCGTCTTCAACGACGACGTGCTGAACGTCGCGACGTTTGACCAGCCCGATTGATTACCGGCCGCGTCAAAGGCGCGCACGCGCCACACATGCAGCCCGTCGGTGACGACCAGCCGCGCGCTCAACTGCGGACTGGGCAGCGTGTGCGTCACGCCGTCGAGGGTCAACTCAAACCCGATCGGGTCACCGCCGCCCGTCCACTCGAACTGCGGCGCCACCGCCAGCATCGAGATGCCGCCGGTCGGCGTGATGATAACCGGCACAATCGGCGGCACGGTGTCAAGCGTAAAGGTCACAGCCGCCGGCGACGCATCCACCGCCGAGGCGGTTTTGGCCCGCGCCCGCAGCGCGTACGCGCCGTCGGCCAGCGCCGGCAATCCGTAATTCCACGTTGACGCGCCCGCGGCGTTCAGCCAGAGTTCAGTGGTGCTGCTAAAGGTTGTTCCATTGTAAAAGATCGAATCGCTCACGCGCTTGATCGACACTTCGACGCCGGTGGCCTGGCTGCTGGCCGCGCCATAAAACGCGGGCAGCGTCTTCACAAACGCTTCGCCGACCGGCGACAGGATGGTTGTGTCCAGATCAGCCGGCAGACACGCGCCCAGATAGTTGATGACGCGCGCCATCACCGCCTGCCGCGCGCTCAGCGGATAGATCGTTTCAAACGGGAATCCCGCGTACACCAGACGGGTGCAGCCGCTGGCATATTGCACCGCGGCCGTGCCGCCCGTATTATACACTAAGGCCGCGCTCGATCCGTTGATGGGACTGAAGACATCGGGCCAATCAGCGTCGTATGTGCCGTGCGTGCCGTCGTCAAAGCTGATCACGTTCAGGCCGGCGAATATACCGCCCGCCGTCGGCTGCGCCGTGTACGTGTTGGCGTCGTCCTGCACAAACGCCGCCCGCAGCGTGTTGGCGTAAAAGGCCGTATTCTTCAGATCGAAACCGATCTCCGAGCCGCTGATGAACAGCCCGCCGCCGCCGTTGAGAAAGGTCGTCAACTGGGCCTGATCGCCGGCCGTCAGCGGCGTGAACGGCGACTGCTCCTCACCCGCGATCCAATCGACGATGGCGTAATTGCCCAGGCTGATGGTCGACTCGCCGACGGCTGCGTGCAGCGCGCTGTCGAACGGCAGCGAGATCACTTCGGCGTGCTGGATGATGTAATCCTGTCGGTTGATTCGATCGACAAACATGCGGCGGCTGATCCCCTCCGGCGGATCGTTCTGCTGCACATCGCCCAGCCGATCGATCCGCTCGAACCCGTAGACGACGAGCAGCGGCGCGAGACCGCTGGCAGCCGCGCGCGCCGCCAGCACCGGCGTGGGCAGCGATTCGCCGCCCGCGTTGACGCCCGCCACCTTCACATAGATCAGCTGATTCGGCGCGAGCTGGGTCAGCGTGTACGTCGTCGCGGCCACGTCGATGGGCTCCTGCCAGCCAAAACCGTCGGCGCTCAGATACACTCGATAGCTCGTGGTCGCGTCGCCCAGCGGGCCGTCGCCGTCGGTCGGGCCGGGCTGCCACTTCAGCGTGATTTGTCCCACGCCGCTGTTGCGCACCGTCAACTGCACGGGCGGTTCGGGCGCATAGATCAACGGCACCGCCGGATCGATCGAGTGCCAGTACTTGACCAGCCCGTGATAGATCGCCCGCGCCGAAAGCTGCGCAAAGCGCGGATCTTTCATCGCCTCCACATCGGTCGGATTGTCATGGAAGCCGTTTTCGATCAGGATGCCGGGCATCGACGATAGCTGGCCCACTTCGCCCAGATCGCGCTGGAGCTTGCCCCGATCGGGCCAGGCTGCGTCCCACTGCGCGTGAATGGCGTCCAAT
Source organism: uncultured Anaerolineae bacterium (assembly GCA_964550855.1). Lineage (GTDB taxonomy): Bacteria > Chloroflexota > Anaerolineae > Fen-1058 > Fen-1058 > JAGOBP01. Next base: position 60,804 of record CAZKBQ010000012.1, read on the forward strand.
AGTTCGGTGTGGACAAAGCTTTGCAACGTGGTGCTGCCGGCCGTGGGCGTTAGATATACGTAGGTCTCCGTACCGCGCGCGGTGGTATAGCCGCTGGCGCCGTTGGTGTGCAGCGAGATGTACACAGCGTCCTCGCCCGCCTCTTTCTCCCATTCGGCGTAGCGCGGCCTGATCCACACATCGCTGACGATGCCGGCGTCGGGCTGCCCCACCCATTTGGCGTACTGGCTGGCCTGCTCCTCCCAGCGCGGTTTGTTGCTGGGCGGCGCGCCATTCAGCGAGACATCGCCGCGCCCGCCACCCACGCGGACGGCGTCGGCGAGGACGTTGAGGCCGGGCACACTCGATCGGTTGGTGACGATCACGCGGGCGGGCTGTCCGCCATAGAACGGATAACTGCCGAGGTAGCGCCAGTTGTTGGTATCGCGCGTCTGCGTGATGGTGACCGGTGTGGTTGCGCCCGCGTGCTCAATGGCGAAGTGCGCTTCGGCAGTGCGGTTGGTCGCCGCGCCGGGAAACCACACGTACACCGCATAGGTGCCGGCGACGGTCGGCGTAAACGTCCATGTCGCGGTGGCGGTGGCGCTGCCCGTCACCGTCGCCGCCGAGCGATAATCGCCGTTGTAGCCGCCCACGCTCGTCGCCCATACGCCCTGCGTCGCAAAGGCCGCGCTCGCATTATCGACGATGATCATCTCGGTGTTCATGTCGCGCTCGCGCACCGTCCACGCGTCCGCGCCCGAATTCCACAGGTAGCGCAGCAGATATTGATTGACGGCCTCGGCGTTGTTGAAATCTTCGACCACCCCTTCGCCCGCCGGATAAGGGGCGGTGGGATAGACGGGGCGCTGCGTTCGGTAGGTGGACAGGGTGGTGTTCCAGTACCAGCCGTGCCCCGCGCTGACAAAGACGGTTTTGCCTGCCAGCCCGCCCGGCCTCAGGCTCGCCACGGCAGCGGCCGTCGTCGGCGCGGCCTCTTTTTGGGGCAGGGGGCGCGGCTTCAAAAACGCCGAGATCAATTGATAATCGCCGGCGGCGTTGCGCGCGTACACCCCCAGCCACTTGAAGTTGAACGGCAGCAGCGTCAGGTTGAACTGTTGATTGATCGATTCGACCTGGACATCGGTGATCGCGTCGAGGAAATCGGCGGGCACGATCAGTTTGATCTCCGCCCGATCGGTTGACGCGGCCACCTCGGCCAGCGTGGTGTCGGCCGGCAGCGCCGAGGTCACGCCGGCAGCGCGTTCCGCCGCCGTGGGACCGGCCAGCATCGCCGCGACGATCGATCGAGTTTGATCTTCGATCGGGCCGTCAACCATCAGCGCGGCGCGATCGACACAGCTCACCTCGTTATCGTCCACAAAGCAGATCGCACGGCCCACGGCGGCCGGCAGCGGTGCGGCCGCGTGCGTGGTGGCCAGCGCCGCAGCCAGCAGTACGCCGCCGCCCAGCAGCCCGGCCAGATAAGAACGGTTGATGACGGGCATGATGACTCCTTTCTTCCGCGCCAGATTATAGTACAACCGGGCGCGCCGCCGGGCCGCGGGTGATTGATTTTGCCTGTGGCCGATGCTATACTGTGAGCGCCGGGAGAGAGAAAGCGAGGGTGACATGTCCACACTGCGCGCTTCGGACACTGTGCGCCAGCCGGCCGTGGCGGGCGCGTTTTACCCCGATGATCCCGTCGCGTTGGCGCACGTCATTGACGCTTATCTGGCCGATGCGCCGCGCCTCGCGCCCGAACCGTCGATCTTGATTGCCCCTCATGCGGGCTACGTGTACAGCGGCCTGGTGGCGGCGCACAGCTTCAAGCAGGCTGCCGGCCGCGATTACGCCCGCGTGATCATCCTGGGTTTCAATCATGGCCGCGCGTACAGCTTCGACGGCGCGGCGGTCTGGCCCGACGGCGCGTGGCGCACGCCGTTGGGCGATGCGCCGGTCGATCGGGACGTGGCGCAGGCGCTGATCGATCAATCGAGCACGTGCTTCCCCGATCGATCTCTGCACCTTGATGAGCACAGCCTGGAAGTGCAGGTGCCGTTTATCCAGCGCGTGCTGCCGGACGTGCCCATCGTGCCGGTGTCCATGGGGCGGCCCACCCTGAGCAATGCGCGCGCCGTCGCGGACGCGTTGGGCGCAGTCCTGCACCATCACCCCAAGACGCTGGTGGTGGTATCAACCGATCTGTCACATTATCCGCGCTACGCCGACGCGCAGCGCATCGATCGGACGTCGTTGAACGCCGTGATGTCGCTGGATGTGCTGGCGCTGGAAGCGTGGGACGAAGAGGCCATGAGCAGCCGCACGCCCAATCTGCACACCACCATGTGCGGCAAGGGGCCGGTGCTGGCGGCGATGCTGCTGGCGCGCGCCAGTGACACCGCCGACGTCCGACTGATTCGCTATGCCAACTCAGGCGATGTGCCGGTGGGCGAACAGGATCGGGTGGTGGGCTACGCGGCTGTGGAGTTTGTGAAAGGGCAGCCGCCCGCGTTGACGAAGGAGGATCGTGCGACGCTGTTGACGCTGGCCCGCCATACGCTGGATCATTATCTGCGCACGCACCAGTATCCGGCGTTTGAGCCGACGTCCGACGCGATTCAGCAGCCACGCGCCACCTTCGTGACGCTGCGTCACAAGCGCACCCATGAGCTGCGCGGTTGTCGTGGCGAAGTGTTTGCGCGTTATCCCTTGTGGGAAAGTGTGCAGCGGGTCAGCGTGCTCAGCGCCACCGACGATCCGCGCTTCCGCCCGATGGCGCATGCCGAACTGGCCGATCAGCAGATTGAGATCAGCGTGTTGACGCCGCTGCGGCTGGTTGCTTCGCCCGACGAGGTGGAGGTGGGCCGGCACGGGGTGATGATCCGACAGGGCGGGCGCGGCGGCCTGTTTCTGCCGCAGGTGCCGGTGGAGCAGGGCTGGGATCGCGACGAGTATTTATCGACGTTGTGCTGGATGAAAGCCGGCTTGCCCGCTGATGCCTGGCGCAAGCCGGAGACGCAGCTGTATACTTTTGAGGCTGAGGTGTTTGAGGAGTGAGGAGTGATGAGTAACGAGTAATGAGTGATGAGTAACGAGTAATGAGTAATGAGTAATGAGTGAGCTGCGCCGGTTGCTGCTCGCTACCACTTATCACTCGATGTCGTTAAGTTAGCGTGCTGAGTCCGTCATTCCCGCGTGCAGTTGGCGGGAATCCAGCCGCCCCGCCGACATCAGTCGCCAATCGTCACGCTGGATGCCCGACGCGAAGCGAGCCTTCGGGCATGACATGTTCGGGAAAGTATAGTCCACTAACTTAATGACATTGACTTATCACGAACCACTTACCACCAACCACTAATCGCTAATCACCCAACCACTACCCGGAGTGTTCATGCCCATTTACCCGTTGGAACCGTTCCGTATCAAATCTGTCGAACCGATCAAGTTGACGACGCGCGAAGAGCGCGCCGCTGTTTTACAGGCCGCCGGTTACAATCTGTTCAAGGTCCGGGCCGAGGATGTGTTCATCGACCTGCTGACTGATTCCGGCACGGGCGCCATGAGCGACGCCCAATGGTCGGCGCTGATGCACGGCGACGAATCATACGCGGGCGCCAGGAGTTACTTCGCGTTGAAGAGCGCGGTGGAAGACGTGACCGGTCTGCCCTACTTTGTGCCCACCCATCAGGGCCGCGCCGCGGAGAATGTGCTGTTCAGCATCCTGGTCAAGCCCGGCCACGAAGTGCCCAGCAATCAGCACTTTGACACCACCCACGCCAACATCCGCGCGCGCGGCGGCAAACCGGTCGATCTGGTGATCGATGAAGCGAATGATCCGGCGGTGATCCATCCGTTCAAAGGCAACATGGATCTGGACAAGCTGGAACGCTTCATTCAGGTCGTGGGCGCAGCCAACATTCCGATCGGTCTGACGACGATCACCAACAACTCGGCGGGCGGACAGCCCGTGTCCATGGCCAACATCCGCGGCACCGCCGAGGTGTATCATCGACATGGCATCCCGTTTTTCATCGATGCGGCGCGTTTTGCGGAGAACGCTTACTTCATCCAGCAGCGCGAAGCGGGCTACGCGGCTCGATCGGTTGCCGAGATCGCGCGCGAGGAGTTCTCTTACGCCGATGGATTCTTGATGAGCGCCAAGAAAGACGCCATCGTCAACATCGGCGGGCTGCTCGGTGTGCGCGACCCCGATCTGTTCGAGCGTGTCAAGAACGAATTGATCTTGCGTGAGGGCTTCCCCACCTACGGCGGACTGGCCGGCCGTGATCTGGAAGCACTGGCCGTGGGTCTGCGCGAAGGGCTGAATCAGGATTACCTGGCATACCGCATCGCGCAGATACAGTATCTGGGCGAGCGACTGCTGGAGGCGGGCGTGCCCATCGTGCAGCCGCCCGGCGGCCACGCGATCTACCTCGACGCGCGGGCGCTGCTGCCGCACATTCCGCAGAGCGAGTTCCCGGCACAGGCGCTCGCCGTGGCTTTGTATCTGGAGGGTGGCATCCGCACGGTGGAGATCGGCAGTGTCATGTTCGCATGTCCTGATCCGGATACGGGCCTGATGCATTATCCCGCGCTGGAACTGGTGCGGCTGGCGATTCCGCGCCGGGTTTATACACGGGCGCATCTGGATTACGTGGTGGAGACGTGTCTCATCGTGAAAGCGCACGCTGAAAAGCTGCGTGGCCTTAAGATTGTGCGCGCACCGGAACTGTTACGGCACTTCGTCGCCGAATTTGGGTGGGTATGAGATGGCACTGTGGTGGAACCTCGTTTACTGGCTCAAGAAAACGCCGTGGGACACCGGCATTACTCCGCCGGAGATCGTATCGATGATCGACAGCGGCAAGTTGACGGCGGGCCGCGCGCTCGATCTGGGCTGCGGCACCGGCACCAACGCGATCTATCTGGCGCAGCATGGCTTTGAGACGCTGGGCGTGGACATTTCCGGTCGGGCTATTGCGCTGGCCAAACGCAAGGCCCGATCGGCGCAGCTGGCCGATCGGGTTCACTTCGAGCGCGGCGATGTGTCGCTGATGCGGCGCTGGGTGGCTGGCCGCTCGATCGACTTTGCCTACGACATCGGCTGCTTTCACAACCTCAAACCCGAGGCGCGCCAACGCTACGCGGCGGCGTTGGCGGCCGTCTTGAAGCCCGGGGCAACTTATATGCTTTACGCCTTTGAGCCGTCGGCCGATGGCCGCGGCGTGGGAATGGAAGAATTGGCGCGCCTGTTTGATGGGGCGTTCCAATTGGACGGGCTGCGGCGCGGCGGCGATCGCGGCGGGCGCGGATCGGCGTGGTATACTTTCGTCAGACGCGCCGATTAGACGCCGATTTCCGAGCCGGGAGCGAGCATGTCGATTTCAACCGAGCAATTCAAGCAGACCATGCGGCAGTGGGCCAGTGGCGTGACGATTGTGACCATGCGGGCGGACGCCTTTGCGCACGGCTTGACGGTCAGCGGCTTTGTGGGTCTGTCGCTGGAACCGCCGCTGGTGCTGATCTCCATCGGGCAGGAGCTGCACAGCCATACGCTGTTGAGCAAAAGCCGCGCCTTTGCCGTCAACTTTCTGCGCGCCGATCAACGCGATCTGTCGGATAAGTTTGCCGGCCGCTGGGGCGACGTCGATCGCTTCAGCGGGGTGAGCTGGCGCACGGAGGAGACCGGCTCGCCGGTGTTTGACGACTGCGCGGCGTGGATGGATTGCCGCGTGGTTTCCTCGTACCAGGCCGGCGATCACACCATCTACATCGGCGAAGTGATCGCGACCGGTGTCAACGACGGCGCCGCCCCGCTGCTCTACTGGGACGGCAGTTACCGGCAGCTGGCCTGAAGCACGGACCGCCGATCGTCATTTCCCCTTATTGGCTGCCAACAGCGCCAGAAACTCAAACACCAGATTGGCCGCCGTAATCGCCGTGAGGTTGGCGTGATCGAACGGCGGCGACACCTCCACCAGATCAAAGCCCACCAGATTCAGCCCCTTTAGCCCGCGCAGCAGCTGCTGCATTTGATAGCTGCTGAGGCCGCCGATTTCGGGCGTGCCGGTGCCGGGTGCAAACGCCGGATCGAGCGAGTCGATGTCGAGCGTGACGTACACCGGTTTACCTTCCACGCGGCGGCGGATCTCGTTCAGGATGCCGCCCAGGCCCAGCCGCATCGCTTCGTCGATGGTGATCATGCGCGCGCCCAGTTCCGTCGCGTCCACATAGTCCTGCTTGCCGGACGTCGGCCCGCGAATACCGATCTGGATGTAGGCGCTGGTGTCGATGAGTTTCTCTTCGATGGCGCGGCGAAACGGCGTGCCGTGGCTGTATTTCTGCTCGCCGAATTCGGTGTCCCAGGTGTCGGGGTGCGCGTCGAAGTGGATCACGGCCAGCCGCCCGTATTTGCTTGCGTGGGCGCGCAGCAGCGGCAGCGCAATCGAATGATCGCCGCCCAGCGTAATCACGGTGACGCCCTCGCGCACCAGCTGGCGCACATCGGCGTGGATCTGCGCGTGCGTCGCCAGCACGTCCACGGGCACCACGTCCACGTCGCCGTAGTCGATCACCTTCAGAGCCTTAAACGGCGCCACCTCCAGCGCGTTGTGATACCCCCACAGCAGCAGGCTCTGCTCGCGGATGGCGCGCGGCCCAAAGCGCGCCCCGCTGCGATACGACGTTGCGCCGTCGTAGGGCACGCCCACGATCGCCACGTCCACCCCGTCCAGTTCGCGCGTGTGCGGCTGGCGGCCAAAGGTGCAGATGCCGTAGTACGGTTGTGCTTCGAAGCCGGTGTCTTTAGGAGTTGTCATGATTACGTCCTGTCAGAGGATTAGTCGCCCATCAATTCCAGCACCCGCACCAGCGTCACGCGCCACTCGTCCTTCAGCGGCACGTGCACCTCGCGGCGCTGCACCGCGGCCAGTGTCCCCAGGCGGCGCTGCAGCCCGGCGCGATCGGTGTGTTCCAGCGTCTCCGCTTTCAGCACAATGTTGCCGCGTTCCCGATCGCGGCCGATGGTGGTGATGCCCGCCTTTGCGGCCAGCACCTTCAAGTGCAGCTGAAACAGCAGGTTTTCAACGGCCTTCGGCAGCGGCCCAAACCGATCGATTAGTTCCTGCCCCAGCGCATCGATCTCGTCGGCGCTGGTGATGTTGCCCATCCGGCGATAGAGCTGCAGGCGCAGCCCTTCGGCCGTCACGTAGTCGTCGGGAATGTGCGCCTGCAGCGGCAGATCGATGTTGACGCCGCCCAGCGCCAGCGGCGGCAGGGTCGTGCCGTCGCGCAGCGCCTTCATCTCATCCACCGAGCGTTTGAGCAACTTGGTGTACAGATCAAAGCCCACCGCGCTGATGTGGCCGCTCTGCCGCATGCCCAGCAGATCGCCCGCGCCGCGAATCTCCAGATCGCGCATGGCGATGGAATAACCCATGCCCAGGTCGTTGGCCTCGCGGATCGCTTCCAGGCGGCGGCGCGCATCGTCGGTCATGCCGCTGACTTTGTCATAGAGGAAATACGCATAAGCGCGTGCCGCGCCGCGCCCCACCCGGCCGCGCAGCTGATACAGCTGGGCCAGCCCGAATCGATCGGAGCGATCCACGATCAGCGTGTTGGCGTTGGGGATGTCCAGCCCACTTTCGATGATCGACGTGCACAACAGTACGTCAATCTGGCCTTTCACGAAATCGACCATGACCTTCTCGAGCTCGTGCTCGTCCATCTGGCCGTGCCCCACGCCGATGCGGGCCTCCGGCACGATCGACCTCAGCCGCTCGTCGGCGTGCTCGATGTCCATCACGCGATTGTGCACGAAGAATACCTGCCCGCCGCGATCGATCTCGCGCAGAATGGCCTGCCGCACCAGGTGATCGTCGTATTCGCCCACGTAGGTCGCCACCGGCAGGCGCTCTTCCGGCGGCGTGTCGATGGTGCTGATGTCGCGCACGCCCACCAGGCTCATGTACAGCGTGCGCGGAATGGGCGTGGCCGTCAGCGTCAGCACGTCCACTTCGGTGCGCAGCTTCTTCAGCTGCTCCTTGTGCGTCACGCCGAAGCGCTGCTCTTCGTCGATGATGAGCAGCCCCAGGTCCTTGAAGCTCACGTCGCGCTGCAGCAGGCGGTGCGTGCCGATGATGATGTCCACCTGGCCGGCGCGCAGCCGCCCCAGGATCTCGTCCTGTTCCTTGTCCGTCTTGAAGCGCGATAGCATTTCTACTGAAACGGGGAAGGCGGCCAGCCGGTTGGTGAAGGTGGTGTAGTGCTGCTGGGCCAGCAGGGTGGTGGGCACCAGCACGCCCACCTGCTTGCCGTCCTGCACGGCCTTGAACGCGGCGCGCAGCGCCACCTCCGTCTTGCCGTAACCCACGTCGCCGCAGATCAGGCGATCCATCGGGCGCGGCTTCTGCATGTCGGCCTTGACATCGCGAATGGCGCGCAGCTGATCGTCGGTTTCCAGATACGGAAACGACGCTTCCAGTTCGCTCTGCCAGGCCGAGTCCGGGCTGAAGGCAAAGCCCGGCGCCAGTTCGCGCGCCGCGTACAACTCCAGCAGCTCGCGCGCCACTTCCATGGCCGCTTCTTTGGCTTTGGCGCGGACTTGCGACCAGTCGGCAGTGCCCAGCCGGTGGATGTCCGGCGCGTGGTCGTCGCTGCCGATGTACTTGCTCAGCCGATCGGCCTGGTGGATGGGGACGTACAGCTTGTCGCCGCCGGCATAGGCGATCTGCAAATATTCGTTTTCAATGCCTTCGAGCGTGAGTTTGATCAGCCCCTGAAACAGGCCGATGCCGTGATCGACGTGGACGACGTAATCGCCGGGCTGCACGTCGGCAAAGAATTGTTCGGGCGTGATGGCTTTGGGGCGGGCGCGCCGCCGCGGCTGAGGCCGCAGCCAGCCGAAGATTTCGGCGTCGGTGATGACGTGCAGCGACCACAGGCCCACGCTGCGCCGCTCGGCTTCGTCGCGCGGCGTGATGGCGCGCAGCGTCCAGCCTTCGTCCAGCATGCCCTGCACGAAGATCAGCGCGCGCGGTTCAGGCGGCTCGGTGACGGCGTGCACAGGCGGGCGGAAGTGATCGCGCTCGGCCCACAATTCGGCCAGGCGGCTGGCCTGCCGGCTGACGACGATCACGGCATCGTTCATCGCCCGCACCTGGGCCAGATGCTCCATGAAGGTCTTGAGCTGGCCGCCGAAGCGCTGCCCCGGCGATAAGGGTAGCCCCTGATTCAGTGGCGCCTGCTCCAGGCCGGCCAGGTCTTCACCCAGCGCGATGACGCTGCGCCCGGCCAGCTGTTCGCGCCAGTCATCCCACGTGACGTAGGGCAGCGGAAAGCCGATCGGGAGGGTGCCGGCCTCTTCGGCCCCGCGCCGCAGATCCACGGCCTGTTCTTCCAGTTCGCTCCACGCGTCGGCGATCTCGTCGGCGTCGTCCAGCACGATCAGCGCGTCGCGCGGCAGGTAATCGAGCAGCGAGGTCGCATCGCCGTGCAGCAGCGGCAGATAAAATTCAAGACCACGAAAGGGCACGCCGTTGAGCAGCGACTTGCGATCTTTCTCGAACTGTTCGGCCTGATCGTCGGGCAGGCGGGACGTATCCCAACTGGCAAGCTGTTCGGCGGCCAGCGGGCCGTTCCGGGCCAGGGCTTCGGCGGCGGGCGTGATGACGACTTGATCGAGCGGTTCCAGCGAGCGCTGCGTGGCCGGATCAAAGCTGCGCAGCGAGTCGATCTCATCGCCGAAGAATTCGATGCGCACCGGGCGCGAGCGCGCCGGCGGATAGACATCGACGATGCCGCCGCGCCGGCTGAATTCGCCCGGCGACAGGACGGTGGTGGTGCTGTCGTAGCCGAAGCCCACCCACATTTCCAGCAGCTGATCCAGGTTGACGCTTTGCCCCCGCTTGAGCAGGCGCGTGCCCAGCCGGAAGGCGCGCGGCGGCAGCGTGCGGAACATCAACGCCCGCGCCGACGCCACGATGAGGGGCGCCTGGCCGGTCGGTGCGGCGAGTTGCGCCAGCACTTGCAGGCGCTCGGCGGCCATGTCGCGCGGCCAGGGGGCGCGCTCGTAAAACAGGGCGCTGGGTTCGGGGAAGCGGGCCAGACGATCGGGGGGCAGGCCGTAGGCGCGCAGCGAATCGACCATGGCCTGCGCCCGATCGGGCCGCGCGGCGACGATGAGCCACGGCCGATCGATCTGCTGCGCGATGGCGGCCAGCCACAACGGGCGGGCGGCGCGCAGCAGCGGGAAGCGCCACTCCGCTTCGTGGGGGCTGTCCAGATCGCGGGCCAGCGCCGCAAACTGCGCCTGATCGCGCAGCAGCGGCAGCAGGCCGGAAAGGTTGATGGAATCGGTCACGGCTTGAAGCGAGTAACGGGTAAAGCGTAAGCTCTGAATGGCCCGTTACCCGCGGCGGCTGCGGCTAGCGCAGTTCGTCGGTTTCGATGATCTCATCGGCCGTCAAATTCGGCGTGATGAGCACGTCTTGCTTGCTGAGCTTCTGCACCGCCTGCAGCACACGGGCCGCGCTGGGCCGGGGTTCACCGACGGTGGCCTGCACGGCGCGCACAAACTTGTCGGTGGGAATGTCGGGCGGACGTAGGCCCTGGTCGCGCGCCTTCAGCCAGTTGCGATCCAGCAGCTCCGTCATCTGGCCCAGCGTGCTGGTGGGGCGGCGCGGCCCGGACGATGTGCGGCGCGGTTTGGCCGCGCCGGTCGCCGCCGCCTCTTCACCCTCGGCCGCTTCGATCTCTTCCGGCTCCGGCTCGAAGTCTTCCTCGTCGCCCCGCACCGGCCGGACATTGCGCGCGGCATTGTTCTTTTGCATGCGCTTGACGATCTCGTCGGTCGTCAGGCGCGTGGGCGCGATCTTGCGGATGGTGGCCAGGATCTCACTCATCGGCACATCGCGGCCCAGCCGCTGGCGGATGCGGGTGACGATTGACTCGGCCATTGGCACCGAGCACCGAAAGGCCTTGGCGAACTGCTCGTATTCATTCATGTTTACAGTCATGTTTTGTCTTTCTCTCCAGTCGGAGTCACATTGTGTTTGTTCATGGCGACCGTGATGCCGCTGTTGACGAACGTGTCCAGAGCGTCGGCCGCCCGATCGAGCAAATGCGGCAATTCCTGCGCCTCGTCGCGGCCGAAGTCCTGCAGCACAAAGGCGGCCGGATCCATGCGGCCGGGCGGCCGCCCGATGCCCAGCCGCAGCCGCGCAAAGCGGTTGCCGCCCAGCTGCGCGATGATCGAGCGCAGGCCGTTGTGGCCGCCCGCGCCGCCGTCGGGCCGCAGCCGGATCGCGCCGAAGGGCAGATCGAGATCGTCGAAGATCACGATCAGTTGATCGATCGATAGTTTATAAAAGTTCATCAACGCGCTGACCGCGCGGCCGCTCTCGTTCATGTAAGTCTGCGGCTTGGCGATGATAAGCCGATGATCGCCGGCGCGACCCAGCGCCAGCACTGCTTTGCCCTGCAGTTTGTTAAAGGTCAGGCCGTGCCGGGCGGCGTAAGCTTCAGCCGCCATGAAGCCGATGTTGTGGCGGTTGCCGGCGTATTCACGGCCCGGGTTGCCCAGACCGACGATGAGCCGGGCAGCGCTGGCCGGTTCGGCGGCCGGCGGGCGCGCGCGAAAACGATCGAGTAAGTGCATATCCTAATGACGCCTGCGCCGGGCGCGCAGGTATTCCTTGTAAGTCCGCCGCCCCAGCTGAATCGCGCCCACCACGCTGAAGGCCAGCCCCGCGACGAGCACGCCGTTCAAACACGCCGTGGCCGCGCCGCCCGCATCGAACAACGCCGCGGCCGGGCTGCTGGCGCGGCGCGTGGGCTGAACGGCGGCGCCGGGCGTGCCGCTGTCGACGACGGGCGCACGGGTGGGCGGCAGCTCGACAGGCACCGTTACCAGCGGTGCGGGCGTGGCTTCAGAGCCGGCCGCCGCATCGAAAGTTGGCGCGGGCGGAAAGGTCGGTTCGGGCGCGGCGGGCGTGGGCGTATCGACGGGACGCGAGTTGATCACCTGCAGACCGCGCACCACGACTTCGTCATAGTTGCTGTCTTTGCGCACGGTGCGCAGACGCAGTGCCCACATACCGTCGGGCAGGCGCGTGGTGTCCCACAATCCCAGCACGTTGTTATCCACCGGCTGAGTGCCGGTGCTGAACACCTGCCAGGCGTCGTTGGGATTGGGATCGGGGCCGTAGGCCAGTTCAAATCGATCGAAGTCAGGATGATTGCTTGAGCCGGTGACGCGCACCAGCCCCGATACGGTCTGCCCGTCAGACGGCGAAGTGATGACCGCAATGCCCTGCTGCGCCAGCGGAGCCGCGCGAGCAGCCGACAGCGTGTTCAGGCTGAGCAGGCCGATTAATCCGATCAGGCTCAGTCGGCGCTTGATTTTTCCAAACATCCCCGTCATCGTCACATCCATTCCGTTCGGCAAACGCAAAGTGTAACACACTCATTGCCCTTCGACAAGACTCTGAGAAGCATGAAGCATGAGTGTGCGTCATTGTCTTGCCGACCGACTTCTCCGGCGAATGAATTCGCGGCTGGCGAGCGTGCCGCCGATCGTCGACCTGCGCCGACGAAACCCCGTCCACGCCGAGCCTGCCGTGAGCCTGCGAAGGGTAGACACGCAGCCGACGGCTTCAAAGGCGCGATTTCAATCGCCGGCATGCAACCACCGCAAAATTTTGATGCGCACCGAAGAAGCACGCAACAAAAAACCGGGACGGCCCGGTTGAGTTGAGCGCAGCGGTGGTGTGCTTACTTCAGCCCGATGACTTCGTACACGTCCACCAACGCACTGACGCCTTTGATCTCCATGGCGCCCAGGGCGCGGGTGCGCACCCGTGACGAGACAGCCTCCAGTGTGGCCCGATCGATCAGCACCTGGCCGCCTCGTGCGATCTCCTGCAGGCGGCGCGCCAGGTTGACGCTGTGGCCGATGACGGTGTAATTCATCAGCTGCGCCGTGCCGATGTTGCCCACCACCGCCTCGCCACAGGCGATGCCCACGCCAAACTGCAGTCGCAGTCCGGTGGCCCGGGCGGCGGCCGCCATATGCTGCTGCAAATCCACCGCCACCGCCACGGCGCGCAGGGCGTGATCGGCCTGGGGCAACGGCGCGTTGAAGAAGGCCATGATCGAATCGCCCATGAATTTGTCCAGGGTGCCTTCGTGCCGCAGCACCGCTTCTGCGCCTAAGGATAAATGATGATTCAACGTCTCGAACAGCCGCTCCGGCGGCAGCTGCTCGGCCAGCGAGGTGAAGCCGCGCAGATCGGCAAACAGTACGGTGACGGTGCGCCGCGCCCCGCCCAGCGCCACCATGCCCGGCTGACTCAACAATTGTTCCACCACCGCGGGCGTCACGTAGCGCTCGAAGACGTTGCGAATGGTTTGCTTCTCGCGCTCTTTGGAAGCTTCCAGTTCGCGGAACAGGCGCGAATTTTCGATGGCGATGGCGGCGTAATCGGCCAATGCCTGCAGCAGGTGGGTGTCGTGCTCCAGAAACTGGCGCGCCTGAAGATCGTTGCTCACGTCCAGTGTGCCGATGAGTTTGTCGCCCACTTTCAACGGCACGCCCACGCCGTGCGGAGTGAGCGCCGGTTGGCCGGTCTGCGCCACACGCTGCGCCAGCCGATCGCTGGCCTCGCTGCGCGCGCCGATGACGGCCTGTACGCGCAGGGCATGATCGATCGGGTCGCGCAGGCGCAGCAGGCTGGCCTGCGCGCCGGTGACAAACTGCGCGGCCTCCACAATGCGTCGCAGCAGGCTGTCGTGGTCAAGGAGGGCGGTGACGCTCTTGCTGATGCCGTACAGTGTGCTCAATTCGCGCAGGCGCGCTTCCAGCGAGTGATTCGACTGCATGACCTGTTTCAGCAGTTCGTCGCGCTCGCGCTTGAGGCGCGAGTCGCTGAGGGCACGCTCGATAGCGTTGACCATGTCGGCAATTTCAAACGGCTTGACCACGTAGTCACGCACGCCCAGCCGGAACACTTCGATGGCGATGGCTTCCGAGCCGTGGGCGGTGGACAGGATGACGGGGATGCTGACGGCTTTTTTGCGCAGCGCTTTCAGGACTTCCACGCCGCCCAGCTTGGGCATCTCCAGATCGAGGATGATCAGATCGGGCAATTTGTCCAGAGCCACGCGCAGACCTTCTTCGCCGTCGCGTGCCGTAAGCGGCCGGTAGCCGTTGGGCTTGAGCACGTAATCGACGACAAAATCGCGGGTGGCTTTTGAATCGTCGACGACGAGGATGGTTTCGCCGGACATGTTACCCTGACCAGCCTGCGCTAATCGGTCTGCGCCACGTTTTCCAGCTGCAGCGAGATCGCGCGCGACGCCGAATCGCTGCCCATGCTGATGCCGTAGATCGTATCGGCCGCCTCGATGGTGCCGCGATTGTGCGTGATGATCACAAATTGGGTGTGCGCCGACAGCGCTTTGAGCGCGTCGCGGAAGCGGCCCACGTTGGCTTCGTCCAGCGCGGCGTCCGTCTCGTCCAGGATGCAGAACGGCGGCGGCTTCACCTTGAGGATCGCAAACATCAGCGCCGCGGCCGTCAGCGAGCGCTCGCCGCCGGACAGCAGCGCCAACCCCTGCTGCTTTTTGCCCGGCGGGCGCGCCATCACTTCGATGCCGGTCTGCCCGATGTGCTCCGGATCGGTCAGCACCAGCTTGGCCGAGCCGCCGCCAAACAGCATCTGAAACGTATTCTTGAATTCTTCCGCCACCGCGTCGAACGTCTCGCGGAAGGACTTCTCCATGAGCTGATCCAGCTCTTCGATGACGTGATGCAGCTGCACGATGGCCTCTTCCAGGTCGCTGGCCTGCTGCGTCAGGAACTCGTGCCGCTGACGTGTTTCTTCGTATTCGGCCTGCGCTTCCGGGTTGATGGGGCCCAGGCGACGCAGCTGCGCCTTGAGGCGTTGCAGTTCCTGATCCAACCCGGCGGGCAGCTCCTCCACCACGGGCAGTTCCTGCACGATGGGGGTCAGCGGCAGCGGCTGCGGCCCCGACAGTTCGGCCATTTCCAGCTGCACCAGGCCCAGTTCTTCGTCGATGCGGGCGCGCAGGTGATTGAGTTCCTCTTCGCGCCGCGCCACATCGATCACGGCTTGATTGTGGCGCGTCTCCAGTTCGCTCAGGCGGTCACGCGCCGATCGTTCTTCGGCCTCCAGCCGGCTCTGCGCTTCTTCCAGATCGCGCAGCGCGGCCTCGGCCGGATCGATGTGCGCGCGCAGCGCGGCCAGGTCCTGCGCCAGCCGGGCCTCGTTTCCGCGCAGTTCCGTCAGCTGCGTCTCAATGCGCTGCTGTTCGCTGGCAATGGCGCCGGCCCGATCGCGTCGCGCGGTCAACTGGGCGCGGATCTGCTCCAGCGCAGCTGTGTACGACTGAACGACGTTGCTCTGGCTGCGCAACAGCTGCTGCGCCACGGCGGCCTCGGCCTGCAGGGCATTGACCTGCGCGGCCAGTTCTTCCAGGGGCAGCTGCGCCAGCTGTTGATCGAACGTCGCCAACGACTCATCGAGCTGCGTGCTCTGCTCTTGCAGACGGATTTCTTCTCCGGCCAGCTGTTGATCCCGCTCGTTCAGCGTGGCGATCTCGGCGGCGAGCTGCGCGATGAGACCCTGCTGCCAGTCGATGGCGCGTTTCAAATCGTCCAGCTGGCGCTCAAGGCCGCGACGCTGCTCGTGCGCCGAGTTCAAATCGGCTTCAATCGCGCGCATCTGTTCGGCTGCGCGACTCTGGCGCTCAGTCAGCGCGTCGATCGTCTGCCCGGCCGCGCGCAGAGCGGCCTCGGCCTGCACGGTGGCCTGTGCGGCCGCCTCGATCCGGGCGGGCAGTTCGCGCCACTCGCGCTCGCGGGCCAGCAGCTCACCGGCCCCGGCAGCGCGTCCCAGCGTAATGACGCCGTGGCGGCGTATCACCTCGCCGCTGCGCGTGGCGACATCGTAACCGTCGGGCAGATCAACGCGCAGCGCGTGCGCGTCTGCCAGCGTCTCGACGACGATGACGCGGCCCAACAGCGCGTCGACGGCGGGCTGCAACGCGGCGTCGCAGGTGACGTATTCGGCCGCAAAATGCAGCCCGGCGGGCAGCACAGACCGATCGGGTTGTGGCACAGCCGCGGGTTTTTCGCGACTGCGCAAGAATGATCCAAATGGCAGACAGCCCGGCGCACTGGCGGGTACATCGATCTGATCGGCCGGCCGTTCGGAGCGCGGTCGATCGATCTCGTCCAGGGGCAGCAGGGTCGCCCGCCCGCCGCTGTCGCCCAGCAGATCACGCACCGGCTGCGCGGCCGCGTGCGATTCCACCACAATGGCCTGAATGTCCGGGCCTAATGCGGCTTCCACGGCGCGTTCCCATTGCGAATCGACGTTGATCAACGTCGCCAGGATGCCGCGCACGCCGGGCAGCTGCGCGTTGATTACGGCGCGCGTGCCCGCATCGAAGCCGCTGAGTGAGGCGCGCACATCGGACAGCACTGCATAGCGATCGCGCAGGCGCGTCTCGGCGGCGCGTGCCTCGGCAAGTTCGCCGTCGCGCTGCGCCGCAATCTGGCGCGCTGCTTCGAGCTCCGCGTGAAGCGCATCGAGCTGCTGTTGGAGTTCGGCGCGTCGCGCCTCGATCTCGCCTGCCGTTCGGGCGTTATTGACAAGGTGTTGTTCCAGCACGGCTTGCTGATCAAGTTGACCGGCGATGTCGGTGTGATGTGCGTCGATGTCGCGCTGCAGTGCCCCGCGCCGATCGGCCAACTGCGCCCGACGTTCATGCCGGTCGGCCAGGGTGGCCTGCGCTTTCTGAATGCCTGCCTGGGCGGCGGCGCGCGCCTGCTGCAGCGCGTCGCGCTGCGCGGTGCGCTCGTTCAGCGCCTGCTGCGCGGCGGCGATGGCGGCCGCCTGAGTATCGCGCCGCGCGGCGATGGCGTCGAGTTCCGTCTGGGCCTGCGCCACCCGATCGGTTTGTGCGGCGATCTCGGTTTCGAGCGCAGCCTGATCGATCTGCGTCTGGTCGATCTGCTGCTGCAGCGATCGCGCCCGTTCTTCCAGCACGGCCAGCTGGCGCTGCGCCTGTTCGGCTTGCGCGCGCAGCGCGCCCGCCTGACGCTGCCAGTCGCCCAGCTGCTGGCGCGTTTCCAGCTGGCGCTGCCGTGTGAGCTGGATACGCTGGCTGTAGTCGCCGACTTCGGCGCGACGGGCCGTGAGGATGTCGGTCTGCGCCTCGGCCAGCTGACGCGCCTCACGCAGGGCGGCCTGTCCCTGGCCCCAGTGATAGCCGAACCAGATGCGCTGCATGGCCTGCACTTCGGTGGACAGGCGGGCGTAATCGCGGGTGCGTTGGGCCTGGCGTTCCAACTGGCGCACGCGCGGGCCGATCTCGGCCAGGATGTCGCGGACGCGGTCGAGATTGCGGCGGGTTTCGTCGAGTTTGCGCAGGGCGTCCTCGCGCTTGTTGCGGTACAGCGCGATGCCGGCCGCTTCTTCGAACAGGGCGCGGCGTTCCTCGGAGTTCAGCGACAGGGCTTGATCGACGAGGCCCTGTCCGATGACGGTGTACGTGCGCCGCGCCAGCCCGGTCTTGGCCAACAGTTCGCTGATCTCGCGCAGGCGCACTTTGCTGCCGTTGAGCAGGTATTCGTTTTCGCCGTCGCGGTAGGCGCGGCGGCCGATGACGACTTCGTTGAAGTCGATGGGGAAGAAGCCGTCGGAGTTATCGAGCGTGAGATACGCCTCGGCCACGCCCGCGCGCGCGCGACCTTCGCCACCGGCGAAGATCAGGTCTTCTGATTTCTTGGCGCGTAGCACGGAGAAGGTCTGTTCGCCCAGCACCCAGCGCAGCGCATCGGCCACGTTGGACTTGCCGGAGCCGTTCGGCCCGACGATGGCCGTGACGCCGGTCGGAAAGACGAATTCGCTCTTGGTGGCGAAGGTCTTAAAACCTTGAAGTTCCAGATGTTTTAACCGCACTCGGAAGGCCCTTCGATCAGGACTGCGTGATGAGCAGCGTCGTCTGGCTGATGAATCCAACGCGCAATGATACCACACCGCGCCAAGCGCAGGTAATGCCGGTGATGACGGTGCAGCCCGCACTTGAGTGCTTGACCGGCCATGAACGCGCCTTTATACTGCACGACATGTCCAAGCGAAACAATCTGACCCGACGACAATTCTTGAAGCTGGCGTTGAGCGCCGGCGCGGGCGCAGCGACGCTGGCCGCCGGCGGCAGCGTCTATTCCGCGCTGATCGAGCCGCAATGGCTGTCGGTCGAGCGCGTGACAGTGCCGCTGGCGCGTCTGCCGCGTGAACTGGATGGTTTCACCATTGCGCAGCTCAGCGATCTGCATCACGGCCCGTATGTGGGCGATGACGAGATTCGTGTTGCGGTGGAGGCGGCCAACCGGCTGCAGCCGGACGCGATCGTGTTGACCGGCGACTTTGTGACGCGCGAGGCCGATCGCATCGGCGATTGCGCGCGTGTGCTGAGCGGACTGCGGGCGCGCTTCGGCGCATGGGCGGTGCTGGGCAATCACGATCATTGGACGGACGCGGGAACGATCACGCGCGCGCTGGAAACACACTCGATCCCGGTGTTGATGAACGACGCGGTCCCGATCGATCACAACGGCCGGCGGCTGTGGATCGCGGGAGTGGACGACGTGTGGGAAGAATCGTGCGATCTGGATCGCGCCGTGCGCCACATCGCGCCCGATGAGGTGACGGTGCTGCTGGCGCACGAGCCGGACTTTGCCGATGAGGCCGCGCGTTATCCGATCGATCTGCAGCTGTCCGGCCATTCGCATGGCGGGCAGGTGCGTCTGCCGTTTTACGGCGCGCTCATCCTGCCGCACCTGGGCCGCAAGTATCCGATGGGGCTGGCGCGGACGGGCGGACTAAGGGTTTATACCAATCGCGGCCTTGGCGTGGTGTCGCCGCCGGTGCGCTTCAACTGCCGGCCGGAGTTGACGCTGCTGACGCTGCGGAGCAGCGGATAAGTGGATATGCACCATCGCGAGTGGGGTGGGTGAAAAGGCCCTGCGCCGCTCCTGTTCGCGTAGGCAGTACGCTATGACGACAATTGATCAACCTGGTCTAACAGAAAAAGATATTACGCTACGCGCAGTCTCCGGCATCCAACTCCCAATTTCCAACGAGCAAGCCGGCGTGGGAGTTTACGTTCACGTGCCGTTCTGTCATCATCGCTGCGCGTATTGCGACTTTAACATTTATGCTGATCGGCCCGCGCAGCACGAAGTCTATGTGCGGGCGGTGGCCGAGGAGATGGCGGGCACGGCGGCGCGGGTGGGGCGCGCGCGTGTGCCGACGATTTACTTCGGCGGGGGCACGCCGTCGCTACTGGCGGCGGAGTTGATCGGCGGTCTGTTGACGACCTTGCACGCGTTTTTCGAAGTGGCCGACGACGCAGAAATTACGCTGGAACTCAATCCGCTGGCGGATCGCGCCCGCTCGATCGATTATCTGGCCCGCTTGCGATCGCTCGGCGTCAATCGCCTGAGCCTCGGCGTGCAATCCAGCCATGCTGACGAGCTGCATATGCTGCGGCGCGGCCATTCGTTTGAGGATGCCGTGCGGACGTTTGAGGCGGCCCGGGCGGCGGGCTTCGAGAACGTCAACGTCGATCTGATCTACGGCCTGCCTGCACAATCGATCGAGCGCTGGCAGACGACGCTGCGACGCGCCCTCGATCTGCGGCCCGATCACGTTTCGGCGTACAGCCTGCAGGTGGAGGAACGCACGGCCTTGTTCAACTGGGTGCGCGACGGCAAAGTGTCCGTGCCAAATGATGATCTCACTGCTGCGATGTACGAAGCAGCTCAGACGATGTTGGCCGCGGCGGGTTTTGAGCATTATGAGATTTCGAACTGGGCCAGGCCCGGCTTTCAATCACGGCACAATCTGGTGTACTGGCACAATGCGCCGTACTTCGGTTTTGGGTGCGGGGCGCATTCGTCGCTGGACGGCGAGCGTTACTGGAACGTACTATCGCCGCAAGCGTACAGCCGCGCAATTGAAGAGCGCGGTGAGGCGGTGGCGGGGCGCGAGTCGATCTCGCGTGAACTAGCGATCGGCGAAACGCTGATGCTGGGTCTGCGCCTGATCGACGAGGGGATCGATCGGGCGCGGTTTGCCGATCGGTTTGGGGTTGAACTGGATACGATCTTTGGGAAAACGATCGAGCGTCTGGTCGATCAGAACTTGATCGAAGCCTTACCCGATCGGATCCGATTGACGCCGCGCGGCCGACTGCTGGGTAATCGCGTGTTTGCGGAATTCCTACCGTGAGGGTTGGTCCACGAAGTCGTGTAATTCGCGCAGCCGCGCGCTGAGGTCGGCCAGCGAATAGTGCGCATTGAGACCGCTGGGATTGGGCAGCACCCAGATTTGCGTTTCGCCCCACGTTTGATTTTGCAGGCCCGGCTGCGCGGTGGGTTGCCGCCACGCGAGGCGATAGGCGCCCAGGCCGAGCACGGCCAGCACCCCCGGCTGATAGCGTTTTACCTTGTTTTTCAGGCGTTTCAGGCCCGCGATCAGCTCGTCGGTTGAGAGCTCGTCGGCGCGGGCGGTGGCGCGCGGCACAAGGTTGGTGATGCCCAGCCCCAGTGCCAGCAGCTCGTGTTGTTCGTCGGGCGCGAGGCGGCGCGGTGTGAAGCCGGCGGCGTGCAGTGCGGCCCAGAAACGATTGCCGGGCCGCGCAAAGTGTCGGCCCAGCGTGGCGGAGTATAAACCCGGATTGATGCCGCAGAACAAGACGCGCAGTCCGGGCGCGATCACATCGGGCACTCGTTGGTGGGCGGCAGCCCGCAGCTGTTGGGGCGTGGGCGGCGTCATCAGGCGGCGCGGTTGAGCAGGCTGTCGGCGAGTTCGCGCAGCGCGTCGAGGGCGGCGCCGCGCTGGCCGGTGGCGGCTAACGCATTGAGGGCGCGTTGATGATGCTGCGCGGCCAGTTCTTCGGCATAGGTGCGCGCTCCGCTGCGCTCCAGTTCGGCGATCACCACGTCAACTTGCAGCTGTTCTTCCGCGTACAGCGCGCGCAGTGTCTGGCTGCGGGCCAGCCCGTAGGCCACCGGCAGCGATTTTTTGCGGTGCACGATGTCGCTGCCGGCGGGTTTGCCGGTCACCGCCGGATCGCCCCAGATGCCCAGCAGATCGTCCTGGATTTGGAACGCAAAACCCAGTTCGCGGCCGAAGTTTTCATAGTAGGCGGCGACTTCGCTGCCGGCCACGATGGCGCCGATGGCGCATGCGCAGGCGACCAGCGCAGCCGTCTTGCCGTTGATCATGTGCAGGTATTCGGCCTCGGTGACGGCCGGACGCGACTCGAAGCTGAGGTCGAGGTGCTGGCCCTGCGTGAGCGCGAGGCAGGCCTGATCGAAACGTTCGCGCACGGCCAGTCGGCGGGGCGGCGGCACATTGCGATTGACCATGCCGCCCAGCGCCAGATGTGCAAAGGTAAAGAGCGCATCGCCGGCGTTGATGGCCTGGGCTCGTCCCCAGATTGTCCACAGGGTGGCGCGGCCGCGCCGCGTGGCATCGCCATCTTCTATGTCGTCGTGGATGAGCGAGAAGTTGTGCAGCAGTTCCACGGCGGCAGCAGCGGGCAGGGCGCTGTCCCAATCACCGCCGGCGGCCTCGCAAGCCAGCAGCGTTAGCACCGGGCGCAGCCGTTTGCCCGCATCGGCGTGGGCGGGCGCGAAGTCGGCATCGACCCAGCCCAGGTGATAGTGCAGCATGCCGTAGAACACGTCGAGCGCGGCATCGGGCTGCGATGGGCGCACCACGCGGCGCATCTCGGCGTCGATGGCGGGGAGATAGGTGGCAAAGTAGTGCGAGAGCGGCATTGGATTCTACCGATCGATGACCAACGGCGTCTGTCGCAAGGCATCAACATCCCTGGCGCCCGCCGCAAACATGGCGATGCGCAGCACGCGGATGGTTTCTTCCAGCGTCTCGGCCACGGCCTCCGACGACACGGCGGCGGCTTTCAGGAACGGGCCGGCCATGCCGCCCAGCGTCGCGCCCAGAGCGATGGCTTTGGCGATGTCAAGGCCGGAGCGGATGCCGCCCGAAGCGATGACGGGCAGCTGCGGCGCGGCGCGGCGCACCAGCTGGATCGATTCGGCGGTGGGGATGCCCCAGTCGCGGAAGGCGGCGGCCACCCGGCGATGCAGATCGTCGGGGGCGCGGAACATCTCCACCTGACTCCACGACGTGCCGCCCGATCCGGCCACGTCGATGGCGGCCACGCCCGCTTCAGCCAGCAGCCGCGCCGTCTGCTCGCTGATGCCCCAGCCCACTTCTTTGGCGATGACGGGCACTTCCAGTTGGCGGCATACCGCCTCGATCTTTTTTGCCAGCCCCGAAAAATTCACGTCCCCTTCCGGCTGCACAGCTTCCTGCAAGGGATTGAGGTGCAGGATCAGCGCGTCGGCTTCGATCATGTCCACGGCGCGGCGGCATTCGTCAACGCCGTAGCCATAGTTGAACTGCACCGCGCCGAGGTTGGCGAAGAGCAAAATATCGGGCGCAACCGAACGGACTTTGAACGTTTCGGCGGTCTCTGGATGCTGAAGGCCGGCCCGTTGCGAGCCGAGGCCCATCGCCACACCGTAGGCCTGCGCCGCCCAGGCCAGGTTCAGATTGATCTGCCGCGCCTGTTCCGTGCCGCCCGTCATGGACGAAATCAGCACGGGGGCCTTGAGGGGCTTGTTGAACAATCGGGTGGTGAGATCAACCGCCTTGAGGTCAAGTTCGGGCAGGGCTTGATGGACAAAGCGGTAGTTCTCAAACCCGACGGTCAATCGCTCAAAACCGACGTCTTCGTCGAGATTGATGCGGATGTGATCGGCTTTGCGGCGCTCGATCCCGCCGGGCAGCGGGGGATGATCGGTGGTCATGCCTCTCCTTTGGCAGCAGGCCGCAACTCTGGTGCGGAACGCGGGTTATAGTTGCGTGGAGATGGTAACACGGAAGCAATGGATGTCAAGCACTATTCGCTTGACAATTTCAAGCCGTTACATACAATAGGCCGCAATTACCCGGCCAACGCAAGGAGAAAACATGGCAGCCGATCCCGTTTTTGAGCGCATTCAGAGCATCATCGCCGAACTGTTGGGCGTGGACAAGTCCAAAGTCACCCTCGAGGCCAAGTTCCGTGAAGACTTGGGGGCCGATTCGCTCGATCTGGTCGAACTGATCATGGCCTTTGAAGAGGAATTCCACAAGGAAATCTCCGACGAGGATGCGCAGAAGATCACCACGGTCGGCGAAGCCGTCGGGTATATCCAGGAACAGATGAAGGCTTAGCGGCCCCGCCGCCCGAAGTCATGCCCGGCCACCGATCAGCTTCGGTGGCCGTTTTGTGTTGCGGTGAGGCGATGGTGGACTCCAAGGCAATTGCCGATTCACAACTGGTGCTGTCGCAGTTTATGCAGCCCGAGCACGCCAATAACCTGGGCAACGTGCACGGCGGCTGGATCATGAAGCTGATCGACGAAGCGGGCGGGCTGTGCGCCACCCGTCACGCGCGGCGGCCGGCCGTCACCGTAGCGGTCGATTCGCTGCGCTTTCTGTCGCCCGTTCACGTCGGCGACCTTGTCACGTTTACGGCGCGGCTCACCTACGTGGGCCGCACGTCGATGGAAGTGGAAGTGCACGTCGAAGCCGAAGACATCCTATCGGGCGTCAAGACGCACACCAACGACGCCTTTCTGGTCTTCGTGGCGCTCGATGGCGACGGGCGGCCCACTGAAGTGCCGGGCCTGCGGCTGGAAACTGAGGAGGAGCGTCGGCGTTGGGAACAGGGTCGGCAGCGCCAGGCCGATCGGCTGGCACGTGCCCGACGGACTGAGGAAGGCGGCGCGGCATGAATTCTCCCATCCGGTACCGGGCAGCGGGCGGCGTGGTGATGCGCGATGACGGCGCGTGGGTGTTGCTGCTGGAGCGCCCCGGCCGCGCGGAACTGCGCCTGCCCAAAGGCCATATCGAAGACGGCGAGACGCGCGAGCAGGCCGCCCTGCGCGAGGTGCGTGAAGAGACCCGCTACGCCGACGTGCACATCCTGGTCGATCTGGGCTCGTACACTCACACCTTTTACGATGTCATCCGCGATGTCGAAGTGACCCGCACCGAATCGTTTTTCCTCATGCAGCTGGACAGCGAGCGCGACTACGGCGGCGTCCGGCTGGCACACGAAAACTTTACGCGGCGCTGGGTGCGGCGCGAGGACGCCGAGCAGCTGCTGGCCTACGAGTCCGAAAAAGAATTCATTCGGCGCGCGCGTCGCGCCCTCAACAGCGAACACGCGTCCGGTTCATCCCCGATGGTATAATCAGCCGCACACGCCCAGTGCAAGCGGCCATGACCCGATCGACCTCCCAACTTCTGGCGATTTTGCAGCAGAATAATCCGGCGCACAAAGTGCTGGCGGCGCGTTCGCGCGACCGCGGGCTGGCCGATCTGCCGCCCTATCCGCTGCTGGCGCTGGTGCAGCAGACCGAGATGAAGGTTGCCCTGGGGCTGGCGTTGATCAACCCCGCCATCGGCGGCGTGCTGCTCATCGGGCCGCGCGGCACCGGCAAGACCACCGCCGTCCGCGGCCTCGTCGATCTGCTGCCGATGGTGCAACGCAGCACGTGCCCGTATGGTTGTGAACCTGACGCCCTGACCGCGCAGGGCCTGGACGGCGTGTGTGCGTCGTGCGCGGAGAAGCTGGGCCGCGGCGAAGCCATCACTGCACCGGATCGGATGCGGCTGGTGGAACTGCCGCTCAACGCCCGCCTCGACGACGTGATCGGCGGCGTCAACGAGCGCATCGCCACCGAGCAGCAGCGCGTGGTGGTGGAGCGCGGCCTGCTGGCCCAGGCCGATCAAAACGTCCTCTACATCGACGAAGTGAACCTGCTCGATCAGACGATCATGGACGCCATCCTGGATGCGGCGGCGCAAGGCCAATACACGGTGCGGCGCGGGCCGCTGGCGGCCACCTACCGCGCCCGATTGATCCTCATCGGCTCGATGAATCCTGAAGAAGGCGCGCTCCGTCCGCAAATTCACGATCGCTTTGGGCTGCGGGTGGTGGTGCGCGCCCTGAGCGCGCCGCGCGATCGCGCCGAGATTTATCGCCGCGCCCAGGCCTATCGCGCCAATCCATACGCGCTGGCTGCCGCGTGGTCGGTTGAAACGCAAGCCGCCGCGCAGGACATCGCCGAAGCGCGGGCGCGGCTGTCGCAGGTGACGCTGCCGTCGGCGGTTGAGAAGCTGGGCCTGAGCTGGATCAGGCAACTGAAGATCGATTCGCATCGCACCGAGATCGTGCTGTTTGAGGCGGCGCGCGCCCACGCTGCCGCCGACTCGCGCCTCAAGGTGACGACGCGCGATCTTAAGGCCGTGGCACCGTTGGCGCTGCGCCAGCGTCGCAGCCCGTTCATGACGGAATACTTCGCCCATCAGGCTGCTGAGGATCGCCAGATTCAGCGGTTGGTCAACGGCCCGGCAAAGTAGGGCGTTGGACAGCCGCCTCCTGGTCGGCGCCGGGGACGATCGGAATCATCCGTGAAATCAAGATATGGGTTGCTGCTGGCGCTGGCGCTGATCGGCGTGGGGTACTTTGGGCCGTGGGCGGCGCATCCGGCAGCCGGGCTGAATCTGTCGGCGGACGATCTGGGCGAGTGGATCAAATTCCTGCCGGTCTATCGCGCCGGTAACAGCGGTCTGATCCGTGAACTGTTCTACGTCCCCATCTGGCTGGTGTCGCTTGGCCTGGGAGTCTGGGCGGCGCGGCTGACTGCGACGACGGGCAAGCTAATCACGATCGGGCTGAGCGCGCTGCTGGTCTTCACTCCGCTGCCCAAGTATCCTGAATTGCTAAGTGCTTATCGTGAGACGGAGTTTGTGCCGACCTTCTGGGTTACCGTAGGGATGCTGGCGGCTTCGGTGGGCGCGGCAATCTTCGGGGCGCGCCTCCCCGATCGGGTGCTGGCAGCCCTCTGGATTATGCTTGGTTTGAGCGCGGCGTTGATCGCGCCGCTGCACTTCTGGAAGGTCACCGCCGAGATCGAAAAATTGTATAAGTTCTCAATCGGCTGGGGCGTCATCGCCACCGTCAGCGGCGGCCTGCTGCTGGCCGCCCTCGGGCTGAAATTGTTCACCGCCAACAAAAACCGGGCTTCGCGTTGAAGCCCGGTTTGCCGACGGCGTGTCTTTGCGGCTATTCGCCTTCGATCGAGATCGTCACCGCTGTCATATCGCCTTCGACCGTGAGTGTGATGTTCGCCGTGCGCTTATCCTTGGTGAACGTCAAGATCTGGAAGTCCTCGGCCGACATGCCGCCTTCTTTCTCCGTCCAGCCATTGGCCTTCATCTGCGTCTGGTAGAAGCTCGCCACGTCTGCCAGCTTGGTCGGCGACTTGTACATCGTCATCGGGCCGAAGCTGGACTCGTCGGTCGCGTCCGACATCATGGGAACGTCGGACGGCGCGCCGCCGCAGTTGGCGGGCGCTTCAATGGCGATGGGCTGATTGACCGACTTCAACTCGTAAGTCCAGGTGAGCTTGCCCTTGACGCCATTGCCCAGGCCCAGCAGGCCGCCGTCGCCAGTGCCCTGGAAGGTGCTCTTAACGACGTAATTACCCGTGGTCGCCAACCAGGCCTCGCTGCGGGCGTCGGTCCAGCCCAGCGTCGAGTACCGATCGAGGTTGACGACGTAGTGTTGGGTGGGCACGCCGTTGACGACTTCCGAGCCGAGCAGCTGCGCAGCGCGGATGTCGCCCACGATGCTGGCCGGATTCATCGACGAGCCGGCGGTGGGCTGTTCGGTGGCGGCGCCCGATACACAGGTATCGCCAAACAGCGAGTATTGCTTGCCGCCCACCTCGATGGTTTGAATCTGGCCTTGATCGGCCCCGCCCGTCATATCGATGCTGGTGCGCTTGGCCGGCGGATTCTTCACGAACGCCTCGGTGATGATCCACTGCCACTGCTTGGGCTGGCCGTCCTCTTCACCGTCGAAGGCCATGGTGAAGCTGGACTCGTATGAATCAAGCTTGTCGAGGCCGCTGGTGACATCGGCAAATTCGGGCAGCGTCTCCGTGGGGGCGGGCGCGGGCGGCTGGCTCTGGCCCGATGGTTGACTGCCGCCCGACGGCGGCTGCGGCT
>CAZKBQ010000013.1:0-50481 GCA_964550855.1 uncultured Anaerolineae bacterium
CGATACGATTACTCTGCCTTCGCCATTAACGTCGGCGGCCACGGAGGCCGTGCGCGGCGTGGCGGCGCAGGCGGTACAGCAGTTGTCGCTGCGCGTGCTGGCGATAGCGGCCGCGGCCCTTTTGGCGGGAGCCGGGCTTGTCATCGCCGGGAGCGCCGATCGGGTTGAACGGAATTATCGGCGTGCTTGACGAATCATATGTCATCAGATACAATCCAGCGGCTCTGACCGGGAGACACGATGTTTGATAATCTGACCGGGAAACTGCAAGAGGTCTTTAAAAAACTATCGAAGCGCGGCAAGCTGTCCGAAGCAGATGTGGACGAGGCCCTGCGTGAAGTTCGCGTGGCGCTGCTGGAAGCCGACGTCAACTTCAAGGTCGTCAAGGAATTCATCGCGCGGGTGCGCGCGCGGGCGGTGGGCGCCGAAGTCAGCGAGGCGCTGAATCCCGCGCAGCAGGTCATCAAGATCGTTCACGAGGAGCTGCTGGCGACGCTGGGCACGGCCGCGCCGCTCGATCTGTCCGGGCCAAGCCCGCACGTGATCATGCTGGTGGGGCTGCAAGGCTCCGGCAAGACGACGACGGCGGCCAAGCTGGCGGTGCGCTTGCGCAGCATGGGCAATCGTCCGCTGCTGGTGGCGGCGGATACGTACCGGCCGGCCGCGGTGACGCAGCTGGAGACGCTGGGCAAGCAGCTCAACCTGCCCGTTCACAGCGAAGGCGTGAAGCCCGCGCCGCCCGACATCTGCAAGAATGGTCTGCGGCTGGCTCGCGAGCAGAACTATTCGGTAGTGGTGCTGGATACCGCCGGTCGGCTGGCCATTGACGATCAGATGATGGCGGAATTGGAGGCCATCAAGAAGATCGCGCAGCCGCGCGAGATTCTGCTGGTGTCCGACGCGATGACGGGCCAGGATGCGGTGCGCACCGCCGAAGAGTTTCACAAGCGGGTGGGCATCACCGGCCTGATCTTGACCAAGATCGACGGCGATGCGCGCGGCGGCGCGGCCATCAGCCTGCGCGCGGTGACCGGCGTGCCGATCAAATTCCTGGGCGTCGGCGAAAAAGCCGATGCGTTGGAAGTCTTTCATCCCGATCGGCTGGCGACGCGCATCCTGGGCATGGGCGACATGCTCACGCTGATCGAAAAGGCGCAGGAGCATTTCGATCAGGCGCAGGCGGCCAAGACCGCGCAGAAGTTGATGGAAGCGCGCTTTGACATGGAGGACTTCCTGCAGCAGTTGAAGCAGATGAAGAAGCTGGGGCCGATCAGCGGCTTGCTCGATATGATCCCCGGCCTGGGCAATTTGAAACAGCAGATCGATCCGAACGAAGCCGAGGCGCAGATGAAGACGATCGAGGCGATCATCCATTCGATGACGCCCGACGAGCGGCATCGCCCCGACATTTTGAATGGCAGCCGCAAGCGGCGCATCGCGCGGGGCAGCGGCACCAGTGTGCAGGAAGTCAATCAACTGCTGCACCAGTTCCGCGACATGCAGCGCATGATGAAGCAGTTTGGCAAGGGCGGGCGCGGCGGGCTGGGGCAGCTGTTGGGACGCCGGTAACCGATCGCAGGACCAGCCGCACTCAAGTTGGCTATGACAATCGGCGGCGCGTTCAGTTTGAGGTAAAATCAATCGAGGACAATTGGAAGTTCGAAGTGGGCGCTGGGGTTCCTATCACCCTCACTCTCTCAACTCCGACATCCAACTTCCGACATCCAATTCCAAATTTAAGGAGCAGCAGCAGTGTTACGAATTCGCTTGCGCCGCGTGGGCGCGAAAAAGCAGCCGTTGTATCGTATCGTGATCGCGGAGAACGAATGGCCGCGCGATGGCCGCTTCCTGGAGATCATCGGGCGCTATAATCCGCGCACCAATCCGGCCACCATCGAAGTGAACGAAGAGCGCGCCTATCACTGGCTGAAGAACGGCGCGCAGCCGACGGATACCGTGGTGCAGCTGTTCGGCAAGACCGGCACGCTGAGCCGCTTCAATCGATTGAAGCAGGGCGAGGCCGCCGAAAGCTTGCTGGCCGAAGCGCAGGCCGCCGCCGAAGCCGCGCGCGCCAGCACGCCGCTGCGCACGCGCCCGGATACCTTTGTGCCCAGCAAGAAGAACCGCAAGCAGGGCGAAAAGAAATAAGCGGCCCGGCTGACACGATGAAAGAACTGGTCGAGTACGTGGTCAAAGGGCTGGTTGATCAGCCCGATCAGGTGACGGTGACCGAGGTCCGGCGCGGCGGCAACGTGACGCTGGAGCTGCATGTGGCCGCCGACGATATGGGCCGCGTCATCGGCAAGGGCGGGCGCGTCGCCAACTCCATCCGCTCGCTGTTGCGCGTGATGGCGGCCCGGCACAACCTGCGGGTGACGCTCGACATTGTGTAAGTTGCGGCAGTTTCGGCAGCGAGACAGGTGATGACTCACCCTTCCGGCTCAGGCGGACCCTCGCCTGAGCCTCGTTTTTTGACAGTCGGCCGGGTGCTGCGCGCCTGGGGCATTCGCGGCGATTTGAAGATCCAGCCGTTTACCGATCGGCCGGAGGACTTTACCCGCTTCGATCGGGTGTATGTGGGGCCCGCGGCTGCCGCGCGGCCGCAGCGCTTTGCGGTGCAGAGCTTTCGGCCATACCGGGGAAACTGGCTGCTGCATCTGGCGGGCGTGGACTCGCGCTCTGAGGCCGAGCGGCTGCATGGCCAGTCGCTCTTTATCGAGCGCGCCCAGTGGACGATTGAACCGGGCGAGTATCTGGTCGATCAGATCATTGGACTGAGCGTGCATACGGTGAACGGCGAAGCACTAGGCACCATCACCGAAATCATCAAGACCGGCGCCAACGATGTGTACGTGGTGACCGGCCCGCGCGAGATTCTGCTGCCCGCCCGACCGGAAGTGGTGCGCGAGATCGATCTCGAGCGCGGCGTGATGACGGTGGAGCTGCTGCCGGGCTTGTAGGCTGGTGCGCGTACTACGGATTGCGTATCGCCACCACCGGGCTGGGGCCGTCTTGACGAACCGGCAGGGTTTGCGGTATAGTCACGCCCTCGACGAGCAAGACCATGCGCGACGTTCGATACTGGATTGGCTTTAACCGCGTCACCGGCATCGGGCCGGCCAAGGTGCGCGCCCTGATCGATCACTTCGGCGATCTGGGTGGGGCCTGGCGCGCCGACGCCGCGGACTTGCGGGACGCCGGGCTCGATCGGAAATCGATCGAGAACCTGATCAACGCGCGGCGCGCGATCAACCTTGATCAAGAGTTCGAGCGTGTGAGCAAGGCCGGAGCGCGTGTGCTGACGTGGGATGACGCCGAGTATCCGCCGCTGCTGCGGGCGCTGCCCGAAGCGCCGTTTGTGCTGTACGTCAAAGGGCAGCTCACCGAATCGGATCGCACGTGGACGGTGGCGATTGTTGGCACGCGCAAAGCCAGTGCCTACGGCCGGCAGGCCGCCGAAACGCTGGCGGCTGATCTGGCGCGCAGCGGTGTCACGGTGGTCAGCGGGCTGGCGTTGGGCATCGACGCCGCCGCGCACGAAGCGGCTTTGAAGGCGGGCGGACGAACCATCGGGGTGTTGGCCTGCGGCATCGATCAGGTGTATCCGCCGTCGCATGTCAAACTGGCGGCGCGCATCGTGGAACAAGGGGCGCTGCTGACCGAGACACCGGTGGGATCGCCGCCGGAAGCCGGTAATTTTCCGGCGCGCAACCGCATCATCAGCGGGCTGTCGCTGGGGACGATTGTGGTGGAGGCCGGTGAAACCAGCGGGGCGTTGATCACGGCCGATCGGGCGCTGGAGCAGGGCCGCGAGGTGTTTGCCGTGCCGGGCAATATCTTTGCCCGATCGAGCCTCGGCACGAACAAGCTGCTGAAGGAAGGCGCGACGCTGATCACCGGCGCGCAGGATGTGCTGGAGGCGCTGAATCTGCAGCTGGTGGCGCAGCACACCGAAGTGCGCGCGCAGGTGCCTGAGGATGCCACCGAAGCGCAGTTGTTCGCGCTGCTGTCGGCCGAACCCACGCACATCGATGCGATTGTGCGCGAGAGCGGGCTGCCGGTGGCGCAGGTGAGCAGCACGCTGGCCCTGATGGAGTTGAAGGGCAGCGTGCGGCAGGTGGCGGGTATGCAGTATGTCGTGGCACGGGAAGTGCACGCGGCGCGCGAGGCGCGGGTGGAGTACACGGTGGAGTGAGGGGTGAAGCGTAAAACGTAAAACGTAATGGCGCTTCAAGCACTGTGTTTTATGCCTTAGGCCGGGTTTGTAGTTTGATCGGGGGACGGGTTAAATGACAGATCATTTCTATGCGCTCATCATGGCGGGCGGCGTCGGCTCGCGGTTGTGGCCGATGTCACGACAGAAGTCGCCCAAGCAGGTGCTGCCGCTGGTGGGCGACCGCTCGATGTTCCGCGTGGCGGTGGAACGTTTATCGCCGCTGTTTGCGCCCGAAGACGTGTTTGTCGTGGTGGGCGAAGATCAAGTAGCGCTGCTGAAGGCCGAGCAAACAGGCATCCCGGCGGCGAATTTCATCATCGAGCCGATGGGCCGGGGCACCGCGCCGGCCATCGCGCTGAGCGCGATCACGCTGCTGCGCCGCGATCCGCAGGCGATTATGGCGGTGCTCACCGCCGATCATTTCATCGGCGACGAAGCGGGCTTTCGCGAGGTGCTGGCGGCCGCGGGCGAGGTGGCATCGCACAATTACCTGGTGACACTGGGCATCACGCCCAGTTTCCCGTCCACCGGTTATGGCTATGTGGAACGCGGCCGCCACCTGATGACTGCCAACGACTTTGCGGCGTATCAAGTGGCTGCCTTTCGCGAGAAGCCTGATCTGGTGACGGCCAAGCAGTTTGTGGTCAGCGGGCGGCACAGCTGGAACAGCGGCATGTTTGTGTGGAAGGCGCGGCGCTTTCTCGATGAGCTGGCGCGCACCATGCCGGAGTTCTATCAACAGTTGATGTCGATCGACGCGGCGCTTGGCACACCTGATGCCGATCGCGTGCTGCGTGAGGTGTGGCCGCAGGTGCAGACGCAAACGGTGGACTATGGCGTGATGGAGAAAGCGCGCGACGTGGCCGTGATCCCGGCCGAGTTCGGGTGGAACGACGTTGGCTCGTGGGCGACGCTGCTGGACATTCTGGAGAATGACGAACACGGCAACGTCATCCGCCGCGCGCCGCACGTGGCGGTGGATACCAGCAACACGCTGGTGTTTGGCCGCGATCGGCTGGTGGCGACCATCGGGCTGCACGATCTGATCGTGATCGATACCGACGATGCGCTGTTGATCTGTCCCAAGGATCGCGCGCAGGATGTGAAGAAGATCGTGGATGCGCTGAAACAGCGGGGGCAGACGCAATATTTGTGAAACGTGATGAGTGATGAGTAATGCGTAGAACGTAATACGTAATACGTAATACGTAATACGTAAAGATTTACTCGTTACTGGTTACTCGTTAGAATGGTGAATGATGGAAGCCTATTGTGTGAAGTGCAAGACCAAGCGGGAGATGATTGAGCCGAAGGCGGAGTACACCGCCACCGGTACACCCGGCACGCGTGGCAAATGCCCAGTGTGCGGCACGACATTGTACAAGATGGGGGCCACACCCGAGCACGCGCAGCTGCCGAAGCCGGAAGTGGTGGCCGCGCCCAGACGAACCGCAAAGAAGAATCGGGCGAACGGCAAGCAGGCCGCGCACGGCGGGCGCCGCATCGGCAAGCTGGTCATCGTGGAGTCGCCGACGAAGGCCAAAACGGTGGGACGCTTTCTGGGCAAGGGCTACACGGTGGAGGCATCTGTCGGCCACGTGCGCGATTTGCTGCGCTCGACGCTGTCGGTGGATGTGGACCATGACTTTACGCCCAAGTATCGCGTGCCCAACGAGAAGAAGGAAGTGGTGAAGAAGCTGGCCGATCTGGCCGGGCGCGCGGAGTCGATCTATCTGGCCACCGACCCCGATCGGGAAGGCGAAGCGATCGCGTGGCACCTGATGGAAGCGGCCGGCATCGACGAGGGGCGCGCGCAGCGCGTGGTGTTTCACGAGATCACCCCGGCTGCGATCGACGAGGCGTTTGCTCATCCGCGCGAGATCGACATGAAGCTGGTGGATGCGCAGCAGGCCCGCCGCATCCTCGATCGGCTGGTGGGCTACGAACTCAGTCCGCTGTTGTGGCGCAAGATTCGCGGGCGGTTGAGCGCGGGCCGCGTGCAGAGCGTGGCGCTGCGCCTGATCGTGGAGCGCGAGCGCGAAATTCAAGCGTTTGTGCCGGTGGAATACTGGACGATTGCGGCGGAGCTGGCCCGGCGCGAGAAGACGCATGGGAAACGGCCGACGTTCACGGCGCGACTGATCAAGATCGACGGCAAAGAGGTCGATCTCAAGACCGAGGCTGATACGCGCGCCGTCGTAGCCGCGCTGGAGATAGCGGCGTACCAGGTGGCCAACGTGAAGACGGGCGAGCGGCGGCGCAAGCCGAGCGCGCCGTTCACGACCAGCACGCTGCAGCAGGAGGCGAATCGCAAGCTGGGCTATCCGGCGCGGCGCACCATGGGGCTGGCGCAGGCACTGTACGAAGGCAAGCCGCTGGGCGAAGAAGGCTCGATCGGGTTGATTACGTACATGCGAACCGATTCGACCAATGTGGCTGAATCGGCCCAGCAGGAAGCGCGCGAGTTCATCCGCAATCGCTTTGGCGCAGAGTTTCTGCCGGACGAGCCGCCGCAATACAAAACGCGCGCCAAGAACGCGCAGGAAGCGCATGAGGCCATCCGCCCGACCAGCGTGAACCGCACGCCGGAATCGATCAAGGCGTTTCTTGATCCGGCGGAATACAAGGTGTATGACTTGATCTGGAAGCGCTTCGTGGCGTCGCAGATGAATCCGGCGGTGTTTGACACGGTATCGGTGGACATCGCGGCGGGCGAAGCGAAGGCCATCGCTGAGCTGGTGCCGCTTAACGGCACGGCCGTCTATCCGTATCTGTTCCGCGCCACCGGTTCCACGCCAAAGTTTGCGGGTTACCTGGCCGTTTACGAGGAAGCGCGCGAGGAAGATGTGAAGCAGGAAGGCGACGACGACGTGAAGATTCCGCCGTTGACGCCGCAGGAAGTGCTGGATTTGATCCGGCTGCTGCCCGAGCAGCACTTCACCGAGCCGCCGCCGCGTTACACTGAAGCGTCGCTGGTGAAGGCGCTGCAGGAATACGGCATCGGCCGGCCCAGCGCGTATGCGTCGATCCTCGGCGTGATTGATCGGCGTGGCTACGTGGAAAAGATCGACAAGCGCCTGCGCCCGACCGAAATCGGTTTCACCGTCAATGACATGCTCGTCGAATACTTCGGCGACGTGGTCGATGTGAAGTTCACGGCGTGGATGGAGGACGAGCTCGACGAGATCGCCGACGGCCACAAGGAGTGGGTGCCCGTCATCCGCGAATTCTACGAGCCGTTCCAGAGGGACATCGAGCACGCCGACGCGAACATCGAGAAGGTGAACCTGGTGGAAGAGCTGGGCGAGCCCTGCCCGTTGTGTGGCAAGCCGCTGATCATCCGCTATGGACGCTATGGCAAGTTCATCGGCTGCAGCGACTTTCCGAACTGCCGCTATACTGCGCCGTTCCTGGTAAAGGTCGGCGTGAAATGCCCGCAGTGCGGCACCGGCGACATCGTGGAGAAGAAGACGCAGCGCGGGCGGGTGTTCTATGGCTGCTCCAACTACAAGAACGGCGATCCCGGCTCGTGCGACTTCACGAGTTGGAACCGGCCCATCCCGCAGCCATGCCCGAACTGCGGTGGGCTGTTGACCATGAAGGGCAGAGATGCCGCCAAGTGCATCAAATGCGAGAATGAATACTCGCTGGCGGAATTGCCAGAGGCACAATTGATCGCCGAGTGACATCGCTCCACCAATCTCACGAAGCCTCACCCGGCTTCGTGAGATTTTTGTTTGAGACTGCCGCGACCGGGCGTACAGGCCCGCGCGGACTAAGGATAAATGATGACCCTTATTCAAGATCGTCTCGCTGCAGTGCGCCGTTTAATGAAGGAAGAGAAGCTGCCCGCGCTGCTGGTGTCGCAGCCGGAGAACCGGCGCTACCTGTCGGGGTTCACGGGCAGCGCCGGCTGGCTGCTCATCACGCCGAAGCAGGCGCTGATCGCCACGGACTTCCGCTACTGGGAGCAGGCCGAGCGGCAGTCGCCGGAACTGACGTTGTTCAAAATCAGGGGGCGTTTCGTCGATTTTCTGCCCGGCTTAATCGAAGCCGCCGGCCGCCCCCGGCGAATCGGTTATGAGGCTGCGAATGTCACCGTCGATCAACTGGAGCAGATGAAGACTGCCGCGCCGACGGTGCGGTGGTTGAAGGCCGGCGGCCTGATCGAGGAGTTGCGCCAGGTCAAGGATGCGGACGAGATCGCACAGACGCGCGTGGCGATCGAGCTGGCCGAGGCGGCTTTTAAGGATGTTACCTCGCGGTTGAAGCCCGGCATGACCGAAGCGCAAATCGCGTGGGAGTTGGAAGTACACATGCGCACGCACGGCGCCAGCGGTTTGGCCTTTGATACGATTGTGGCTTCAGGGCCCAACGCGGCACTGCCGCACCATGGCGCTGGCGATCGACCGATTCGCGAGGGCGAACCGATCACCATTGACTGGGGCGCGGTGGTCAACGGTTACCGATCGGATCTCACTCGCACGATTGTGCTGGGTGAGCCTGACGCGAAGTTCAACGAAGTGTACGGCGTTGTGCTGAAGGCCCAGTTGAACACCATCGAACATCTGCACGCCGGCCTGACCAGCAAACAAGCCGATGCGCTGGCCCGCGACGTGATCGCGGCGGCGGGCTACGGTGACAACTTCGGGCACGGGCTGGGCCACGGTGTGGGCCTGGCCACGCACGAAGGGCCGCGCGCCACCTGGCTGCTGGACGACGTGATCCCTGCCGGCTCGATCCTCACCGTGGAGCCGGGCATCTACCTGCCGGGCTGGGGCGGCGTGCGGATTGAAGACGTGGTGCTGGTGAGGGAAGATGGGGTGGAGGTGTTGAGTCATTTGCCGAAGTGAGGAGTGAGGAGTGAGGAGTGAAGTGCGTGGCGGTTGTATGTTGAAACATGCGGGAGAATAAGCGATGAACTCTGACGAATGGGCTAAGACAGTTCCACTGACTATTACGGGTGATCCGTTGTGGAAAGTAGAAGCCTATCGTTTGGGCTTGTTCGCAGCGGACATCGGTTGGCATGATGTGACAAAGCTTATGCAAGATAAGCGCACCTTTGATCTTTCAGATCAACTATATCGTTCCCTCACGATGGTGCCACAGCAGCGATTGCATGGGACTATCCGTGAGGACGGCCCATCTTATGAAGTCAGCTTTGAATATCTTTTGACCAATGTACCGCTGCCCGAACTCTAGATTTCACTTGTCACTCGTCACTCATCATTGCCGCATGTTTGTCGTCCAAGCGGAGTCAACTTCATGACTGATCAAGTCATCTACTCCATGGTGCGCGTGGGCAAGATTTATCCGCCCAACAAGCAGGTGCTGCGCGATATTTCGTTGGGTTTCTTCTACGGGGCCAAGATCGGCGTGCTGGGGCTTAACGGCGCCGGCAAGAGCACGCTGCTGCGCATCATGGCCGGCGTCGACGACGATTACCTCGGCGAGACGATGCTGAGCAAGGGGTACACGCGCGGCCTGCTGGAGCAGGAGCCGCAGCTCGATCTGACGAAAACGGTGAAAGAGATCGTCGCGGAGGCCGTGCAGCCGATCGTGGACGCGCTGAAACAGTTCGACGAGGTCAGCGCCAAATTCGCCGAGCCGGATGCCGACTACGAGGCCCTGATCGAAGAGCAGGGGCGTCTGCAGGACTTCCTGGACAAGCATGACGGGTGGACGCTGGACAGCCGCCTGGAACAGGCCATGGATGCGCTGCGCTGCCCGCCGCCGGATGCCCCCATCGCGGTGTTGTCGGGCGGTGAGCGCCGCCGCGTGGCTTTGTGCCGCTTGCTGCTGACCGAGCCGGACATTTTGCTGCTCGACGAACCGACGAATCACCTCGATGCGGAATCGGTGCAATGGCTGGAGAAGCATTTGCAGCAGTACCGGGGAACCGTCATCGCCGTGACGCACGATCGGTATTTTTTGGATAACGTGGCGGGCTGGATCCTGGAACTCGATCGCGGTTACGGCATCCCGTGGAAGGGCAATTACTCATCGTGGCTTGAGCAAAAGCGGCAGCGGCTCGAACTGGAGGAGAAGGCCGACGTCAAACGCCAGAAGACGCTGGAGCGCGAGCTCGAATGGATTCGCATGTCCGCCAAGGCGCGGCAGGCCAAGGGCAAGGCGCGTATCACCGCTTACGAGAAACTGCTCAGCCAGGAGGCCGAGCAATACCGCGACCAGATGCAGATCTACATCCCGCCCGGCCCGCGGCTGGGTGACGTCGTGATTCAGGCCAAGAGCGTGAGCAAGGCGTATGGCGATCAGGTGCTGTTTGAGAATCTCGATTTCTCTTTGCCGCCCGGCGGCATCGTCGGTGTGATTGGCCCGAACGGCGCGGGCAAGACGACGCTGCTGAAAATGATCATCGGCGCCGTGAAGCCGGACAGCGGCACGTTCACGATCGGCGACACGGTGCAGCTGGGTTACATCGATCAATTGCGCGAATCGCTCGATCCCGACAAGACGGTGTGGGAGGAAATCTCCGGCGGCGAAGACACGTTGACGCTGGGCCCGCGCAAGATGAACTCGCGCGCGTACGTGGCGGGCTTCAACTTCCTCGGCTCGGATCAACAAAAGAAGGTGGGCGCGCTATCCGGCGGCGAGCGCAACCGCGTGCACCTGGCCAAGATGCTGAAGTCCGGCGCGAACGTGATCCTGCTCGACGAGCCGATGAACGATCTGGACGTGAATACGCTGCGGGCGCTGGAAGAAGCGCTGGAGGAATTCGGCGGCTGCGCGGTGGTCGTCGGCCACGATCGCTGGTTTCTCGATCGCGTGGCGACGCACATCCTGGCGTTCGAAGGCGATTCGCAGGTGCGCTGGTTCGAGGGCAGCTTCTCCGACTACGAAGCGGATCGTCGCAGACGCCTGGGCATCGAGGCGGAGACGCCGCATCGCATCAAGTACAAGCCGTTGACGAGGTGATTTATAACGAGTAACAAGTAACGAGTAAAGTGGCGACGCATTACGCATTACTCGTTACTCCTCACTTTTCACTCTTTCATAGTGCCGCCGCGCTTTGGCGCGATTGCCGCAGCCGCGCATGCTGCACCACTGGCGCGTGTGATTCTTGCTGGTGTCTAGAAACAAATAGCCGCAGCCGCGATCGTCGGCGCACTGGCCCACGCGCTGCAGATCGTCGGACGTCATCACTTCGGCGGCCGACTGAAGCACCCACCACAGCATCTGGTCGAGATCGTCCTCACCCCCGGCCCAATCCCAGGCAAAACCCGTGTCGCTCTTCACCAGCCGCGATCGACTGAGCATCTCGGCCAGCGCGGCGTTGATAATGTCAATGTCGGCCTGCTGCGGCGTGCTGCCGTGTGATACCGCCACAAAGACTGCGTAGAGCGCCTCGCGCCATGCACGGGCCTTGTCCAGGGTGGCGTCGGCCAGCTGCGGCTGTTGCCCGGCCCGACTCACAAGTCGCCGCGCCGCTTCTTCATCGAACAGGCCGATCTGATGTGCCCAGCTCACCAGGTCGGCATAGGTGTTCAACTCCTCGACCGGGTGCTCACTGGCATGCCAGTCCAACGTATTGGCAAAATCGAGGCACAGTCGCCCCGCTTCCGACTTCAGTTGGCTTCCAGTTTTGGTCGTTGCCATCGCGTCACATCCTCGTCAAAACCTTGTGTAACCATCAAAAACGAATTGACAGGTTACTTGAAGTATGCTATAGTGTTAACCATCAAATACAGTTTAGCAGGTTAAATGAACCGTGTCAAGCCGAGCAAATGTTCTGAGCAGTCTGGTGCAGTTAGTGAAGGAGGATAAGATGTTCCACAACGACTGGACAGCCCAACAGCTGGCACGCGACCGCCAGCGCGAATTGCTGCGGGAGGCCTCACAGGAGCGGCTGGCCCGGCAGGCCTCGCGCAAGGCCGGACGGCGGAGTGGCCGGCTGACCAACTGGCTGGGGCGGCAGCTGATTGCGGCAGGACGACGCTTGCAAACTGATCAGAAGACGGCAATGACGGCTCCGGCCCTCCGTCCCGCGCGCCGCAGCCGCTAAACATCATCGAGAAAGGGAGATCGATCATGAGGGAGCCACAAACGATTGCCGAACTGGTGGCAGTGATGAAGGTTGAGCGTGCCCGTTGGGAGGCGCTGCTGGCGGAAGTCGGCGACAGCCGAGCGACCCAGCCCGGCGTCGAAGGCGACTGGTCGGTCAAAGACATCGTCGCCCATCTGGCGCATTACGAAAACTCGGTGGCGAACTGGCTGAC
This sequence comes from uncultured Anaerolineae bacterium, assembly GCA_964550855.1. Taxonomy (GTDB): domain Bacteria; phylum Chloroflexota; class Anaerolineae; order Fen-1058; family Fen-1058; genus JAGOBP01. Next base: position 12,454 of record CAZKBQ010000013.1, read on the forward strand.
GGCGCTGTTGGACGGCGAACCGAAGCCTGAATCCCAGTACGCGGGTTTGAGTATGGACGAGCGCAACGCGCGAATTTATGAACGGAACCGGACTCGGTCGTGGGCCGAGGTACGGCGGGATTCGGAGCTGGCCTTTCACCGGAGTCTCGACGTCGTGCAGAGATTGCGCGACGAGCAATTGCACGATCTGGAGTTTCCGCGCCGCTTTGGTGTGGACTATTCCGTGCATGATCTGATTGAGGGCGACACCTACGGCCACTATCGTGAGCACATCGCGCCGCTGCGGGCGTGGCTGGCTCAAGTGAACGTGGACGCGGCTCGTTGACGGCCGGCGCCTCAAGTGTGGTAAGATGTCGGGATTCATATCGAACAATCGGGGGCAGATAGAACATGGGTAAGTGGGGTTGGTCGAATATACCGTTGAAAGGCCGGATTGTGCTGGCGTTTGCGGCCGTCTACTTGATCTGGGGATCGACATATCTGGCGATTCGTTTTGCCATCGAGACGATGCCGCCGTATCCGATGGGCGGCTTGCGATTTCTGATCGCCGGGGCGTTGCTGTACGGCGTGCTGCGGCTGCGCGGCACCCCTCGTCCCACGCGCGTCGAATGGAAGGCGACGGCCATCGTGGGCGCTCTGCTGTTGTTTGGCGGCAACGGCAGCGTGATCCTGGCGGAGAAGCTGGTACCGTCGGGACTGGCAGCGGTCATCATCGCCATGGTGCCCATCTGGATGGTGCTGTTGAACTGGCGTTGGGGCGATCGGGTGCGGCCCAATCTGCGTGTGGCGGCCGGGCTGCTGCTGGGCGTGTTTGGCCTGATCCTGCTGTCGGCGCCGGATGCCTCAACCGGCAGTGACGGCATCAATCCACTGGGCGTGGCCATACTGGTGGTGGCTTCCCTATCGTGGTCGATCGGGTCGCTGTATTCGAGGCGGGCGGCTATGCCCGCCAATCCGCTGATGTCCACCGCGATGGAGATGCTGGCCGGTGGTGTGCTGATGATGCTGGCCGGCGTGGTGACGGGCCAGACGGGCCAGATGCGTTTCGAGGACCTGTCGGCCTTATCGCTGGCCGCGCTGGCCTATCTGGTCATCTTTGGCTCGCTGGTGGGCTTTACGGCCTACGTGTGGCTGCTTAAGGTCAGCACGCCCGCGCGCGTCTCGACGTATGCGTTCGTCAACCCGGTGGTGGCGGTATTTCTGGGCTGGGCGCTGGCCGGCGAGCCGCTGACGCCGCGCGTGTTGCTGGTGGCCGCGACCATCGTGATCGCCGTGATCCTGATCACGACTCAGCAATCGCACCCGCCGGCCAACCCGCGGCCGATTACGCCGTCGCGCGACATCGAGCCGCAGCTGGCCGAGAGCGTCTGAATTCGATCGTCCCTTTATGCGGCGCGGCAAGCATGTTATACTTACGGCACCACATTTCACCGGGGAGTGATTCTGATCATGGCAGACATCGTACGCACCGCCAATGCCACCTGGCAGGGCGACTTGAAATCGGGCGTCGGCACCGCCACCACCTACAGCCGCGCGCTGCAAAACACCAAGATCACGTTTGGCGCGCGCTTTGAAAATGAGCCTGGCGCGAATCCAGAAGAGTTGATCGCCGCAGCCGAGGCGGCGTGCTTCAGCATGGCGCTGTCCGGCAGTCTGGGGCGCGCCGGGTTCACGCCGGCCGCCATCCATACCACGGCCACCCTGACGATGACGCGCACGGAGGCTGGTTTCCGTATCATCAGCATTCATCTTGATACCGAAGCGCAGGTCGCGGGTCTCGACGAGGCGCAGTTCCAGACCATCGCGGCCGCCACCAAAGAAACCTGCCCGGTCTCGGCGCTGCTGCTGCCGGGCTTGCAAAGCCTGACGCTCTCGGCCAAGCTGTTGGCCTGATCAGCTTATTCGATTGTGCGAGGTGAAGGCGTGGCGACCACTCTTGAAGATGTCATCGAGACGGCCGAGCAGCTGCGCGCCCACCGCGACGCCAAACTGGCGCCGGTTGTGCGCGACTTCAAGCCGGCCTGGCTGCTGGAAGTGAGCCTGACTATGTCGCGGCTGGAGATCGTCTTTGAAGTGATCTTCCGCCCGTATGTGGGGCGCGGCTGGGTGAGGCGGCGTTATCGTTACGACGGCGAAGTGGACGTGCTGCACTACGTGGGCGAACTGGAGTTTCCCGAAAGCGAGCTGGGCACCCTGCCGGACAGCGCGCTGATCAAATAACCCGGCAAGCGTGAGCACCTGACCATCGAGAAGCGGAGCGGCCAGCCGACTGGCGACGCTCCGCTTCTCTCATTGTCCACCGAAACCGGCTGAGGCTTCATTCACGCCAGCAGCGTGTACCCGCCGTCCACCAGGATGGTCTGCCCGCGGATCATCTGGGCCTGTGGTGTGCACAAAAACGCCGCGACGTTGGCGATGTCGCGCGGCTCCACCATCCGGCCGGCCGGCGTCTCATCGCCCGCTTTCAGCAGCAACCCATTGTCGCGCAGGGCGCGAAAGTGACGCAGCGCCTCGGTGTCCACCATGCCGCCGCTAACTGCATTCACCACGATGTTCATCGGCGCCAGTTCCACGGCCAGATACCGCGTCACCGCCTCCAGCGCGGCTTTGCTGGCGCCCACCGCCACATAATCGGGCAGCACCCGCGTGGCGCCGAAACTGCTGATGCTGACGATGGCGCCGCCGCCGCGCGCCTGCATGATGGGCGCCGCTTTCTGCGCCAGAAACAAAACCGATCGGGCGTTGATGTTCATCGTCCAGTCCCAACCTTTGACGCGCTGCTCCAGCACCGATCGGTTGTAGCCCGACGCGGCGTTGCAAATCAGCAGGTCGAACCCGCCAAAGGCTTCAACCGCGCGCCCGATCAGCTGATCGATGCCCTCGGGCTCGCCAACGTTGGCCTTGACGACAATGGCGCGACGGCCCAGCCGCCGTATTTCCGCCGCGGTCGTTTCGGCGGGCGAGCGGTTGCGAAAGAAGTTGACAACCACATCGGCACCATGCTGGGCCAGGAGCAGGGCGATGTCTCGCCCGATGCCGCGCCCCGAGCCGGTGACAACAGCGATTTTGTCGGTGAAATCCAAGATCAGGCTCCGTGAAGTTGAGGTGGATGATGGGTAAATCAGCCGTTTCGGCGACTGGTTGTGTCAGCTGAACCTTCTGCGGCCGGCACGGCCCTATGACTCAAACCGGACTTTGGGGAACAGACTGCGCGAAATCTGCCCGACGTGCGCGGTGCCGACGCGCTCAACTTCGTGACGGAGCGCGGCGGCCTCGGCCAACAACCGATCGACATCCACGCCCTGACAGGCCGGGCGAAACGGCTGCAGCCAGCGCGTAGCGCGATCGAGCAGCTTGAGCGCGCCGCGCCCGTTGCCGCGTTCGATCTGGTAACAGGCCACGCCGATTTGCAGAATGCCGCGATACAGATTGCGCACCGGCCGCCGCTCGGCGCGCCACACCAATTCCAGCGTCTCGTGCTGTTCAAAGTATTGCCCGGCGTTGAACTCTTCAAGGCCGCGCACGACGTTGGCCGGCAGACTCTCTGCGCATGGATCGTCGCCGCTTTCGCGCACGGCCTGCGCAATGAAGTCGGCCAGCCCATCCACGAAGTTGGAGCGCGCCAGATAGCGATCGACGCCGGCGGCCAGCGCGCGGTCGCGCAGGGCCGCATCGACGTGCGAGCCAAAGGCGATAATGGGCACCGCCGCCGACGCGGGATTGGCTTTGGCGGCCGCCACCCACTCGAACCAGTCACTGTCCGGCAGACTGGCGTCGATAAGGGCCAGGCGCGCACCTTGAGTCAGCGCGTTGAGGAAGCTCAGCCGATCGGGCGGGGAGACAACCGCCACGTGTTGTTTTTGGGCGGCTGCCTCGATCCGCGTGGCAAACATCAAGTTGGAGACAAGGCTGACAATTGTCGGTTGATCAACCATGGCTCGATTGTACCGTATCCGCGTGAATATTTCACGCGCGAATTTTTCACTGTGCAGGTGGTGCGCCTTATGCTACAATCGGCGGCGTGGACTACACCCGATTGGACGACACGGCTCTGGTGGCCCTGATGGCGCGCCGCGACGAGCAGGCGCTGGGCGCGCTGTACGACCGTTATCATCGCCTGGCCTTTAGCCTGGCGCTGCGGGTGGTGGGTGAACGGGCGCTGGCCGAAGAGATCGTGTTGGATGCGTTTGTCAACGTCTGGCGGGCGGCCACCTCGTTTGCCGAAGAACGTGGCCGATTTGTGGCGTGGCTCATGAGTGTTACGCGCCATCGCGCCATCGACGAGCTGCGTCGGCTGAGCGTGCGCCCCGAGGGTTCGGCTGTGGAATTGAACGAGGCGGTGGGCACGCCGCAGCCGGACGGGCTGGAAGAAGTGGTGGAAGTACGCCATCGCCGCGAGCAGGTGCGCGCCGTGCTGGCCGGACTGCCGGCCGCCCAGCGGCAGGTCATTGAACTGGCCTATTTTGGCGGGTTGACCCAGCAGGAAATTGCCGACAAAACCGACACACCGCTGGGCACGGTGAAGACCCGCATGCGGCTGGGGCTGATCAAGATGCGCGACGAACTGGAGCGGCTGAGCGCCATGGGCGAGGCCGCCCGGCATGATGGTTCATTCAAGGCGTGAGGCGGCGCGTCGCGGCGCGCAAGCGTTTCAATCTGGCCGGGAAGTTTATACGTAGAATAGGCTGAAAGGGCTTGGGCTAATCTGCATGGACTGTGAGACAACACGCGATTTATTGCCGGCGCTCCTGATGGATGCGTTGGACGGTGACGAGGCGGTGGCCGTGACCGCGCATCTGCGCACGTGCCCGGCCTGCCGGGCCGAGGCCGATTCACTGCGCCCGATAGTGGCCGATCTGGCGCTGGCTGCGCCGTCGGCGGGCGCACCCTCGCCGCTGGTGCGCGAGCGGCTGATGATGCTGGCGCACGAGAGCGTGCACGGCCGCCCGATTGAGCCGGTTCGTCGAGCGGGCTTCCGCTGGCAGCGCTGGCTGACGCTGGCGGGCGGCGCAGCAGTGCTCGTCATCGCGCTGCTGGGTGTGGCCACGCTGACGCTGCAATCGCAAGTGACGGAGCAGCAGGCGCGGCTTGATCGACTGACGCAGCAGCAGGCCGCGCTCCGGCAGTTCATCCTCGATGCTCAACTGCGGCCGGCGGCCATTGCGCTTGAGCCTGGGATCAGCGCCGAAGCCCGCCTGTACGCGGCCGACGATCGTGTGGCGATGGCCGTAACCGGCCTGCCGACGCTGACAGGCGAAGAAGTCTATCAATGCTGGTGGGTGGATGCCGATGGAGCGATTCCGGGCACGGCCTTCAAAGTGGACGAGAACGGCGCGGGTGTGTGGGTGTGGAAGCGCCCCACCGAGGCCGGCTACGACAAGATGATTATTACGAAGGAGGCGCGTGCCGGACAGCAGCAGATGCACGGCCCGCCGATTTTGTCGGTGTCGTTCTAAGGCCCGATGGGACTTCAAAGCCCGTCGGGCTTTTTGATCTCCAGCCACTGCGGTCGGGGCGCAGCCAGCAAGCCAAAACGCATCTGTCCCTGTGGCGTGACGACGGCATACTGATTGTCGATCCACGTGACAAAGCCCATGGCGCCACGCGGCGGGCGTGGCGTCTCCAGCACGATGTGCTGATCCACGCTCAACACCGCCCGATCGGTCTCCCAGCCGATCGAATACACATGCCAATCGGGCAGCAGATCAAGCGGCAGCGCCGTCTCGGCGATGCGCAGGCCGCGCTGCACCACCGGCCACAGGCGGTTATACCACCAACGCGATCGGCTGAGCAATACCACCAGCGGCGCGGCCGGGGCCAGCATCAGCGCCGATAGTCCGGTGGCGTCAATGGCGGCCGCCTTCCAACCGAAGCCGGGCACGCCCATCGCCAGCGCCATGTTGGACGGCGGTGAGGCGTAGAAGAACCACAGGGCGCGCGGCAGGCGCAATCGACCGCCGCCCGGCCCAAAGGGATGATTCCAGAAGCCAAAGCCGGCCGTGCCGACGAGGTCGGCGCTGCTGAAGCGCGCCTGGATCACCACGTGCAGCGGCGGGCGGCGCGAGAACGATCGGGGCAGGGGATGGCCGTAATCGTCCAGCTGAGCGTCGGAGTAGTGGGTGCGCGTCGCCTCAGGCAGGATCATTCGCCAACCTGATTCGTGCGCTTCAACCCGGCCGGTGCCGGCTGTAAAAGGCTTCAACTGTGCGTGCATGTCGCTGCCTGCCGCTTACTCTTGGCGTGTCACGTGATATAATACCCGCGCAATCACTTCTGATCAAATGGAGCGAGGGTGTCATGCCGGTTGAAATTACTTGGCTGGGCCATAGCTGCTTCCGGCTGCGCGACCGCGCGGCAACCGTGGTGACCGATCCCTACGGCAAGGATCTGGGTCTGATTCTGCCGCGGGTGCGGGCCGACATTGTGACGGTGAGCCACGATGCCGACGATCACAACAATGTGCGCGGGGTAAAGGGCGATTTTCAGGTCTTGACCGGGCCGGGCGAATACGAAGTGTCGTCGGTGTTTGTGACCGGGCTGGAGCTGCGCGTCGATCGCAAGGGCAAGCAGGCGGCGGAACCTGCGCCGCGCAATACGGTGTTTTTGTTTGAGTTTGACGATTTGACGATATGCCATCTGGGCGATCTGAGTCAGGTCCCCACGCAGGCGCAGGTCGAAGAAGCGCTGGGCGAGGTGGATGTACTGCTGATCCCGGTGGGCGGCGAAGAGAGCCTGACGGCCTCGCAGGCCGCCGAGGTGGTGAGCCTGTTGGAGCCGCACATCGTCATTCCCATGCACTACAAGGTGCCCGGCATTGAATCGAAACTCGATCCGGTCGGCAAGTTCCTGAAGGAGATGGGGCTGGACAAGGTTACGCCGCAGGAACTGCTGAAGATCAATCGCAGTGGTCTGCCGGATGAGACGCAGGTCGTGGTGCTGGAACTGAAAAGCAAGGACGAGGCGTAATGAAGTTGTTGATGGTTGCGGCCGGGTGCCTGGCGGTGCTGGCCGCGTGCGCGGCGCCGACGCCGGCTTCGCCACTGCAGGCCGGCCTGGATGCGTTGAAGGCGGGCGACACCGCGGCCGCCATCGCCGGGCTGGAAGCACTGACCGTGCAGCAGCCCGCGCTGGCCGAGGCGCACCTGCTGCTGGGGCAGGCCTACCTGCGCGCCGGCCGCAAGGACGATGCCCAGGCCGCCCTGGTCAAGGGCTTCTCGCTGAAGCCGGACGCCGCTCTCCCGCTGGATGCGCAGGATCCCGAAGACTACTTTGCGGCCGGCAACGCGCTGGCCACACTGGGGCAGTTTGAACTGGCGCTGAAGGCGTATGACACCACACTCAAGCTGCAGCCGGGCCGAGCCAACGCCGTCACCAATATCGGCGTAGTGTACTATCAACAGGGCCACCTGGATCAGGCCATCGCCCAGTTCAAGCAGGCCCTGACGATTGAGCCGGAAGACGCCGACACGCACTATTTGCTGGGCGCGGCCCAATTGCAGCGCGCCAGCCAGTCTGGCACGCCCGGCGCGGCCGATATGACGGCGGCCGAGCAGGAGTTTCAGACAGCGTTAAAGATCAAGCCCGAGATGGCTGCGGCCTACATCGGGCTGGGCAATGTGTATCTGCTGAATCAGAACTTTGAACAGGCGGCTGCCACGCTGGAACAGGCCGTGAAACTGCAGCCGAATTCGCCGGAAGCGCTGTTTGCCGTCGGGCAGGCATATGCCGCACTGGGGCGCAAGCCCGAGGCGCTGGACGCGCTGACTCGAGCGCTGCAGCTCAATCCGCCGGAGCCGTTCCGCTCCCGTGCCCAACAGCTCATTCAGCAGCTCAACACGCCGTGAACGATATGGTAGAATTTCTGGCGTGAGAGGAGCATGATGGTCAAATTGTTGATGAGTTGGGACATACAGTCCGGGCGCGAAGCCGAGTACTTTCAGTTCATAATCCAGGAATTTGTGCCCGGCCTGCTAAAGCTGGGTCTGCAGCCCACCGAGGTCTGGTTCACGGCCTTTGGCGACTGTCCGCAGATTCAGGCAGGCGGGCTGGCTTCAGACGTTCAGACCGTGCAGAACATCGTGCAGACGGCCGATTGGCGCGAACTGCGGGGGAAACTGGAAGAATTTGTGACGGACTATCATCAGAAGGTCATCCCGGCGACCGGCGGATTTCAACTATAGGCCGGCCTGGCCGGCAGGGCTGGATACGCACAATCGGGCTGAGTCTCAAGAGCGAGACCCGGCCCGATTGATTTTCTGCCCGATCGGCCCCGGCGGCTAATCGGCCGAACTTGGAGCCGTCGCTGCTGGCTCGGACTTAGACTCAGACTTGGCCTCAGACGGCTTGGTCTCAGCCGATTTGGCCGCCGCGCCGGCCTTGGACTCCCCTGAACCTGACGACCCTTTGCGCGAATCAGTAATATACCAGCCGGAACCCTTAAACACCACGCTCGTCGCGTGGATCACACGCTTCAACTGGCCCTGGCACTTGGGGCAGATCTTCAATGGCGCATCGCTGAACTTCTGAATCACTTCCAAGTGGTTGCCACACTGGTCGCACCGGTAAACGTAGGTTGGCATACAAACTACCCTCCTGTCGATTGAGCGTGCAGATTATACTCCGCTTGATGGGTGGCGGCAAGGTTTTGTCAACATAACACACACTTGATGAGTGTCTTGCGCCCATGTTTCAAGCATGGTAGACTCAAACCCGTACCGCCTCCAAGAGGGGCGCGCCCCCAAACAGGGTGTCGAGCGTCGAACGAACTCAGGGTAACAGGAGGGATTACCAGTGGACGAAGTCAAGGCCTATTGCATGAAGTGCAAAGCCGAGCGGACGATGAGCAACGTGACGGTGGTGACGATGAAGAATGGCCGCCCCGCGGCCAATGGCACGTGCCCCGTATGCGGCACCAAGATGTTTAAATTCCTGCCGAAGGGGACGCCGGTCACGGCTGCGCCTGAAGCGGAACCCGCCGGCACTGAAACGGTGCTGATGAGCGAGCCGGCTGCGACTGGCGATCAGAGTTAGCGCGGTCGTCGATTGCGGCGTCTGACGGCCATCTGAACCGCGCTGAGCGCCATCAACTTGGGTAAACTGCCCGGACTCGACCCGTAAGGGTCGTACCGGGCGGTTTGCTTTTCCGGCGACTAAAGACATGATCCATCCCATGCGCGCGTGGCCGATCTGCCGTGTCGGCGTGCTGGAATCTGTCGAGCGCTGCTTCCTGCAGGGCTTTCGTCACCAGCACGCGAGTGGATCGACGTGGTGCAGTTGAGGGCAGGGTGCTGCCAACCAATGCGGTGCTGATGTCGTGGCAGGCCATCACCGGTCTGATCGAGGAAGTGCGAGGCCCCGCTGAGAATTCCGGTAAGGTACGCCTCGTCCCGCGACCCGGAGCGGCGTCACTCGACCGCGTGGCACAGCAGTATGCCCGGGCGGTAACGGGCATTGGGACAGATCAGTTGTAGGCGTCGCTGCGGCAGTGGGGTGCGGCGACGTTGCGGGGCTTGACAGGCCGGGCGGAATCTTGTAGAATAGCGCTAACTTTATTCACTGAATAAACTTAGTCAGCATGCCCGCCTCCTCCAAAGGCAGTCGCGGCCTGATGCGCGACATCAACCAATCGCTCCTGCTCAACCTCATTCAGGCGCACAGTCCCATCTCGCGCGCCGATTTGGCCCGTGAATCCGGGCTGAGTCCGGCCACGGTGAGCGGCATCGTCAATTCACTGCTGAGCGACGGCCTCGTGACTGAGAAAGCCGTGGGAGACTCGCGCGGCGGACGCCCGCCCATCATGCTGACACTGAATCCTGATGCGGGCTACGTCGTCGGCGTCAAACTCACAGAGAATCAGGTCATCACCGCCCTGACCGATCTGAACGCCGAAGTGCGACAGCGTCTCACCGTGCCCTACTCCGGCGCCACCGATCCGGATAGCGTGGCTGACGTGGTCAGCCAGGCCGTGACCCAGTTGCTGCGCACGTCGGGGATCAGCCGCGCCAAGTTGCAGGGCGTCGGTGTGGGATTGGCCGGCATGATCGACGCAGGTGGCAATGTGCTGCGCTATTCGCCCATCTTCGACTGGCACAATGTGCCCATCCGCCAGATGCTGCACCAGCGACTGCGCGTGCCCGTCTACATCGACAATGATGTCAACACCCTCACGATGACTGAAAAGTGGTTCGGAGCCGGCCGCGACGTGGATGATTTTCTAGTCGTTACGGTGGGCCGTGGTGTGGGAATGGGCATTGTCGTAAACGGTCAGTTCTATCGCGGCGCCAACGGCGGGGGCGGCGAGTTTGGGCACACCGTGCTGGTCTCCGACGGCCCGCTCTGTGATTGTGGCAAGCGTGGTTGTTTGGAAGCGTTCGCGGCGGATGTTGCCCTGCTGCGCGAGGCGCGGGAAGCCATTCAGGCCGGACAGTTGAGCCCACTGACCAAACGCACCTTGACGATCGAAAGGTTGATTGACCTGGCTCACACCGGCGATGAAACTGCCCGCGGCATCTTTGCGGCTGCCGGCCGCTGGTTGGGCATGAGCATTGCCAACCTGATTAATATCTTCAACCCGACGTTGATCCTGATCAGCGGCGAGGGTGTGCGAAATGGCGAGCTCATGTTTGCGCCCATGCGTGAAGCCATACACGCACATGCAGTACCTGAACTCCTCGCCGATGTCGAGATCAAGATCGAGCCGCTCGACGACGATGCCTGGGCGCGAGGCGCGGCCAGTCTGGTGCTGCACGAGCTGTTCAATCCGCCGGTCCACGCTGTGGCGACCGTCGACCGCAACTGAAGTTTTTTTAGGCCGACTTTATTCAGTCACCGAATAAACTGCACGAGGGGGTGATCGTATTGCCCGATAGTTCGACTCTCCGTCTCGTAAGCGCCCGGCTTTGAAAACACCCGTTCCATTCCCTTTAAGGAGGAGTTCCCATGTCTGGTGAATCACATCGCGCGCTGCGCTTCTTGCTGCTGATCGTCGTGCTCGCACTGCTGGCGGCAGCCTGCTCACCGGCGGCGACGCCCGTGCCCACTCAGCAATCCGCGCCGACGCAAGCGCCGCCCACTGTTCCACCCGCGACGAAGCCACCCGAGCCAACGCCTACGGCGGTGCCGCCGACGGCCACACCGGAACCTGTCACGCTCACCTACTGGCATACCATGAGCGATCCCGAAACGGCGCAATTGGAGAAAGTTATCGCGGCGTTTGAGGCTGAGAATCCCGGCATCCAGATCAAGACCACACGCTATGCTTATAACGATTTCAAGCCGGCTTTGCTCACAGCGCTGGCCGGTGGCTCTGGCCCTGACACGGCGCGGCTCGACATTGCCTGGGTGCCCGAGTTCGCCGATCAAGAGGCGCTGCTGCAATTGGACGGCAAAATGCCGGACTTTGAGAGCCTGACTGCCAAGACCTTCCCCGGCCCACTCTCGACCAACTTCTGGAAAGGTCACTATTATGGTCTGCCGCAGAACACGAACACGCAGGTCTTGTTGTGGAATAAGGCCGACTTCGACGCAGCCGGGATCAAGGAACCGCCCAAGACGATCGAGGAATTTGCCGACGTCGCCTGCAAGCTGACGGACGCGAAGAAAGAGCAGTACGGTTACGCCCTCGGTGGAACATACTTCTGGGCGCCTGCGCCGATCTTCTACACGATGGGCGGACAGATCGTCGACAAAGACATCACTACGGCTACCGGCTACATCAACGGCCCCAAGAGCGTGGCGGCCTTTACGCTGCTTAAGAACCTGTACGACAAGGGCTGCATTTCACCCAATCTGCTGGGCGGCGGCATTCCGACCGATGCCGGACATGCGACGGGCAAATATGCCATGATCATCGACGGCCCGTGGATGGTGGACATCTACAAAGGCAACTATCCCGATTTCAAGGTCAATTTCGCGCCGATCCCGACTGGCCCGGATGGCACGAACAGTTCGGTCGTCGGCGGTGAAGACGTCGTGATCTTCGCCGACTCCCAGCATCCGGACGCCGCCATGAAGTGGGCTGCGTTCCTGTTGAGCGACAAATCGCAGAAGATGATGGCGGAAGTCGGCGTCGTACCGACGCTCTCCAGTCTGATCGGCGATTCCAGCCTGCCGCCATACTTCGGCGTGTTTCTCGAGCAACTGAAGACCGCCCAGGCGCGCGTGCCACACCCCAAATGGTCGGACATGGATGGCGCCATCAACAACGCTTTCCAACGCATGTTGCGCGGCGAGCAAACACCGCAGCAGGCGCTCGATCAGGCCGCTCAGGAAATCGACGCGCTCCTTAAGTAATAACGAATACTGGTCACGGATTCCGCCTCACACCTGAGGCGGAATCCTCTCTATTGATTGTTAGGGCCGGCTAGAAGTCTTTAGGATGTGACTCAATCTGGTTGAGCGTGCGGCAACACCCGCCTGCTGGTAGCGAAAACACGTTAGAACGGCTTTCAACGCGCTTCCTCTGCCAGGCGGATCACCCAGGATTGGTCACACCCAATTCTTGACTCGACGCCTTCACGCCATGAAACAGGCTCTGCTGAGTTTGGTTCCCTCACGTATAATGCGGACATCCCGTCGGTGGAATTTTGCGATGCCTTCAACCCGCGCCTTTGCCCGCTGGGGAGTGGCCCTGCTTTTTCTCTTGCCGGGACTGCTTTTGTTCCTAACCTTTATTGTCGGGCCGATGCTGTATTCCTTTCGGATGAGTTTCTACGACTGGAAGATCATCCGCCCCGATCGTTCGGAGTGGATCGGCCTGGCGAACTATGTTCGAGCGCTCACCGATCCGATCTTCCAGCGGGCGGTCGTCAACACCCTGGCCTATACGCTCGTGACCGTGCCCGCTCAGATCGGGATCGGATTGGCCATCGCCGTCTTGCTCGATCAAAAGATTCGTGGCCGCGCTTTCTTCCGCGTGATGTATTACCTGCCCGTGATCACCTCCTGGGTCATCGTCAGCCTGTTGTTCGAATACATGTTCAGCGGCCAGGCCGGTCTGGTGAACTATGTCCTGCGCGATGTGCTGCATGTCACCAGCACCAACATCCGCTGGCTGGCCGATCCCATCCTGGCGCTCGTGCCGATTTTTCTGTTGGGCATCTGGAAAGGCGTCGGCTGGACGGCGATTATCACGCTGGCCGGCCTGCAGTCGATCCCCGAACATCTGCATGAGGCCGCCGCCGTGGACGGCGCTGGATCCGGCGCGCGGTTTCGGTACATTACTTTACCGCTGCTGCGGCCAACGCTGATCTTCTTGTTGGTCGTGCTCACGATCGGCGGCTTGAACGCCTACATCTCCTTCCTCTTGATCACCGGCGGCGATCCGCTCGATCAAACGCATTCGATCTTGACGCTCATGTACGAAGCCACCTTCACCAAACTCGAATTCGGTTATGGTTCGGCCATCAGCTATCTGCTGACGGCGCTGGTCTTTGTCGTCAGCATCGTACAGCTGCGCCTGCTGCGCAAGAAGGTGGAACTATAATGGGCCTGCGCGCGCAACGCCGCTGGCGGCTCTTCGTCACCTACACCCTGCTTGCCCTGGGCCTGGGCATCGTCATCATTCCCTTCTGGTACATGGTGACGACGTCCTTCAAGCCGCAGACCTTCATGTTTGAAATGCCACCGCCGCTGTGGCCACAACCCGCCACCCTGGACAACTACTCGGCGGCGCTGGGCAAAGATTTGTTTGGCCTGTACTTTCTCAACAGCCTGCTCGTCGCCGTCGTCAGCACCGGCCTGACGGTGTTGATTTCCAGCCTGTTGGCCTATGCTTTTGCGCGCCTGGACTTTCCGGGTCGTGAGCCGCTGTTCTACGTGTTGTTGCTCGGCATGATGATCCCGCCGGTCATGTTGATCATCCCGCAGTTCATCGTCGCCAAGAGCTTGCAACTGCTCGATTCTTTGCAGGGCCTGGTATTGGTCTACGTCACGATGAATCTCTCGATTCAGACGTTCCTGCTGCGCGGTTTCTTTGAGGACATTCCGCGCGATCTGGAAGAAGCCGCGTTGATCGACGGCGGCAGCCGCTGGACGATCTTCTGGCGCATCGTGCTGCCGCTCTCGCGACCGGGGCTGGCCGTGGTGATCATCTTCACGTTCCTGTACAGTTGGGATGAATTCCCGTGGGCGCACGTAGCGATCAAAGAGACGACGCGCCGCACCCTGCCGATCGCGATTGCCCTGTTTCAATCCGAGCATCTCACCGAATGGGGACAGGTCTTTGCGGCTTCTATTGTAGCGCTCATTCCCGTCGTCATCGTCTTTGTCGTCTTTCAACGGCATTTCATTCGCGGCATCTCCTCGACCGGATTGAAAGGGTAGTCGTGGTTCGACTCAATGTCTATCCCACCAAGAGCACCTTCGCGCCTGCTGAGCCAATCGAACTGATCGCCGAGATCGAGGCTGAAGCAGCGGCCAGAGCAACCGTTCATCTCTCCATCTTTCACCTGGCAACTCGCGTCGCGCAATCTGAGTATCCGATCTCGCTCGCGCTAGGACAACAGGCCGTGACGCTCAACCTGGAACTGAGCACCATCGCCCCGCGAGGTTATGGAGCCGAGATCGTTCTGACAGATCAGGCTGGCGTTGTTCTCGCCACCGCTTCGACGGCATTCGACGTTCTCAATCATTGGACACAAGCGCCGCGCTATGGCTTCCTGACCGACTTTACGCCCGGACGCGACAACACTGCAGAAACCATGCGCGCGCTGGCGCGCTTCCACATCAATGCTCTGCAATTCTACGATTGGATGTACCGGCATGACCAGTTACTGCCACCGGCTGACACGTACGCTGATCCCTTGAATCGACCGCTGGCGCTGGGGACGGTCCGCACGCTGATCGACACCGCGCATCGACACGGCATTGTTGCACTGCCCTACACCGCCGTCTACGCAGCATCGCCTGAGTTTTATCGCACGCATCAGGAATGGGCGCTCTTCAAAGCCGACGGGCAGCCGCTGGATTTCGCGGATGGCTTCCTCATCTACATGAACCCGGCTGAAAATTCGCCGTGGAGCCGGCATTTGCTCGATCAGTTTGAGGCCGTTCTGCGGACGCTGGACTTCGACGGCATTCACATCGATCAGTACGGCGACCCGATCGCGGCACGGGATGCTATGGGACAGATCGTCCTGCTCGATCGCGCGTTCCGCACCTTCGTAGATGCCGCCGCCGGGCGTGTCAAAGTTGTTCGGCCGGATGCCTCGGTCATCTTCAACTGTGTCGGCAACTGGCCGATCGAGATCATGGCGGGCAGCCAGGCCGATCTGATGTATATCGAAGTCTGGAAGCCGCATACGCATTGGCGCGACTTGTGGCGGCTGATCAGCGAGGCGCAGCGCCTGAGCCATAACCCGGTCGTGCTGGCCGCATACATTGACCCGGCGCGCGAACACAACGTCCGGTTGGCCGACGCCATCATCTTCGCCAGCGGCGGATATCACATCGAGCTCGGCGAACCGGGCGGCATGTTGGCCGATCCCTACTTTCCAAAGTACGGGCAGATGAGCGCCGAACTGACAAAGACGCTGTCTGCTTATTACGACTTCGCCGTGCGTTACGAAAACGTCCTGGCGCTTGATACGCATGATGCAACTGAAGCCTGGTTAGGGCGCGTGATCGTCACTGGCAGTTCGATCGGGGAACAGGAGGCGCAGGCAGCCGTGTGGCCGATCGTCCGCGTCGGCGATGGTTTTGCGGCGATCAGCTTGATCAATCTACGCGGTCTCGCCTCAGATCATTGGACTGACCCGTTGCCCGACGCGCCGACACCACTCGGGCCGTTGGTGGTCAAACTATATATCGATCGGCCCGTCAGTCGAATGTGGTGGGCTTCGCCGGATGGTGACACTTTACAAGCCATTCCAGTCTCTGCTCAAACCGAACGTGATGCGCGTGGCAACTATCTAAGCCTTAGCTTGCCGGGCCTGACCTGCTGGACACTGATCGTTTTGGAATGGGAGAATTAATCGTTATGGATTTGCTCCGGCGCAGCATCGACATCATCCTTGCTAATCAGCATTCCTCGGGCGCCTACGTGGCCTGTCCCACCTTCCCCGTCTACCAGTTCTGCTGGTTCCGTGACGCGGCGTACGTCGCTTACGCGCTGGACCTGGTGGGTCAATCGGATAGCGCCGAGCGCTTTCACCGTTGGGCAGCGCACACGATCTTGCGACATCGTGAAGCGGTTCTGCGCGGCCTGCGCAAAGTCCGCGCCGGGCAGCCCCTCGACCCGGGTGAGTACATCCACACGCGCTATCGCCTGGACGGCTCGGTCGAGACGGATGGTGACTGGCCCAACTTCCAGATCGATGGCATCGGCACATGGCTGTGGAGCCTGGCCGAACATCATCGTATCAAGGGCACAACGCTGTCGGATGAACAACGTCAGGCCGTTGATTTATGCGTCGATTACTTGCTCGCGCTGTGGAACCAACCATGCTATGACTGTTGGGAAGAGCGGCCCGATCGGTTGCACACTTACACGCTCAGCGCCTTGTATCGAGGGCTGACTTGCTTTAGCGATGTCCACACGGCAGTGACAGACGTCATGTCTCAAATCTGTTCCGCCATTCAAACCCGCGCCATTATCAACGGCCATCTGATCAAAGACCTGGACGGCGCCGATGAAGTGGACGGTAACCTGATTGCGGTGGCGCTACCCAACGGCGTCTATGCCGCGGATCATCCCGTGATGCGTGCCACGGTTGCGCGGATCGAAGCGGATTTGCGCCACGCAGCGGGCGGTGTGCATCGTTACGCCGCCGACACCTACTACGGCGGCGGCGAGTGGGTGCTGCTCACCGCCTGGTTGGGTTGGTATTACGCGCACATCGGCGACGTGGATGGCGCCCGGCAGTTGTTGGAATGGGTCGAGGCGCAGGCCGATGAAGAGGGCTGCCTGCCGGAACAGGTTGACGCGCATCTCAATCAACCGGGCTACCTGACTGAATGGCAACAACGCTGGGGGCCGAGTGCGCGGCCCCTGTTGTGGTCTCATGCCGCTCATATTATTCTCCGGCACGCGATCGAACGCACCGCCTAGCGTGTATCTGCGATCGAATTCTGACTGCCGGTGTAGAGCGAATCACCACTTGGCGTGACGTTCTTCCGCCCAGCCGATAAGCCCCTCAATAACACGTCTTGCTGTTTGAATCACCACAACGACAAGACCCTTCAGGCACGTCGCCCGAAGGGTCTTCGTTCTACAAGGCGTTAGCTTCTGAGCGCGCCGGCGGCCTTGTTTGTTCGATCTGTTACGGCAGCGCGCACCCGCAGACCAGGTGATTTCAGATGGATCAGTATTCGACTTCTCTCAGATGCTTGCAGAACGGTGTCACTTGCAGGCGCCTGGCACCGATCAAGGCCCATTCGTTCCGAAGCCGGCGATGACATTCGGGACGATCGGTAGACCGGCCAGGATGCTTAGGACGCGCCCCCGATTGCCGGTTGCAATATCGTTGGTCGCCCCCTGATCGGCCAGCAGCGCCGCCCAGAGCATAGGTGGTTGATCGGTCAGTTTGTTGGCATCGATCGTCACCTTTACCCCATAGTTCGCGCCCTGGTAGACGGGAGCATAGCCGACGATGGCGCCGGCGTTGAGGCTTGGATCGCGATAGATCACCACCCAGCCAGCTTGCGCCGCAGTCACGGAATCAATCACGACCACGCCGGTATTCAGCGACTGATTGCTGACCGAGATTTGATTCTTGATCTTCGCCGACGTGGCGGAGGCGGCGGCCGGCGAGGCCGTGGTTGCAAAACTGGCCCTGACATAGCGGTTGTTTTGCATCACCGGGTAATCATTGAAGACCTGAACCGATGTGCCGTCCGCCAATCGCACCGAGTTGCCCCATTCAAAGACGTTCAAGATACCCCCATCGGCGTGCAGCTGCGCCCAGAGGGTAGCCTGATTCGTCAGTTTGCTGGCATCGACCGTGACTTTGACATTGGAGTTGGTCCCGCGATAGACCGGCGCGTAACCCACGATGTCACCCACATCAAAATTTGGTGATCGGTAAAGCACGACCCAGCCATCTTGATTGGTAGTCACGGAATTGATCAGCACCACCCCCGAGCTGATGTCCTGATCGTGGACGGTGATGCTGTCGCCAATGGGCTTGGCCGAAGTGGTCACTGTGCTGGCATTACCGGTCGTCGAAAAAGCGGTCACCGCGGCCGGCGTGCTCTGGGCCGCACTGCCGGGCAGACCATTCGGCCCCCAATTCTGACGGACGCTAGGCTCAGTACTATCGGCCAGGAACGCCGCCCACAAGGTGGGCGGATTGCCGATCGCCGGCATGTTGACGGTAACCTTCACACCTTCGTTCACACCCGCATGCACCCAGGCATGCCCCACGATCTCGCTGCTGTCCAGATTGGGCTTCTTGTAGAGGACGACCCAACCAGTTTGCGCCGCCGTGACTGAATCGATCACGACCACGCCCGAATCCACAGTTTGATCCTCGACCACGATTTGATTGGTAACAGTCGCCGCCTGGACCGGAGCCGCTCCGGCCAGCGCCAATGCCATCATCGCAACCAGCACAACTGAAGTGAGAAACCTGAGTTGATGTTTCATATAGTTACCTCCCGGTAAACACGTCTGTGAGTCGGCTGCCTGCTTGCTGTAGGAGCGCAAGCAAGTCACATCATAGTCCTAAACACCTCAAAAAGTCCTTAAGATCTTTGTCTATTCTTAAAAGTTTGATGAGAAAATGCGATCAGTTGGATGAGTGGCCGATAGGGAGCATGGCGCAAATTAAAAGTGACGCCCTTCTCATGGAAAACTGGGACGGCGAAGCGCCCTTGATGGGGGTGCTGCGCGACATTCTGGCACAGGAGATTGAAACAATCGGCGAGCAACGTGATAAAATTCTGCAGTCTATGGGTCGCAATCAAATTGTGACAATAGCGATGAAAGCCATCGAGGGATAGAACATGTCTATACAGGATTTGGCGCGCTTTCAAGGCGTGGTGTTAAGCAATCTGGCTTTGCAGCGGGAGCTACGGGCGTACACGCAACGCGAAAGATTCATTGATCTGGTCGTGCAGCGGGGACACGAGCATGACTGCCTGTTCACAGCCGCCGAGGTGGAAGCGGCGATGCAAGCCAATCAGCGCGCCTGGTTCGAGCGAGAGATTCGATGACCAGATCAATATCACACGAGTGGGTGCCCATCAGCGTGTACGGCCAATCCCAACCTTTTGGCGTGGATTGGTGCTACATGGGTGAGGAACGGTTTTCGGATCCGTTTTTCGTCGAGACGATCCAGCGCCGGCTGACTTTGCCGTTCAACCAATTGTTTCGTCCCCAGACGACGCTCAATGAGTTGGCCGAGCGCCAGGCTGGGCTGCCGGGCCTGGCGCCAACGGGATTTATTTTTCACATGTCGCGCTGCGGATCGACATTGCTAAGTCAGCAATTGGCGGCGCTGCCCGGGGCCGTAGTGATTTCAGAAGCAACGCCCCTTGATGGCCTGCTGCGCACAAGGTGGAAGGACCCGACGGTCAACGACGATCAGCTGGTCACGTGGTTGCGCGCGTTGATCGGCGCGCTGGGGCAACCGCGTGCAGGCAATGAAACGCGCTTGTTCATCAAACTGGATACCTGGCATACCCTTTTCCTGCCCATTATCCGGCGGGCGTTTCCGCAAACGCCGTGGGTCTTCCTGTACCGCGATCCAATTGAAGTCCTGGTGTCTCAAGAACGCGATCGCGGCAGTCAGATGATGCCCGGCGCACTGCCACCCGAATTATTTGGCCTGACGTTTGAGCAGGTGTTTACGATGTCGCCGGACGAGTATACGGCGCGGGTATTGAACAGGATCTGCGAAGCAGCCTTAGCTAATCGAGATGACCGAGGCCACTTCGTCAACTATCGCGAATTGCCGCAGGCGACCTGGACCCGCTGTGCGGAACATTTCGGCATTGCGTTCACGGCGGAGGAAATTGAGCGGATGCGGCGTGCTGCGCGCTTTGATGCGAAACGCCCGAAAATGTCGTTTGTGGCTGACAGCGCCGACAAGCAACGATCTGCTTCGGCTGAACTGCGCCAGCTAGCCGGGCAATGGCTTCTGGCCTGGTATGAGCAGTTGGAAGCGGCAGGCGCTGCACGTGAGTCGCCCGTATGATCGAATTGGACGGCGATTGACCTCACCGTCCAATTCGATCGTGTGCGCTCGGGCCGAAACTACGCGCGACGTCTGCGCCGCCACAGGCCGATCGTCAGGCCCAACATCGCCGCTACGCCAAGCATCAGGACGGCGCCCGGCGGGGTATGCGGCACACTGTTGCGCGCCCTCAGCTGCTGCGTCTGGACGACCGTGGGCACGTCAAACAGACGCGTGCCCGTGCTATCAGAGGTATTGCCGTCTGCGTCGGCCACCGCGAATTGCAGCGTCTCCTGCCCGTCGCACGTGGCCCAACTGATCCCACCCGGGTTGGAAATGTCGGTTTTCCATTCATAGGCATACGTGCCGTCGCCCACGGCAACTTCTTCGCCAAAGTCGGCGCCCTTCAACATTTCGCCGTTCGAGCAAGTGGGATAGTCATTGCCTTCGCATTCGATGACATTGTCGTTGGTGGAGGGATTGGCGTGGTAGTACAAGACATACTTGTCCTCCGCGCCAGTGAACGTGGTGTTGCCATCGCAGCTGACACGCGCCTCGAGGCTGGTCGAGTTGTCTTGCGGCAGCTGCCCGTACAAGATCACTTGAAAATACCAGTAGCTGTTGTCAGGCTCGCGCGTCACTTTGGCCTGGGCGATGTCCACGCTGTCGGCTATGCCAGAATCATTGGGACTGGTCAAGAAGACGCTGACGTTGGCCCAATCAGGGTCGATCACGCCATCGTCGGTGTTGATCGAAGCAAAGACGGCGCGGGCGGTCAGGGGCAGCGTCAGCGCAGCGGTGAGGCCGAGTATGACCAGTGAAAATCGGATGATACGGCTTGTGTTCATGTGCCTCCTTTCTCAAGACGGGGTATGATTCGCTCGGCGCTTAGTAGGGGTATAAACCGGCCACGCAGATGACGTATCTAAGCGCCAGATAAGGCTGCATGTTGTTGTGAGCCGCACCGCTGCCGCTAGCATTGACGGTGACGGTCGTCGTTGCAGCGCCGCTCGCCAGATCGACGTTGGCCGCGCCGGTCTGATAGATATTGCTGCGCCCGGTGCTGCCCGGTAAGTGACCTTGCGGCGTGGGGCTGTCAGCTGCGGCGCTGCTGCCTTTCAAGGTGGTAGTCGCCGTCGCGGCGTGGTTGTGCGCCGGCATTTCACTGGCCGTCAAAGTGTGGGTGGCCTCGCCGCCGGTTGCGCCCAGACTATAACCACCACCAGCGCCGACAGGCACTCGTCCGTTCAGGTTAGGCAGCGCGAAGGTGGTGATGCCGTTGCCGCCATAAGTCGTGCCCAACAGTGAAAACAGGGCCGTGTTCTGCGAAATCTGCAGCAATTGGCCGTCACACGACATCCAGTTAGTAAGCGAGCGATTAAAGGCTACCAGGCGAATTTCACCAAGGAATGCATTGGACATTTGATACCTCCTTTAGAGTATTTACGGATTAACCGCGAGCGCGCGAGTTGCGTCGTGGCTGCCAGTCCAGGCTGCCCCAGCGCCGCCCGTCATATGATTTAAGCCAAAACGTCACTTGGTCTGGCCGCGTCAGGCGCACATACCAGATGTCTGCTGCCTGGTATAGTTCAGCCACGGTCAGGTCCGGCCCAAAGTTCGGCTGTGGAACTTCAGTGGCCGAGGCGACATGTCTTGTCCCGGTCGGTTCCAGGACCAGTGGAGTCGCTGGCAGAGCCAGGCTAAGAGCGGCGGTAAAACCTGTCTTGATGAATTGTCTGCGATTCATATGAGTTGTGTTCCTCCTGACTAACGAATACGATAACGATCAAATAATGCTTGTGAATGAGCGCGGCTTCACCTCCTAAAAAAGCAGGCACTTCGGTAAACGCTGTTGAGACTTGACCGGCATATTGCTCGTCATGTCACGCGGCAGTTTCACAAAGTGTGCTCATGAATAACGCATTCTGACAACCCATTGAAGATTAGCAGGGATATTATCACACCTGAACACTTAAGGTCAAATTTTACTTACCTATTAAATACAGCACCGAAACATTAGGCTTGGTCTTTGTACGGCTCCTTCCGACTGGATCAGTCAAAACCTATTGATCTTGTCTGCACATGACGGTCCGGGGCAAGCCGATGATCTTATTTGCCCCGCGGTCGATTTCGTCATACAATCAACGTCGCACGTTCCTTCATCTTTCATCACCAGGACGTCTATGCCCGCCAACACCATCGAAATTGAAGACCGCCTGTGGGACGTCGCCGACAACCTGCGCGCCAACTCCAAACTGAAGTCGTCCGAATTCTCCGTCCCGGTGCTGGGACTGATCTTCCTGCGCTACGCCGACTGCGTGTTCA
Organism: uncultured Anaerolineae bacterium; assembly: GCA_964550855.1. GTDB lineage: Bacteria > Chloroflexota > Anaerolineae > Fen-1058 > Fen-1058 > JAGOBP01. Next base: position 34,893 of record CAZKBQ010000013.1, read on the forward strand.
GTCTCGCCAGGGCGGCAGTTGAGCGATGAAGAGAAACGCCATGTCGCCCTGGGCTTAACGGAAGAGGAACTCGCCATCTTCGATCTACTCACCAAACCTGAGCCGAAGTTGACCCGGAAGGAAGAGCAGCAAGTCAAGAAAGTGGCGCGCGATCTGCTCGACGTTCTTAAGCGCGAGAAATTCGTGCTCGACTGGCGCAAGCGGCAGCACATACGCAGTTGCTTGAGGTGGATTATCAAATGAAGGCGGACTCCAGGCCAGACGTCACTTCGAATGCCTCAGCCCTTTACCGCTTCATGCTGCCCAGCGGCTTGCGGGTGTGGATCGAGCCGCGCCTGCAAGTCGAATCCATCACGGCGCTGCTGGCGGTGCACGCGGGCGCGCGTTACGAGACCACTGCCGACAACGGGCTATCGCACTTTGTCGAGCACCTGGTCTTCGACGGCACGGAGAAGTGGCCGACCGAAGAAGCCGTAGCCGACGCCGTCACACATCGGGGCGGGCAATGGAACGCGTGGACGGCGGAAGAGACGACGACCTACTACGTCCAACTGCCGCATGCTGACGCCGATCTGGCCATGGAATGGTTGTCGCAGGTCGTCTTTCACCCCACCTTTCCGCCCGACAAGATCGACAAGGAACGCGGTGTCATCTTTCAAGAGAAGATGGGGCGTTATGGCTGGCTGCTCAACGTGCTGGAAGCGCTGGGGTTGGGTTACGATCTGGATCGGCAGGTCCGGCGCGCCGTGTTTCCCGGCTCGGCCCTGAGCCTGCGCGTCATCGGCGAGGACGCCTCGCTCGATCGGCTTACGCGCCCGATGGTGATTGACTATCATCGGGCGCGCTACACGCCCGCCAACTGCGCGCTGATCGTCTCAGGGCGCTGTACGGCGGCTGATCTGGCTGCGCGTGTGACACATCATTTTGGCGCGGTCGCGGCGCAGCCCGCACCTGCGCCGCCCCCGACCCCGCCTCTGCCGCAACGCGGTCCGCAGCGCGTGACAGTGCGTGGCCCCCTGCCGAGCGCTGAGTGCGAACTGCTGATCGGCATGCGCACGGTCGAAGCGACGCATCCGGATCGCTGGGCGCTGGCGGTGCTGGCGCAAATTATGGAGGAGTCCCTGCTCAAGGCGGTTCGTTTTCAGCGCGGCCTGGCCTACGGCGTGCATGCCTTTACCGAACACTTCGCCGACGCGGGTTACTTTGGGCTGAGGACACAAATCGAATCGCGGCATCGCGCCGAGGTGCAGCAGTTGATCGAAGACCACTTCGAGCGCCTTCGGCAAGGACAGTTAACCGAGGAACAGCTACGCAATGCGCAGGCCGCTTTGGTCGGCGCACATATCCTGGCGATGGAAGACGGCCTGCAACGAGCCGATTGGTTGGCGCATTGGGCGCTGGCCCCCGACGATCGGCCGCCGCCCGATTATGCCGCCGTCATTCATGCGGTGACACCTGCCGATGTGCAGCGCGTGCTTGACACCTACTTCACGCCCCAGCGCCGCTTTGTAGCCGCTCATCAGCCGATTGTGACCGTGCCCCGCGTGGCCCGGCTGATAGCCGTGACGCTCGGCTGCCTGCTGGCGATCGGGATCGTTCGCCGCGGCCGTTGACGTCGGCGCACGCCCACCAGACGCGAATTCATTCGCCGGAGAAGTCGGTCGGCAAAACAATGACGCGCGCTCTGGGGCATCCCGGAACTCGCCCCTTGTTCCCGGTTCAACCACCCCTATATCTGGGAGGGCGCATCGCCGACCGTCGCTGTCCCATCCCGGCAGATCCTAACTGCATCCTAACTGGAACCTAACTGAGGCCGTGCCGCCGTCTGCTCTTGCAGGCCGACGCCGCGCGGCCATATTTGGGGGTCAATCGGCGGCACGACCGGCGTTGGTCGTCGCCTGCGCAAACGCCCGTGCCCGATCGGTCAGCGCCGCCCAATCGCGCGCGGCGATCAACTGCCGGTCTGCCAACTTTCCGCCCACACCCACTGCAAATGCACCCGACTTAAGGTAGGCCGCGAGGTTGTCCAGATCGATGCCGCCGGTTGGAATCAGCCGCAGAAACGGCAACGGCTCGCGCACGTCCTTGAGGTAAGCCGGTCCAACCGAGCGCGCCGGAAACACTTTCACGGCGCTCGCCCCCGCTTCCCACGCTGCCAGGATTTCCGTGGGCGTGAGCGCGCCGGGGATCACGGGGACGTTGAGCGACTTGCACACCTCGATCGTCCGATTGTTCGTCGTCGGCGACACGATGAACTGCGCGCCGGCCTCGATCGCGGCGCGTGCCTGATCGGGTTGAAGGACGCTGCCAAGTCCGATGGCGGCTTCGCCGCGCTCAAACTCGGGCAGCGCTGTTTTCACCTCGTGCACCGCGCCGATCGCCTCAGGATTTGTCAGCGTGAATTCGATCGCGCACAGGCCGCCATCGAGCAGGGCCCGCGCCAAATCGACGGCGCTGCTGAGATCGTTCACCCGCACGATGGCGATGAGTTTATGCCGGCCGATCAGGCCGAGCGCGTCAATAGCGGCCATATTTCCTCGCAGCCTCAAACAGGGCCATCACATTCTGCGCGGGCACATCGGGCTGCAGGTGATTGGCGGGCGCGATGACATAGCCGCCGCCCGGCGCAAGAGTGCGAACGCGCTCCTGCACCTCCGCTTCGATCTGCGCGCTGGTGCCCGTCATGGTCTGCTTGATGTCGATGACGCCCCAGAAGGTCAGTTTGTCGCCGTACTTCGCCTTGATGCTCGCCATGTCCACATTGGGCAGCGGTTCGAGACAGTGGAAGATGTCCACACCCAGATCGATCAGCCGGCTCAGCAACGGTTCCATGCGCCCGTCGGAATGGAACAGAATCTTGACGTGCGGGGCCGCGTCTTTGATCAGACCAATGATGCGCCGATAAGCCGGCGCGAAGAACCGGTCGAACATCTTCGGCGAGATCAGCGGATTGGCTGCCGCGTAGTCGTCGCCGGGCAGTTCGATGACATCCAGATAGGCGCCGGCGGTATCGAGGTAGATGTCCAGCAGGCGGCACAAGACGCTGGTGACCCGATCGATCAAGGCGGTGACAAACTCAGGATTCGTGCCCAGATCGATCATGAATTTGTCTATGCGGCGCAGGCTGTTGCAGCGTTCCAGCACGCCATACGAATCGGCGGCGCGGCCGACGACGGCGTAATCGGTTTGTTCCTTCAGATACTTGGCCCGTTGCTGCAACTCGTCGCGCCGCACAAGTTGATCAACGTCGGGCCACGCATAGCGATCGAGATCGTTGACGCTCGCGTTTTCGAGCGGATAATTGATCGGGCCGAGGTAGATGCCCGCTTGTTTCCAGCCCACGCCCCAGGCATCGCGGCCGTCCGCTATCGGCCCGCCGAGATCGGTGAAGCCCAGCCACACGTGCCGCACATCGGTATCCAGCGCGTCCAGCACCCGATCGTCGTAGTAGTTGACGGTGTGCCCTTTGCGGCGGCGAAAGGGCGCCACCGGTTCGCCCAGCTTCAAAACCTTCAGCAAATCAAAGTACAGCGGATCGGTGATGCCATACGCGCTGCCCCAGATGGCCGTCGGCACCCGGTCGGGTTGCTGATGATTGATCGCCGTTAATAGTCGTTCGCGATGATCCATGATCCTCTTTCTCCCCTCTCCTCGTGGAGGAGAGGGGATGGAGGTGAAGTTTCACTTCTTCCACAAATCGATCGGCTTCTCAACCGACGGCGCGTCGTACGGCCACGTGATTTTGCGGCCTTCGCCCGCCGATTGATACGCCGCATAGATGATCTTCAGCACTTCGCGGCCGTCTTCGCCTGTCTCAAGGGGTGTCTCTGTGCCCAGCACGCAGTTCACAAAATGCTGCATTTCCTGCGGAAAACCATAGTTCCACGTCTCTTCAAACGTGGTGAACGTCCAGCCTTTGGTCGTGTCGGCCTTCTCCACCGCGTAGCCGTAGCCGGTGGTGCTGTACGTCGTCAGGGCATTGCCGCGCAACAGGTCGGCGCGCGTATGGCCGTGCGAGCCGTAAATCTCCACGCGATCATCCACGCCGCCCAACTTGGCCCACGAGTTCTCGCACACGGCGATGCGATCGCCTTCGTATTCGATCACGGTCACGGAATGATCTTCGCCCTGCGTCTTGTCCTTGTGAACGAAGGTGCCCAGCGTGGCGGCCACGCTCTTGACCTGGGGCTTGCCCAGCACCCAGCGCGTGTACTCGATGGAGTGGCAGCCCATGTCCAGCAGCACGCCGCCGCCGGAGCGATTCACGTCCCAGAACCACGGCATGTGCGGGCCGGAATGCTCTTCCCATTGTTTGGCGACGAACACCTGGCCCAGCGCGCCTTCGTCGATCAGCGTCTTGGCGCGCACGTACTTGGGCGCAAACAGCAGCTCTTCGGCATACAACAGCAGGACGCCGTGCCGCCGGCACGCCTCGATCATCTGATCGGCTTCTTCGAGCGTCTTGCACAGCGGCTTCTCGCAAATGACGTGTTTGCCCGCCCGCGCCGCGTCGATCGTCACCTGCGCGTGTAGATCATTCGGGATGGCCACCGTGATCACGTCAATGTCTTTCATCGCCAGCAGATCGCGGTAATTTTCAAACGCATTGGGGATGCCGCGTTCTCTGGCAAAGTGCGCGGCCTTGCCCGGTGTCGGCGACGCCACGGCCACAACCTCGGCATTCGGCACGTATTTCTGGAATGAGAACGCGTGCAGATCGGTCACGAAGCCCGCGCCGATCAGTCCCACCTTCACCGTCTTGTTCATGTTGCCTCCTTGAGAGTGTTTAGCTTAAGCCGTCTTCACGGCGGGTGACCTGTGACACCACGCGAAACTCGCCCGGCGTAAAGCCGCGCCATTCGGCCAGCCGCAGCGCCGCGCACTGCACGGGAATGATCTCGATCAGCGGTGCGAGCGACGGCGCTGCTGGCGGCGTAATCCACCAATCCCGATCGGTCCCGCGCGGCCCGATCAAGCGCGCCTGCCCGCCCAGCCGCTGAATGTCCCGCGCCAGCGCGATGTTCAACTCGCGCGTGTGATCATCCGGCGCGAACACGATGGCGCGAAAGCCCTCATCCACAATCTCCAGTGGGCCGTGGCGGAACTGCGCGCTTTCCCGCGCAACCGAGGGAAACCTGGCCGCTTCGTTGAACATCAACGCGCCTTCGTGGATCGAAGCGAGCGACCGGCCGCGCCCCAGCAAATGGATTACTGAAGCGTCCTCGAAGAAGGTGCGCCACGCTTCATCGGCGGAAGCAGCGACAGTATCTGGAACGAATGGGCGCAGCGCTTCAACCGCGCTGATCAATTCGTCACGCGCCTGATCGAGCCGATCGACCAGCGCCGCGCCCAGCACGTGCAGCGCGATCAGCGTCGCGGTATAGCTTTGCACGGCCACGAGGTGATCCCGGCCACCGTGAATCAACAATGGCAGATCCGCTTCGCGCGCCAGGGTGCTGTCGGCCACATCCGTCACGCCGACGACGAAGGTGCCCTGCGCTTTCAACAACGGCAGCACCTTGATCGTCTCGATCGATTCGCCGGAGCGCGAGACCAGCACCGCCGCCGCATGGCGATATGCCCGATAGTGATAGTGCAGCAATTCGGCGGTATCGATGACGGTTGTGGCAAGGCCGTGCGCGGCCAGTTCCGCGCTCAACGCGTAACAGGCGAAGTGCGAACTGCCCATGCCGCTGAACACGAGCGATCGGTTGCGCAGCTGCTGTGCGGCCGCCTGCCACGTCGCGCGCCCGTCGCCAAAATGGTACTCAACCGCCGCGGCCAGCGACTGCGGCTGATTGAGGATGTCGTTCAAGAGCGAAAAGTTGTCAGTCATAAGCGAATGTTCGGGTGCAGTCTTCTGGGATGAGGTTGATGGAACCGGCGCGCATTGAATCAGCTGATGCTCAAGACTCGCGCCGGATTGCGAACGAGCAGATCCTGGATGGCGTCCTCGTTCAGCCCTTCTGCGCGCAGCCACGGCACAAAACGCCACAAAATATAGGTCAGGCCCGGCCCGCCGCCCGTGCCATAACTGGGCCAGTACGACTTGCGCGCCAGGTCGCCGCCCAGCACGAGTTGTCGGCCAAAGCCCGCTTTGACCAGCCGCAGGATGAAATCCACGCGCCGGCTGTCCGGCACATATTTCTCTTTGCTGATCTGATCGTAACTGAGCGTGACGCCCGTCTTCAGCATCGCCACGTGATAGTCCCATTCCAATTTGCGATCGACGTGGCCGATGATGATCCGTTCAGGCGGCACGCCTTCCGACGTCAGCAATTGAATCTGCTCCAACCCCTGCGTGCCGGCTTCCGTATGCGTGCTGATGGCCGCGCCGGTGTTGTGATGGGCGCGCGCCGCCGCGCGAAAGACTTTCTCTTCGTCGGGCGTGATCGCGTTCAAACTGGACGCGGCCTTGATGGCCCCCGCTTTGATCGACGTGCCATCCACGCCGGCCAGTATGTCGCGCGTAAAGCGATCGGCCAGCGCGTCGATCGAGGTGTCATGCACCCACCGGCTTGAAAAGGCCGCCTTGTGATGGCCGGTCACACACACGAGGTGAATGCCGGTCGCTTCGGACACGCGCTGCAGCCCCGGCGCATTCCGGCCATAATCGGCGGGCGACATGTCCACCAGCGCCCGGCCGCCCGCCTGCTTGAACCACGTCAACTCCTGAAGCGCCGCCGCCTCGCTGTCCATCTCCAGATCGCGATCGGGCACATCGGCGGGCGGCGAACACAACACATGCTCGTGCGGATAGCACACGCCGAAGTCGCTTGGATCGATATCACCGCAAACGGTGCGAATGAAGGTCATCTTGGCTCCTGATCGATGGTGATCACTCATCGGCTGCATGCCGATGCCGATGGTGCAGGTCCGGCAGGTGATCGTGGTCGTGTTCCAATCGCGGATGTTCGTGCCGGTGCGCGTGTTGATCGGCTGACTCCGTCACCGCGTGAGCGTGTCGATGGTGCGCCTCATCGTGCCGATGCGCGTGATCGTGCGCGACAAGGACATGGGTATGAGGGTGGACGTGGTGTTCGTTCAACAACAACCAGGTGCCGCCCACCATCAACGGCAACGCTACCGCCAGCCACACGCTCGGCGCTTCACCCAGCACCACCACCGCTGCGATGACGCCGGCCAGCGGCGCCGTGCCGTACAACGCGCTCGTTCGCGCTGCGCCCAGTCCGCGCAGCGCGCGGATGAACAGCACGATGCTCAAGCCGTAACTGAGACTGCCCAGGAGCATGGCCTTCAGCGCGACATCGACAGTGGGCCAACGCAAACCGAGAACGAGCGACAAGCCGATCGAGCAGGCGGCAGCCCCCAGGCCCTTCCACGTCACGATGGCAAGGGGATCTTTCGCGGCGATGTGGCGCGTCAGGTTGTTATCGATGCCCCACAACGCGCACGCGGCCAACACGCCCAGCGCCCCCACCGACAACCCCCACTCGCCGTTGAAATTCAACGAGAGCAGGGCGCTGGCGGCCAGCACACATCCCATTGCCCACCACGCCCGCCGTCCAATCGCCTCTTTGAAAACCAGGGCCGCGATCAACGTCGTGGCCGCGCCCTCAAAATTCAGCAGCAGCGACGCGGTGGCGGCTGGCGTATGGCGCAGGCTGAACAGCAGCACAATCGGGGCGGCGACGCCGCCTGCGAGAATGGCGCCGATGAGCCAGCCCGCATCGGCGCGCTCAAGCCGCGCTTCCATCACTGGCGAGCGTTTGCTCAAGCGCCGCGCCATCTGAAGCCACCACAGACTCAGGCCGCTGCCCAGATAGAGCAGGGCGGCCAGCGGAATCGGCTCGATATCACCCAGCAACACTTTGGACGCGGGCGCGCTGACGCCAAACAGCGCCGCCGCCGACAGCGCTTGAATCATCGGGTAAAGTGAAGCGCGATTCTTCATCGCTCAAGCAGGCATCAACCGTGGCCCAACTCCCCACGCACCATCTTCGTCCCGGCGACCATCGCTTTCAACTTGGCGCGCGACGCCCAGCGCGCGGTCTGACTGAAGCCGCAGTCGGGCACGATGGCCAGTTTGTCGGCGGGCACATACTTCAGGGCCGTGCGGATGCGCTGCGCCACATCGTCGGGCGTTTCGATGTAGTAGTTCTTCACGTCGATCAACCCGGCCGCCAGCGTCTTGCCCGCTTCGGCGATTGGTTTGCCCAACTCGATCTCAAACAATTCTCGATTGGCAAACTCCAGCGCCAGTTCATCGGTGCGCGTGTCCAGAATGTGCGGAAACAGCGGCGCGTAGGTGCGTTTGGCCACCGGCCGCCCCACGAAATTCCCAAAGCACAAATGCAGGCCGATGCGCGCCTTGACCCCTTTCACGGTGCTGTTGAACAGTTCCACAAAGTCGCCGGGCGATTTGGGATGCACGGCATACGATGGCTCGTCGAGTTGAATGAAGTTCACGCCCGCGGCGACGAGGGCCTTCAACTCGGCGTTGATGATCTCCGCGAGCGCGTGCGCCACAGCCATGCGATCGGTATAGGCGCGGCCCGGCGCGATGCGGCCTGCCAGCGTGAACGGCCCGGGGCAGGGCAGCTTAAGCGGGCGCGCGGTGCGCGTGCGGACATATTCAAATTCGGCGACAAGCCCCAGGCCCTGCGGCGCGGTGATGGGCTCGATCGCTTCGTAATGCTCGCGCTGATCGTGACCGGCGGGACCCAATAACCGATCGGGTGGCAGAGTGCGCAGGCCCGTCAATCGATTGTAGAAATCGGCGGTGAAAAAGCCCAGACGCCGCATCTCGCCGTCGGAGACAATATCGACGCCGGCATCTTCCTGATCGCGCAGCGCCAGATCGACGGCGTCATTCAATGTCTCCTGCATATCGGCCGGGCCGTAAGCGCCGCGCTTCATCGCATCGACCGCCGTGATGAACCACGACGGCCACGCATAACTGCCAATCACACTCGTCGGTAAAATCGTCATGTTCGCTCCCTGTTAGTGAGTGGTCCAACCGCCATCCACGGTCAACACCGTGCCGGTCACAAACTGCGCTTGATCAGAGGCCAGATACAGGGCGGCTTGTGCCACGTCGATCGGCTGCCCGAAATCACCCGTCAGCGGCTGCAACTGCGGTAACCGCGCGCGAATCGCCTCGCTGGTCTGCGCGCGCCGGCTCATCGCCGTGGCGATGAGACCGGGACAGATCACGTTGGCGCGGATGTGGTGCGGCGCGTAATACGTCGCAATCGCGCGCGTCAACGCGATGATGCCGCCCTTGCTGGCCGCGTAAGCGTGCGTGGCAAAATCCGCGTCGCCGCCCACCAGCCCCAGCACCGATGACAGATTCACAATGGCGCCGCGCCCGGCCTTGATCATTTCGGGAAGGGCGTATTTGCAGCCCAAAAACACGCTGGTCAGATTCAGCGCAATCGTCTTCTCCCAGCCTTCAGCGGTGATGTCGGCCGTCGGGCCGTCGCCCCATTGTCGGCCGCTGCCGCCCGCGGCGTTGAAGATCACGTCGAGTTGTCTGTAGCGATCGATCGTTGCCCGCACGGCGGCTGCCACTTCAACCGCGCTCGTCATATCGGCGCGGACAAAGTGCGCTTCACCACCAGCCGATCGGATCTGCGCGGCGACCGCGTGCCCCTGTTCCTCGTGGAGATCGAAGATCACCACGCGCGCACCTTCGGCTGCAAACAACTGCGCCGTCGCCCGTCCGATGTCGCCGGCCCCGCCGGTGATGATGGCGACTTTAGCTTCAAGTGAATGGGACATGATGATCAGACGGTCACCACGGAGGACACGGCGTTCACTGAGACTCTTGCCGCGTTCGGTGGTTTATCACTGAACCTTATCGGAAAGAGCGTCACGGGCATCCCCATGCCCGTGCTGTCTGCCGGGCGGCTGCGGTAATTCCGATGAAGTTTACTCATCGCCGCAGCCGTAGACGCGCCGCACGCGCGATCGATAATCGTCGTACACGTCGTCGAAGCGTTTCGATGACGCCGCCTCGCCGATGAAGAAACTGCTCGTCAACACCAACGGCATCTTGCCCAGCCGCGCCAACCGTTCGGCGGTCAGCACCTTCAACGTATTCGCGATGATGGCGTGCCCGATGGTTGAGCCCGGCCCCACCGGATCAGGCACGCCGTCGATTCTCACCAGCGCATCGCCGCCGGGCGTGCCGTTGTCAAGCGTAATGTCGGCCACATCGGGCAGGCGCTTCCCCGAACTGTGCCTGACCGGCGAATGCAAACAATGATCCAACGAGACCACCGCGATCACGGGCAGGCCGCGGCGCTTCGCGCCCAGGGCCACTTCCACCACCACTTCATTCACGCCGCTATTCGAGAAGATCAGAAAACTGTCGGGCGGTTCCAGCACGAAGTTGCGCAGGATCACCTCGCCCAAGCCTGCGACGTGTTCTAGAAACATCGCCTGCCGCTGCCCGTTCGAGCCGACGACGGGATTGTGATACGTCAGCGACAGTTCCACGATGGGGTGAAAGCCGGGATAGCTGCCGTGGCGCGGAAACATCTCCTCCACCGGAATGCGCGAGTGGCCGGTGCCAAAGACGTGCACCAGGCCGCCACTGGCGATCGAGTTGGCGCAGATGTCGGCGGCTTGCTCCAGCGCCGCCATCTGGGTCGAGCGGATCCGATCGAGAATCTTTTGCACTTCGTCAAAGTACATCGTCGCTGCGTTCATCCTGCTGCCTGATTTCCCGGTTACTGTATCCGTTGCGAAATCTCGCCGGACTGCTTGTGCTTCAGAATGTATTTGATCTTGCCGTCGGGCATGACCTCTTGCTTGATCAGGTAATGCTCCGCGTCGAACTCCGTGCGCGTTGATTGATCGGCGATGTCTTCGGAACCGCGCCACACTTCCAACTGCACCGGCTCCCAGCGCTTCGACGCCATCGATCGATAAGCCGCATCCATGATGGCGTTGACGACGTAGCCGTCATAGAAGGTTTCCATCGGCTGCCTGCCCTGCTCGTAAGCGTCGAGCATGTCGACGAACATATCCGTATAACCCAGCGCGCCCACTTCGTCGCCCACGGGGAACAGCCAGCCGGTGTCGCTTTCCGATTTCTCCGACACGTAGCCGCCCTGACCCGGCGCGGAGAACATCTCGAAGCCGGTGCGCAGCCAGTGATTGAGCCAGACGGTGCCTTCGGTGCCGGAGACTTCGTCGCGCAAATCCATGCCGCCGCGAAACGTCCACGCGACTTCAAATTGGCTGATCGCGCCGGTGGCGTACTTCACCAACCCGACCGCGCTGTCTTCGGCCTCAATGGGATGCACCTGTGTCGCGCCCCAGCACATCACCTCCAGCGGCTTCACGTCCTTGCCGATGAAGTTGCGGCCGATCTCGATGCAGTGGCAGCCCATGTCCACAATCGCGCCGCCGCCCGAAAGTTCCTTCTTCCAGAACCAGTCGCTGTGCGGGCCGGGGTGCGCCTCGCGCGAGCGCGTCCACAGGATTTTGCCGAGCGCGCCGTTGCGCACCGATTGCAACGCCTTCAACGTCTTGGGGGTGTAGGCGAGATCTTCGAGATAACCGGCAAACACGCCCGCTGTCTCGGCCGCCTCCAGCAGTTGTCTGGCTTCAGCCGCATTGCGCGCCAGCGGCTTGGTGCACAGGATGCCTTTGCCCGCTTGCGCAGCGGCCAGCCCCGCTTCCAGGTGCAGATAGTTCGGCAAACCGATCACGACGAGATCGACCTCCGGGCGTTGAATGGCCTCGACGAAATTCGTCGTCCAATGGGGAATGCCCCACTTTTCGGCGAAGGCTCTGGTCTTCTCAGGCTGACGGCCGGCGACAGTCACGATCTTGTCGCGCCCGCGTTTGGCGGTGAGCGTCATGGTGTAGAACAGGCCGATTAGTCCGGTGCCCAACATCGCGATGTTTGCCATGTGCGTCTCCTTATTGAATGAGGATATCCAGCCATCGAATGAATTCGATGGCTGATGGTGGAAACGTGTTTACTCTGCTGGCCGCGAATTCATTCGCGCTTATTTGGCCGCCAGGACCGCGATCTCCACTTGCGCCCGATCGCCGCGCTGCTTGGCCACGCCGTGTTCCACCGGCCGGCCCTGCACGTCGTACATGGTGCTGTGGATGACCAGCAGCGGCACGTTCGCCTTGATGCGCAGCAGTCTGGCTTCTTCTGCCGAGCACGGCGCGGCTTCTGCCAGCCGCACGCCGTGATCGAGTTGGATGCCGTACTTGGTGCGCATCAGCGCGTACAGCGACAGCGCGCTGAAATCCTCGCGCTCCAGGCCGGGAAAGAGCTGGGCGGGCAGGTAGTTGGTGGCCACGTCAAACGGCCGGTCGTCGACGAAGCGCAGGCGCACCAACTTCACCACGGGCGCGCCGGGGCTTAACTGCAGCTCGCCGGCCGTGTGATCGTCGGCGGGCACGACGCATTGTTGCAGCACCTTCACCGTGACGGCGAGGCCGCGCCGCGCCATGTCGGCGTGGAAGCCGGCCGTCTCCTGCGCCCACTGCACGCGGAACTTGGGCGGCGCCACGAACGTGCCCTTGCCTTGCACCGCATAGAGCAGGCCCTCGTGAATCAGATCGTTCAGCGCTTTGCGCACCGTGATGCGGCTGACGCCGTGCGTCTGGCACAGTTCGTGCTCGGAGGGGATGGGTTGATCGGCGGCGAGCAGCCCAATCTGCGCCCGCAGCGCTTCGCGCAGTTGGTAATACTTTGGCAGCGGGGCGGCGGTCTGAGGCGGTCTGGGCATGACTGGCGCTCGTACCCTCTCGCGGCCCGTGCACAGCGACGCGGGTCGTCAGGTTGACATTACAAGTTAATTGCATTATACTCATTTCGTCTCAGGAATCAAGCCGGATTTTTACCGCTGAAATAGCACGAAACGCATCGCCAAAAACAACTTAAGCATATCCGTGAAGTAAGTCACGAAGAAGATTGCACATTGATCACGTGACGGGCGAGGCGCAAGTATGCTAGCATGGCAATCAGCCGTCCCATCGCCCGCCGGTCATTGAGGCCCATGAGTCCAGCCGCCCGCCCGTCAACGCTCAAGCCCCGCCCCATCGCGCCGCTGATCGTCTCGGCGCACGAGGCGCAGGTGATTGCCGCGCTGCGCAAGTACGAGGAAGTGTCCCGCACCGACATCGCGCGCCTCACCGGCTGGTCACGCCCCAAGGTGACCGGCGAAGTGGGCAAGTTGATCAAGCGCGGCATCCTGATGGAAACAGGCGAGGGCGAATCGCAGGGCGGCCGCCGCCCGCGTCTGTTGAAGTTCAACAATGTGCTGGGCTACATCGTGGGCGTGGACATCGGCGCCACCAGCATCGATATTGCGCTGGCCGATCTGAATGCGCAGGTGCTGGCGCGCGACTGCGGCCCGGCCGACGTGCGCGACGAGCCGCTGGTGCTGCTGGGCGATGTGAAACAGCGCATCCTGACGATATTGGCCAAGCGCGGGCTGCGCGCCGATCAAGTGTTGGGCATCGGCGTGGGTGTGCCGGGGCCGGTGGATTTTGCGAAGGGCGTGCTGGTGGCCCCCCCGTTGATGCCCGCCTGGGAAGGCTTTTCGATTCGCGGCTATTTCCACGCCGCGTTTCCTTCATCGTTTGTCGCAGTGGACAACGACGTGAACATCATGGCGCTGGGCGAGCTGCAGGCAGGCGCGGGCGCCGATGTCGATAACTTCATCTTCGTCAAGATCGGCACCGGCATCGGCGCCGGCATTGTGTGCAACGGGCGGGTGCATCGCGGCAGCAACGGCAGCGCGGGCGACATCGGTCACATTGGCGTTGATCCCAACGGCCCGATCTGCCGCTGTGGCAACCCCGGTTGTCTGGAGATGATGGCCGCCGGGCCGGCCATCGCCTATCGGGCGACAGAGGCCGCACAGTCCGGCCAGAGCGCCATTCTCGCTCAAAAACTGTTGGCCGCCGGCGGCACGCTGCGCGCCGAGGATGTGGGCGCGGCGGCGCGCGAAGGTGATCGCGCCGCCATCGAGATCATTCAGAGCAGCGGGCGGATGATCGGCGATGTGCTGGCCGGGCTGGTGAACTTCTTCAACCCCAGCATGATTCTGGTGGGCGGTGGCGTGGCCAACATCGGCAACCAACTATTGGCCTCCATTCGACAGGCGGTGCTGCGCCGCTCGACGGCGCTGGCCACCCGCGAATTGAACATCAGCTATTCGCCCATGAGCACTGAAGCCGGCGTGACCGGCGCGATCCATCTGGCGCTTGAGCATCTGTTTATCGTTCAGGACAAAGTGAGTCAGACGCTATAGGAGGTGGCTCCATCCCGATCGGTCTGGAAAACCGGCTGTCGCTACTCGATCAAACTTCAACACCCACAAGGAGAAGAGATCCATGAAGCACAGTAAAGCAACTCTGGCAGTCGTGACGCTGCTGCTCGTCATCGCGCTGGCCGCCGGCTGCGCCGCGCCCGCGGCCACGCCGACCGCCGCGCCCACACAACCCGCCCAGCCCGCGCAACCGGCTGTTCAACCGACGACTGCGCCGGCCCAGCCCGCGCAGCCGGCCGCCAAGAAATTCACGATCGGCATCTCCAACCCCTTCATTTCCAGTGAATATCGCACGCAGATGATCCAGGAACTGAAGGATGTCAATGCCGAATACGTCGCGAAGGGCATTGCCAATGACCTCGTGATCGAGAGTGCGGACACCGACGTGCCGGGCCAGATTCAGCAGCTGCAGAACCTGATCAACAAGGGCGTGGACGCGATCCTGGTGAATCCCGGTGATGTGAACGGTCTGAACGACACGCTGCAAGAGGCCGTGAAGAAGGGCATCATCGTGATCTCGGTGGATCAGGAGTTGGACACGCCGAACGTGTACAACGTGGGCATCGACCAGAAGGAATGGGCCAAGATATCGGCCAAGTGGCTGGCGGAGAAGTTGGGCGGCAAGGGCAACATCGTGGAGATCGAAGGCTTCCCCGGCCACCCGGCGAACGTGGCGCGCATGAGCGGCGTGGACGAAGTGCTGGCGGGCTATCCGGACATCAAGGTGCTGGCGAAGGACACCGGCAAGTGGGACGAGGCGACCGGCCAGCAGGTGATGTCGAACTTCCTGGCGTCGTTCCCGAATCTGGACGGCTACTGGACGCAGGACGGCATGGCGATTGGGGCGTTCCAGGCGGTGCTGGCGGCCAATCCGGCCAAGTTCCCGGTGGTCGTGGGTGAAGGCCGCTGCCAGTTCCTCCAGCTGTGGAATGAGCAGCTGCAGAAGGACCCGACTTTCGAATCGATCGCGGTGGCGAATCCGCCCGGCGTGTCCCCGACCGGCCTGCGCATCGCCGTCAATATGCTGATGGGCAAGCAGGTGGACAAGAGCAAGTTGGGCGGCGCCAACGGCCTGTCGTTCGTCATCCCGATACCTGTGGTTGTGACCAAGGACAACTTCAAGCAGGTCTTTGAGACGCAGTGCAAGGACAAGCCGGCCACGTATCTGCTGGACGGCATCATGACCGACGACGAAGTGCAGCAGTTCTTTGTCGGCGGTTCGGCTCCGGCGTCCTCGGCTCCGGCCAAGAAGTTTACGGTGGGCATCTCCAACCCCTTCATTTCCAGTGAATATCGCACGCAGATGATCCAGGAAC
>CAZKBQ010000013.1:50581-86076 GCA_964550855.1 uncultured Anaerolineae bacterium
CCACGTATCTGCTGGACGGCATCATGACCGACGACGAAGTGCAGCAGTTCTTTGTGAAGTAAATCCGACCCGATTGTCCCCCTCTCCCCGGCGGAGAGGGGGACACTTCGACGAGAAAGCCGAACATGACCATTTCGCTGACCGCCCGCAACGTCGTCAAGCACTACGGCGGCGTCGTCGCGTTAGCCGACGCCAACCTCGAAATTCGGTCCGGCGAAGTGCTGGCGCTGATCGGCGCGAACGGCAGCGGCAAGAGCACGTTGAGCAAGATCATCAACGGGGTGGTCGTGCTCGACGGCGGCCAGCTGCTGCTGGACGGCAAACCGATCCGGTTCGCGTCGCCGCACGCGGCCAAAAACCTGGGAATCTCCACGGTCTTTCAAGAGTTAAGCCTGGTGCCGCAGATGACGGTGGCCGAAAATATCTGGTTGACACGCGAGCCGCTAAAGGGCGGCCGGGTCGATCGGGCCGAGATCGATCGTCGCACGCGCGAACTCCTGTCGTTGTTTGTCGGCACGGTCAAAGCTGATCTGACCCCGGACATCCCGATCGGCCTGCTGCCGCCCGACGAAAAACAGATCGTCGAGATATTGAAAGCGATCTCCTTCAGGCCGCGCCTGTTGATCCTCGACGAGGCCACGGCCAGCCTGGACAGCCGGCAGGTGCAGCGCTTGTTTGAACTGGTGACGCGCTGGAAGGCGGCCGGCACTGCCATTGTGTTCGTGTCGCATCGCATGGAAGAGATCTTTCAGATCGCCGATCGTTACTCGGTGCTGCGTAACGGTCGCACCGTGGGCGCCGGCGCGATGAAGGAAGTGACCACCAGAGACCTGGTCGATCTCATGGTGGAGGAAGCGCGCGTGGAAAACGTGGTGGAGCGCGCCACCACCAGAGACCTGGAGACACGCCCCATTCAGCTGGAGGCGGCCAACCTGCGCACCGAAGGCGTCAACGGCGTCAGCGTGCAGCTGCGCGAAGGCGAGCTGCTGGGCGTGGGCGGGCTGAAAGGGCAGGGCCAGCGCGAACTGCTGCTGGCGTTGTTTGGCGCCCTGCCGTACACGGGCACGGTCAAACTCAACGGCGTGGAAACGCGCTTCAAGCATCCGCGGCAGGCGATGCAACACGGGCTGGCGCTGGTGCCCGGCGAACGCGCCAAAGAAGGGCTGCTGTTCATCCGATCGATCCTCGAAAACTTCCTCGTTCCGTCGTGGCGCAACTATGGTTTTCCGCTCCGCATGAAACGCGCGCGGCAGGACGCAACGGCGATGTCAACGCGCCTGAGCCTGAAAATGACCGGTTTGGATGAGCCGGTCAGCGGCCTGTCGGGCGGCAATGCGCAGAAGGTTGTCATCGGCAAGTGGCTGCTGCGCAATCCGCGCGTACTGCTGCTGGATGATCCGACCAAAGGGGTGGACGTCGGCACCAAAGCCGAGTTCTACAAATTGCTGGCGCAATTGTGCACCGAAGGCAAATCGGTGCTGTTCTACAGCAGCGACGACGAAGAATTGATCGGCCTGTGCGACCGGGTGCTGGTGATGCACGACGGCGTCATCCGCTCGGAGTTGGCGGGCGAATCGCTGACCAAGGCCAATCTCATCGCGGCCAGTCTGGGCGCCGCGCAGGAGGCCCGGCCGTGATGCGCACCCGTTGGCAGACTCTCACCTATCGCAATCCGTATCTGTTCGCGCTGTTGCTGCTGGCGCTGGCCGTCGTCGCCAACTTTGTCCTGCAGCCCAACCTGTTCGAGCGTGAATCGCTCAACAACAACATGCGCGTCTTCCTGCCGCTGATCCTGGTTTCGGTGGGGCAGGCATTGGTCATCCTGGGCGGCGGCATCGATATTTCCGTCGGCGCGATCGTGTCGGTGGTCAACGCGCTGCTGGCCACGCAGATCGGCTTGAAGGGCGATCCGAATCAAGCGGTGGGCTGGTTAATTGCCGCCTTGTTCGTCGGCATGCTGGCAGGCGCCATCAATGGTTTCTTTGTGGCGTATCTGCGCCTGCAGCCCATCATCACCACCTACGCCACCAGTTTTCTCTTCGCGGGCGTGGCGCTGTTCATCCTGCCCAATCCGGGCGGCGGCGTGCCTTCGGCGTTCACGCAGTTCTATCGGGATACGACGCCGCTCGGGCTGCCGCTGGCCTTCTACGTAATCGCCCTGATTTTGATCGGCTGGTGGGTGATTCGCCAGCTGCGTTATGGGCGCTACCTGTTCGCCGTCGGCGGCAAAGCCGACGCCGCGTATGAAACGGGTGTGCCGGTGAGCGGCGTGCAGTTTAGCACTTACGTCATTTCCGGCTTCATGTCGGCGCTGGGCGGCATCGCGATTACGCTGCTCACCGGCTCGGGCAACGCGCAGGTCGGCGACGCGCTGACGCTGAGCTCGGTGACGGCGGTGGTCATCGGCGGGGCGGCGCTGAGCGGCGGCGTCGGCGGCGTGGCCGGCGCCATCATCGGCGCGATCGTGCTGGGGCTGATCCGCAATATCATTTCGTTCGCCAACGTCGAGACGTGGTGGCAGACCTTTGTCAACGCGGCCATCATCGTGCTGGCGCTGGCGACACCGGGCCTCATCAATCTGTTCCGGAGGAGGCGCGCATGAAACGCCTGGCGATTTCCCCGCCGGTGGCGGCTGTCCTGCTGGCGCTGGTGCTGTTTCTGCTGAGCGGCCTGCTGCCCAACGGTTTTGGCAGTAATCCCGACGTGGCGATCCCGCAGGCCGTGAACATCATTCGGCTGTCGGTGTTTCTGGGAGTGATCGCCGCCGGGCAGACGCTGGTCATCATTAGCGGCGGCGAAGGCATCGATCTGTCGTCGGGCGCAGTGGTCACGTTGACGGCCATCATCACCTACTCGATCGTGAAAGGCCAGAACGAAAACGTGCTGCCCGCCCTGCTGGCCGTGCTGATCGTCGGTGCGGCCATCGGCTTCCTCAACGGCGTCGGCGTGACCTTTCTGAAGATCTCGCCGCTGGTGATGACGCTGGGCATGTCGGGCGTGGTCACCGGTTTGATCCTCGTCGTGACGCAGGGCAACGTCAGCGGCGCCATCGCACCCATCATGACGCAGCTGATCGCGCGCCCGGTGTTTCTGGGGATTCCGGGCGCGATCGTGATCTGGATCATCTTCGGGCTGGTGATGTGGTTGCTGCTGGAGCGCACGTCCTTTGGCAAGCACCTGTTTGCCATCGGCACCAATCGCGTCACGGCTCGTTTATCGGGCGTCAATGTGACGGGCATGGTGTTGGGCACGTACGCGCTGGCCGGCCTGCTGGCGGGCCTGGGTGGTTTCCTGGTCGTGGGCAACACGGGCGTCGTCCACATCCGCATCGGCGATCCGTTTTTGTTTCCATCGATCGCGGCGGTGGCCGTGGGCGGCACGCTGCTGTCGGGCGGCAAGGGCAGCTACTGGGGCACCATGGCGGGCGCGCTGGTGCTGACGTTGATCACGAGCCTGCTGACGACGATGCAGATGCCTGAATCGGTGCGGCGCATGGTGTTGGGCGCGACGCTGCTGATCATGATCTCGATCTACGGGCGGCAGCGCAGTTTGCGGCAATAAGGCTAATCCCACCGCCGGGACGCGAAGGGCGCCGATCGGTTTGTCTGCGCCTCCGCGATCTCCGTGGTGACAGAGGGTTGATCGTGCAATGATTAAACAGCTGAACAGCAAGACCATCACGTATGAAGAACTGGCGAAGGTGATCGATCACTCGCTGCTGAAGCCGGAGTTGACCGAGGCGGAGGTGATCGCCGGCT
The DNA here is from genome assembly GCA_964550855.1 of uncultured Anaerolineae bacterium. Lineage (GTDB taxonomy): Bacteria > Chloroflexota > Anaerolineae > Fen-1058 > Fen-1058 > JAGOBP01. Next base: position 54,340 of record CAZKBQ010000013.1, read on the forward strand.
GCGAACTGGCGAAGCGTTATCACGTCGCCTCGGTGTGTGTGAAGCCGTGCCACGTCAAACTCGCCGCGCAGCTGCTGGCCGGGTCGGATGTGCTGGTTGGTACGGTCGTGGGCTTCCCGCACGGCAACTCCACCATCGCCACAAAGGTGTTCGAAACGAAAGACGCCATCGCCAACGGCGCGGTTGAGATCGACATGGTCCTCAACATCGGCGAACTCCGCTCGGGCCACGTGGATTACGTGCGCGAGGAAGTGAAGGCCGTGGTGGAGGCCGCGCATCCCACCGCCATCGTCAAGGTGATCTTTGAGAATGCGTATCTCACCGACGAGCAGAAGATTCAGGCCTGCCGGTTGTGCGAGGCGGCGGGCGCGGACTTCGTCAAAACCTCGACCGGCTTTGCGCCGACCGGTGCGACCGTGGCCGACATCCAGTTGATGCGCGCCAATGTGGGGCCGCAGGTGCAGGTGAAGGCCGCGCATGGCGTGCGCACGCTCGACGCGCTGCTGGACATGATCGACGCGGGTGCGACCCGCTCGGGCGCGACGGCGACGGCGGCCATGCTCGACGAATTCAAACAGCGACGTGGAGGCTGAGGATGTCGGATTTGAAAGTGGGTGTCATCGGCACGGGTTTTATCGGCCCTGCGCACGTCGAAGCGCTGCGCCGGCTCGGCATTGAGGTTGTGGCGGTGGCCGGGCCACGCATCGACGGCGTGGCCGAGAAGGCGAAGGCCATGCACGTGGGCCAGTACTATGAGACCGCCGAAGCGCTGATCAACGATCCGGCAGTGAACGTGGTGCACATCACGTCGCCCAACTACGCGCATCACGCGCAGGCGAGGGCGGCGCTGCTGGCGGGCAAGCACGTGGTGTGCGAAAAGCCGCTGGCGATGAACTCGGCGGAATCGATCGAGTTGGTGCAGCTGGCCGCGGAAAAGAGGCTGGTCAACGCCGTCAACTTCAACATCCGCTTCTATCCGATCTCGCATCAGGCGCGGCACATCGTGCAGAACGGCGACCTGGGCGACGTGTACATCGTGCAGGGCTCATATCTGCAAGACTGGCTGCTGTACCCGACCGATTGGAACTGGCGGCTCGAGCCTCAATACAGCGGCGAGATGCGCGCCGTGGCTGACATCGGCTCGCACTGGCTCGATCTGACCACGTTCATCACCGGCCTGAAGGTCGAGTCGGTCATGGCTGATTTCAAGACATTTTTGCCGGTGCGCCAGAAACCCACGCGCCCTGTCGAGACGTTTACGGGCAAGCTGCAAACAGCGCAGGACTACGAAGAGCAGCCGATCCACACCGAGGATTATGCGACGGTGCTGCTGCGTTACACCAACGGCGCGCGCGGCGTGATGACGGTGTCACAGGTGAGCGCCGGTCGCAAGAACCGGGTGTATTACGAGATCGACGGCGCGAAGGCGTCAATCGCGTGGGACGGCGAGCGCCCCAATGAGTTGTGGATCGGCCATCGCGATCGCGCCAATGAGCAGCTGTTGAAAGATCCGGCGCTGCTGGCGCCCGAAGCGCGGCAGTTTGCTTCGTATCCGGGCGGGCACAACGAAGGTTTCCCCGACACGTTCAAGCAGTTGTACACCGCGATCTATCGCTATATCGACGCGGGCGACTTCACGGCGAAGCCTGATTTCCCGACGTTTGAAGACGGCGATCGCGCCTTGCGCGTGGGCGAGGCGATTCTGCGCAGCGCACGCGAGGATCGATGGGTGAAGGTTGAATGACGAGTGATGAGTGATGAGTGACACGCAGCACACTCACTCGTCGCGCAGCACGAACTCGAAAGGAGAACCATGAAACTTGGCTTGATGAGCGCGGCTTTGCCCAACTTATCACTGGCGCAATTGGCCGAGTGGGCGGCCGGCAACGGCTTCGAGATGCTGGAGCTGGCCTGCTGGCCGGTGAGCAAGGCCGAGCGCCGCTATGCCGGCGTCACCCACATCGACGTGACGACGTTGACGCCCGCCACGGCGAAGGACATTCTCGGCCTGATGGATCAGCATCACTTGCAGATTTCGTCGTTGGGCTATTATCCTAATCCGCTGCACCCCGATCCTGATCATCGTGCGATGGTGATCGATCACCTGAAGAAGGTGATTGTCGCTGCCGAGCTGCTGCGCGTCCCGATCGTGGGCACGTTCGTCGGGCGCGACAAAGATCGCACGGTTGAAGCCAATCTCGACGAGTTCGCAAAGGTCTGGCCGCCGATCGTGAAGTTTGCGGCCGATCACGGGGTGAAGATCGCCATCGAGAACTGCCCGATGATCTTCTCCAACGACGAATGGCCGGGCGGCAACAATCTGGCGATCTCGCCGTCCATCTGGCGCAAGATGTGGGACATCATCCCGGACGGCAACTTCGGCCTCAATCTCGATCCGTCGCATCTGATCTGGCAGATGATCGACATTCCGCGCGTGGTGTACGAATTCGGCTCGCGCATCTTCCACGTGCACGCCAAAGACCTGCGGATTGATCGGGAGCAGTTGTATCAGCGCGGCATCCTGTCGCTGGGCATGGGCTGGCAGATTCCGCGTTTGCCGGGGCTGGGCGACGTGAACTGGGCGCAATTCATCAGCGCGCTGTACGGCGTGGGCTACGACTACGTGATCAGCATCGAGCACGAAGACCGCGCGTTTGAAAAGACCGAAGAACTGGTCAAACGCGGTTTCCTGATCGCCCGTGACGCCCTGCGGCCGTACATTCACTGATGATAGTTTCATTGCGGGCCGCGCGGCAGGCTTATCCCGATCGGGCAGCAACTGCCTCGCGGGCGCGCGTTGCCCTGTGGCCGGCTCGCAATGACATGGGTGTTGTGATGAATCAGTACATCGGCGTTGATCTGGGTGGCACCAACCTGCGCGCGGCGCTGGTCGATACGAGCACCGGGACGTACACGCATCTCACCTCGATCGATACGCTGGCGCGTGAGGGCCATGACGCGGTGATGACGCGCATGGCCGATCTGATCGAGCGAGTGATCGCGGCCAGCGGCCTGCGCAAAGATCAGATCGGCGGGGTGGGCATCGGCGTGCCGGGTGTGCTCGATCTCGATCGTGGCCTGACGGTGTTCCTGCCCAACCTGCCGGGAACGTGGCCGAAGGTGCCCTTGAGGGACACGATCGCCGATCGGGTGGAGCTGCCCACCGAGCTGCTGAACGACGTGCGGGCGATGACGCTGGCCGAGTGGCAGTTCGGGGCAGGGCGCGGCGTCGACACAATCGCGTGCTTCGCCGTCGGCACGGGCATCGGCGGTGGGTTGGTGATCAACGGGCAGCTGCATTTGGGCATCGGCGGCACGGGCGGCGAGCTGGGTCATCAGACCATCGACTTCAACGGGCCGTTGTGCGGCTGCGGCAATCACGGTTGTCTGGAAGCGTATGCCTCCGGCCCGGCCATCGCCGCGATGGGGGTCAAGGCGGTCATGCAGGGCCTGACCACCCGCATCGGCGAACTGATCAATTACGATCTCAATCGGCTGACGCCGCACGTGATCTATGACGCGGCCTGCGCCGGCGACGCGCTGGCCCGGGAGATTTTTGATCAGGCGGGGTTTTACATCGGCGTGGCCGCCGCCAATGTCATCGTCGCGGTCGGGCCGCGCCGGGTGGTGATCGGCGGCGGCGTGGCCCAGGCCGGCGATCTGCTGCTGGAACCGATCAGGCGTACCGTGCGCGATCGGGTGCGGGTGATGCCGGTGGAGCAGGTGTCGATCGTGCCGGCGGAACTCGGTCCGAACGCAGGTTTGATTGGTGCGGCGCTGTGGGCGAGTTCGCGCACTTCGAAACGTTGACGTAATCCTAGAACGATAGATGTGGGCTCCGGCGGTTTTTTTGACGGGTTGGTGTACCCTTGACACTCGTCCGTTATGGGATATAATTTCGCTACGTTGATGAAACCGTAAACCAACACAGGCAGGAAGCGCTGAAGATCGTTGAAGAAGGTCTTCCAGCGCTTCTTTTGGCTTGCCTGTGGTGGTTGGCTGTTGGCGGTCGGCTAACTGAGCACAGGAGGCGTCGGGTGGAAGCAAAAGACTTTCGGGCGTTACGGGTGAGCTTGGCGTCGCCGGACCAGATCCGGTCATGGTCTTACGGCGAGGTCACCAAGCCGGAGACGATTAACTATCGGCGATTGCGACCTGAAAAAGACGGCTTGTTCTGCGAGGCCATTTTTGGCCCGACCAAGGACTGGCAGTGCTATTGCGGCAAATACAAAAACGTCCGGTATCGCGGCATTATCTGTGACAAGTGTGGCGTGGAAGTGACCCGCGCCGCCGTGCGCCGCGAGCGCATGGGCCACATCGAGCTGGCTGCGCCGGTGGCGCATGTCTGGTATACGCGCCGCGTGCCGTCGTATTTGGGCGTGCTGCTGGACATCTCGCGCCGCAACCTGGATCGCGTGCTGTATTTTGCGCAGTACGTGGTGACGCACGTGGACGAGGAAGCGCGGTTGAAGGCGCTGAAACGTCTGGACGAAGAAGCCGATCGGGAACGGAAGCGCATTGAAGCCGCCTCGCGCGAAGCGATCCGCGCCATCAAAGACAAAGTCGATGGTGAACTGGAGAAGCGCAAGGCGCAGCGCGACGAACGTTCTGCCAAGTTTGATGAGAAGCTCAACACGGCCACCGAAGCCGTGATGAAGGAAGCCCAGAAGCTGCAAGAACGCGTGGACGAGCGGCTGGGTAAGGACATCCGCGCTGCCATCGTGTTTGACGCCGCCAAGATCACCATCGCCGAGCCGGGCGAGACCATCGGCCGCGAGCATCAAACGCGCCTCAACAAGGCCGTCAAGGCCAAACTGGCCGAGATTGAAGCCAAGAACACCGAAGAGCGCACCAAGGCGCTGGCCAAGCTCGAAGCCGAAATCGAGTACTGGAAGGGCGCGTCCAAGGACGAGATTGTCGCCATCGAAGCCAAGCTGGCCGAAGATTTGGAGGCGCACAAGCAGAAGGTGGACGCCGACCGCGACGAGCTTAAGGGGCTGGCGACGCTGACCTTCCTGACCGAACCGCGCTATCGCGATCTGAAGAGCCGCTGGGGTCAGGTCTTCAAAGCCGACATGGGCGCGGAGGCCTTCCTGGAAATCCTCAAGCGGCTGGAACTCGCCCAGATGTCCAAGGAGCTGTGGCGCGAGGTCAAAACCAGCAAGAGCAAGCAGAAGCGCAAGAAGGCCATCAAGCGGCTGCGCGTGGTGGAGAGCCTGCGCAAGAGCAACAACCGGCCGGAGTGGATGATTCTGACGGTGCTGCCGGTCATTCCGCCCGATCTGCGCCCGATGGTGCAGCTGGACGGCGGACGCTTCGCCACCTCGGACTTGAACGATCTGTACCGGCGCGTGATCAACCGCAACAACCGCCTCAAGCGCCTGATCGAACTCGGCGCGCCCGATGTGATCGTGCGCAATGAGAAGCGCATGCTGCAGGAAGCGGTCGATTCGCTCATCGACAACAGCCAGCGCGGCAAGGCGCTGAGCCGCCGGGGCCGGCGCGAACTGAAGAGCCTGAGCGACATGCTCAAGGGCAAGAAGGGCCGCTTCCGCCGCAACCTGCTGGGCAAGCGCGTGGACTATTCGGGTCGCTCGGTGATCGTCGTGGGGCCGAAGTTGAAGCTGCATCAGTGTGGCCTGCCCAAGACCATGGCGCTGGAGCTGTATCGCCCGTTCGTCATCAGCAAGCTTGTCCAGTACAACTTCGCCAGCAACGTGAAGGGCGCCAAGCGCATCATTGAGCGCGAACGCCCCGAAGTGTGGGAAGTGCTGGAAGAGGTGATCAAGCAGCGGCCAGTGCTGTTGAATCGCGCGCCCACGTTGCACCGATTGGGCATCCAGGCCTTTGAGCCGGTGCTGGTGGAAGGCAAGGCGATTCAGATTCACCCGCTGGTCTGCTCGGCCTTCAACGCCGACTTCGACGGCGACCAGATGGCCGTGCACGTGCCGCTGTCTGAGCCGGCCGTGCGCGAAGCGCGCGAGCTCATGATTTCCACCAAGAATCTGCTCAAGCCCGCCTCCGGCGAGCCGATGGTCGGCCCGAACAAGGACATGGTGCTGGGCGTGTATTACATGACCATGGCAGAGGACGGTCAGAAGGGCGAAGGCCGTCTGTTCTCCGACCTGGAGGAAGTGGACCTGGCGTACGCGCTGGGGCAGGTGGCGCTGCACGCCAAGATCAAGGTCATGACCGAGACGATGTTCGCAGGCAAGAACGAGCGCTTCGCCGACGGCCAGCCGCGCCGCCAGATGATCGAGACGACGGTGGGCCGGGCGCTGTTCAACATGAACCTGCCGCCCGAGATCCGCTTTGTCAACGAGGTGCTGGACAAGGGCAAGCTCAACGATCTAGTGGCGCGCTGCTATCAGTGGCTGGGCCACGAAGCGACGACGGAACTGGTGGACCAGATCAAAGCGATCGGGTTCAAGTATGCCACCCGCTCAGGTGCGTCGATCGCCGTGTCCGACATCACCGTGCCGCCCGCCAAGTACACCATCGTGGCCGACACCGAGGCCAAGATCAGCGAAGTGGAGCGCCAGTATCGCCGCGGTCTGTTGACCGAAGAAGAGCAGTACAACCGCATGATCGAGCTGTGGCAGCAGGCCACCAGCCAGGTGGCCGATTCGGTGCGCAAGACGCTGGCGCCCGAAGCCAACTTGAGCGTGATGGCGATGTCCGGCGCGACCAAGGGCGGCTTCAGTCCCATCGCGCAGCTGGCCGGCATGCGCGGCCTGATGGCCGACCCGTCGGGCCGCATCATCCCGCTGCCGATTCGCTCGAACTTCCGCGAGGGCCTGACGGCGCTGGAGTACTTCATCTCCACACACGGCGCGCGCAAGGGTCTGGCCGACACCGCGCTGCGCACCGCTGACGCCGGGTATCTGACGCGCCGCCTCGTCGATGTGGCGCAGGACATGATGGTCAACAAGGAAGACTGCGGCACCGAAAGCGGCATCTGGATCCGGCGCAAAGACGATGTGGCCGGCCAGTCCATGACGGTGCGTCTGGTGGGCCGCACGTTGGCCGCGGCCGTGTACGATCCGCAGACGGGCGAGCTGATCGCCGATCGCAATCACATCCTCGACGAGGACGAAGCCGAGCGCGTGGACAAGAGCGGCGTGGCCGAAGTTTACGTGCGTTCCGCCATGACGTGTGAGCTGCGCTACGGCATCTGCCAGATGTGCTATGGCCGCGATCTGGGCCGCGGTAACCTGGTGGAACTCGGTTCGGCAGTCGGCATCGTGGCCGCGCAGTCCATCGGCGAGCCGGGCACGCAGCTGACGCTGCGCACCTTCCATACCGGCGGTGTGGCGGCGGGCGGCGACATCACGCACGGTTTGCCGCGCGTGGAAGAGCTGTTTGAAGCGCGCAAGAAGCCGCGCGGCGAAGCCGTGATGAGCGACATTGACGGCACCGTGTCCATCATTCGCGGCGACACCGGCGCGCGCCTGTTGAAGGTCACCTCCAGCCAGATGGTCAAGGACGAATACGACGTGCCCGGCAACTGGGCCTTGAAGGTGGAGCACGGCCAGGAAGTGGCGGAGGGGCAGGTCATCGCCAGCCGCGGCGAACAGGAAATCGTCGCCAAACACGGCGGGCGCGTGTCCATGCGCAAGAACAAGCCGCTGGCCGTGGTTTACGAAGTGGTGGACGAGCGCGAATACGAAGTGCCCATCGGTGCGCGCCTGACCGTGGAAGACGGCGCGCTGGTCACCGCCGGACAGCAGCTCAGCGAAGGCGCGCTCAACCCGCATCGCATCCTGCGCATCCTGGGCCGCGACGCGGCGCAGCTGTATCTGATGTCGGAAGTGCAAAAGGTGTACCGTTCGCAGGGCGTGAACATCAACGACAAGCACTTCGAGGTGATCATCCGCAAGATGATGAACCGCGTGCAGATCGTCAGCAGCGGCGACACCGATCTGCTGCCCGGCGAGCTGGTGGACCGACTGGTGCTGCAGGACATCAACGACGAACTGATCGCGCAGGGCAAGCGCGGCGCCACCGCCGTGCCGGTGCTGCTGGGCGTCACCAAAGCCGCGTTGAGCACCGACTCCTTCCTGAGCGCCTCGTCGTTCCAGCATACGATCAAAGTGCTGGCCGGCGCCGCCATCGAAGGCAAGCGCGACGACCTGCTGGGCCTGAAAGAGAACGTGATCATCGGCAAGCTCATTCCGGCCGGCACGGGCTTCAAGCGCGAGCACGTGGAACTGGCGGAGGAAGAACCGCCGCAAACCGATCTGCCCGATCTGGCCTCGGCGCTGCCGCTGGCTGAATAGCCTGGCCGCACATGCTTGAAAAACGGCAGCGATCCCGCGATCGCTGCCGTTTGCGTTTAGCTGCCATGCCGATTGACCCTCTGCGCGATCCGGATGATCTTCAACGCGAGACGGCGCTGCTGCGTGACCAGCTGGCGCGGCTGGAACAGGAACGCGCCGACCTGCTGATCGAGCTGCGCGACTTCGAGCAGATGTATCAGGCCCGCGTCGGCCCGCTGGAGGCGCGGCTGGCGGCGGCGCGTCTGCACATCGACGAGTACCGGCTGCGCATTGAGTTGATTCAGTGGCGGGGCAAAGCCTTGGCGCCCAGCCAGCTGGAGGCCGAGGTGGAATACCGGCTGCGCGATCAACGCCAGCGCGCGCAGGCGTCATTCGAACAGGCGCAGCGCGCCCAGCAGGCTGCGCCGCCGCGCCCGATGGATCCCATCGACGATCTCGATCTCAAAACGGTCTTTCGCGAACTCGCCAAACGCAGCCATCCCGATCTGGCGGGCGACGAAGCCGATCGGGCGGCGCGCAGCGCGCGCATGCAGACCATCAACGCGCTCTACGCCGATCGGAATGTCACCGGCCTGCGCGAAATGCTGCGCGGCCTGCAAGCCGGCAACACGCACCACACTGACACGCCGGAGCAAATCGCCGCGCGCCTGAAAATCGAGTATGATCAACTGACTGCCGCCGTTCAAAGCGCCAGAGCCGAGATCGCCGCGTTAAATCGCAGCCCGCTGATGTCGCTCAAGATCGATGCGGCGCTGGGCCGCGCGCGCGGGCGCGATGTGCTGGCCGAAGAGGCGGCGCAGGTGCAGGCGCAGCTCACTGCAGCGGAAGCGCAGTTGAATCAATTGATTGCGCAGTTTCTGGAAGTGGCGAGGGCAAACGGCCTGATGAATTAGATCGGACGCATCGATGAAGATTCTCATTCGTGCCCCTCAGCCGCCAGATATTCCGGCGATCGTTCGATTGATCTCCGAACTGGCTTCCACTGCTGGTGAAACCAGCCCCATCACACCGGACTATGTGAGCCGTTATTTGACTTCACCAGCCAGTCAGCTTCTGCTGGCCGAGGTTGACGGCGAAGTCGTCGGCCTGTTGAGTTATTCCATCCGGCCGAACCTGTATCATGCAGGCGACTGCTGTCTCATTGAAGAATTGATCGTAAGCCAAGGGCGGCGCGGCCAGGGAATAGGCCGCGCCTTGCTGGCAGAACTGATGCTCAGGCTGACCGGCTGCAAAGAAATCAGCGTCGGAGTGCTGGCCGAGAATACCGCAGCGCTGGAGTTTTATCGCCGGCAGGGCCTGACAGACGAAGCAGTGTTATTGGAGAAGCATCTTTAGAAGATTGGCAGGTCTGGCAATTGATGACTTCTGATTATCCCTTAACCACCTGGCGTCTTCTCAACACCGGCCACCTCGATGGCGCCACCAACATGGCGATCGACGAAGCGATCAGCCGCGCGGTGCGCGAAGGGCTGGCCCCGCCGACGCTGCGCTTCTTCGGCTGGCAGCCGGCCTGTTTGTCGCTGGGGCAGGCGCAGCCCGGCGCCGATGTCGATGAGGAAGCGTGCCGCGCCGCCGGCGTCGATGTGGTGCGACGCCCCACCGGCGGCCGCGCCATCCTGCACACGGACGAGTTGACTTACAGCGTCATCGCACCGGAGCACGAGCCGCGCGTGGCCGGCAGTATCGTTGAGTCATATCGACGCCTGAGCGAGGGTCTGCTGGCTGGACTTGCTTTGATAGGCGTGCCGACCCAACAGGCCGAACGCCCTGATAATCACGATCGCGATCAGGGGCCGGTGTGCTTTGAAGTGCCGTCGAACTATGAGATTGTGTTCGACGGCAAGAAACTGGTGGGTAGCGCGCAGATGCGCCGGTCGGGTGTGGTGCTGCAGCACGGCACGCTGCCGCTGCACGGCGACATCGCCCGCATCACAAAATACCTGCGTTCGCGGCCGGATGCCGATCGGGTGCGCAGCCGCGCCACGACGGTCGAATCTGCCATCGGGCAAATCCTCTCTTTCGATCAGGCCGCCGACTCGATGGCGCGGGGCTTTGCGGCCGCGCTCAACCTCGATCTGCAACCGGGCGCCCTGTCCGATCAAGAGCGCCGCTGGGCCGAGGAACTGCGCCGCGAGAAGTACGCGTCGGACGAGTGGACCTATCGGTTGTGAGGCGTAATGAATAACGAGTAAGGCGTAAAGGACGAGACTCGTCACTCATTACTGGTTACGCCTCGTATATGCTACAATCCCGCTGATGATCGTCGGAATCTGCCGCATTGAACTTCATCTTGAAGGTAACGGCTCGCTGAAGGGCAAGCGGGCCGCGCTCAAGCCGCTGCTGGCCCGCCTGCACAAAGAGTTTAACGTGTCCGCCGCCGAAGTGGATCGACTGGATAGTTGGGAAGAATCCATCATCGGGCTGGCATGTGTGGCGAATGAAGCGGCGCACGCCGACGAGGTGTTGAACAACGCCGTGCGGTGGATCGAACACAACCGCCCCGACTGGCAAGTGGTGGACTGGCAGACCGAAATCATTTAGCATTTCTAAGGAGGACAGCCATGCGCCGTCGCCCGATCTTGTTTCCGTTGATCCTGATTGCGTTGGGCGTGTTGTTTTTGCTGGGGAACTTCAACCTCATCAATTTCGATTTCGGCCAGTTCATCAGCACGTGGTGGCCGGTGATCCTGATCTTGATCGGGCTGGACATCCTGTTTGAATCGGCGCTGTATCGCGGCCGCGGCCACGTGGAGACGCTGTCCATCGATCGGGGTGGGGCGGACCGCGCCGACGTGCGCCTCGATTTTGGCGCGGGCAAATTGCGATTGGGCGCGGCCGCTCCCGGCAAGCTGATCGATGGGACGTTCGGCGGCGGCGTGCGTCACGAAGTATCGGCCGATGGGCGCGTGCACCTGCGGAGCGAGTGGGATTACGCCTGGTGGGGGTGGTGGCGCGGTCGCGGCTTTGATTGGACGGTGGGCGTGACCGCCGAACTGCCTGTGACTTTGCGCGTCGATTCGGGCGCGGCGGACACGGTGTTGGATCTAACCGATCTCAAGGTGACCGATTTTCAGCTGCACACCGGCGCCAGCAGCACGGTGGTCAAAATGCCGCGCAGCGCGGGCCTGACCAGCGCCAAGATCGAAGCGGGCGCGGCCTCGGTGGTGGTGCTGGTGCCAGACGGCGTGGCCGCGCGCATCCAATCGAGCATGGGGTTGGGCTCGACCGATATTGATCAACGGCGATTCCCCTTTGCGAACGGCGAGTATGCCTCGCCCGATTACGACAGCGCGCCCAACCGGCTCAGCCTGCGCCTTCAAGGCGGCGTCGGCTCGCTGACGGTGAAATGATGGCGCCGACGCGGCCGCCCCGGCCCGGCCAACGGCTGGTGGAGTTGATGAAGTGGGTGCTGCCCGTGCTGGCCGCCGGCGTGCTGGCCTGCAGCGGCACGGTGTTTTGCGTATTCGGCGGGCTGGCCTCGCGCGGCGAGTTGACGCTGTCGCTGTTGGGCACGGACTTTCGCCTGTGGTCGGTGGGCGACCGGCAGCAGACCGGGCTGGCCCTGCAGCGCGCTTACGGCGTGCAGCGCGAGGGTCGGGCCTGCACGCACTCGGACATTACGTTTCTGTACTGGCGGCCCGCGCTGCAGATCGAAAACGTGTCGAACGACGATTGCGGCTAGACGGGCTTGCGGTTATAATCGGGTTGTCCGATACCGCCGCTTGAGATCACATTATGCTGGGTCCACTGCGCGACGTTTCACTCATCATTTTGCTGCTGCCCATGTGCCTGTGCCTGGTGGTGCCGCTGGCGCTGATGGCCGGCAGCGCGTACCTGGCGCGGCGCGGGCGATTGGCGCTGCCCGGCAAATTGCACCAGGCACACGATGTCTTGCGCCGCGTCGACGCGGCAGTGGACAAGGCCGGCGAAAAGATCGCCGCGCCGTTCATCGCCGCCGAAGCGCAGACCAGCCGCGTCCGCGCGCAGTGGAACAGTCTCAAGCGATCTTTCAAGAAAGAGCAAGCGACCGATGACCGAACAACCTCAAACTCAAGTTGATGCCGCCACGCTCGGGCTGGTGGCGATCGGCGGCATCATCGGCGCGGTGGTGGGGGCGGTGGCCTCCCGATTGTTTATCCGCGCCGACTCGCAGGCGATTGAGCGCAGCCGGGCGCGCGGGCCGCAGGGCAAGCAGCTGTCGCTGACGATGATCCTGCCCATCGCCATCGGCGTCGTCGGGTTGATACGGCAGATCGGCTCGCTGGCCGAGGAGAAGTAGCGATGGCGACCTTCACTCAAGACACCGTGCGGTCCGCGTCGTGGCGCACGCGCACACTGGCCATCGGCGGCGTGCTGGGCGGCGTGGTGGGCGCGCTGGCTTCGTATCTGTTTGTCAAATCGGGCGGCCTGCAAAACCGATCGAAGATCCGGCCCGACGCGCTGCTGGCGGTGGGCATGAGCGTGCTGGCACTGCTGCAGCAATTTGCGCGCCTGAGCGACGATTGACCCGCCCCTCGCTTGATGATCCCGCGCACGGCGGCGCACGGCTATAATCGTGCCGCATTCTGCGCGGGATTTTTGTTGCCCATGATCAGACCCATTCAATTTGGCGCGGCCGCGCGGCTGTTGATCCTCATCGCTGTCTGGCTCACCGCCACCCAGTGGCCCGGCCAGCCGCTAGTCACGCCCGGCCCGCCGCAGACTGTATCCACTCTCAACCCCAAAGCGGGCGTGCACACCCGCCTCACCGATGAGGCCGCGCCGTGGAAAGTGCAGCGCACGCTGCAGCTGGTGCGACAGCTCGGCACGCCGTGGATCGTGGAGTTCTTCCCCTGGGCGTACATCGAATATTCGCGCAATACGTTCGACTGGACGCACGCCGACGAAGTGGTCGATCAAGCGCGCGCGCAGGGCCTCACCGTTGTGGCGCGGCTGGGGCTGGTGCCGTGGTGGGCGCGCCCCGACGAGCGCGTGCAGCCCACGACCTTCAATTACCTCGATCGCGATCATTACGCCGACTTCGGCGACTTTGTGTACGCCTTTGTCGATCATTACCGCGGGCGCGTGCAGCACATCATCATCTGGAATGAGCCGAACCTGAGCTTTGAGTGGGGACTGCGCCCGGTGGACGCCGCAGCCTACGTGGATCTACTAAAGATCGCGTATCAGCGTGCCAAAGAGGCGGATCCCGACGTGATCGTGCTGGGCGGTGCGCTCGCGCCGACGCTGGAACCGATCGGCAGCGCGACGGGCCTGAACGATCTGATCTATCTTCAGCAGATGTACGACGCCGGGGCACAAGATTACTTCGACGCGCTAAGTGCGCACGCCTACGGCCTCAGCCAGCCGATGAGCGATCCACCCGACCCGGCCCGCGTCAACTTCCGGCGGGTGGAGCTGCTGCGGCAAATCATGGTGGACAACGGTGACGCCGGCAAACCGGTGTACATCACCGAGGCGGGCTGGAACGACAGCCCGCGCTGGAATCAGGCCGTCCGGCCCGCGCAGCGCATCGAGTACACGCTTGCAGCTTACGACTGGGCCTTACAGCAGCCCTGGATCGCCATGCTGGCGATGTGGGCGTTTCGCTATCCGCAGGCGGCGCATACCTATCAGGACGGCTGGACGTGGGTGACGGAAGATTTTGAGCCGAAGCCGATCTACGCAGAAATACAAAGACGCCTGTCTGTTCAACGCTGAATTCTGATTACGCATTTCTTCGTTTTTTACGATCTGCGCCAACCGGCTGCCAACAACCAGCCGAAAACTGCCCGATTTTCTCCCACAAACTGTCACCAGGTTCTAACCAGTCTCTGACCCTCTGCAAACTGGATACGCGTGTCTGCGTATCGCGTAGCGCGGTATGTAAGATATATCGAGTTGTTGATGGCGCGCCTGAGCACTGATTTTTGTTGTCGGAGATGCTCAAAATTTGATGCGGCTTGAAGCGCCATGGCCGCGAAAGGAGGACGACCACCCGCCAGTGACTTGTCCGCCGCACAACCGACTGCCGGCGCAGCGCGCGTGAGCCGGGGCCAACCCTTTCACGAATTTTGCGGGTCTCCTTTCTTCTTCTCCCTTCGCCGCCCCCGTGCGCATCCCGGCCGATGCACATCGATCAGCTGTCGTTGGATTAACGACGTTTCCGGTTTGACCGGACACACAGGAGCAAGGAAGATGAAACGGTTTATGCGATTGAGCCTGGCCCGCCGCGCCATGGTGCTGACGATGCTGGTGGCGCTGCTGGCCGTGCCGCTGGCGGCGCTGGCGGACAACCTGATTACCGATGGCGACGGGCTGGCCCCTGTGGTGGACACGCAGTCCCTGAACCTTGGCAATGTCTGCACCGGGACTACCGTTACCAAAACCGTTCTGCACGCGATTGATGGTTCCGGACATACCGGCGTTGGCACGAATGTCTTCGCTAATGGCGCTGTTGTCGCCGTTTCAATCACCTCGGTTAGTGGAACGGGACTCAGCGCCAGCGGCGGCGGCAATATTACTCTTCCGCCGGACTGGGTGTCCCAGAAAAATCCTACGAGCAGTGCTGTTTCGTCAAGCATTACCTTCGTTGCTGGAAATACGCCTCGCAATTTCTCAGGCACAGTCAACTATGCAGCGAGCGGCTTAGGTGGGAAGAATGGTGATGAAATAATCACCCGAGCCGACTCCCTCAACGTCACCGCCACTGTGGTCAGCTGCGACACTACCCCGCCCACGCTGCACCTGCCGGCAAACATGACCGTTGAGGCGACGAGCGCCTCCGGCGCGACGGTGACCTTTACCGCCACGGCCGACGATGCCAACCCCGCGCATCCGGCCGTGACCTGCACGCCCGCTTCCGGTTCGACCTTTGGCTTTGGCACGACGACGGTGAACTGCTCGGCGACCGACGCCGCGGGCAACACCGCCAACGGCAGCTTCACTGTGACCGTCCAGGACACCACGCCGCCGGCGGTGACCACGCCTTCAAACATCACGGCGGAGGCGGTTGACGCTTCAGGCGCGGTGGTGACGTACAGTGGCCAATCAGCCGTCGATGTGGTGGACGGCCCGCTCGCCGCCACCTGCACGCCGGCCTCCGGTTCCACCTTCCCGCTGGGGGCAAACACGGTGACTTGTTCGGCGACGGACAGCCACGGCAACACGGGGACGAGCACCTTTACCATCAACGTGCAGGATTCCACCGCGCCGGTGCTGTCTCTGCCGGGCGACATCACGGCCGAAGCCACCGGCCCCACGGGCGCAGTGGTAACCTTCGAGACCTCGGCCAGCGACGTGGTGGATGGCAATGTGGCCGTGTCTTGCAACTGGAATTCCGGCGACACCTTCGCGCTGGGCACGACGACCGTAACCTGCTCTGCCACAGATTCCAATCACAATACATCCAGCGGCTCCTTCGATGTGATCGTGCAGGACACGACGCCGCCGGCACTGTCACTGCCCGACGGCTTCAGCGTTGAAGCCACCGGCCCGAGCGGAGCAGTGGCGACGTTCTTGGCCTCGGCCAGCGATGTGGTTGATGGCGATGTGCCGGTCACGTGCGCGCCCGCCTCCGGCTCGACCTTCGCGCTGGGCTTGACCACCGTCAACTGCTCGGCCACCGATGCGGCCGGCAATACCGGCGCGGGCAGCTTCAATGTCACCGTGGTGGACACCACGCCGCCCGCACTGACCCTGCCCGCCGATCAGCAGCTCGAAGCGACCGGGCCAGATGGCGCGGCGGCAACCTTCGCTGCAACAGCCACGGACTTGGTCGACGGCCCGTTGGCTGTAACGTGCGACGCGGACTCCGGCGATACCTTCCCGCTGGGCACGACGACGATCAGCTGCTCGGTTTCAGATGCCGCGGGCAATACTGCGACCGGCAGTTTCGTGATCATCGTCAAAGACACCACCGCCCCGACCATTACCTTCGTCAGCCGCACGCCGGCCAACAGCTACGGCTGGAACAACGACGATGTCACCCTCAACTGGAGCTGCTCCGACATCGTGGGTGTGGTAGCGTCGTCGGTCAGCCAGACAGTCGCGACGGAGGGCGCAGATCAATCGGCTACCGGCACATGCGAAGACACCTCCGGCAACACGGCGTCCGACACGCAGACCGGCATCAACATCGACAAGACCGCACCGTCTGTGGCGGCCACCCGCACGCCGGCCGCCAATGCCTTCGGCTGGAACAACGTCGACGTCACGGTGAGCTTCAGCGGCACCGATGATCGATCGGGCATTGACTTCTGCACGGCCGATCAGGTCTTCGGTGAAGGCGCGAATCAATCCGCGTCCGGCACCTGCACCGACAAGGCCGGCAACGTCAGCGCTTCGGCTGCGATCTCGAATATCAATGTGGACAAGACGGCGCCCACGATCTTCGGCGCGCCCGATCGGGCGGCGAACGCCAACGGCTGGTACAACGCGGATGTGACCGTGACCTTCACGTGCGACGATACGCTATCGGGCGTTGACGCCTGCACCGCTCCGGTCGTGTTGGCCGAAGGCGCCGCTCAGAGCGTGGACGGAACGGTCGCCGATAAGGCCGGCAACACCGCATCGACCACCGTCGCCGGCATCAACATCGACAAGACCGCGCCCGTGCTCAACGCCGCGCTGGACAAGACGCCCGATGTCAGCGGCTGGTTCAACGCCGCGACCGGCGCGCCCACGGTGAGCTTCACGTGCAGCGATGCGCTCTCCGGCCTGGCGGGTGTTTGCCCGGCTGATCATCTCTTCGGTGAGGGCGCCGATCAGGCGTACAGCCAGACCATCTACGACCTGGCGGGCAACAGCGCCACGGCGGGCGTGAGCGGCGTGGATGTGGACACGGTGGCGCCCACGATCTTCGGCGCGCCCGATCGGGCGGCGAACGCCAACGGCTGGTACAACGCGGATGTGACCGTGACCTTCACGTGCGACGATACGCTATCGGGCGTTGACGCCTGCACCGCTCCGGTCGTGTTGGCCGAAGGCGCCGCTCAGAGCGTGGACGGAACGGTCGCCGATAAGGCCGGCAACACCGCATCGACCACCGTCGCCGGCATCAACATCGACAAGACCGCGCCCGTGCTCAACGCCGCGCTGGACAAGACGCCCGATGTCAGCGGCTGGTTCAACGCCGCGACCGGCGCGCCCACGGTGAGCTTCACGTGCAGCGATGCGCTCTCCGGCCTGGCGGGTGTTTGCCCGGCTGATCATCTCTTCGGTGAGGGCGCCGATCAGGCGTACAGCCAGACCATCTACGACCTGGCGGGCAACAGCGCCACGGCGGGCGTGAGCGGCGTGGATGTGGACACGGTGGCGCCGACGATCAGCGCCAGCCTCAGTCCGGTGCGCCCCGCCAGCGGCTGGTGGAACATCGCTTCGGGTGCACCCACTGTCACGTACACCTGCTCGGATGGTACATCGGGCATCGCATCCTGCCCGGGCGCTTACATCTTTGGTGAAGGCGCGAATCAGTCACACTCTGGCACAGCGGTTGATCAGGCCGGCAACTCCGCTTCGACCGGCGTGAGCGATGTGGATGTCGATCTGACCGCGCCAACCCTCAGCTGGATCGGCGGCCCGGCCGATGGCGGCATCTACTACTTTGACTTTGTGCCGGCCGCGCCGACCTGCGCGGCGGCCGATGCCCTCTCCGGCCCGAACGGCTGCGCAGTCGTCGGCTGGGGCGATGCCATCGGTTCACACACCATGACAGCCACCGCGCACGATGTGGCTGGTAACGCTTACCAGGAGCAGCGCACTTACACGGTGAAGAGTTGGGCGCTGAGCGGCTTCTTTGCGCCGGTGGACATGGGCAATGTCTGGAACACGGCCAAGAACGGCTCCACTGTCCCGTTGAAGTTCAGGATCTTCGCCGGGCCTACCGAGCTGACCGATGTATCAGCGGTGAAGTCGCTGGCCTACAAGCAGATCGCGTGCACGACCTTGCCGGGCGCGCCGGAGGAACCCGTTGAGACGCTGGCAGCGACAGGCGGCACGGTGCTGCGCTACGATACCACTGCCCAGCAGTTCATCTTCAACTGGAAGACGCCGACGACAGCCGGCAAATGCTATCAGGTGACGATGACGGCGCAGGATGGTTCCCGCCTGGATGCGTTCTTCAAGCTCAAGTAAGCCACTCGCGCCCCGCGGGCGGTAACTGAAAGTCAAGGGCCTGCGTCACGCTGGTGGCGCAGGCCCTCATTTGTTCAGCCGATAAACATGCGGCCACCGACCGCGTTGATCGATGGCGCCGGCTGTCACCCACCCGATCTTAGTGCGCGCCCTAAGACTCTCTCTCGACTGCATCATTCCGCGCTGCTGCTCCGCCTGCCGCGGGCGGCGCCTTCGGGCGGCGAGGAATCTCTACGCCCGATTGGGGCAAGGTGGCTGGTCGGAGCAGAGTTTCCTCGGCCTCGCCTCGCCCGCCGCCGCGCGGCGGAGGTGCGCCAAGCGCCGGCACCGGAATGACACCCTTTTGAGCGTTTAGGACGCACCCTTAGAAGTTGCTCAGGATGAATTCCGCGTCCATGACCCGGAGCGTTGCCTCGTGGGCGGAAGGGCGTGGAAACGTGAAGGTGATCGTCTCAGCCCGGCCGGGTTGAAAAGCGTGTGGCAGCACCGGCTCAGTCTTGACGGCCGCCAGCGGCGGGCTGTTGTCCGGCGTCAACGCCACATCATCGGCGGCCAGCTCAAAGGGCGTGGCGCCGGCATTCACGATCGAGACGCTCACTTGCACCGTCGTCCCATCGGCCGAGGCGGCTGATGTCAGCAGCGAGACTTCGGCCAGCCGCCGGCCCGAACCGGGTTGAGGCGTGTCAAAAGCCTTGATGAGACCCTCGGCCAGTTCGCCCGTCACGACGTAGCCGGCGGTTGTGGGGCTGCCCGGCACGATGATCGTCAACCCGGCCGGTGGCTGCGCCAGGAACGCCGCCATGTCGGGCGGCGCCGGCTGCGGTGCCGATACGCGAAACGTCGTCGAATTGCAGTTGGCCTGGACGAGCATGGCGTCGGCGCCGGCGCTTATCTCATCCTTCAGGCTGGCGCTGACGGCTGCCGGACTTAGTGCCAGTACGTAGTCCGGCACACCCTCGATCTGATAGGCGAGGCCGGGCGTGTCGGCCGGCACGTTGATTGATCCGTCCGCCTCGCGCGCCAGCGGCCTGACGGCGAATTTGGCCGTGCCCAGGGTCAGCGTGGTTTCGATGCAAGGCGGCGTGGGGGCGGGCGGCGCGAGCAGCCGCGGCCCGATCGCGACGACGGCGGCCATCAGGATGATTACTGTGAGGGCCAGCAGCCACCCGCGAATCGCGCGCGGTCGTCCGGTCGGTGTCGGTTTTGAAGGTTCGCGACGCATAGCCGCCTCCTGCGCGGAATTATACCCTTGTTCAGCATAGCGCGGGAGCGGTGTGATACCATATGGCCGCGAAACCGCGTGATTGGCAGGCGTGTATGACCTTGAGATCTCGCATCTGGGCGGTCGTGGTGTTGGGCGTGTGTGTGGCGCTATGGCTCCTGCCCGACATCGCCGCGTGGCTTGATCGTCAGCCCGACGAAGCATGGGCGCGCGTGCAGCAAACGGGCGTGATCAAGTTTGCGATCGATCCCTCGTACATGCCGTTTGACGGGCTGGGCAGCCAGAACGATTTCTTTGGCATCGACGTGGACATTGCCGGCGAACTGGCGCGCCGATTGGGCGCGCGCGCTGACTTCGTGGTGACCGGCCGCGACAGCCTGTACGACGTGCTGACGGTGGGCCAGGCCGACGCGACGATCTCTGCGCTGAATGTCGATCCGGCGCGCGAGGGCAGGTGGCGCTATTCGACGCCGTATTTTGACGCTGGGCAGGTGTTTGTCTGGCGGGGCGCGGCCTCGACTGATTCCGTGGATTTGCGGATCGCGGTTGAGCTTGGTTCAGAAGGCGATGCGGCGGCGCGGCGCTGGGCGCGGCGTCACGCCGGGGTGACGGTGCTGCCATATGACACGGTGGACGCGGCGTTGAAGGCGCTGTCGCACGGCGAAGCTGACGCCGCCCTCGTCGATGCGATCAGCGCGCGGCAGCTGATCCCGAAGGTCTATGTTGATTTGAACGTGGGTGAATACGCCGCGCATGACCCGCTGGCGGTGGCGGTGTGGGGGCAGAGCACGCAGTTATTGGACGAGCTCAATCGTGTTCTGGCCGACATGCAGCGCGATGGGACACTGGATCGGATCATCGCGTCGTGGTTGGAGCGTTAGCGGCGCGGCAGCAGGTTGCGCAGGCGGTCGCGCAGCACTTTGCCGCGTCCCAGATAGCGGCCGCGCTCGTCTTCGATCACGACGACGCTGCCGGCAGAATATGGCACCGTCACGCCGCGCAGTTCGCCGCCGTTGAGCCAGTGCGTCGCCTGATCCGGCGTCAACGTAAAGCGCCGTGCGCTGAATTGATCACTGAAGCGTGAGACCAGTTCGTGGGACGGCACAAAACCTTCCCCGGCCCATTCGCCGATGAGCAGGCCGATGGTGATGCACGGGAAGTCCCCCAGGGCCGCCACCAGCCGATCGGGCACGCCGAAGACCGCCGCGTTTTTTCTGAGCAAAATCAACTGTTGTTGAGACACGACCGTACCAAGATCAAATCCATAGTCGTCGCGTAAGCGATCGAACAGATCACGCTGCTGAGCGGCGGTGAGCGGTTGAAAGCCGGCCTGCGCCAGCGAGCGCGACGGCGGCGCGGCGCCCACCGGGGACAGGCGGTCTTGCTTGCGGAGGAGCGCGGCGAAGAAGCCGGACGTGTCGAAGAGGTGCGGCCACAGGCGCACGGCGCGCTGGATGATCGGCTCAAAGGGTTGATCGTCCGCGCGTTCGAGCGCGGGCGCGTGGATGATGTGATCGACCGGTTCGATGGTGGCGGCGCGCGGGTAGCGATTGAGCACGGCGTGCAGCACGGCTTCGTCTTCTTCGGGCGCGAGCGTGCAGGTGGCGTACACGATCTGGCCGCCGGGCCTGACGGCGCGCAGCGCGCTGACGAGCAGGTTGATCTGGCGCTGCTGCAGCTGCCGCCGCTCGACGGCGGACACAAAGCGCGTGGCGCGGCGCTCGGCGGTGCGCAGGCTTTCGCCGCTGCACGGCGCATCGAGCAATACGTAGTCGAACGTATCGGGCAGCCACTCGCCCAGCCGCTCGCCGGGATAGCTGCTGACGGCGATGGCGAAGGCGCCCCAGTTTTGCACGTTGGCGCGCAGCGCGGCAAGGCGGCCGGCGCTGGCGTCGTTGGCGAGGATGACGCCGCGATCGCGGAGACGGGTGGCGAGGTGCGTGGTCTTGCCGCCGGGCGAGGCGGCCATGTCCAGAACTAAGGGAAAGTCTTGATCGAAGGTGAACAACTCGGCGGGCAGCATTGAGGCGGCGTCCTGCAGATAGTAGCGGCCGGTGCGATGTTCGATGGTGCGGCTGAGGTTGCCGGGATCGTTTTCGATCTGCCAGCCGGTGTCACAGAAGGGCACGGGTTTGACGGCCCAGCCGTACTCGATGGGCCACTGCGCCCGCGCGGCGGCGAGATCGATCTTCAACGTGTTGACGCGCAGGGC
This sequence comes from uncultured Anaerolineae bacterium, assembly GCA_964550855.1. Classification (GTDB taxonomy): domain Bacteria; phylum Chloroflexota; class Anaerolineae; order Fen-1058; family Fen-1058; genus JAGOBP01. The sequence continues at coordinate 76,166 of CAZKBQ010000013.1, forward strand.
GGGGAGCAGGGGGCGCGCGATCGATTGTCTGAGCTGCTCGAATTGATCGGCGTCAAGCAGGCGGCGATAGTCTTCGAGGCGGCTGGCCGGAGTGGGAGTCATGGCGGTGGAATTGAAGACCGGCCCGGCGGGCGGCGCTTAGCCGTTTTTGTCGGCAGCCAGCACGGCCAACAGCCGCTGGCGATAGGTCTGATCGCGATTGGCAAGTTCGGGCGAGACGATCGCGCCTTCTTCGAGAAAATGCCGCTTCCCTCGCCCCCGCTGCCGGCCGGCCGCGGTGTGCATGTCGAGGGCGTAATCGGGAATCTCCGGCCGCCGTCCTTCGGTCTCAACGGCGTGCTTGAGCCAGTTGAGCAGCTCGTCGCTGGAGCGATCTTTGGTGCAGCTGCACAGATAGCGCACGGCGTGCAGGGCGAACAAATAGCGATCGCCCTGGGGCCGCGGAAAGTGATGGTGCAGCTGAAAGAGCGCGTGAATCAGCACGGGCGCATCGAGCTGTCCATAGCCGATGTCTTCCACGCTGATGACGAGCAGGCGCTGCCAGAGTTTGGCTTCGAGCGCTTCGCTGGTGGTCAACATCTCGTAGGCGAGGAGTGCGGCGTTCTCGAGGTGTCCGCGCCGGATTTCTTTCTGCAGCGCCGAGATCACTTCGTCGGCGGCCAGATTGTGGCGGGTGCGCACTGCGACCCAGCTGTCGGGTTCTTCCGGTGACATGACGCGCCCCTTTACACCGACGCCAACGCGGCGCGCTGCTCCACCTGCGCCACGATCTGTTCAATGCGCGCCGCGGCCTGTGATTGGATGGACTGCCATTCGGCGGCGTATTGGTGCGCCAGCGCTTTGTCGTCGAGCGAGGCGGCGTTGATGCGGACGTTCATGCCGGCCGCGTCGATGGCGGCCCGCGCCATGAACGCGCCGGAGGCCGCATCGCTGGCGGCGTTGACGTTGCCGCTCGCGGCGACCACCTGGAGCAAATCCAGTGTTTGCAGACACAACTGCGCGGTGTGCAGCGGCACCCGGGTGGCGTGCTGCGTGGCGAGTTGCACCGCCTGCGCGCGCGCGGCCTGCTCTTCGGGCGTCTCCTTAGGCAGCCGGAAAGCGTCCATCACTTCGGTGAACGCGGCGGAATCTTCGTCGATGGCGGCGGTGAGTCTGGCGCGCAACTCATCCGCCTGCGCGGCAATGTCCTTCATCTGCGCGTCCACTGCGGCGTACTTCTTCTTCCCGATTGTCAACCGCGCCACCATCCCGGCCAGCGCGGCGGACAGCGCGCCTGCCAAAGCGGCTACCGCGCCGCCGCCGGGCGCGGCCGTGCCCGCCGCGGTCGCTTCGAGGAAGGCGTTGGGCACGATCGATTTACTTTCGCCCGTCAGCGCTGCGCGCAGCTTGTTTTCAAGGATTTGATCACGCTCGAACATATCGAGCTGCAGGTACCACTGCGCCGCGTCGATCAGCGCGTCCGTCGGCGTGAGGCCGACCAGTTCGGTCTTGGTGATGGCGCAGCCATAGCGCGCGGCTTCGCGGCGGATGGTTTCGACCACGCGGGCGATGGGCGTCTTGCGGAAGTTGGTCAGGTTCATCGACACCTGCGCCTGCCCGTCCACCAGCAGGCCGATCGATTTGACGAAGCGCAGGCCGCCGCTGGAATGGCGGATGGCTCTGGCGATGTGTTCGGCAATCTTCACATCGCTCGTGTTGAGATAGGCGTTGAACGCGATCAAAAACGCGCGCGCGCCGATGACGGTTGCGCCCGCCGGCCCGACTTGTTTCGGGCCGAAGTCGGGATCGCGTTCCGGGTTGACGCCCATTTCGGCTTTCAGCGCCTCGTACTGGCCGCGCCGGATGTTTTCCAGATTGGTGCGTTCGGGCCGCGTGGCGGCGGCTTCGTACAGGTAAACGGGGATGCCCAGTTCGTCGCCCACGCGCTGCCCCACGCGCTTTGCCATCGCCACGCATTCTTCCAGCGTGACGCCGCTGACGGGCACGAAGGGGCAGACATCGGTGGCGCCGATGCGCGGGTGCTGGCCGGTGTGCTGATCCAGATCGATCAACTGCGCGGCGGTCTGGATGGCATTGAAGGCGGCTTCTTCCACGGCGGCCGGCTCGCCGACGAAGGTGAGCACGGTGCGGTTGTGATCCAGATCGGAATGTTGATCGAGCAAAGTGATGCCCGCGATCGCGTCGATCGCCGATCGGATCCGAGCGACGACTTCGGGCCGCCGGGCTTCGCTGAAGTTGGGGACGCATTCGACAATTTTGGTCACAGGTCTGATCCTTGATCGAGAGTGAGGCGGCTATTGTACCATCGGGCAAACAAAAAGTCCGGCTGGCGCGCGGCGAGCCGGACTGTTGACGACCTGCGGGCCTACTGCACGCCTAAGTAGGTATCCTGAACCTGTTTGTTGTTCTTGAGTTCGTCGGCGGTGCCCTGCAGCACGATGCGGCCGGTCTCCAGCACGTAGCCGCGCGTGGCCACCGCCAGCGCCATCATGGCGTTCTGCTCCACCAGCAGAATGGTGGTGCCCTGGCTGTTGATCTCTTTGATGATCTCGAAGATTTGCTCCACCAAGATGGGGGCCAGACCCATGGACGGCTCGTCCAGCATTAGCACTTTGGGGCGGGCCATCATGGCGCGGGCCATGGCCAGCATCTGCTGCTCGCCGCCCGACAACGTGCCGCCGGCCTGGCGGACGCGTTCCTTGAGGCGCGGGAACAGTTCAAAGACGCGGTTCAGATCTTTCTGAATGCCTTCTTTGTCCTTGCGCTGATACGCGCCCATTTCCAGGTTTTCCAGCACCGTCATGCGCGGGAAGATCTGGCGGCCTTCGGGCGCCTGCGACACGCCGTGCGCCACGATCTGATCGGTGGGCAGTTGTTCCAGCGCCACGCCGTTCAGGATGACTGAACCCTGCCGCGGCCGGTTGAGGCCCTGAATGGTGCGCAGCGTGGTGCTCTTGCCCGCGCCGTTGGCGCCGATGAGCGTGACGATCTCGCCGTCGCCGACGGTGAACGAAATGCCCTTGAGCGCGTGAATGTTGCCGTAGTAGGTGTGAACGTCGCGAAGTTCGAGCATGGCTAGGCTCCTGCGCCGGTGCCCAGATAGGCTTCGATGACCTGTTGGTTATTTTGAATTTCGACGGGCGTGCCTTCGGCGATTTTCTCGCCGTGATCGAGCACGCTCACCCGATCGGAGATGCCCATGACCACGCGCATGTGGTGCTCGATGAGCAGCACCGTCAGGTTGAGGTCCTTGCGGACGAAGCGCACAAATTCGGTCAGGTCGGCGGTCTCGCTCTGATTCATGCCGGCGGTCGGTTCGTCCAGCAGCAGCAGCTTGGGCTGGCTGGCAAGGGCGCGGGCGATCTCCAGCCGGCGCTGATCGCCGTAGGGCAGGCTGCGGGCCACCATCTCGGCGCGGGCGCGACCCAGCCCCACGTAATCCAGCATATCCAGCGCGCGGCCGCGCACCCGGTCTTCTTCTTTAGACATGCGGCCGGTGCGCAGGGTGATGGCCAGCCAGCCGGCGCTCATGCGCGTGTGCGAGCCGACCATGACGTTTTCCAGCACCGTCATCGCCGGGAACAGGCGGATGTTTTGAAAGGTGCGGGCGATGCCCAGGGTGGTGATGTCGTGCGGCTTCATCGTGCCGATGTTGGTGCCGTTGAAGATCATCGTGCCGCTGGTGACGGGATACACGCCGGTGATCATGTTGAAGAACGTGGTCTTGCCCGCGCCGTTTGGCCCGATCAGGCCGGCGATCATGCCCGGCTCCATCACAAAGTTGACCCGGTTGACGGCGGTGAGACCGCCGAAAATCTTGGTCACTCCGGTTGCTTCCAGCAGATAGGTCATGGCCTCGTCTCCCTTTACGCCGCGCTGGGTGTGGCTTTGCCTTCCGGCTCTTCGGGTGGTTCCTCGGCGTGGAACTGCATGCGCTGCTCGCGTGTGGGCAGCAGGCCTTCCGGCCGGAAGGCCATCACCAGCACCAGCACCAGACCCAGCAGCAGGAAGCGGTACTTCACCGGGTCAAGGTTGGCCTGGATGAAGCCACGCACGGCGCTGTCGGTGATCGACGGCATCAGCACGTGGGTCTGCAGACCGTTGAGCAAGCTCTGAAATTGCTTGAGCAGCAGCAGGTCGGCCACAAAGATGATCATCGCGCCCAGGATGTTGCCGGGGATGCTGCCCAGGCCGCCCAGCACAATGGCCGACAGGATGATGATGGACGCGCCGAAGCCAAAGATGTCCGGGAACACCGCCGACACGTAAGCGGCATAGAAGGCGCCTGCCAGGCCGGCAAAGGCCGCGCCCACCGCAAAGGCCGTCAGCTTGGTGTGAACCAGGTTGACGCCCATCTGGTTGGCGGCCAGTTCGTCCTCACGGATGGCCGTCCACGCGCGGCCCAGTCGTGAATTCTTCAGCCGCAGCTTGATGAAGATCACAAAGCCGATCAACGCGAGCAGCAGGAAATACCACGGCAGCAGATTGTCCGACGAGAACTGCCCCGGCTGCACGGTATTCCAGATCGGGGCCAGCAGCCCTTCGTCCGAGTGCGGAATGGGCACGAACAGCAAAACGATGAGCGCCGCTGCCAGCCCGTAGACCAACCCCTTCCACAGCGTCATGCCGCCGCGCAGCTGGTGCCGGCGGAAGAAGAAGAAGATCAAGCCGATCAAGATCAGCATCACCGCCGCTTTGACGATCACGGACAGCCCGGTGTCGGCCGGTGTGATGATCGGCAGCATCGGGCGATCGATCGGGTTGATGCCGCGCACCCCGGCGGTCAGGTTAAAGTCTTGCGCCAGCACCAGGCACTGGGCCGTTGGCTGGCCGCCGCCGATCGACTGAATGGCCGGCAGGATCAGGCACGTGATCGGTTCTTTGATCGTAATCTTGATCAGTTGTTGAAACGCCACCGGCACGATCTCGCCGAAGCCGAGCGTGATGATGGCGATATAGTCGCCCTTCAGGCCCAGCGTCGGCGCGCCCAGCGCCAGCCCAAACAAAGCCGCCACGCCGGCCGCCACCCACAGTAACAGCCAGAAGTTGACGTGCACACCGAGCTGATTGGATGAGAGCAGGGCGGTGGCGTAAGCGCCGAAGCCGAAGAAGGCCGCATACCCCAGGTTGAGCAGGCCGGCATAACCCGCCACCACGTCCAGCCCCAGCGACAACAACACGTAGATGCCGGCGAACACGATCGTGGCCGCCCAGTTCAACTTTAACGCCTGATCGACAAACGGATAGATCACGATCACGGCTGCGAAGACGGCGTAGTTCAGGTTGCGCACCTGGCGCTTGTCTGGCAAGGCCTGAACCACCGCCATGCCCAGCGCCGCCAGCGTGCCCAACACTATGCCGATGATGGCGGCCGGAAAGGTGACTTCGGGCGGGTGATCCGTCATCACCGCCGCATCGGCCAGGCCGGTGTCAAAGATGATGCCGCCAATAGCCGTCAACACTGTGAAGATGAGCGCCATGACGACGACATCGCGGCGGGATGGGGCGCGGCCGCCGATGCCCAGCGACCCGGCCGTAAAGCCCAACAGCAGCCCGCCCAGGATGGACAAGGCCAGAATCGACCAGCCACCGAACAGCATCGCTACAAAGCCGGACGCCAACCCGACGAGTATTCCACGCTTGATGGTTTTGGTCATGGCTGCACCTTTAGGCTTTCTGACCCACGCCCGTGCCCAGCAGGCCGTTGGGCCGGAAGATCAACACCAGCACCAGCACCGAGAAAACCCAGGCGCGCGTCCAGGCCGGGTTAAGCAGGCCATCGCTGAGCGAGGTGAGGATGCCGATGAGGAAGCCGCCCAGCATGGCCCCGGTCACATTGCCGATGCCACCCAGCACCGCCGCCGTAAACGATCGCAACCCGGCCTGAAAGCCCATGAGCCACCAGGCCGTGTTGACATACAGGCCGTTGAGCACGGCCGCCGCGCCGGCCAGCGCCCCGCCGATGAAGAACGTAATGGCGATGATGCGGTCAATGTTGATGCCCATGATCTTGGCCGCGTCCCGATTCTCGGCAGTGGCGCGCATCGCCTTGCCCAGCCGGGTGCGCTGCACAAACAGGCGCAGCGCAAACATCAACAAAATGGCCGCGATCACGACGAAGACTTCTTTAGTATAAATTTTGAGCGGCAGATCCTGGCCGGTCAGCATCTGAATCATATCGTGGCTGCCCAGCAAATCGGGATAGGCTTTCTGCGCGGCGCCGCCGCTGGTGCCGTAATAGGGCTTGAGAAATTCAATATACCCCTGGCCGGCCCAGATCTGGCCCAGATTCTGCAGGATCAGCGATACGCCGATGGCGGAGATCAACGGCGCCAGGCGCGGCGCGTTGCGCAGCCGCCGATAGGCGGCCCGCTCAATCACGGCGTTGAGCGTCCCGCCGAACAGCACGGCGATGATCAGCGCGGCCAGGATGGCGACCAGGATCGCTCCGGCATCGCTCTTGTTGGTTGCACCGAGCGCGGCGATCACCGTCAGCGAGGCGAAGGTGCTCATCATATATACGTCGCCGTGCGCGAAGTTGATCAACTGGATGATGCCGTACACCATGGTGTAGCCCAGCGCCACCACCGCAAAAATGCCGCCGTTGGCGATGCCGATCCATAAAAAGCGCATCACGCTGGCGGGGTTGTCGCGTAGGGTCGTGATGATGCGTTCGATGTCAAAGCCGGCGATGGGGCTGAGCAGCAGGAAGATGTAGATGATGACTGCTGCCAGCAGGAGTTTTCTGAGGGTTTTCATCGGCGCGCTCCCTGATAGGGCCCAGCACTGCCGGGGGCTGATGGAGAAGTGGGGCAGCCATACGTCGCTACCCCACTTCTATCGGACCTGGATTGTCGGCGAGCGTTACTCAGCCTTGAACGTACCCACGGCGACGTACTTCCCGCCCTGGACCTGATAACCGGTCATATCCGTCAGGGTGGTGTCACCGTTGGCGTCGAACGACCACGTGCCCAGCGCGCCGCTGAAGTTCTTGGTGCCCATCACGGCTTCGCGCACAGCAGTGCGGTTGGTGGGATCGCCGCCGGCCTTGCACACAGCCTCGATGCCGGCGATCACGGCGCCGATGGCGTCGTAACCGTAAACCGCGTACGGCTCATTGGTCGGGCCGTATTCGGCCGCGTAGTCCTTCAGGTATTGCTGGCCGGCAGGCGGCAGCTTGTCAACGGGGATGCCGCCGACGGTGGCGTACACGCCCTCGGCCACATCCGCGCCTGCACCGTCGATGAAGGCCTGGGTCTGGATGCCGTCCGGCCCCATGTACTTGACCTTGGTGTTGTCACCCATCGCGCCCACTTTGTCCTTGAGCAACTGGGCTGCGTTGTTGTCAACCACCATGCCCACATAGATCATGTCGGGCGGATTGCCGCCGTTGCTGGAGGCGATCTTGGTCATCAGCGCCTTGTAGTCGGCTGCCTTCGGGTCGATGGACTCCTGGCCCAACACCTTCAGGCCGATCTTCTGGGCAGTCGCGTTGAACACATCGGCCACGCCCTTGCCGTACAGCTCGGCGTCGTCCAGAATGTACACAGTTTGCACGCCCAGGCTCTTGGCCCAGCTGGCCGCCACCGCGCCCTGAATGTCGTCAGCCGCCACGACGCGCGCGTAAGTGCGCTTGCCGGTCGGGTAGTAGATGCCGGGTTCGCCCTTCTTCACATCGGCGCCCACTTCCTTAGTCAGGCCAGAATACGTGTTGGCCGGCGAGACCATCACCAGGTCGGCCTGATTCAAAATCGGGATCGACAGCGCCGCAGCGCCCGAGTTGAACGTGCCGATGTAAGCCACCACCGACTTGTCGGCCACGGCCTTGTTGGCGTTCTCGGTCTCAACCGCCGGGTCCCACTTGCCCAGCGCCGCCGAGGCGTCGTCGAGCGACTCGTACACTACCTTATACTTGCCGCCGCAGACCTCGTTGTTGATCTGCTTGAGCTTGAGCTGAATTGACTTCACAATCGTGTCGGTCTGGGTCAGCGAAGCGCCCGTCAGCGGAAGGCTGGAGACGATCTTGATGGTGCCGCCAGCCGCCGGTTGGGCCGGCTGCGCGGGTTGCGCCGGCTGCGCCGGTTGCGCCGGCTGGGCGGGTTGGGCCGGAGCGGCCGCGGGCTGGCAGGCTGCCAGCAAGACGCCGACTACGACCAACAGCGTTACAACCAACTTGGTGGACTTCATTTGGATTCTCCTCCTGAAAAGAATCGATGCGGCTCGGCCTCTGATGGGGAATAGCCAGAGGCATACGGTGCGAGGTGCGTTCAACCGAAAGGGTGGTCAACCCGTTCGCCCCCGCCGATCGGTCAAGCTTGTGGACTAACCTGACCACCTCCCTGCTATAAAAAGATACCTCGCCTAAGCGAGGTGAGCCTTGGAAGTGGGCGAATTCTATTACGGCTTAGGCGATTTGTCAAGAATTGGACAAATCCCAGGCTCAACAAAAAACCTCCCGTCGAGTCAACGGCGGGAGTTTTCAAGTCGGGTCGGTGTTAGCGGCGGCGATCGTTGCTCAGAAGAGACACGTAGTACAGCATCGTCATGATCGACTGGACGAGCGCGGCCACGTAAGTCAGCGCGGCCGCATCCAGCACCGACTTCGCGCCGCGCGCCTCTTCGTCGCTGGTCACCAGGCCGGTGTTGCGCAGCATCACCAGGGCACGCGACGAAGCGTTGAGCTCCACCGGCAGCGTGATGAGTGAAAAGACGGTAGTGCCCGCAAACAGGATCAGACCCACCCAGGCCAGTGAAGTCAGGTTGAGCAGCAGGCCGATGAAGAACATAGCCGGCCCCACCCACGACCCGATCTGCACGGCAGGCACGATGGCGCCGCGCAGCTTCAACGGGCCATAATCCGTGGCGTCCTGCACCGCGTGACCCACTTCGTGCGCCACGATGGCCAGCGACGCCACCGAGCGGCCGTTGGCCACGTCCTGGCTTAAACGCAGCATCTTGGCGCGCGGATCATAGTGATCGGTCAACTTGCCCGGAATGCCCTCGATGCCTACGTCGATGATCTGCCCGTCGCTCAGCAGCTGGCGCGCCGCGTCCACGCCGTTGATGCCGCGCCGGTTGGGCACCTGCAACCACTTGGCATAGGCGCCCTGCACTTTGGCCTGCGCCCACAGCGACAGCAGCAGTGCCGGCAGCAGGAATACGAAGTACATTGGATCAAAGAAAAACATTGTTACCTCCACCTACCCAGTGACAAATTCCATCAACCCCGACCGTGCGGACAGGGTTGATGGAATTATATCATCCGGCGTTTAACCGGTGGCGCTTATACCTGGCGGAACTCGCCTTCGACGACATCGCCATCGGGCGGCGTAGGTTCATTGGGCCGCGGGCCGGTGCTGCCCCCGCTGTAGCCCTGATACATGTTCTGTCCTACCGCCATCGTCGCCTGCTGCAGATCGTTGATTAGCGATCGGATCTGCTGCACGTTGTCGCCGTTCATCGCGCTCTTGAGATCGCGGATCTTGGCTTCCACTTTTTCCCGATCGGTCGAGCTGACTTTATCGCCCAGATCGCGCAGGCTCTTTTCAGCCTGATAGATGATGGTATCGGCCTCATTGCGCGCCTGAATCACCTCGCGGCGGCGATTGTCTTCGCTGGCATTGCGCTGCGCGTCCTGCACCATGCGTTCCACGTCGCTCTTGGACAGGTTGGTGGACGCCGTGATCTTGATCTGCTGTTCCTTGCCGGTGGCCTTATCCTTCGCCGTCACGTTCAGGATGCCGTTGGCGTCGATGTCGAAGGTCACCTCGATTTGCGGCAGGCCCCGTGGCGCAGGCGGGATGCCCTCCAGCCGGAAGCGGCCCAGCGTCATGTTGTCGGCCGCCATCGGGCGCTCGCCCTGCAGCACGTGGATGTCCACCGCGGTCTGGTTGTCGTCGGCCGTGCTGAAC
>CAZKBQ010000014.1:0-85319 GCA_964550855.1 uncultured Anaerolineae bacterium
TACACTCTTTCCCTGCACGGTGCGCGTCAGCCCCAGCCAGACCAGCCACGCCGCCAGCAGCAAGACGCCAAATCGCGCCGAAGGGTGCAGCAGAAAACCCGCGCCCGCGGCCACGCCCGCCGCAAAACCATACAGGCCGCTGCCGCGCCGCACCGCCGCCCACATCAGCGCGGCCGCTGCCACCACCGGCGCCAGCGACAGCGCCGTGGTATAGCCGAGGCGCGCATACGTCAGCACGTACGGCGAAGCGACCATGAATGCCAGCGACAACCAGGCGGCGCGTTTGCCCAACGTCGAACGCGCCAGAAAATACAGCGGAATCAGCGCCGCCCACACGCCAACAGCCGAGGCCAGTCGCCACGCCGTGACATTCTCGCCGAATAGTTCGATCCAGACAGCCTGATAGATCGAACCGCCCATCGGCAGTGCGTATGCGCCCAGACCAAAGACATCCGGCACAACGGCCTGCCGCGAGATGTCGCGCGCCGCCACAAAGTATGCGCCTTCATCGCCCCACAACGTGGCCGGCACATCGCCGATCCGGTACAGCAGCACGCCCAGCGCCGCGATCCACGCGACGCCCAGCGCAATCGCTTCGATTCGATCGATCTTGATCGACAGCCGGACGCCGCGCACCCGATCGACGTGCCACCAACCGACGGCCATCAACGTCAACCCGATCAGCCACGGCCCCACACCCGTCCAGCCGCCGAAGGTGGTGGCGGCGCCACGCGTCACGTACACGCTCAGCCCCAGGCCGGCCAGCCCCGCCAGCAGCCAGCGCCAATCCACAGCTCGGCCGCCGGTCTGCGCCGGCCGAAGGGGCATCACCGGCTCATCACTCAACAGGCTGCGGCGCGTCATCCACGCCAGACCGATCACGCCGACCAGACTGAGCAGCCAACCGGCCACGATCAACGTGCCGTCGATGGGCAGGTTCAGCTGCAAGCCATCGACCAGCGGCGAGAGGATTGGCAGCGCGGGCGATCCGCCGCCAGGCCGCGCGGAGTTGATCACCAATTGGCCGGCCATCAACAACCCGATCGAGCCAGCTAAGCCGATCGGATTGGGGCGAGAATGAACCGCCGGCGCTTCCAGTAAGGCGGGCGCAGCCGCCTCAACATCGGCTGCGGATTCAGTGATTGGGCGCGCCGTGAAGAGCTGCGGCCACCACCGCGTGCGCGTCATCATAGCCGCCAGGCCGATGGCAATCGACAGCACCCAGGCGATCGACCATACCCAATCAGCCGACGGCGCGAACACCGCGGCCAGCGCCGCAACGACATTTAGCGTAATCGCAGCGACGGCGACCGTGCGCAACGACAATCGGGGCGCCAATTCGCCGAGGGCCGCGCCGGTGACGCGCAGCGCGTCCGCCACCGCGCGCCACGCCGCGCCGATCGATTCAACCAGCGCGGCCCAGGCGGGGTTGGGTTCGCCGCGAACGTCTCGCCAGACGCGCACCAACAAGAAAGCCGCCCCGGCGTAAAACAGCCAGCCGTCCAGCGGGTACACATCGCGCAGCGCGGAGACATAGTAATGTCCCAGTCCGGCCAGGGCCAGACCGGCTGCCAGCTGCACCGCCATCCGCACGCGTGGGCGAGACATGATCGAACTCAATCTACTGCAGAATGCTTAAGACCGCCTGAACACCGCTAGCGCCCGGTGGCCGCTTTGGAACGCGCCGCGGCCGGCGAGCGCCGCGCCAGCAGATCGTCAAACAGTTGCTCGTACAGTTCGGCTGTGCGCTCGGTGCTGAATAACGCCTCGATGTCGGCGCGCGGCCGCACGTATCGGGCGCGATCGCTCAGCACGCGGATGACGGCGTCGGCCAAAGCCGCGCTGTCGCCCACCGGCACCACCTCACCCATGCCCGTCATCTTCACGGGCTGGCGCACCCCGGGCAGATCGCTGGCGATGGACGGCGTGCCCAGCAACATGCTTTCAACCTGCACCAGGCCAAAGGTCTCGGTGGAGTTGATGCTGGGCACCACCAGCGTGTCGAGGTTGGCGAAAAACGCCGCAATCTGCGTCTGATCGAGATTTCCCAGAAAACTCCACCGATCGCCCTCGGCGGCGATCAGGGGCATCAATCGGCGCGCATAGGACTCTTCGCCCAGCACGTTCTGATATTGCCCGGCAAACAGGACGCGCGTATCGGGAAACGCGGCGCGGATGCGAGGCAAGGCGCCCAGCAAATACTCCACGCCTTTCTCGGCAGCCAGCCGGGTCGCCATGCCGATCACGCGCTGCCCGTCGGGATTCCACCGCGCGCGAAACGCCGCGATCTCCGCGGGCGACGGCGTGTGGACATGGACGGGCGGCGCGATGACGCGCACCTTGTTCAGATAACGCGAGAGGAAGGGTGAGTGCGCGGCAAAATCGGTGGTGTACGCGACGATGAGATCCGACAGCCGCGCCGCCAGAACGTTGCTCAGAAACACGCCGCGATCGACCACGCGGTTAAAAAGGCCCGGCGGCAGCGTGAGATCGCTGTGATACGTCAAGACGACCGGCTTCTTCATCAGCCGGCCGCGCGCAGCGATGCCGCTGGCGTCCAGCTGCGGCAGATGCAGGCTCAGCACATCGTGCCGGGGCACCAGCCGCGTGGCCACCAGCCCAATCGTCGGCATGATGACGCCCTTGCTCACGCGGAAGGCCACCGGCACGCGCACCACCGTGACGCCGTGCAGGTGTTCCTCGCGCGGGAGCGCTGCGTCGTACTGCGAGGTCAACACGGTGACTTGATGGCCGCGCCCGGCCAGCGCGCGCGCCAGCCGCTCAACGTAAATGGTCAGACCACTGGTGTGCGGCCGATAATACGTGAGAGCGATCAGCACTTTCATGCCGATGGATTCTCCGCCGCCGATGGGTCATCGGCCGCCAGGGGCTGTTCCACCGCCGACGCAACCGAACGCAGCTGCAGCTTCATCGACGCCCACGAGCCGGCTTCGCGCCACAGGGCCACCAGCCCGGCCGCATCCATGACGATAATCTCCATGACGTGAAACACAATGGCAAAGCTAAAGGCCTGAGCCTGGGGCAAACCGAACAGCCCCAACGACAGGACGATGGCGCCCTGCATCACACCCAGCGAGCCGGGCGAAGCCGGCAGCAGCAGCGCAAAGGTGGTGATGATCGTGACGAACAGCGATACGATGAACTGCGGATCCGGCACAAAGGCGCGCAGCGCCAGTTGAAACGTCACCGCCGAGATCAGCCAGGCCGCCACCGACAGGCCGATGATCACGATCAACGGCGCGCCGGGCCGCAACACGGCAAAGCCGTCCAGCACCTGCCCCAAGCGCCGTACCCAGCTGGCCGTGTGCAGGCGCGGAATCCGATCGAGCGCCGCTTCGGCCCAGTGTTCCACGCGCCGCCGCTGCCAGACGGCGATCAGCATGACCACCAGCGCCCCGCCGAACAGCACGGCCGACAGCGCCGCCCCCTGGGCCGCCCAGTCGGGCAGCGGCACGGCGCGGGCGGCCAGCAGGCCCAGCAGCAGGCCCAGCACCACCAGCACGTCCAACACGTGTTCCACCACAATGGTGGACGCCGTGTGGGCGATGGTCACACGCCGGTCGCGCGTCACAAACAGGGTACGCGCCACTTCGCCCAGCCGAAGCGGAAACGTGTTGCTGACGAAGTAGCCGATGCACAGCGGCCCGAACGCGCGCGCAAACGGCAGGCGGCGCCGGTCGCCGTACAGCCAGCGCCACCGCTCGGCGCGCACCGCCATGGCCAGCAGCAGCGCCGCCGCCGCCGGGATTAAGTAGATATACTGAGCATCCCGCAGGCTGGCGGCCGCCGCCGGCCAATCGATGCCGCGAAACGCCAGCCACAGCGCCAGCGCACTGATGACCAGACCCAGCCATAATTGAGGTTTACGCCACATGCGCACTCTGGCTTTCCATGATCTGCGGCGACATTCCATGACAGAAGTCGCCGCAGTCACGGCGCCGATTATAGCACGACGGTTACGGTGCGGCAACAACCGAGGAGGGTTTTGGCGCTCAGCTTGACACGTCTGTCGGCTGATCTACACTTGGGGCATGTTCTTCCCGGAGAAACTCGCCCAGGCCCAGCGTCAAACCGGTTCGCGCCTGGTGCTGCGCCTCGATCTGACGGTCGGCCGGATGCCGCTGCCGCTGGCCCGCGTCGACGATCCGCTGCTGCCGTTTGCGCGATCGATCATCGACGCCACGCGCGATGTGGTGTGCGGCTATGTGCTCGATCCAGCTTATTTTCTGGCCGACGGCGCGGCGGGCGTTATCGCGCTGGAACGGATTGCGGCCTACATCCCGGCCGATCGGCTGCTGGTCTTCGACGCGCGCTTCGGCCATCTCGGCCCGAGCGCGCCGGCCTATGCCCGCGCCGCGCGTGAAGCGTTCGGCGCCGACGCGGTGACGTTCAGCGTGAAGATCGATCGGGGGGTGGCAGACACGTTTGCGCGGTATGCGGAGATGCAGCTGTTCCATCCGTATGAAGCTGTCCCCGGGCAAAACGATCCGCGCTTCGGCCTGATTGTGGAACAGGGCCCGGTAGTGCCGGCGTCTGCGCCGCTGCTGGTGCGATACACTGCCGCGCGTCATGACATCGCCTCCGATCAGACGGCGCTGATCGAAGGCGATCCCGGGTTGATCTATGCCTCGCGCCGCGACGATTACGCGGCCGTGGTGCGCGCGGCAGTGCTCACAGTCGCGTCAGGATTTCCGGCCCCGCGGGCGTAATCGCCAGTGAGTGCTCGAACTGCGCGGACAGCGAACCGTCGGCGGTGCGCACAGCCCAGTGATCGGCCATGAGCTGCGTCTCGGGGCGGCCGGCATTGATCATCGGTTCGATGGTGAACACCATGCCGGTGCGCAGCTTCATGCCGCTGCCGCGCTGCCCGTGATGCAGGACGGTGGGCGCTTCGTGCAGCGTGCGGCCCACGCCGTGCCCCGTGTATTCGCGCACCACCGAAAAACCCTGGCTTTCCACGTAGTGCTGAATGGCGTAGCCGATGTCGCCCAGCCGCCCGCCGTCGCGCGCCTGCTCAATGCCCAACTCGAGGGAGCGTTTGGCCACGTCCAGCAGACGCTGCGTTTCCGGGGCAACTGCGCCCACCGCATAGGTCAGGCAGGCATCGCCGCACCACCCTTTGAACAACACGCCGATGTCCACGCCGATGATGTCGCCTGCCTTCAAGACCTGTCTGGCGTTGGGAATGCCGTGGCAGATCACGTCGTTGACCGACGCGCAGATGGTGGCCGGAAACGGCGGGATGCCGCGCGCCCCACGGGGCAGATAGCCTTTGTACACAGGCGTGGCGCCGTGCTTGCGGATGAATTCCTCGGCGATGCGATCAAGGTCCAGGGTGCTGACGCCGGGCACCACATGCTCGCGCAGCACTTCATACGTCTCGGCCACCAGTCGTCCTGCCTCGCGCATCGCCGCGATCTGCTGGGGCGTCTTCAGTTCAATTGCCATGCAAGTTGTCTCCAGCGGCGAGTGCGCCGCCCCGCAGTGCGCCACTGATAAAGCGCACGTTGATTATACCCCACCGCTCAACCCGATCTGCGCCAGAGCCGAGCCTGCCCCCGCGACATCGGGCTGCTCCCTATTTCGACAGCGCGGCCAGGATCGCGGTCACGCCGATCTGCGCCACCTCGATGTCCACCATTTCCGGCAGGCCGCTCACCGCCACCGCGCCCACCACCTGCCCGGCGATCGTGACCGGCAGGCCGCCGCCCCACCCGATGTAGCGTCGGTCGCCGTAATAAGCCATATCAAAGCCCGTCTCGGGATCGCGCGCCGCCTGGCCCAGTTCGCGGCTCGGCTTGCGCTCGCGCGCCGCCGTCCAGGCCTTGTTGGCCGCGATGGTGATCGACGCCAGCGGCGCGCCGTCCAGCCGCAGCAGCGCGATCAGCTCGCCGTGCGCATCGGCCACGGCGATCACCGCCGCCTGTCCGCGTCGTCCCAGCTCGGCGGCAATCGCGTCAATCGCCTGCCGTGCTTCGGCGTGCCCCAGACTGGTGTAATGAACCATGTGCCCCTCCAAGGGAAGTCTTCAGGTGATTCCGGCCATTATACCGCCGATTCATTTTGATTTTCACGCAGGTTGATGTAAACTTGTTTGAATCCTGCAACCAGGCGGGCACAATGGCCGGCAAGAAAATCCTCGTCGTCGACGATGACCCCAATCTGCTGAAACTGGTTGAACTGATCCTGCGGCGCGCGCAGTATGACGTGGTCACCGCTTCCACCGGTGAGTTGGGCATCGAGCGCGCCCGCGACGAGAAGCCCGATCTGATCCTGATGGATGTGATGCTGCCCGGCATCGATGGCTTTGTGGCCACCCAGCAGATTCGCCGCCTGCCCGATAGCGGCAGCGTGCCCATCGTTTTTCTCTCGGCCACCGACGCCACCGAAGCCAAGATCCGCGGCCTGCGCGGCGGCGGCAACGACTATATCACCAAGCCGGTCAAGACCGGCGAGCTCCTGGCCCGCATCGAAGCTCACCTGCGGCCGGCGACGGTGCTGCAGGGCCGCACCGTGGCCGTCTTCGGCAGCAAGCCGGGGGTGGGCACCACCACGCTGACGGTGAATCTGGCGTTGGCCCTGCAGCAGGGTCAGCATCAGCGCACCTTCGTCCTGGACTGGCAGCGTCCGTTGGGCGATGTCTGCCTGATGCTGGGTGCAGCCGAAGTGCGTTCACTGGAATACCTGCTGACACAGTCACAGTCGGTGGACGATCACACGCTCAAAAACCTGTCGCTGGAAATCACGCCCGGGCTGTGGGTGGTGCCCGGTTCCACCAATCCCGGCCTGGTGCAGCTCATGACGCGCAAAGCGCTGAGCGGCATCCTCAAGACGGCGTTGTTCAACGCCGATTACGCGCTAATCGATGGAGGTGCGTTCTTCTCATGGGAAGAGCCGCCGCTGGTCTCGCGCGGCGACGGCATGAACCTGATTGTCATCGCGCCGGACGCCGTGTCCATTCGGCGCGCCGTGCAAATCGCGCACACGGCGGCCCGGCAGGATCACATCGTCTGGTTTGTGCTTAATCACGCGGCCGGCGGCACCATCTCGGCCGACGCGCTGGCCGCGCGCCTGGGTGTGTCGCTGCACGCGCAGATTCCCAACGGCCGCTCGGAGCGCGAAGACCTGCTCAACCCCGGTCCACCGTTTTACCAGCGTGATCCACAATCGGCTTTCTCGCGCGCGATCGATCAGCTAGCCGATCTGATCTTGAAAGTCTCGTTCTGACCCCGCCAGCACCCACCCGCTCACCATCGCCCACAGGTAAACGCCCTGTGACGATGTCCAGGCGTAGTGGTCAAACAGCATCACCACCAGCAGCGCTGCCACGGCGGCGGCAACATTGGCCGGCGCGCGGCTCGAGCGCCGCATCACCACGACGATGCCAGACAGCCACAGCCCCGCGCCGACGAGGCCCAGTTCGCTGGTCACCAGCAGCGGCACATTATGCACCCAATCGATGGGCGCGCCGTCCAACTGGCTGCCGGCCACGCTGAAATTACCCATGCCGACGCCCGTCACCGGATGAGCAACCACCAGCCGCGCCGCCACCTCAATCTGGTGGAGGCGCTGCTCCAGCGAGGTTTGTTCCACCACCACGTGATCGATCATGAGCCGCTCCAGCAGGAAGGGCGCGAAGCTGAGGCCAAACCCGATCAGCACGGCGGCGACGATCCCGGTCAGCCTCAGCGTCACGGCGTGCAGGCGCGCGTGCCGCGCGGCCGCCCGCGCGCCCATGATCACCGCCCCCGTCAGCAGCCCCAGCCAGGCCGAGCGCGAGAACGTCATCAGCAGTGCCACTAAGCCCAGCAGCCAGGCCGCGCGCGCGGCCCGGCGCGTGCCACGGCGCGAGTCGTCCAGCAGGCTGCCGCCCAGCAGCAGCCCGACGGCCAGAAAACCGCCCATCACGTTGGGATGGCCGCTCAGCCCATACAGCCGGATGAGCGGCGCATCCGTCCCGCCAACCACGCTCACGTTCGGATACGACAAATCGATCGGCAGTTCGCCCAGCCACGTCAGGCCTACCGCGTGCTGCCGCAGAAATTGTGCCACGCCGACGAGCGCATTGAGTGCCATTCCGGCCAGCATCACGCCGGCCATCGCTCGCAGCGACGGCGGATCGCTCGCCACGCGCAGCGCCAGCACAACCCACAACGCCAGTCGCAGCGCAAAGACCACGGCCAGTTCGCGGTGTCCCGCCCAGACGATGGACGCAGCGGCCCAGACCGCCAGCGCAATCAGCGTCGCCGACCAAAGGCGCGTGGCGGGCGCGAACAGCCGCGCGCGGCGCGGCCAGCCGGCCAGCACGTAGCTGCCAATCGCCAGCGCGGCCAGGACATCGGCCGGGCGCAGCTTGGGCACATTGGCAACGTTGGGCACGCTGGCCGCGTCGAGGTTGGGCAGCGCCAGCGACCACGCCAGCATCCACGGCGAGAAAAACAGCGCGCCCAGCAGCGCCAGCCGACTAAGGGAGAGCAACAACGGTCGATGAGTCAAGGATGGATGGGTCGGCCGATCGGTCGGCGGGTGGCCCGATCGGTCACGCGCCGGCCGCCCGCGGTTCACACTTCAGTGTTCGCTCATCAACATCTCGTACATCATCATCGCCCGATCGACCGCGCGCGTCAAGACGTAGGTCTGTTCGATCGCGATGCCGGCTGCCCGGCTGAGCTGCGCGCGCCGCGCCGGATCGCGCAGCACACCGCTGATGGCCTGCGCCAGCGATACGTCATCGCCGACGGGCGTGGCGATGGCGGCCCCGGGCGCCAGATCGGCGATGACGCCCACCGCGGTGCCGATCAAGGGCACGCCGCACGCCGCCGCTTCCAGCGCCGCCATGCCCTGCGCTTCGTGCCGCGAGGACTGCACAAACACGGCCGCCGTGCGGTACAGATCGGGCAAGCGCTCGTGCGGGATTTCGCCCGTAAAGGTTACACGTGCGCTCACGCCCAGTTGATCGCTCAAAGCGCGCAGCTCGTCCGCCAATTGCCCCCGCCCCGCCACAACCAGGCGCGCGTCCGGCGCGCTGTCACTCACGCGCTTAAAGGCCCGCAGCAACCTGGCTTGATCTTTCACCGGCTCCAGCGACGCGACGCTCAGTAGAACTACTTGTGACGGCGGGGCGCGGCGCGGCTGAAACAGCGCCCGATCGACCCCCAGCGGCGCGAACGCGATCTCGCGCCCGCCCGTGAAGTCCGCGGCCAGGTCCATCAGATACCGCGAGCCCGCCGTCACGAGGCGCGCGCGATTGAGCGCCCAACGCATGAGCCAGCGCGCGTGCCGCCTGCCGCGCAGACCATAGCCAATCTCCGGCAGATCGATCAATTCGCCGCCCGCCAGATGCACGATGGCGGGAATGCGCGCCGCCAGCCACGCGGCGATCACGCCCGGCTCGTAGGCCCAGAAGGCGTGCAGCACATCGGGCTGCAGCGACTGGATCACGCGGACGGCCTCACGCCACACGAGCGGCGTGTGCACCCCGCCACGGCTCGCGCCGCCCAGACTGTGAACCGTCGCGCCGTACACGCGATACACGTCGCGCCGAAACGGATAGTGCAGCGCCACGATGTGCAGATCGCAGCGCGGCGCGATCTCACGCGCCAGGTCCAGCAGCGCGGGAATGCACCAATCGGCTTCATCACCGCTAAAGCCGGGCACGATCCAGCCGACTCTCATGATCGGACGACGCGAAACAATCGATAAGGCGGCATGTCGGCAACCTCTTCCAGACGGGCGTGGGCGCGCAGCCAATGATAATTCAGTGCGGGCGATTTGTCTGCCCACTGTGTCTCGACATTGATTGGATCGATCAGCAGGTACAGCGGCGCACCCGATTGAACCACGCGGCCCAACGCGACTTCGTCCAGATTAAACAACTCGATCACCCGCCGATCTGAGTAGTACCGCGCCGTGGCCGTAAGGCCAAACGCCAGCAGCGTACCGTCGGGCGGCACCAACCAATCGAGTTGGCCGACCACCGCCAGATCGGCGTTCTTACGATCGATAAAGTTATCGACCACGCGCACACCCCAGGCCGACGAACCGATCAGACCGGCGACGACGATCGCAGCCGTAATCCATCGCCGGCGTCGATCGAGCCGCCCCACCCGATCGATCCCGGCGGCGACCCAGACCGTCAGCGGCGGCAGCAGCGGCAGCATGAAGCGCGGGTTCTGCCACGCGATGCCGATCAAAAATCCGTATACAATCAGCGGCCAGCCGATCAGCACGCAGCGCGCCGGAACACTCAGGCGGCGCATCGACCCCAGCCCGATCAACAGGAACGGCAAAAACAGCGGGAAAATGAAGGCCGGGTGCGCCGGCGGCTGAGCGTAGTACAGGCCCATCGGCAGCTCGTAGTGGAATACGCCGTCACGGTTGACCACGTCGCGGCGCAGCGCGTTGAGCGGCTCCCAGCCCACCACCTGCAAATCGCCGGTGTGCGAACCGGCCGTCAGCGGCCCGCCGGCCACGAGGCCGCCGATAAGGGTCGTCACTAAGATCAGACCGGCGGCGCGGCGCGGACCGATCTGCGGCCAGTGGGCGCGCCACACGGCCAGCCCGGCCAGTGCCCACGGCCCGGCCAGCAGCGCCATCGCCCAGCGGGTGACCACGGCCGCCGACAAGGCAATCACCGCCAGCAGCAGCGTCGTCGATCGCCGGGTGCGCGCATAGCGCACCACCAGCCACGCCGAGGCGGTGGCCCACATCAACGCGGTCGCGTCGCTCATGATCGACAGGCTGGAGATCAGCAGCTGGCCGCCGATGGCAACGATGAGGCCGGCGATCAGCGCGGCCCGGCGGGCGCCCTCACCCAGGACTTCGCGCGCCAGCGCGTACGTCAACGGCGCGATGAGCGCGCCCGCGATCACGCTGACCAGCTGCGCGGCCGCCGGCGACACGCCCAGCACGGACATCATCAACACCATTTGGAGCGGAAAACCGATCGGCCAGAAGAAGGCCGGCACGGGCTGGTTTTGCAGCAGATTCGCGTGCAGCGTCACGGCATAATCGTAATAGGCAAACGCATCCTGCCCGTACAATCCATCAAACGGCTGCCGCGCCAGCAGCAGCCAGCGCACCGCCAGCGCGACGGCCAGCAAACCCAACGCGATCCAGCGATCGCCGCGGCACGTTCTCATGCCACTTCCACCGCCAGGCCGGTGTCAACCCCGCGCAGCAGGCGACGGCCGCGCAACCAGTACGCGGCCAGGATCAGCCATTGCACAGCGCCCACCGAGATCACCGCGCCCAACAGGCCCAGCCGCGGCAGCAGGATCAGGTTGAGCGCCAGTTTGAGCGTGAGGCCCGCGACGTTGATCGCCAGCACGGTCGATGGCCGGTTGCCCTTGTATAACGCATAGATGATGGGCGCGTAAAAATACATCGGCAGGATATACAGGCCGCCGAATACGTAAAACACGGGCGCAAAATCGAAGTGATAGATCACGCGCAGCAGTCCGGCGACGACGGCGAGGAATGGCACAAGCACCAGCGCGCCGACCGTGAACAACCGCCGGGCGAGCTGCATGATGGCGGCGTAATTCAGGCGATACAGGCTCCGCACAAACGGCAGCAAAATAAAGCTCGCGGCCGCCTGACCGTACAGCAGGAAGCCGCTGAAAATCTCGTAACGGCCCACATCCGACGGCGACAGCAGCGCGCTCACGCTATACAGATCGATTCGCGAGTGAACCAGGCCGGCCAATCCCACCAGCAGAAACGGCAGTGCCTGGCCGAAGTAATGGACGTTGATGCGTCGCCCCGCACCGGCCGCGTCGTTCAGCGTGGTCGAGCGAAAATGCCACAGCAGCGCCGCCGCTTTGAAGACGTACATCGCCGCAAAAAACACGATCAGTTGATCGACAGTCAACGTCGGAGGCGTCACGGCGATGGCGGCCAGCAACCCGCCAAACCCGATCGACTCGACGACCAGCGAAAAGCCGAATGCGCGCCGATAAACGATGACGGCCTCGTGCGATTGATAGATCACAAACGCCGCGCTCCAGACGAGCACGGCGGCAGTGCGCCCGATGGGCCATTGCGCCAGCAACACGAGTGCGGCATACGGCAGGAACAGCAGCACGCGCGTCAGCAGGCTCGATTGCCACGCGGCTGCGAGGCGGGCCGGCTCGCGGCTGAAGGCGCGCAGCAAAAACTCGCGGTTGCCCCACGCGATGAGGTGCGTGCCCAGCTGCACAACCAGCATCACCGTCACGAACTCGCCCCACAATTCGGCGGAGGCCAGCCGCACCACCAGGATCGACACGAGCGTGTTGAAGACCGGCAGCAGCAGCGAGTTGGCCGAGTTGACGCCGATCAACTCAAGCCGCCGCCCGTGTTTCGATTGACGCCACCGCTGCAATCGGCGCACGCCTCACCCCAGGTAACCCAGCGCCCGCAGGCGCTCGGCGATGATGCGGTTTTGCTCGTGCGACAAAGCGTCGCCGGCCGCGACCGGCGGTGAAACCCGCTCTGGCTGGTAGCGAATAAGCGGTGAATGTGCCAGCAGATCGGTCAGGACGCGCCCATCATAATCGGCCGGCAGTGGGACGTTGAGCAGCTGCAGGATCGTCGGCGCGAGATCGATCAGCCGCGCGCCCGTGATCGTCTTTGCCGACGCCAGATCGGGCCCGCGCGCGATGAGCAGGCCGTGCCGGCGATGCGACCCCGACTCGCCGGGCACGCGCTTCGCAAACACGCGCCCGTCGGCCGCAAACAACGGATACGCCTGCGTACGATAGCCGTCCATGATCAGCTGCAGGTCGGGGCCTTCAGCCATGTGCGGTCCGTGCGCGGCGGCTTCGCGCGGAATGATCGCGTCCACGATCGGCCTGCCAGCCGCGTCGCGCCATGATTCAAGCACGGCGGCAACTCGCTCGCGCACGCGCAGATAATCACCCGGTTCAACACAGCCGTGCGGCTCGCGTCCTTTCAAGTTGAGGTACAGCTGCCCGATGTGGCCCCACGAATAAACCACGGTGCGGCTCCAGTCCACATCAGCATAGGTCAGTAGTTTGCGCTGCGACCACGCGCGCACTGCCCGGCCCACCTGCCCCAGCCGCCATGTAATCCGCAGGCGGCGCATGATCTTCCACGGCAGCGCCAGATCGAGATCGTGCCGGAACGCCCATGCCCGCGCTCGCACCGCGCGATCCGGCTTGAGCGCCAACAATCCCTGATCGATGAAATAGTTGTTGAGATTGACCGTACGATGCAGCGGGCCGAAGCCGTGATCGCTCATGACGATGACGTGAGCGTCTGGCGCGGCCTGCGCCAATACCTGCGCGATGGAACGATCGACGTGCTCAAACACCGCCCGCAGCGCCGCGCCGAAGCGCGCGGCCAGATCGGCGCGGTACAACGGATGCGTCGCATCGTGATGTTTCCACAGCGCGTGCTGCGCGCTGTCCGTCGCCAGGAAGTGCAGCATGAACACATCGGTTGGCCGATCGACCATCAGCCGAAGTGCATAGCGCGTCTGCAGATCGATCAATTCGTGCAGCGCGGCGCAAAATTCCAGGTCTTTGCCCGGCTCATACACAACGCGCGGCGTGACGCGATACGCGCCAAGTTCGCGTTCGTAAGCGGCCAGTACATCACGTGGAAAAGTGGTGTGACCCTCATCAGGCGTGGGCGTGCCGGGGATGATGTAGCCGTTGACGGGCCGCGGCGGATGCGTCATGGGCACGTTCAGCACCCCGACGCTCAAGCCTGCCTCGGACGCATCCTCCACCCACCAGCGGCCATCGATGTGCTGCGCCGTGGCAAACGTCAGTTCGCCGGCCGGCCGGCGAAAGAAGTCAAAAACGCCGTGTTTGCCGGGGTTTTTGCCCGTCAAAAAACTGGGCCAGGCGGCCGCCGTCAACGGCGGCAGCGTCGATTCGAGATCGCTGCAGACGCCGCGCTGCATCAGATCGTTCAACGTCGGCAGGTAACCGGCCGCCGCCCACGGGCGCACCAGATCAAAGGTCGCGCCGTCGAGGCCGAAGATGATCACACGCGGGGACATGATCGGGGCATCAGAAGCCGCTGGTTTCGGGCCGTTGATAAGGCAGCAACCGCTGGGCGGCGCGCAGTTCAATCGGGAACGCGTACCAACGCAGATGATACCGCCACGCGCTCAGGGCGCGCAGCGTCACGCGCTTCAGCGGCGACATCGTCACGTCCGTCGTCGTCGGATAATAGGCATTCAGCACCCACTGAAAATCCCGCATTTTGCGCCGCACCGGATCGTGCAGCCACGG
The DNA here is from genome assembly GCA_964550855.1 of uncultured Anaerolineae bacterium. Classification (GTDB taxonomy): domain Bacteria; phylum Chloroflexota; class Anaerolineae; order Fen-1058; family Fen-1058; genus JAGOBP01. The sequence continues at coordinate 14,268 of CAZKBQ010000014.1, forward strand.
CATCACCAGGCTGCGCCGCTGCGAAAACTCGCGCCAGGCCGGGCTGATCCAGTCTTCGAGCGTGGCCGGAAACGCAAAGCCCTGAGCTTTGGCCTGCTCGTACAGCTCACCCGCCAGCGGCACGGGCGTATAAACATACATGATGATTTCCGTCGCGGGGTTGACGCGCTTCACGCGGCGGATGAAGTCGATCGTGCGCGCGACATCCTCGTCGGGATCGGGCGGATTGCCCAAAACGAAAGACATTTCCGGGATGATGCCATACTCTTTGAGTTTCGCGGCCAGCCCGATCGTTTTCTCAGTCGAAGCCGCGCCGCCTTTGTTCATGCGCCGCAGCGTCTCATCGGAGCCGGATTCCGCGCCGAGAAAGATCATCTTCAGGCCGGAGTCGCGCATGAGCCGCCACGTCCGATCGGAGTATTTCATCAGCGTATCGATGCGCGCCTCGCCCCACCAGCCGATCGACAGGTCCTTAATCCGATCGGCGAATTCCGCCGTGCGCGCTTCGTGGGTAAAGAAGTTGTTGTCGTCGAATTCAATGGCATTGAGGTGGTAGTCGTTTACCAGCCGCCGCGTCACGCCGGCCACCCGCTCGGCCGATTGCGCCAGCCAGCGCCCGTTGACCATGTTGACCACGGCGCAGAAGTTGCAAAAGAACGGGCAGCCGTAACTGGAATGATGCGGCAGTGTGCGCGACCCCATGAAGGTGCGGCGAATGTACCGCTCAACATCCACCCGCCCGTAGGGAAAATCAGGCAGATCGTTGGGATGCGGGATCGGCGCCAGCGCGTTGGTGCAGACTTCGCCGGTGGCCCGATCGCGATAGGCCAGCCCCGGCAGCTGAGTCGGATCACCGTCGCTGAAGAGCATGTCGATCAGGTTCCTGAACACGACCTCGCCGTGGCCGCGCACCACGTAATCGACATAGCCGGACTTCAGGCACACGTCATAGTGCTGCGTGGGGAAGTAGCCGCCCCACACGATGGTCAACGCGGGAAAACGCGCTTTTAACTCGCGGCAGGTCGGCACGGCGTCGCTCAACTGCGGCCCCGGCATCACCGTCACCCCCAGCACGCGTGCGCCCGTCTCGCGGATCACGCGCGTCAGCGCCGCCAACGGATCGGCCTCGACGTTGCCATCGACGATCACGTAAGCGTGCCGGTTTTCCAGCAGCGCGCCCAGCGCCAACAGCGACATCGGCAGAATCGGTTTTCGCTGCGCATTGCTGGGTGGATTGTAGAGAATGATCATGCCACAGCCTTTGATGTACGAAAGTTTTTCGGCGATGCGGGCGTGGTGCGCGCGGTCTTCACGCCGGCCTCAGTCCTGTCTGTCATGCTCCACTTCCAGGCCGGCCTCGCGAATCGAACAGCGCCGATACCGTTCGATCAAATCGCGCGCCAGCAGTTTGTCGCGGCCGTCCACGCGGCACCGCCGGCCATCCGGCATCAACGCCGCAAAGTTGGGATCGGCCACGCGCACCACACCATCGATCAGCACCGCGCGCACCCCGGCGCGGCGCACCGTGCCCAACATCGCCAGCGGCTCGCCCGGCGGCAAAATCAGCACATCGGCCCGCGCGCCGACGGCCAGGTGTCCCACCTCGTTCAAGCGCAGCAATCGCGCGGCATCGACCGTTACGCTGCGCCATAATTCAACCGGCGAGACTTGTCCGGTTTGCCGCGCACAGGCCAGTTCATCAAGCAGATCGCGCGAACCCGTCAGGCGCGAATCGCTGCCCAGGGCCAGTTTGCGGGCGCGGGCCAGCTCAATCACCTGCGCCGTCGCGCCCAGCAAAAACTCATTCGAAGCCGGACACCAGATCAAGCCGCCGCCGCGTTCGATCAACCGGGCGCGGTCGGCGCGCGTCAACCCCACGCCGTGCACCACAATGGTGTTCGCCTGCAAACACCCCAGCGCCGCCAACTGATCAAGCTCGCGCGCGGCTGCGTCATTCGTGCCCTCCGCCAGATGAATGATCCACGGCCAATCACGCGGCGTCCGCGAATATGATCGCGCCACATCGCCGCCGCGCTGCAGCGAATGGCACCAGCCGCAGCGCGACACCACGCGCACCGGACAGCGCCGTCGCAGCCGCGCAGACATCGGATCGTGATGAGCCACGGTGGTCGCGCCGGACAGCAGGTTCTTCAGGCCGCCGATGAACCATCGATCACCGGGCGGCACGGCGCGGCCCGCGACGATTACCGGATCCGTCTCGAGGCGCGGCTCGATGTCCAGCGACCAGTCGTGCGCATGCGCATACACCTCCCGATACTTCAGCGGCGGAAAGTGATTCATGTGCAAGTGATCGTGCGCGTTGATCAACCCCGGCAGCACGATCGATCCGCGCAGATCAAAGCGCCGGTCGCCGCGCTGCGCGCAGACGCCCACGCCCGCCACGCGGCCACGCGCCAGGCGCAGGCTCGTCAGCGCCGCACCGCCATCCTCATTCACGATCAGCGCATTCTCCAGATAGATCGCGGGCGGCCGGAACATCATATCTTCTGCGCGCGCGCCACCAGCGCCACCGGCGTGTCACCCCACCGCGATCGATACCACGCCGCATCCGCATTGGTCGCGGCCAGCTCGGCGCTTACACCCACTTCGCCGATCTCAATCGACAGGCCGGCTGCCTGCGCCGCGTGCTGATGCGCCTCAAGCGCATGCGCCACAAACTGCACCGCATATTGTTGGCCCGCCGCCGTCCGAAAGGTGCGCTGCCAGCCCAGCTGCCGCCCGATCGGATGAAAATCCGAATAGACGATCGTACCGCCCGGCCTGAGCACGCGCGCCATCTCACGCAGCGCCGCCGTGAGGTCGGCCACGTGCCCCACGGCCAGCCCGCACACCAACACGTCCACACACTCATCGCACAACGGCACCCGCAACAGATCGCTCTGCGCGCGCGGCAGATCGGTCCCGGCGCGGTTGAGCATCTCATACGACACATCCAACCCAATCATGCGCGCGCCGCGAGCCTTCAACAGCACGGCATAGCGTCCCGAGCCGCACGCCAGATCGAGCGCGTGCCGGCCGCGCACATCCGGGAGCCGGGCCAACATGGCCGCCTGTTCCACCTGCATCAACACGTTGTGCGCGCGCGGCGGATAAGTAGCGGCCCATAGCCGGTACGCTTCGCGCGGCGGCAGTTCCACCACGCGCGGCGCGCGTTGAAACACACTCACCGGGAACCGCGCCGGCTCGCGGCCGATGCGCCACTGCGTCCACCTTCGCCGCAACGTGGCGATGAGATCGTTGTCCGTCGGATACATCTTCAAATTTGATCCGGTCTGCGCCGCGACGTCAGCCAGTAAGCGGCCCGTCAAAAACCCGATCGGCTGGTGGCGGCCCTCAAGTTCATACCCCTGCGCGGCCAGCATCGCGCGACCGCCCGCTTCATCTTCAAAACAGGGCGAATCGATCACGATCACTCGATCGGCCACACGCAGCGCCTCGCGCACCGTCGCCGCGCAATCGGGCGAGTAATGCAGCGCGCCGTTGAAGATCGCCACATCGGCCTGATCGTCCTCAAACGGCAGCGCGTCGAAGTCGGCCTGGATCGGCCTGAAGGCCGCGTCGTAATGGCGATGGGCGCCCAGGCCGTCGCGCTCATCCACCGATAGATCGATCGCGGCCACCTCGTGACCACGCTGCGCCAGCCGATACGCCAGCCAGCCGTTGCCCGCGCCCAGATCCAATACGCGCAGCGGCCGCCGTTGTCTCGCCTCCAGCGGCTTCAGGATCGCCGCCACAAAACGCCGGAAGTGCCGCGCCCGCGCGCGCCACAATTCATTGCGCCGCCCACTTCGATCAGTCCAGGGCAGCGCGCGATAGTACGCTGCGTCGTCGGCCCCCCACCCTTCCGCGCGGCGCACGTTTTCATAGTGCGAGAGAAAACCGTCGAGCGCCGACAACCGATCGGGCGGCAGCAGCCGCCAGATGCCGTCCTTAAGTTCATACGTGATCGAATCGTGGTCACACCGGGCCGCCGCATTCGTCATCGTCAAAGGCGATTGACATCTGGGGCAGATCAACCGCCAGTCAGTCACGGCGAGTCAACACCATGAGAAAGTGATCGCCCATGTCGCGCAGCTGCGGCCACGCCGCCACACGATCATCAAGCCAGCTCAGCAGACGATACGCGCGGTCGAATCGCTGGCGCCATAGATACGGCGGCGGAACGAAGATGCTCAGGCCGCGATAGTGCGTCAATTCGAAATCGCCGGCAAACACCCGATAAAACTCGCGGGGCGTATAGTAGCGCGTCCACACTGTTTCGCCGTTCAGACTCACGGGCACGCCGGCCGGTTGGTGGCGCACCGCCGCGCGAGCGCGATCCCCGCGCCAAGTGTAATAGATGCGTTCCCACGGACAGACGCGGCCCATCACTGAGACGATCAACCCGCCGCGCGGCTTCAGCAGTGCCGCGCACGCCGCCGATACGGCTGCCAGCTCAGGCACGCAGTTCAACGGCCCCAGATCCGAATAGATCGCGTCGAAGCTTTCGCCGCGCAGCGACCAGAGGTCCTGCGCGCCGACGAGCCGGGCGCTCACCCAGTCGCTCAAGCGGCGCTGGACGAGGCGGGCGCGGGTGCGGGCGATCATCTGCGGTGACCAGTCGGTGGCGACGACTTCATAGCCTTGCGCGGCAAAATGCGCGGCGTCCAGCCCCGTGCCGCAGCCGATGTCGAGCAGGCGCGCGGGCGGCGGCACGCGCTGTTCGACTTCGCGCCACAGGCGCGCGCGCATGCGCTGAATCAGCGCGTTGTTGCCCAGCGGCCCGTCGTAATCGGCGGCCACGCTGTCAAAGGCGCGCTGTGTATCGCGCAGCTGCATCCCGGTGTCAGTGACTGTATCCATGGTGGGCGACCGCGTCCAGACGGCGGCGGTTGATCTGCCAGCTCAGCCAGTGTTTGGGCAGCGCGGCCACGCGCCGCGGCGAGATCGATCCGCGCCGCAGCGCCCGCCACGCCTGGCGCAGGCGAAACTCCGCGTGCACCACGCGGTGCAGCACGCGATAGAACTCCGGCGGAAACGGGCCGCGATACAGCAGCGCCAGATCGTCGCTGTCGGTCCAGTTCTGCTTCGCGCCCAACTGCGCTTTCACGCGCTCGTAAAATTTCGTGCCCGGCAGCGGATACGACACCGAGACGCCGATGTCGTCGGGCATGGCGGCGCGCACCATCTGCAACGTCGCTTCCACATCATCGCGCGTTTCGCCCGGATAGCCGAACTGAAGAAAGAACGCCACTTTGATACCGGCCGCCCCCAGCAACCGTCGCGCCTCGTAAATCTGCGGCACGGTGGTGCCCTTGTCCATCGCGTCGAGGATGTGCTGCGAACCCGACTCCGCGCCCAGCCACACGATCTGACAACCGGCCTGCTTCAAGCCCGCAACCACCGACGGTTTGATCAAGTCCGCGCGCGACAGGCACTTGAACGGCAGGGCGGCGTCGTGCGCCGTCACCAGCCGGCCAAACTGCTCGATCCAGCCCGGTTTCAGGCCAAAAATATCATCGGCAAACCAGATGTGATCGGGCTGATACGTCTCCTTCAGCCACTTCATCTCCGCCACGACGTTTTCCGGTGAGCGCGAGTGGTAACGTTGACCCCAGATTGGCTTGGCGCACCAGTTGCAGTGATACGGACAGCCGCGCGTGGTGACCATGTTCATCGAGAAGTAACCATGTCGTTCGCGCCAGATCGATCGGTATTTTTCAACATCGATCAAGTCCCACGCGGGAAACGGCAGATCGTCGAGGCGCGTCAGATCGGGGCGGCGAGGGTTGGCGTGGACATGGGAAGTTGAGCGTTGAAGGTCGGAATCCGCCCCCTCCGACTTATACGCCAGGCCCGGTATCGCTTCAAAAGGCACATGGCGCTTGCCGGCCAATACGTCCAGCAGTTCGACCAGCGTTTCTTCGCCTTCGCCCAGCAGCACAAAGTCGGCGCCGCGCGTCAGGTACAGCCCGGCGTGATCGGTCGCATCCGCGCCGCACAGAATCACCGTGGAGCCGCGCGCCTTCGCCATGTTGATCATCACGAACGCGGCTTCGCGCATGCGCAGCAGACACATCTTGCTGAGGTAATTAAAGTTGTCCTCGAACAACACCGCCGCGCTCGGCCGCGCCCGATCGAGCGCGGCGGCCCAGTCGACTTCGCTCGCGGCCAGCATCGCATCGAACAGCGCCACGTCGTAACCATGCGCCCGCACGTACGACGCCGCGTACAGCGTGCCCAGCGGCGGATACGGCTGCATGGCGGCGTACAGCTTGGGGTCGAAACGCAGATAATATGATTGGCCGAAGAGAATGTCGGACATGGTCAGCCGGTCAGTTTACTGACGAGTAATGCGTAATACGTAATGCGTAAACGGCGCGCTCATTACTCATTACTCGTTACTCATTACGCCTCATATTGCGCCAGCCGCTCCGCGTACAGCCGCATCACCGGCCCGCCGTAATCGTCGAAGTGGCCCTTCACGTGATCGCGATCGAGGATCGCGTCGCCGTCGGGACGGCCCAGCTGCGGCTGGAATTTGCGCAGCTTGCGCCGCATCTCCCACTGCTCCAGCGCATCACCCAGGCGGCCGGCCAGCAGCCATTCGCCCAGGCGCTTGAGCAGCCGGCCGACACTGCCGGTGCGCTGCTCACCCGTCGCCACCGGCCCGCAATCGGCGTTGGGCAGCCAGGTCGCGATCCACGCATTGGCGCCGACCAGCCGACGGTACACCTCGTCGCCATAGACCGGCACCATCTGCGCGAATTCGTGCGCCACAAACAACGAGCGGTGTTCCAGCGTCAACGCCCGTTCGGAGATCAGGTAATTGGGGCACAGGGTGTCGCCGAAGAGCTTGCCCAGCCGCACCAGCCCGATCGCCAGCGCGCGGGTCAGCCACACCCGGTCGGGCGCGGTGACGATCATCACGTCGATGTCGTCGCCGGGCGCGCAGTTGTCCATCGCCAGCGCCCCCGTCACCCCGACGAAACGCACAAACGGCAGCACGCGGAGCACGCGCACAAAACGCCGCGCCCGCGCCCACAACCGATCAGACGACGATCGCCGATCGCGCCGCCGCTGCACCAGCGCCTCGCGCCCGCGCGCCACCACGTGGCCGTCAACCACCCCGACCCGATCGCGCAGCCAGCTCGATCGGGCCAGCTGATCGCGCACGTCATCCGCCGTCGCCGGCAAACCGATCAAATACCGGGCAGCTTCCTCCAGCGTCAGGGCATAGTCAAACAGATCGGAGTACAGGATCGTCTCCAGAATCGCGCGATCCAATGCCGTTACGGTATCCGTCACTTGGCGAGCCTGCGCAGGCATGTTATCATCCGCTTATGAATTCGCGATCACGCCGACAGGCACTCTCGCGTCGCCAGACCGCTGTACTGATCGGCGCCGTGCTGCTGAACCTGGCGGTGCTGGCGGGGCTGGTGACGGTGTTGTCCACGCCGCCGCCCGTCGCGCTGCCAGTGACCGACGATCCGACCACCGACGCGACGTGCGAAGCGGCCGCTGCGCTCAGCTTGCGCCAGCAGGGCGTGGCCGCGTCGATCGTCATCTCGCGCCAGATGCTGCTGGTCAACGTTACCGGCCCGGATGCGGCGGCGGCGTGGAGCGTGTTCAGCAGCACGGCGCAGCTGCTTGACGCCGGCTGCGGGCCGTTCAACGTGGTGCGCGTCGACGTGCCCGACCCGGAAGGCCGGCCGGACATGCGGTTGGTGTTGGAATTGACCGGGCCGGAAGTGCAGCTCTGGGCCAGCGGTCGATTGGATGACGCGCAACTGTCCGAACGGACGCGGCGGCAGGTGTATCAGACCGTGCCGCCAGATACGCCTGCGCCATGAGCGGCCGACATCGCACCGTTGATCGCCCGGCGGCGCAGCCGCGCAGGTAACAGCAGGTTCGTCAGACAAGGCGTCAGTATCAGTCACAGCCGGCTGCGTCACAGCTTTCACGCATTCGATCGTCACGGTGAGCGGCGGCAAAATCGGGCGCTGGCCGAGCGCCCGGCGGCGAAGCAGTAGCAAACCGCGCTTCCACGGACTAACTGCCTGTGGCGGCCAATGGTAACACAGCCACCAACGATTCACAAGACCAGCCGCAGCAAACGGGAGGCACCGCATGATCTTTTCACGCACACAACTGGAACAAGCCGAAGAACAGACCCTGGCCCCGTACGGCATGCGCAGCCGCCTGACGCGCGGCCGCGTTTACGTCGAAGACGAGCACCCCTACCGCACCGTTTACCAGCGCGATCGCGATCGCATCATCCACACCACCGCCTTTCGGCGGCTCGAATACAAAACACAAGTCTTCGTCAACACCGAGGGCGATTATTATCGCACCCGATTGACCCACACGCTCGAAGTGACCCAGATCGGCCGCACGCTGGCCCGCGCGCTGGGCGCCAATGAAGACCTGGCCGAAGCGGTCTGCCTGGTGCACGACATCGGCCATCCGCCGTTCGGGCATTCGGGCGAACGCGCGCTGGACACGCTGATGCGCGATCACGGCGGCTTCGATCACAACCAGCAGGCGCTCCGCATCGTCGATCAACTGGAGCACCGCTACCCCGATTTTCCCGGCCTCAACCTGTCGTATGAAGTGCGCGAAGGCATCGTCAAGCACGAGACAGAATATGATACGCAAAGCTATGCCGAGGAGTTTTCTCCCCACCTGCGCGGCCTGCTGGAAGCGCAGATCGCCAACGCGGCCGACGAGATCGCCTACAACGCGCACGATCTGGACGACGGCCTGCGCGCCGGGCTGTTTACGCCGGCCGACCTGGCCGATCTGGAACTGTGGCAGCGCGTCATGCGCAGCGTCGGCTGGGACGGGCGCGACTTCTCGGATCTGTGGCGGCACCGATTGATCCGGCGGCTGATCGGCATTGAAGTGACGGACGTGATCAATGCCACTGAAGATCGCCTGGCCGAGGCCAACGTCCAGTCGATTGAGGATCTGCAGCGGCTGGATCACAACGTCATCGGTTTCAGCGACGAACTGCGACGCGTGAACCGTGGTCTGAAGGACTTCCTCTACAGTCGCATGTACCGCCACCCCCGCGTCATCCGCATGCAGACCAAAGCCGACCGGTTGTTGTCCGAATTGTTCCACGCCTACACGGCCGAACCGGGCCAGCTGCCCCCCTCGGCGCGGCAGCGCGTGGAGATCGACGGGCTGCATCGCGCGGTGTGCGACTACATGGCCGGCATGACCGATCGGTTTGCGCTGGACGAACACGCCAAGATGTTCGATCCGCAGGTGCGCGTGTGATCAAAAACCCCCTTGTTTCAGGTCGAAACAAGGGGGTCTGCTTAATCGATGAAGCCGGTCAGGAGCTGCGGCTCCAGGCGGCCAGTTCAATATCCACCTTCTCAAAGAAACTGTTGGGCGGCAGCGAGCCGGTGCCATACACCAGATTGTCGATGCGCACGTTGACCTTGAGCGTCTGCGTCGTCAGCGTGATCACTTCGCCGGGCCGCGCCAGATAGGCGTCGCCTTTGGGCGCCAGTTTGGCGCGAATGGCGGCGTCGTTGTAGGCGTGCTCGCTCATCAACACCTTGGTCACCGTGCGGATGTCGTTCTTGTCGAACAGCCACACTTCCAGCGCTGTCACCTTGTCGGGGCTGCCGGTGCCGATCGTTTCGCTGATGCCCACGCCGCACTCGCCCAGAAAATCGCCGCCCGCCGTTTCGATGCTGAAGGACATGTCATAGCGATCGTCGCCCAGCGCATAGGTGGTGGCATACTGCGCCAGCGGCGGCTCCTGCTCGCCCGTCCAGGTTGTCTTCTCGATTGGTCGGGCGCCGCCCGCCGCCCGGCTGATGTCGGGCACCACCACATCGGTATCGGTCTGCACGGTGGTGGCGCTGATCACGCGTCCGCCGCCCGCCTGTCCTCCTTTGGCCTGATCGGCGCGCATGCGGCGGATGATGAACAGCCCCAGACCAACCAGCACCAACAGCAGCAGCACTAACAGCAGCGGCACCAACGATGAGGTGACGCCGGCTCCGCCCGCGCCGCCACCCGGCCCGAGGCTGCCCCCGTAGGCTTGCAGCTGATCGCGCAGCTGGGTCAGCCGATCGGCGTTGGGCCAGCCGCTGCTGATCATCTGATTGAGCGTGTCGATAACCTGCGCCTTGTCCCATTCGCCAAAGTTGGCGGCGACTTCGTTGATGGACGTGCCCTGAGCCAGCGCGTCAGCCGAATAGGCGATATAACGCTGCTGATACTGCGGGCTGAGGCCGGCCGGAACGGCATTGGTCCACTGCACCGGAGCGATGACCCAGCCGAAGAGGAACCAGCCGATTGCCAGGCCGATGATGAATGAGATCACGATCGTCCAGCCGATGTAGCTGGCAGCCATCTGTTTGCCAATGGAGACAAACATCTTGATCTGCTGGCTTCTGCTGGGCTGTGTCTGTTGGGCCATACCGCTGCTCCTTCGTCTTGAGTTGTCTAAATGTAGCACATCTTGTACGACAAGGGAAATGACGGCCGTTTCCGCCGATCGGCGCAGGGCGGCAACACGGGCACAGTATAGAATGGACTGCAATGCAAGTCAAATGCCTGGCCGTTTGACGGCACGCGCCGCGCGCCATTGTTTGGCCGACCGACTTCTCCGGCGAATGAATTCGCGGCTGGCGGGCGTGCCGCCGATCGTCGGCCTGCGCCGACGCGACCCTGTCCATGACACGGTGGACCTTCAGCCCATGGCTCCAAAGGTGCGATTTCAATCGCCAGCACGCCGCTGTGACGCGCACTCGCCGTTTGGCGGCACGCGCCGCGCGCCATGTCATTTGTCATGGCTGGCGTGCGCCAAGTGCGAGTAGCACGTTGGACGCGCTCACGGTACAATACGCTCGATCATCGGATCAGACCCACACTCAGACTGGCCCAGGCCATCTTCCTCTTCAGGAGTTGAAAATCATGATGCGATCGATGCTGTTGTGGCTGTCACGAAACAAACGCGTGCGCCAGCTGATGAGCAGCTGGGGCGTGGCGCGCCGGGCGGCGCGGCGCTTTGTGGCCGGCGAGACGATTGACGATGCCCTGGCCGCCATCCGCGAATTGAACGCGCAGGGCATTACGGCCACGCTGGATCATCTGGGCGAAAACGTCGAAACCCGCGAAGACGCCGCCCGCGCCACCGACGATTATCTCAAGGTGCTGGACGCCATCGGCCAGGCCGGCCTGACGTCGCACGTCTCGGTGAAGCTGACGGCGCTGGGTCTGGACCTGGGCGACGAGCTGTGCCGCGAGAACGTGGCGAAGATCCTGGCGAAGGCCAAAGCCATCGGCACGCGCGTCCGCATCGACATGGAATCGACCGAGTACACCGATCGGACGCTGGCCATCTATCGCAGTCTGCGCGCCGAGTACGACAACGTCGGCATCGTCATCCAATCGTACCTGTATCGCAGCGAAGCCGACATCGCGGCGTTGTGCGAAGAAGGCGCGCACGTGCGTCTGTGTAAGGGCGCCTACAAAGAGCCGCCCACGCTGGCCTTCCCCAAAAAGGCCGACGTGGATGCCAGCTACGTGCGTCTGATGAAGATGCTGCTCAGCGCCCCGGCCCGCGCCAAAGGCACGCGCGCCGCGCTGGCCACGCACGATCCCAAAATGATCGACGCCACCCGCCGCTTCGCCGAAGAAGAAATGATTCCGCGCGACGAATTCGAGTTTCAGATGCTGCACGGCATTCGCCGCGACCTGCAGCAGCAGCTGGTGGCCGACGGCTACGCCGTGCGCGTGTATGTGCCCTACGGCACCGAATGGTATCCGTACTTCATGCGGCGCCTGGCCGAGCGGCCCGCCAACGTGTGGTTCATCGTCAGCAACTTTTTCAAGAAGTGAGCGAAGGCGGAATCAGGCGCAATGCGCCTGCGCCCGGGCGGCGCAGGCCGTGGCCTCAGGGAGGAAGCGCGATGGAGCTGCGCAACAAAGTGGCGCTGGTCACCGGCGGTGCGCATCGCGTGGGGCGCGGCCTGGCGCTGGCACTGGCGGACGCGGGCGCGCACGTGGCGTTCACCTATCACACCTCGGCCGCTGCGGCGCGGGACACGCTCGGGCAGATCAGCCGATCGGGGGTGAAGGCCGTCTCGATCGAGTGCGATCAACAGCAGATCGATCGGATCGACGATCTCTTCAGGATTTTACGGTCGGAATTCGATCACCTCGACCTTGTCGTGAACAGCGCAGCGATCATGGAGCGCCGCCCGGTGCTGGACATCACGCCCGATCACTGGGAGCGCGTGTTCAACACCAACCTGCGCGGGCCGTTCTTCATTGCGCAGCAGGCCGCGCGCTGGATGACGGAGACACAGACGGCCGGCTGCATCGTCAACATCGCGGACACCTCGGCGCTGCGCCCGTGGCCGAGTTACGTCGCGCACACCGCCAGCAAATCGGCGCTGGTGGCCATGACGCGGGCGCTGGCCGTGGCGCTGGCGCCCCTGATCCGCGTCAACGCCATCCTCCCCGGCGCCATCCTCAAGCCCCCCGATTGGGATGATGATCTCTGGCAGCGCCAGAACGCGCAGATTCCGCTGAAGCGCAGCGGCACACCGGCGGACGTGGCCGAGGCGGTGTTGTTCTGCGCGCGCAGCGAGTTCATGACCGGCGAGGCGCTGGTCATCGACGGTGGGCGCAGCCTCAAATGAGCGCGGTCTGGTGTACAATTGCACCGGCCCAATTCACCTCGCAGCGGGGGACGATGATCAATCGAGCATTGATTCAAAAACGGCTGCGCGACGAAGGCGACAAGCTGCTGGCGCTGTTTGAAGCGCTGACGCCGGAACAGTGGGCGGTCGTCATCTACACCGATGGGATGGACTGGACGATCAAGGATCTGCTGGCGCATCAGGTCTCGGCCGAGCGCGAGTTTCAGTATTACGGGCGCGACATCCTGAACGGCGGCGCGGGCGCGCCGGAGGACTTCTCCATCGACGGTTTCAACAACACCGCGGTCGCCGCGCTGATCGATCGGACGGCGGCCGACCTGCTGGATGATTTTCGCGCGGCGCGGCAGGACTCCATCGATTTCGTCGCCGCCATCGACGATGAACAGTTCGCGCTGCAGGGACGTCATCCGTTCTTCGGCATGATGACGATCGAAGAAATGTTCAAGCTGATCTACCGCCACAACATGATGCATGCGCGCGACATCCGGCGCGCCACGGGAGGAAACGACACATGACGCTGGACGAACGCAAGACCGCCCTGCGCGATTATCTGACGCGCACCCGCGCCGATCTGCGCGGCCTGCTGGAAAATCTACCCGCCGCCGACTGGGAGCGCGTGGTTCAATCGGTGGAAGGCGGCTGGACGGTGAAGCAGGCGCTGCTGCACCTGTGGACCTCGGAGACGGGCCAGACGGCCACCGGCAAAGCCATCGCCGCCGGGCAGCCCACCGTGCCCGATGATTTCGACCTCAATCGCTACAACAACCGCCAGGTCGAGAAGAACCGCGATCGATCGCCACAGGAAGTGTTGGTCGCGATGCTCGATTCGCGGCAGAAGCTGCTGGCCTTCCTGGACGAAGTGAGCGAAGCCGATCTGGCGAAGCGCGGCCGGCACGGGCGCGGCGATGTGCTCACGCTGGAACAACTCTTCCACCGCATCGCCGAGCACGAAGCCGAGCACACCGCCGAGATCAAGGCGGCGCTGAGCGGGTGATCGACGTGAGCGACCTGCGTCCCCGGCCTCGCGTCATCGGTGTGCTGCTGCAGCGCTGCCCGCGCTGTCGACGCGGCGCGGTGTACAGCGGCCTGGTGTCGATGCGCGAGACGTGCGCGGTCTGCGGCCATCAGTTCGGACGCGAGCCAGGCTACTTCACCGGCGCGATGTATGCCAGCTACGCCATGGCCGTGCCGCTGCTGATTCTGATCTACGCCCTGTTGTCAGCCACCGTCGCCCGCGACCTCAATATCATTTCGACCTTCGCCTTGAGCGCGGCGATGTTTATCCCGTTCACGCCCATCATCTTCCGCTATTCGCGCGTGATCTGGATGTACGTCGACGCCGCCTTCGATCCGAATTCGCCGGTGCGGCGCAGTTGATGCAATGGGAGAAGCGATGCTCGATTCCGCCAGAGTGCTGCTGACTTTTCCGTGCGCGTTCCCGGTGAAGGCCATCGGCCGCCACAGCGCGGATTTTGAAATGATCGTGGCCGACATCGTGCGCCGCCACGCGCCCGATCTGCAGCCCGAAGCTGTCACCAGCCGGTCGAGCGGCAGCGGCACCTATCTGGCCGTTACCGTCACAATCGTCGCACACAGCCGCGAACAGCTCGACGCGCTGTATCGCGATCTCAACCGCCACGAACAGGTGCTCATGGTGTTGTAGCCTCGCTGCATTGTCTGGTAGAATAGTTGTATCAACCCGCGCGGCGCAGCTCTTTCAACCTGCGCCGCGTGTGATGCGGACGCACGGCATGACCCACGCCACCGACACCGGAACCCGCCGTTTTGCCGATCGACACGCCGACCTGCCCGGCCATTTTCGCCGCGCGCAGGGCTGGCAGCTCAGCTCGATCGGCCTGGGCACCTATCTGGGTGCGCCCACCGCCGACGTGGACGAGCGTTACAGCGCCGCCGTCCGACGCGCCGTCGAACTCGGCTGCAACGTCATCGACACGGCCAGCAACTACCGCCATCAACGCAGCGAGCGGGCCGTGGGCCGCGCGCTGCGCAGCCTGATCGACGATGGTCTGATGGCGCGCGACGAAGTCGTCATTGCCACCAAGGGCGGCTACTTATCCTTCGACGGTGACTATCCGCGCGATCCGGGTCGCTACATCCGCGAAACCTTCATCGAGCGCGGCCTCATGACCGCCGACGAGATCGTGGACGGGCACTGCCTGTCGCCGCGCTTCCTGCAGGCGCAGATCGAGCAGTCGCGCCGCAATCTGGGCGTGGACTGCCTTGACATCTACTACATCCACAACCCGGAGAGCCAGCTGAGCACGGTGCCGCGCGCCGAGTTTCGCACGCGCCTGCGCCGCGCGTTTGCCATGCTGGAAGACGCCGTGGAAGCCGGCCACATCCGCTACTACGGCACCGCCACGTGGAACGGCTACCGCAGTCCGCCGGGCGCAGCCGAATACCTGTCGCTGGATGACGTGCTGTCGCTGGCGCGCGACGTGTGCGGCATCAGCCATCACTGCCGCTTTGTGCAGCTGCCGTACAATCTGGCGATGCTGGAAGCGCTGACTGCGCGCAATCAGCGTGTGGGCGAGGAAATGATGTCCACGCTGGAGGCGGCCGAACGGCTGGGCGTCAGCGTGATGTGCAGCGCCTCGCTGCTGCAGGGGCGGCTGCTGGGCCAGCTCGCCGACGCGCTGCGCGATCGCTTCGGCGCGCTGATCACCGATGCCCAGCGCGCGCTGCAATTCGTGCGCTCCACGCCGGGCGTGGTCACCGCGTTGGTCGGCAGCGCCAATCCGCGTCACATCGACGAGAATCTGGCGGCGGCGCGGGTGCCGCCGTTGATGGATGAGGCTTTCAAACACCTGTTTGCCGCCGCGTAAATCATGCCCGAACTGTTTACCGTTCAGCCGCCGCACCTCGCCTTGCAGCGCCTGTTCGATCATCTGCCGCCGACTACGCCAACAGAAGTGATCGACACAGCGGGCGCGCTCAATCGCGTGCTGGCCGAGTCGCCCGTCGCCGCCTCGCCGCTGCCCGCCTTTCCGCGCAGCACGATGGACGGCTACGCGGTGCGCGCACAAGATACTTATGGCGCAAGCGAAGCATTGCCCGCGTATCTGACGGTGGTCGGCGAATGCCCGATGGGTGGTGCACCGGCCCGATCGGTGGGGCGCGGCGAAGCGATGATCATCCACACCGGCGGCATGCTGCCACAGGGCGCGGATGCCGTCGTTCAGATCGAGCGCACGCAAAAATCGACTGAAAACGAGATCGAGGTGATGCGCGCGGTCGCGCCCGGCGAGAACGTGCTGCAAGTGGGCGAGGATGTCAAACCCGGCGATCAGTTATTCTCGATCGGCCACCGGCTGCGACCGCAGGATTTGGGCGGATTGATGGCGCTGGGCATCACGCAGGTCACCGTGGCCCGCCGGCCGCGTGTGGGCATTCTGGCAACCGGCGATGAAGTGATCGATCCGCACGCCGAGCCGCGCCCCGGCCAGGTGCGTGACGTGAACACGTACTCGATCGGCGGCTTGATCGAACGCGCGGGCGGCCTCCCCCGATCGGGCGGTGTCATCCCCGATGATTTTGAGGCGCTGCAGCGCGCCGCGCGGGCGCTGATCGATCAATCGGATGCATTGGTGCTTTCGGCGGGCAGCTCGGTCAGCGTGCGCGACATGACCAGCGACGTGATCGATCGACTGGGTCGGCCCGGCGTGCTGGTGCACGGCGTGTCGATCAAGCCGGGCAAGCCAACGATTCTGGCGGTGTGCGACGGCAAGCCGGTCTTTGGCCTGCCGGGCAATCCGGTCAGCGCGCTGGTGGTGGGCGATCTGTTCATCACGCCGACGCTGTGGCGATTGCAGGGCTGCGTTCAGCCGCCGCGCGCCAACACCGTCATGGCGCGGCTGACGCACAACCTGTCCAGCGTACCGGGCCGGGTGGATTACATTCAGGTCAGGCTGATCGACCGCGATGGCGAGTGGTGGGCCGAGCCGGTCTTCGGCAAGAGCAATTTGATCTATACGCTGGTGAAGGCCGACGGAATGATGATCATCCCGGTGGATGCCAACGGCGTGGCGGCGGGCGAATGGGTGGACGTGAGGCTGTTTTAGCGAGGCAACGGATGAACAACGGATAAACGGATGGCGCGACGGGTTTATTCGCTTATTCGATGTGTATCCGCTGCGCTGAGACGAAAACCCTATGACTAGAAACATTTACCTCCAGGACATCCCCCTCGACGAAGCGTGGCGGCGTCTGACGGACGCGCTGAAGGCCCTAGGCCGCTGGCAGCCGCTGGCAGGCGAGGATGTGCCGGTGGCGCAGGCTCTGGGCCGCGTGACCGCGCAGCCGATCTGGGCCAAGGTCTCGTCGCCGGCCTACCACGCCAGCGCCATGGACGGCTACGCCGTCCGCGCCCAAGACACCGCCTCGGCCAACGACACGCATCCGCTGCAATTGAAGTTGGGGACGCAGGCGCAGTACGTCGATACGGGCGATCCTCTGCCCGGCTGGGCCGACGCCGTGATTATGATCGAGCACGTGCAGCCCATCGGCGACAACGCGATCGAAATTCGCGCGCCCATCGCGCCGTGGACGGCGGTGCGGCCGCTGGGCGAGGATATGGTTGCCACAGAACTTGTCTTGCCCGCGAATCATGTCTTGCGCCCGGTTGATCTCGGCGCGCTGGCCGGCAGCGGCCACGCCAGCGTGAATGTGCGGCGCAAGCCGCGCGTGGCCGTGATCCCCACCGGCACGGAATTGATCACGGTGGAGCAGGCGGCGCGATCGGGCGTGAGGCCGGGCGACATCATCGAGTACAACTCGATCGTGCTGGCCGCCCAGGTCGAACAATGGGGCGGCGTGGCCACGCGCTACCCGATCGTGATCGACGACTTCGAGCAGATCAAAGCGACCGTTCAAGAGGCCGCCTCAAAACATGATCTCGTCCTCATCAACGCGGGATCATCCGCGGGCAGCGAGGATTTTACGGCGCGCGTCGTGCAGGAATTGGGCACGCTGCTGGTCCACGGCATCGCCGTGCGTCCCGGCCATCCGGTCATCCTGGGCACGATCAAATCGGCCAGCGGAAGCCAACCGTCGGAAATTCCCATCGTGGGCGTGCCCGGCTATCCGGTGAGCGCGGCGCTGACGGGCGAGATCTTTGTAGAGCCCCTTATCGCCCGGTGGCTGGGCGTGCCGGGTCATCAGAAACCAGTGGTGTCGGGCAAAATCACGCGCAAGCTGCTGTCGCCGATGGGCGAGGATGAGTGGGTGCGCGTGACGGCGGGCAAAGTCGGCGACCGCATCGTGGCTGCGCCGTTGAACCGGGGCGCGGGCGTGATCACGTCGCTGGTGCGCGCCGACGGCATCGTGCGGATTCCGCGCTTCAGCGAGGGCGTCAACACGAGCGAAGCCGTTTCGATCGAGTTGTACACCGATCTGGCGGAGATCGATCGCACCATCGTGCACATCGGTTCGCATGATCTCACGCTCGATTTGCTGGCGCAGCATCTGGCGGAGATGACGAGCGATTCGCCCACCCCCGATCGATCAGCGCAGCGGCGCTTTGTGTCCGCGCACGCGGGCAGCCTGGGTGGCTTGATCGCGCTGCGGCGCGGCGAGGCGCACCTGGCCGGCTCGCACCTGCTCGATCCTGAAACGGGCGAGTATAACTTTGCGTATATCAGGCAATATCTGCCCAATGTGCCGGTGGTGGTGGTGACGCTGCTGCGCCGCGAACAGGGGCTGATCGTCGCGCCGGGCAATCCAAAGAACATCGCATCATTGAGCGATCTGGCGCGGCCCGAGGTGCGCTTTGTCAACCGGCAGCGCGGCGCGGGCACGCGTGTGCTGCTGGATTATCGCCTGAGCCAGCTGGGCATCGCGCCCGACGCAGTGAATGGCTACGCGCGCGAAGAATACACGCATTTGGCCGTAGCCGCCGCGGTGCAGTCGGGCGCGGCCGATTGCGGGTTGGGCGTGCGCGCCGCCGCCCGCGCGCTGAACCTGGATTTCGTGTCGGTGGAATGGGAACGTTACGACTTCGTCATCCCGCAGCAGTTCTACGAATCAGAGTTGCTGCAGCCGCTGCTGACGCTGATCCGCGGCGAGGCGTTTCGGCAGGTAGTGGGACAACTCGAAGGCTACGATCCGTCGCCAATGGGCACGGTGATTGAAGCGAGTTAATATCTGGGCACGCGCGGATCGATCTGCAGCGACCAGGCGTCGATGCCGCCGGTCAGATTGGCGACGTTGGTGAAGCCCAGCCGCTCCAGCATCGCCGCGGCCTGATAACTGCGCACCCCGGTGTGGCACTGCAGCACATATTCCTGCTGTTTGTCCAACTCCTCCGCCCAGCTGAAGATCTGCCCCAGCGGTTTGAGAAGCGCGCCGTCGATGCGGGCCAACTGATATTCGTATGGTTCGCGCACGTCGATAATCACGGGCGGCGATCCGTTGGCGAGCCGCTTGGCCAGTTGCTGGACGGTCAGATGTTTCATGGACGATGATCTCCGTGAGCAAGATAGTGCCAAGTGAAGAGTGACGAGTGATGAGTAACGAGTAATGAGTGATGAGTAATGAGTTACGTTTTACGCATTACGTTTTACGCATTACGTTTTACGCATTACGTTTCACGCATCACGTTTCACGCTTTGCGAAGCCTCGCGATCCTCAGCGTCAACTCCTCCTTGATCTCCCCAAACGTCGCGTCGAGGTACGGCCAGGCGAACCACACGGTGGCCGCGCCGAACAGCGCGCCGGTGAGCAGACGCATGATGGAATTGAACGAGCCGAGCGCGCTGCCCACGTAGAACCCGGTTGGCAGCGCATATCCCGTCAGCTGCGCCAGCCACGCATTGGTGTCGCGGAAACCCGTGCCCCAGTTGGGCCCGGCCAGCACGTCGCTGAGGAAATGCGTGCCGCCGTCGATCAACATCGGCAGCAATAACAGCGCGTAGCCCCACAGCGGCAGCGGCCGCCATCGCCGCCGCAGCGCGCCAAACGCCAGCGACGTGAACCAGATGCCGGTGTACATCGACACCATTCGATCCGAATAGGCCACTTTCCAGCCGAAATCCGCATTGCCGACAAATTGCCGCAGCACCGCCGGATCGGTGACCGGCCAGACTGCGCCGATCTGCGCCAGCGAATACATCGGCTGCGGGCCGAACAAGAAGAACGATCGTTCAGGCAGCTGGTGACAGACCAGTTGATACACAAAGTAGATGCCGTGACCCAGACCGTCAAAACCCAACTTCATGAAAACGGGCGCCAGCCACGGCACAATGACAAACACGCCCCAGGCCGCGTTGAAGACCAGCAGCCAGTGCGCGGACAGCCAATAGACGATGCGTTCAGAAGCGTGGGGGGCACGCTGCGCCACAGTGGAAGTCGACATGAGATAACCCCGCGCAACGATTGTACCTGATGGCGGGGCGGGCGTAAAGCCACCGGCAGCCCGGAGAGGCAGCCCAAACCGATCGAGAAACACAAACAGCCGCGAGAGTGCGGCTGTCTGTGACAATGCGCCCAGGCAACAATCAGCCGGCGCGATAAAACTTGGGAACGAAATCGACCAACGACGACCAGCCGTCCATCGCCACGGCTTCACGCGCCTGCTCGTCCAGCACCACCGTGCGCTCCTCGCCGTCGGTCAGCAGTGTCAGGGTCAGCAGATCAGAGTGATCGTCCACTTGATCGACGATACAATAGCGATCGACGCCTTCGGGATGCTGGGCGAAGAACGAGAAGCAGTGCTCACACGCATTCAGGCTGGCCCCGCAGATGTTGCGATTGATCGTGACTTTCATGATATGCCTCCTCCGCTAATCTCACCTTAAAGCATACACCCCGGCGGCACGCCGCCCCAGTGTCAAAATGCTGATGGAGGATATGATAATTGTCACACGGCAGCGCCGACCGGCTGAGAGAGCGCATGCCGGTAGGCGTCCAACACCCGATCGCCGATCTTGACCCAGCTGTAATTCTGTGCCCAATACGTGGCCTGTTCGCCCAGCCGCAGCCGCAACGCATCATCTTGCAGCAGCCGCGCCAGCGTGGAGGCCAGCGCCAGATGATCGCCGCTGGGCACATGAAAGCCCGTCTCACCGTCGCGCACCAGGTGGCTGAGGCCGCCCACATCCGACGCGATAACGGGCGTGCCGCAGGCCATCGCCTCCAGCGCCACCATCCCAAAAGATTCGTAATGTGACGGCATGACCACTGCTTCGGCTGCGTTGTAGTAATACTGCAGCGTGTTCTGATCCTTGGCGCCGAGAAAGACCACGAGATCACCCAGATTCAGCTGCGCGTGCATGGCCTTCAAGCGCTCCATTTCGGCATTCTCGCTGGTGTTGGGATCGCCGCCGATGATGGCCAGCGACAGGCGATTGACCCAGGTCGGGCACTCGTAGGCCAGCAGCGCCATGGCGCGGATGAGCGTATCGACACCCTTCAGCGGTTCGATGCGCCCCACAAACAGGATCATCCAGTCGTGCGAATTCAGTCCGATCTTCTGCTGGGCCAGCCGGCGCGGCATGGGGTGGAAATGCGTAATATCCACGCCCGGCGGCACGATGGAGATTTTGTGCGGATCGGCGCCGTACAGCCTGACCAGCTGATCCTTCTCGGTCAGCGTGGCCGCCACCAGCCGATCGGCCTCGCGCACAACCTCGGTCTCCACCTCGATGCGGCGGGCCGTCTCCATTTCAGCCGGCGACGAAGCCACCGCGTTCTTCATCTTGCCCAGCGTGTGAAACATCTGCACGACAGGCACGCCCCACTCGGCGCGCAGCTCACGCGCCGCCCAGCCCGACAGCCAGTAGTGGCTGTGAATGATGTCGTAGTGACTGCCCTCGCTGCGCGCGAACTGCTTGACGCCGTCCACGAACTCGGGCAGATAATCGAAGACCCTGTTCTTGTCGTAGGGTTCCTCCGGGCCGGTCGGGATGTGGATGACGCGCCCGTTCGGCCCGATCTCGTGCATGACGTGCGGCAGGTGGGGATTTTGCGAGCGCGTGAACACGTCCACGGCGATGCCGCGTCGCGAAAATTCCATGCTCAAGTCGCGCACGTAAACGTTCATACCGCCGGTCTCTTTACCGCCCAACATCGCCAGCGGACAGGTATGCACACTCAACATCGCCACTCGTTTAATCGAAGCCATTCCGATCCTTTCCACCCGATGAGCTCACCAGGCCCAAGTTTTTTCACTCATCACTCATCACTCGTCACTCGTTACTCATTACTCATCACTCATCACTCATCCGCTTCGCCGTCACGTGATAGATCCACGTATCCCTGGCGCCCAGCCGATACTTGTACTCTTCGTCGCCCCGCAGCAGATCGAACTCAGTGTAGCCCAATTTGATCGACTCTTCGATCAGCCGCGCGGCCAGCACGATGCCGGCGCTGAGCGATTGAAAACCCTGCGTTTCCAGCCCGGAATTGAACACCAGCCGTTTGCCGTTGTAATCGAAGCTCAGGTAAGCGGCGGCCTTCACGCCGTGTACTTCCAAAAACGCCAGGTGCAAAAAGCCGGCCGCGTGGGTGGCGTGGATCATCTGGTGAAAGAAACGCCGCATCTCGTCGGTCATGAACTCCGACTTGTCCGAGCGGCTCTTCATCATCAGATCGATGAAGGCTTCGGCGGCTTCGTCCAAATCGTGTGTATGATCGCCGCCGGTGATGGCGTACCACGTCAGCCCGTCGGTGCCTTCGGCGCGGCGCAGCTTGCGGCGCAGCTCGTGGCGATCTTTCTTGTCCAGCGATTGCACGTACTCGTCGAACGACGCGGGCAGTCGAATGATCGGACAGACCACCTGCCGCTCATCGGTCAGCGTCCAGCCGCGCTCGGCGGCCAATTCCGGCAGCCAGACGCGCGAGCACGACGCCTCGGGCACGTTGTACAGATCGAGCGCGTCCCAGTCGTCGTCCCGCGCCAGCGCGTCCAATATCGCTGCCAGCACTTCGCGCTCGCGCCCGCGCGCCGCGATCAGGTCCAGATAATCCGACGCATCCACGCTGCCGATCAGGCGCAGCAGACGGCGCGTCTGCCCCGTGGCGTCCGTCTCGTTCAAAAGAAACAGCGGCGCAATTCCTATCAGTGCGCCGCCGTCTCTAACGGTCAACAGATGCAATTCGCCCTCGCACGCACACAAGCAGTCGGCCCACGTCTTCTGCCACTCATGCGTCAGAAACGGCGTATCGGCCTGACTGTTCCGCAGCAGGCTGTTCCACTCCGGGGCCAACGCCTCGAAGGCTTCCATTGTCTGGTACAGTGTGGTTTCCATCAGGTAGTAAGTCGTCCCCGGCACAAATTCATTCCAGCGCAGCCGCACCCGCAAAATTATACCCCATGCAAATGAGCGCGCCAGTGTTACGGCACGTCAAATTCGCCAATGATGACTTTGTCGTCCGTCGGCCGTCCGGCGGCATCCAGCACGCTCAGCCGCCGCAGCGTCGCCAGCAAATACCAGCCCACTTCTACTTGATAGCGGCCGCGCGGCGCATCGGCCGGCAATACGACCGCATACGGATCGCGCACCGCCTGGCCCACCGTCCAGCTCGACGTGGGCAGTGTGCCCTGCACCGGCCACTGATCCACCTGCCCGTGCACCCGGCCATCGGGACCGATCAGGTGAACGAAGGCGGTATAGTTGTCGGGCCAGGTCTTCAGGCTGCGCCACGTCAGATCGACCTTCAGCGTCCCGCCGGGGTTCACCGCCGTCCGATCGATCTGCGCGTCGATCAAGAGCACCTGGTTGTCAAAGTTGAGCGCATCCCCGCCGGCTTCACCCGCCACCGTGAGCGCTCCGATGGAGCATGTCGTGGTCGGCGGCGCGAGCCAGCCGCAGCGCACCGGCGCATCGAAGCTCAGCATCAATGGATACACTCCGGCCGCCGCCGGGGCACGGAAAATCAATCGGGTTTGCGCCGCGCGCGGCACGGTTGAGGTTATCTCGCTCCCCGCCGACAAACGCACGGTCGCGTCTGGCAGATCGCGCGAATCAAACCGCAGCACGCCGGCGCTGCCCGGCGCGATCTCGCCCGGTTCATCGAGCGAAGTAATCACGCCGTGTCCGGCGATGCGCACTTCGCGTGGCAGCGGCGGCGCGTCGCGTGATGCGATCGTCACAGCGGCGATGCGCAGCCAGTCGCCCATTCCGCCGATCGACAGGCCTTCGTCTCGAAACGGCGCGAACAGACCGACTTCAAGATCATACGTCCCGGCAGGCGCAAAAGGTTCAACCGCCATTTCGTGATAATCCGGCACGACTTCACCCTGGGCCCACGCGCCGGTGGGATAATAACCGCTCACCGGATGCGCGCCGCGATCCTCCCACCACACCCGGTCATCTGCGTCCACCAGCCGCAGGCGCACATGGTAATTGGCGCGCGCCGCCGAGACGGCCTGCCAGAACAACGTGATGCGATAAGGGTCTCCCGCTATCGCCGTGGCGCCCAACAACCGGACGTCATTGCCAAACATTTCGTCGATGCGATACTCCAGGTTGGGTTCAGTCATCAGCGGCTCGCCGCTCACCTCCACCAGCGGGCCGAGTGATCGCAGGCGATACGGCAGATTGGGCAGGAAGCGCGCCAGATACACCGGCTGACCGGCGGCGAGGCGTTGATCCAACTCCTGTCGATAGGCGGCTTCGTCGCCCAATACGAGTATGTCCAGATCGGGCCGAAGCTGCTCCGTCACCTGAAGATAGTACAACGGCGCAATCTTTTCACTGTCGGCCAGGATTGCCGCCCGATCGGGTATCGGCAGCGACAACACATAGCGTCCCCATGCCTCCAGCCCGGCGTCGCGCCCGCGCTGATCGACGGTCGCCCAGTTGCCGGCGATCAGCGTCAACGGCAGCAGGGCCAGCAGCGTGATGAGCAGCGGGTAATAAGTCAGGAGGAATGCGTAGCGCGCGGACAGTGAGGCGTGCAGCGTGAAGAGTGATGAGTGCCGAGTGATGAATGATGACCGGGGCGACGGGAACACGGCGTGCTGAACACTCAGCGCGTCGTCGATGCGCCGATTGGCCGCGTGGCTGGCCCGACGCTGCCACAGGGTGGCCAGCAGGCCGGATACGCCCACCAGCCCATTCACCCACCAGCCCACCAGCCAACTCGCGCCCACGCCCAGCCACAGCGCCATCACCATGAACGCCGGGATGATGAACACGGCCACATCGGGCACGTTGTACACCAGACCGTAAAACACGTAGCCCGCGAAGGCCGCCAGAGTGATCAACGCCGCGCGCCACGCGCGTTTGATCAACACGAGCAGGCCCAACACCGCCAAGATCATGCCGGCCGCACCAAATTGCTCGGCGACGATGCGCGTGATGATGCCCCAGCGCGTGCCGTCATTCCACAACGACAGGTCCAGCGCGCCGCCGAAGCGCTGCCCGAAGATCCACCCCAGCCAGTCGCTCACCGGCATCAGCGCGCCGTCATGCAGCGCCGGCCAGCGCAGCGGAATGTACAGCCACGGCGTCAGGCCGATGAGCAGGCCACCGGCGGCGATGAACCACTGTCTCCGCGTCGGGCGCGGACGCGACAGCAGCAGCGCAACGACGATGGGCGGGATCAGAATCACGCTGGTGAGGTGGTGGGACAGCGCCAGCCCGAAGAGCAGCGCAAGCAGCCACAAGCTGTCATTCCGAGGCACCGCCGGAACGGAGCGCTGCGAAATGGAAGGAGGCGACGAGGAATCCCGGCCGGCGCCGATGTCCCCGGTCCGCGCAGGAGATGCCTCGCCATGCTGCGGCCCGGAATGATACGACACACCGCACACCCGGCGCACCAGCAGCCACACGATGGCCGCGACAAACAGCGCGTTCAACGCGTACACTTCGGCGACGACGGCCTGGCTCCAGAACACGCCTGAGGCGGCCAGCGTCAGCGCGGCCAGCGCCGAGATCAGCCGGTCGCGGGTGAGCGCGATCGACGCGGCGTAGATCAGCATGATTGCGCCCGTGGCAAACACGGCCGAAGCCAGATTGAGACGGACCGCCATCGGGCCAAGGGGCAATACTGAGAACAGCTTGCCCAGCATGATGAACAGCGGATAGCCGGTGGGGTGGGCAATGCCCAGCTGCGGCGCCACCACCTGAAACTCAAAAGTGTCGGCGCGGCCCACGTGATCGCCCAGCGTGGCGAGGTAGATCGCCAGGACGCCGGCCGCCAGGGCCAGATCAAACCATCGGGGGCGGGCCAGCCGCCCGTGCAGCGTGACGACGAGGAGTGTTGTCCCGGCAAATAAAATCGCCGCCCACCGCAGATCAACCTCATCGGCCAGGACGTAGATCAGCAAAAACAGCCACGGAAGCAAAGACAGCCGGGACGAGCGGCGCGTGACGAGTGACAGGACGACGATCACCGCGGCCACCAGCAACAGCGTGCCCGGCCAGCCGCCCAGGAAACCCCAACGCAGCGGATCGAGCTCGTATAAAAATCGCGCGAGGAAGGCTCCCAGCGCGATCGAGGGTAGAAGCACCTGAACGAAGCGGCGCACGGTTACGGTATTTGTCCGGTTGTGGTCGGCTCGGCCGGCGGCGACTGCCGATCGAACCAGTATTTGAGAATTTGAGAGGCGACCGGAGCGGCTTCGGCCGACCCTTCGCCGCCGTTGTAGATGAAGACGACGATGGCGATCTGCGGATCTTCTTCGGGCGCGTAGGCCGCAAACCAGGCGTGCGTGGGAATGCGCGTCGGATAGAGACAGTCGCCGTTTTTCTGCGCCATGTCGTCGCAATATTCGGCGGTGCCGGTTTTGCCGGCCACGCGCACGTTCTCCAGGCGCGAGGCATAGCCTGTGCCGGTCTCGACGTTGATCACCGCGTCCAGCCCTTGCTGCACGACTTGCAGATTGGCAAAGTCCACCGGGATCTTGCGGATGGCGCGCGGCGTAAACGATTGCACCACCGTGCCGTCGGCGCTGGTGACCTGCTTGACGATGCGCGGCGTCATCTGGATGCCGTCGTTGGCGATGGCCGCAAACGCGCTGAGCACTTGCAGCGGGGTCGCGGTGAGATAGCCCTGCCCGATGGACATGTTGTAGGTGTCGCCCAGCGTCCAGTTTTCAGTGGTGAAGCGCCGCTTCCAGATCGGATCCGGCACAAAGCCCGGCGATTCGCCAATCAGATCAATGCCGGTCGGTTGGCCGAAGCCGAACTTGAGCGTGTATTGCTGCAGCCGATCGATGCCCAGGCCGTTAAATTCCGGCTCGTTGGGCACGTGGTAGCCGCCGCCCACTTCATAGAAGAAGACGTTGACCGAGTGCTGCAGTGCCTGCACCACATTCTGATCGCCGAAGCCGGGGCGATACCAGCCGTAGAATTTCTGCGCCAACGCCAGGTTGTCGGGCGCGTACTGGTTGGGCACGATGATCACGCCCGGATCAAAAATTTGCGTGCGCGGCGTAATCACGCCCTCTTGCAGGGCGGCCGCCGCCGGCACCACTTTGAACGTGGAGCCCGGCGGGAAGGCGCTTTGAAAAGCGTGGTTGATCAGCGGCAAATAAGGGTCTTTCGTGATGGCGTCCAGATCGGCCTGCTTAATCACCGGCCGGGAAAATAAATTGTTGTCGTAGGTCGGCAGGCTGACCATGGCCAGGATTTCGCCCGTCTTGGGCACCATGGCGATCACCACGCCGCGCTCGGTGACGGTGCGGCCGTGAAAGGCGTTGAGCCGGTCGATCCGGTCGCGCAGCGTCTGGTAGGCAAACTGCTGCAAGTCCAGATCGAGCGTGAGCTGCACGTTATCGCCGGGCACCGGTTGAATCACGTCGCCCACGGTGCGAATCTCGCGGCCCACCACGTCTTCCTCGACGGTGCGCTGGCCTTTGGTGCCGCGCAGCAGGTCCTCCAGCTGGCCTTCCACTCCCACCGCGCCGATGCGATCGGTGTCCGGCTCATACACATCGGCCGGCAGGTTTGCCAGATCGCCCGGTTCGATCCGGCGCAGATAGCCCAGCACGCCCGACGTCAGCGTGCTCGAAATGTACTCGCGCGCCGTGGCCGCCGTCACGCGCACGCCCGGCAGCTGATAACTTTCTTCAGCCAGCCGCATCGCCAGATCACGATCCAGCCCGGCTTTAATCGTCACCGGCTCGTAGGGCAGCAGGTTGCGCACCTCGTCCACGATGTCCTTGATACAGCAGCCGCGCGCATCCAGCTTCTCGGACATGCGATCGTAGATGAACTTCATGCCGTCCAGCACGCTGGTCGCGCCGTAGCCCATCGGCTGCACCACGTTCGTCTTGACCGGCTGCGATTCCACCGGCATGTTCAGCAATTGGGACAGCCGCTGAAAGACCTTCTGCTCCTCGGCCTCATCGTCCGGCAGATACGCGGGGATGATCTGCGCCTGAAAGATCGGCGCATTGCGCACCAGCGGTTCGCCGTTGCGATCGTAGATGATGCCGCGCGGCGCCGGAATCGACACCAGCCGCAGCCGGTTGAGCACGGCACGCTCGCGGTATTCCTGCCCGCGCACGATCTGCACATCCCACAACCGCAGCACAAAAATCGTAAAAACCACCAGCGCCGCGAGCAGCAACAGCGCGATGCGCGGATTGTAGAAACGGCGCGATAACGGCGATGATTCGTTCATGATAATTCGAGTATAAGATCAGCCCCGGCGGCCGTCAACCGCCCGATCGAGGGATGCGGCCCGAGCGGCCTGGCTACCACGTCACACCCGGCGGCGTCACGCGTCGATGCAGCGCCAGCATCAGCCGCGCCATAAACGGCGCGATCAGCATGTTGATCAACGCCGACGGCAGCGCCACACGAAACAACGCATCGATCAGATCAAGCGGCCAGCCGAAGAACCGGATCGTCACCAGATAAACAGCGTGATACGCCAGCGTGCCGATCAGCGCCGTGACCAGCGGCAGCGCCAGCCGATCGCGATACAGGCCGCCGCCCACACGATCGGCGACAAAGGCCACCGCCAGATAGCCCAGGATCGACGCACCGAAGGGCCCGCCGCTGATCAAATCCTGAATCAGCCCGCCGACGAACGCCCACACATAACCCTCACCGCGCGCGTGAACCAACTCCCACGACAAGATCGCCACCAGCAGCACATCGGGATAGCCGGACGCAAAGCGAATCTGCGGCGCGGCCGTGCCCTGGAAGATCGCCAGCAGCATCAAAAACGGAATGGTGAAATACAGGCTCATAATTCAAACACAACACAGCGCGGCGCGCGGCGTGTCACGGCGACGGCGTTGCGGTCGGCTCAGGCGTGGGCGTCGGCGTCACGTCGATCTCCACCGGCTCAAAGTTGGTGATCACCAGCAGCACGGCCAGGCGCTCGTAATCGGCGGCCGGGCGCAGCCGCGCCGTCTGAAACAGATCGACATCGCGCTTCTCCACCGAATCCACCTGCCCCACCACCAGCCCGCGCGGCAGGTTGCCGCCCAGCCCGCTGGTCATCGCGATATCGTTGACCTCCAGATTGGCATCCAGCGGAATATACTCCATCAGCAGCGAGCCGTCTTGCTGCCCGGCCACCAGGCCCGTCACCCCCGAAGTCTGCAGGCGCACGTTCACCGCGCTGGATGGATCGTTGAGCAGCTGCACTTTGGCGGAACGCAAACTGACCTGATCGACGCGGCCCACCAGCACTGCGCCGGCTGTCACCACGGGCATGCCCGGGCGCAAGCCCTGCAATGAACCGGCGTTCAGGGTGATGAACTTCAAGTACGGGCTGGGGTCGCGACCGATGACGGCCGCGGTTTGATATTGGTACTGAGGGTTTTCCTGCGTAAAGTTCAGCAGCTGTCGCAGAATCTGATTCTCGTTCTGCAGCCCGCGCAGGCTGGCGATCTCGGTCAGCAGGTCCTGATTCTGGCGTTCCAGTTCGGCGTTGCGATCGCGCAGATCACGCAGATCGCGCACCGCGCCAAACAGATCGCCGATGCCGTTGAACAAGCCGGACACCGCCCGTTCGATCGGCCCCAGCACCGACTGAAAGACGTTTTCCACCGGCTGCAGCTGGCCGCCTTCGTGCAGCACCAGCATGATGATCGCGCCCAGCGCAAATACCAACAGCAACCAGGTACGAGCACGACTGCGGATCATGGCGGGGTCAAGTTAGAAACCCGGCTTCAGTGACGAAACCGGGTTTCTGGCGCATCGCTTGCTACACACCGGCCGGGCTGCTCACCCGCCGGCGGCTGCGATCGATACTGGTCAGGATCGACCGCAGGGTATCGAGGTTCTCCAGCAGCTGCCCCGCGCCCACTGCCACGGCCGTCAAAGGATCGGGCGCCACCCACACGCGCACTTTGACTTCTTCGCTCAGCCGCTGCGCCAGACCCTGCAGCAGCGCGCCGCCGCCGGCCAGCGCAATGCCCTGCTCCATCAAGTCGGCCACCACTTCGGGCGGCGTCTCATCCAGGGCGGCCTTCACCAGATCGACGATCAGGCTGACCGACGACGCCATCGACTCGCGCACTTCGATGCTGGATACGTCCACCGATTCCGGCAGGCCGGTGATGACGCTGCGGCCGCGAATGGTCATGATCTTTTCTTCGGGCAGCGGATATGCCGAGCCGATGGCGATCTTGATGCGCTCGGCCATGCGCTCGCCGATGAGCAGATTGTACTTCTGGCGCACATACTGCATGATGTCTTCATCGAGCTCGTCGCCCGCAATGCGGATGGACTTGCTCAAAACGATACCGCCCAGCGAGAACACCGCCACTTCGGTGGTGCCGCCGCCGATGTCGATGACCATGCTGCCGCGCGCGTCCATGATGGGCAGGCCCGCGCCGATGGCGGCCGCCACCGGCTCTTCAATCGGGTAGGCCTCGCGCGCGCCCGCCGACATACAGGCGTCGTACACGGCGCGGCGCTCCACCTCGGTCACACCGCTGGGAATGCCCACCACCACGCGCGGCCGCGGCTCCAGCAGCGGGAACATCTGGCTGTGCGCTTTCTTAATGAAGTAGTCCAGCATCGCTTCCGTGATCTCAAAATCCGAGATCACGCCGTCGCGCAGCGGGCGGATGGCGACGATGTTGCCGGGCGTGCGGCCCACCATCTCGCGCGCCTCCGCGCCAATGGCCAGCGGGCGCTTGGTGCGCTTGTCGATGGCCACCCACGACGGTTCGTTGAGCACGATGCCCTTGCCCCGCACGTTGACCAGAGTGTTGGCCGTGCCCAGATCGATGCCCAGATCAAGCGAAAACAGGCCAAATAGAGCGTTAAACGGATTGAATGCCATGGTTGCCTCAGGTTCGCTGGATTATACCATACCGATCGGCCAACCGCGCCCGACGGTACTCGCCGCCGGGCGGGTGGTATAATCGGGCGCGGATTAATCCCGGAAACAGGATGCCCTTATGCGCTACGTTCGGCAAAATGTGTCCATCGAATATGACGACATCGGCAACGGCGTGCCGCTGCTGCTGATCCACGCTTTCCCGCTCGATCGCGCCATGTGGCGCGCGCAGATCGCCGGCCTGCAGCAGCACTACCGGCTGATTGCCCCGGACCTGCGCGGCTTCGGTCAGTCCAGCGACACGGACGGCAGCGCCGTGTCCATGGAACAGTACGCCGAAGACCTGCGCGCTCTGCTCGACTCGTTGAACGTCAAACAGGCGGTCCTATGCGGCCTGTCGATGGGCGGCTACATCGCGCTGGCCTTCGTGGCGCAATATCCGGCCCGCGTCAAGGGTTTGATTCTGGCCAATACGCGCGCCCTGGCCGACAGCGAAGAGGCTCGCCAGGGACGGCTGACCAACGCCGACCGCGTCCGCAAGGAAGGCCTGCCATTCCTCGTCGATAGCATGGCGCCCAAGCTGCTGGGCCCGAACGCACGGCCCGAGATCGCGCTGAGCGTGCGATCGATGATGATGCGGCAGCGATCGGCCGGTGTCGCCTCGGCGCTGCTGGGCATGGCCGCCCGCCCCGATCGGACCGCCCTGCTCCCATACGTCAAAGCCCCCATCCTGATCGTCACCGGTTCGGCCGATGCGTTGATCTCACCGGCCGACAGCGAGGCGCTGCATCGCGTCAACCCGGCCAGCCAGCTGGTTGTCATTCCCGATGCCGGCCATCTGTCCAACCTGGACAAAGCCGATGCTTTTAACGAAGCGCTGCGCGCCTTCTATCTCCGGGTAGCCGCGTAAACCGATCGGGACCAGGCACCACCCCTTTGGTGCGAGTCAGCCCACTCGATCTTTGCTTCGGTGAAAATTCGGGAAAAAGACGGGCGCGGCCATGTTCACCATATGCACACCGTTTGAACTGTGCTACAATGTGAACACTTGGCAGGCGCGGAGGAGCGCCCAATTCTCTCAGGAGGAGAAACGATGTCCGCTGCATCCAAACGTTTGGCGCGGGTCTTGAGTTTGTTGATGCTGGTGAGTGTGGCGGCGGCGGCCTGCGCGCCGACCGCGGCCAATGATCTGCTGGGCGAGATCAAACAGCGCGGCACGCTGCGCATCTCGACCGATCTGAACTATGCGCCGCAATCGTCGGCGGTGCAGGGCGCCGAGCGCGCGGCCAACACCAAATGCGCCGAAGACGAATTGACGGCCAATCAGGTGGAAGGCTTCGACATCGACACGGCGGTTGAGATTGCGAAGCGGCTGGGCGTGGAGCCGTGTTTTGTCACGCCTGCCTGGGACCTGATCACGGCGGGCAGCTGGGGTGGTCGCTGGGACGTGAGCGTCGGCTCGATGACGATCACCAAGGATCGCCAGAAGGCATTGTGGTTCTCGCCCGGCTACTACTTCACGCCGGCGCAACTGGCCGCGCGGATCGGTTCGTCCATCAAGACACCGGCCGACATCGCCGGCAAGCCGGTGTGTGTGGGCACGGCCACCACGTATGAGACTTATCTGTCCGGCGGCGATGTCGGCATCCCCGACAGCGACATCAAAGTGAAGGCGCCGGCGGGCGTGCAAGTGGTGGCGCTCTCCACCGACGCCGAGTGCGCCCAGGCCATCAAAGCCGGCCGCACCGATTTTGACGCCTTCCTCACCTCGGGCACGGTGGTCGATGCCGCCATCGCCGAGGGCATCCCGGTGGAGAAGGTGGATGGGCCGCTGTACATCGAGAACCTCGCGGTCGCCCTTGACAAGAGCTCGGCCAAGGATCCCAAGAGCCTGCTCGACGCGATCACCAAGATCATCAATGACATGCACAGCGACGGCACACTGTCCAAGTCGTCGCTGAAGTGGTTCAACGCTGATCTGACCGTCGTCAAGTAACGCACCCGATTCGCACACGGCCGGGGCGTGATACGTGAGGCGTGCCTGCCCGCCGCTTCACGTATCACGCTGCACGGCTCTACGGAGGCGGCCTATGGCTGTCGGCAGCTTGTCGCAAGCCGAGCTCATCGTCAGACAGCAACAACGCGCGCAGCGCAACTTCACGGCCCAGACCATCGTGTGGTGGTTCATCATCCTGGGCGTGCTGGGCTTTGTGTTCAGCGGGGTCGGCATCACGATCGGGCCGCTGAGCATCCAGACGATTAAGCTGGATTGGGACTTCATTGGGCGCGCCGCGCCCGTCATCAGCCAGGGCGCGGTGCTGACCGTGGTCATCTCGGTCGTCTCGATTCTGGTGGCCAGTCTGCTGGCGTTGATCACGGCGCTGGCGCGACTGTCGCGCATCGCGCCGCTGTACGCGCTGTCCACCTTTTACGTGTCGCTGATCCGCGGCACGCCGCTGCTGCTGCAAATCTTCTTCTTCTTTCTGGCGCTGCCGCAGCTGGGCATCGTGCTGTCGGGCGCAGTGTCAGGCGTGCTGGCGCTGTCGTTGAATTACGGCGCGTACATGAGCGAGACGTTCCGCGCCGGTATCCTGGGCGTGGGCAAAGGCCAGCGCGAAGCGGCGCTGGCGCTGGGCATGACGCAAAGCCAGATGATGCGCCGCATCGTGCTGCCGCAGGCGCTGCGCATCGTCATCCCGCCCATCGGCAACGACTTCATCGCCATGCTCAAGGACTCGTCGCTGGTGGCGACGACCGGCTTCGTGCGCGAGCTGATGTGGTATGGCCAGAATCAGGGCCGCCGCGAGTTCCGCAGCCTGGAGGCGCTGCTGGTGGTGGCGCTGTGGTACTGGGGCATGACCATCCTGTTTTCTTATTTGCAATCGCGGGTGGAAAAACGTCTGTCCCGCGGAGATCGCTGATATGCCCATCATCCGCGTTGCGCATTTGGAGAAGCACTTTGGCGCGCTGCACGTGCTCAGGGATGTGTCGCTGACGGTGGACGAGCGCGAAGTGGTGTGCGTGATCGGCCGCTCGGGTTCCGGCAAGTCCACGCTGCTGCGCTGCATCAACTTCCTGGAGCAGCCCACCCAGGGCACAGTGGAAGTGGATGGGCTGGTGGTCGATGTGGAGCAGCACCGGCTGAGCGCCGAACAGCGGCAAAAAATTCACGACATCCGCTTGCGCACCGGCATGGTCTTTCAGGAGTTCAATCTGTTTCCGCACTTGAGCGTGATCGACAATTTGATCGAAGCGCCGATCACGGTGAAGGGCCAGCCCCGAGATCAGGCCGTCGCCATCGCCGAGAAATACCTGGACAAAGTGGGGCTGATGAACAAGCGCAATGAATACCCGGCGCGGCTGTCCGGCGGGCAAAAGCAGCGCGTGGCCATTGCGCGCGCCCTGACCATGGAGCCCAAGGTGATGCTGTTTGACGAGCCGACCTCCGCGCTGGATCCGGAATTGATCGGCGAGGTGCTGGAGGTGATGAAGCAGCTGGCCCGCGAGGGCACCACCATGTTGGTGGTCACTCACGAGATGGGCTTTGCGCGCGACGTGGCCGATCGCGTGATCTACATGGACGAGGGCTGCGTCATCGAAAACTGTGCGCCCGAGCAGATGTTCAGCGCGCCGGCCGATCCCCGCACGCGGCAGTTTTTGGATCGGCTGCTGCGTAATGCGTGAAATGTGGACCATAGTGCGTAAAACGTAATGCGTAAAACGTAAAACGTGATTCACACGAACTCACAGGGCGTTCTTTACGCATTACGCATTACTCATTACTCGTCACTCACATGGCCACCCGCAAAAAGTCTCCCCGCCGCCAGCCCTATCACGGCACGCAAGCCGTCTCGCGCGCTGTCAGCATTTTGAAGGCGTTTGAGAGCGCCAATCGCGGTCTGACCGCCGTGCAGCTGGCCGAACAGTTGAATCTCAATCGCAGCACGGTGCATCGCCTGCTTAGCGTGCTGGAAGCCGAGGGGCTGGTGGCGCGTGAAAGCGCCATCGGCGAGCCGCGCAACAGCGCCTATCGGTTGGGGCCGACGCTGGTGTCGTTGGGCGGGTTGGCGCTGCGGCAGATCAACTTGCGCGCCATCGCCCTGCCCCATCTACGGCAGCTGGCCCACAAGAGCGGCGAGACGGTCGATCTGGAAATCCTCGTCGGCAATGAGGTGCTGATCATCGAGGAAGCGCCGGCCGAGCACATGCTGCGCGTGGGCGTGGGCGA
Organism: uncultured Anaerolineae bacterium; assembly: GCA_964550855.1. Lineage (GTDB taxonomy): Bacteria > Chloroflexota > Anaerolineae > Fen-1058 > Fen-1058 > JAGOBP01. Next base: position 49,404 of record CAZKBQ010000014.1, read on the forward strand.
CAACGTCGGCGCACGGTATCCAGCGTACGCCACCTCGACCGGCAAACTGCTGCTGGCCGATCTGAGCGATGACGAGCTGGCCGATGTACTGCCCAAGAAGCTGGTCGCGCTGACGCCGTACACCCTCACCGACAAGTCGGCGCTGCGCGACGAACTGGCGCATGTGCGGCAGCAGGGTTGGGCGCAGTCGTGGGAAGAGCTGGAAGTGGGCCTGGCCGCCGTAGGGGCGCCGATTCGCGGTCGGGATGGAAATGTAATCGCGGCGATCAGCGTGTCAGGCCCCACCGCCCGCATCGATCGCTCGCACATCAACTCACTGGCGACGCTCGTCATGGAGACCTGCCGCCGCATCTCGCGCGATCTGGGTTTTACGCGGCGGTGACTTGGTTGCCGCGCGCGGCCACGCTGTAATGGCTTAAAACACTCTCCGAAGCATCATCCCGACCCGCGCAGCGGCGAAACATCCAAGCGCATCGAAACCTCTCCCGCTTCACGTTTCACGTTTCACGTTTTACGCATTACGTTTTACGCATTACGTTTCCCATTTCATTCCTCATCACCCCTTGCCACATTCCCTCGCATCGAGTACACTCCGGCGCAGAGCTCACCCATGTCCGACTACGTGCGCGACCTGCTGGTGCGCGGCATCGCCGCCGCCCGAACCAACGATCCCAAAGACCGCGACGAAGCCCGCGCCTATCTGAATCGCGTGGTGCGCGCCGCCGATGCCGACGGCGATCAAAAAGCCCAGGCGTGGCTGTGGCTCAGCCAGGTCGAAGACGATCCGGCCAAAAAGCGCGACTGCCTTGAAAACGTGCTGGCCATCAACCCGGCCGATCCGCTGGCGCGGCGCGGGCTGGCGATCCTCGATGGCCGGCTCAACGCCGACGACGTGATCGATCCGTCGCGGTCCACTCCGGCTCCGATTGAACCGGCGGCGACCCAAGCGCGGCGTTACGTCTGCCCGCAATGCGGCGGCAAGCTGGCCTACGCCGCCGACAAACGCGCGCTGGTCTGCGACTACTGCGGCAACACCCTCACCGAATATCAGGCGCTGCAGCAGGGCGCATTGGTTCAAGAGCAAGACTTTGCAGCCACCCTGCCCACCGCCAAAGCGCATCGTTGGGAACTGAGTGCAACGCGCACTTTTCAGTGCGAAAGCTGCGGCGCAACCTTCACGCTGCCGCCCGCGCAGCTCAGCGGCGACTGCCCCTTCTGCGGCTCGGCGCATGTGCTCGTCACGGCCGCGCGCGATCTCATCCAGCCCGACGGCGTGCTGCCGTTCCAGTTCGACGCCGAACAGGCTCGCCGCCACATCCGCGCGTGGCTCGATCGACAGAAGTTTCGTCCCGGCGATCTGGACGAGCGCGCCGCAGTGCCCGCGCCGCGCGGCGTCTATCTGCCATGCTGGACGTTTGATCTGGGCGGGCAACTGACGTGGCACGCGCAGGTGTACGAAGAACGATTCGGACGCAAGGGGTACTATCCGCGCAGCGATCTGTATTTGGTGTATCACAACGATCTCATCGTGCCCGCCACCCACGTCATTCCCAAAGCCCGATTCGACGCCATCCTCGACTACGATACGCGGGCGCTGATCCCGTACTCGATCGATCTACTGGCCGATCGGGCCGCCGAGATCTATCGGGTGCCGCTGGCCGATGCTTCGCTTGTCGCGCGGCAGCGCGCTTTGCAGCTCGGCCGCCTTGACGTCCAGCGCCGGACGCTGGCCGGTGAACAGATCAAAGACTTTCAGATGAACAGCCCCGGGCTGATCGTCGAATCGTACAAGCTGGTGCTGCTGCCCGTGTGGATCGGCGTATATCGTTATCGCAGCACGGCGTATGCCGTCGTCGTCAACGGACAGACCGGGACGACCGCCGGCGACGTGCCGCGCAAAGGCTGGCAAAAGGCGCTGGCCGGCCTGCTCGATTGAACCTCCCGGCCCGGCGGCGAGTATTCTCCAAGCGCGCGTTTAACCGATTGACGCCCGCCCCATTCTCAGATACACTCATCTTCGTACACCCCACCCAAAGGAAAACCATGACCACCGCACTTGATCAACTCAAAACCAGATTGGGAGAGATTCACGATCTGCGCCGCGCCAATGCCCTGCTGGGCTGGGATCAGCAGACCTACATGCCGCCGGGCGGCAGCGCCAGCCGCGCCGAACAAAGCGCCACGCTGGGCAAGATCGCGCACGAGATGTTCACCGCCGACCAGACCGGCCGCCTCATCGACGCGGCCGCCCGCGAAGTGGCGGCGCTCGATGCCGACTCGGACGAGGCGCGGCTGATCAGCGTCACCCGGCGCGATTATCACAAAGCCCGCAAAGTGCCCGCCGATCTGGTGGCCGAGATCGCCCGCGTCACCGGTCAGGCCGTGGACGTGTGGACCGAAGCGCGCGCGCAATCCAATTGGGAACCGTTTGCGCCTTATCTTGAAAAGATCGTCGATCTCAACCGGCGGCTGGCCGACGCGCTGGGTTACGACGACAAAATGTACGACGCCCTGCTCGATCAGTTTGAACCCGACATGAAGACGGCCGAAGTGAAAGCCGTGTTCGACGCTCTCAAGCCGGAATTGATCGAGCTGGTGCGGCGGATCGCCGCCCGCGCCGATGTCAACAGCGACGCCGTGCTGCACCGTGAATACGACGAGCAGAAGCAGTGGGACTTCGGCCTGGAAGTGATCACGCGCTACGGTTTCGACTTCAAGCGCGGCCGGCAGGACAAATCGGTGCACCCGTTCACCACCAGCTTCGCCATCGATGACGTGCGCATCACCACCCGCGTCGATCGGCATTTCCTGTCGCCGGCGCTGTTCGGCACGCTGCACGAGTGCGGCCACGCGCTGTACGAGCAGGGCATCGACCCCGCTTATGAGCGCACGCCGCTGGCCGACGGGACTTCGCTGGGGATGCACGAGTCACAATCGAGGATGTGGGAAAACCTGGTCGGGCGCAGCCGTCCGTTCTGGAATTTCTTCTTCCCCAAGTTGCAGAGTTACTTTCCCGAGCAGCTGGCCGATCAGACGGCGGAGTCGTTTTATCGCGCCGCCAACTACGTCAGCCCGTCGTTCATCCGCGTGGAGGCCGACGAAGTGACCTATGGCCTGCACATCATGCTGCGTTTCGAGATGGAAAATGATCTGCTGGAAGGCCGCCTGAAGATCGCCGATGTGCCCGAAGCGTGGAATGCCAAGATGCAGGAGTTTCTGGGCATCACGCCGCCCAGCGCCAGGGACGGGGCGCTGCAAGACATCCACTGGTCCAGCGGCATGATCGGCTACTTCCCCACCTACCAGCTGGGCAATTTGATGTCGGTGCAGTTGTGGGAGAAGATCAACGCCGACATCCCCGACCTGACCGATCAGATTGCGTGCGGCGAATTCGGGGCGCTGCTGAGCTGGCTGCGCAATAATGTGCACCGGCCCGGCCGCAAATACACGTCGGGCGAGCTGCTGCAGCGCATCACCGGCGGCGGCCTCAACGCCGCGCCGTACCTGAAGTACCTCAAGGCCAAATACACGGACGTGTACGGGTTGTAGCCCGCACGCCGCACAGGACGACCTGCCGAGTTGAGCGCATCGGCAGGTCGTTTTCGTTGAGGCGGTAGTCCAACCATCACAAATCACCCGCATGAGTGATTGCCAGACGGCAACTCATCGGCTGGCCTTACAGGCGCGGTTGATCACGCGCCCCCCAGCCCCGGCACGCCGCCCGCACTCTTCGCCGTCTGTACGGCCCGCAGCACCGCCTGCGTCATCACCTCGGCCGCAAACGCCCCCACGATGTTGATGTCGGCGAGCCGCTCACCCGTCGCCAACGCAAAGATCGTATCGCCATCGTACAACGTATGCGCCGGCCGCACCGTGCGCGCCACGCCGGTCTGCGCCATCTGCGCCAGCTTGTTGGCCTGCTCCTTGCTCAACTGCGCGTTGGTCGCCACCACGCCGATGCACGTATTGGAACTGGCCGCCAAGCCCGGCGTCGTGCGCGCCACCATGGCCCGCATCACGCGCAGCGTGTCGGCGAACGGTTCGAGCGTCGCTTTGTCGACGCGCGCCCCCGCGATGATTTGATTCGTCGCCGGATCAACCACATCGCCGAAGACGTTGACCACCGCCAGCGCACCGACGACGACGCCCGCGCCGATCTCCAGCGCCGCTGACCCCACGCCGGCCTTCATGCCGTGATCCAGTCCCAGAATCTTGCCCACCGTCGCGCCCGTCCCCGCGCCGACATTGCCTTCGGCCACCGGCTCAGTAGATGCACTGATACAGGCGGCGTAGCCCATGGCCGCATCGGGACGCACGTCGGCGCGGCCCAGCGTCAGATCGAAGATCACCGCCGCCGGCACGATCGGCACCACCGTCGCGCCGACATTGAAGCCGACGCCGCGCTCTTCCAGATACTTCATCACGCCGCCCGCTGCGTCCAGCCCGTAGGCCGAGCCGCCCGTCAGCAAAATCGCGTGCACTTTCTCCACCAGATGCACCGGTCGCAGCAAATCGGTCTCGCGCGTGCCGGGCGCGCCGCCGCGTTGATCCACGCCGCCCGTCGCGCCGCCCTCGCACAGAATCACCGTGCAGCCGGTCAGCGCCTCGTCCGCCTGCGCGTGCCCCACCTTCAGGCCGGGCACAGCCGTCAATGTCGTGTTCATGAGACCTCCTGATTCAACAGTTGATCGATCACACCCCATGTCGCGCGCCCGGCCTGCTCAAAACCGCGCGCGTCCAGGCGGGACGCATCATCGCGGGGCGTGTGCACCGATCGGCTGGCCGCGCCGACCGCAATTAATGTCACCGCGTCCAGACCCTGCTGCGCGAATGGCATGTGATCGAACAAAGCGCCGAAGAAACGGAACTTCTTCAAAGGCCGGTTGTTGTCCTTAGCCCAGGCCTGAAGTTGGTACAACAGCCCGATCGTTTTGTCTCCGCCCACCGTGTGCAGCACGCCGTCAACGCCGATGCCGTCGAAGTTGAGCACGTGCAGCCGCCGGCCCTCGCGTCGCAGTTGGTCGTGATGCGCCTGCACATAAGCCGAGGCGCCCATCACGAACCATTCCTCCGCATCCGGGATCAAGATCGTCACGCGCAGCCGATCGAGCACGGGGCGGCCCGCCAGCACTTCGGCCAGATGCACCACCAGACCCACCCCCGACGCATTGTCGATGGCGCCGGGCGAGCGATTGCCCACGTCCAGCGTCAGCAGCGGCGCAATCGCCAGCGCCGTGATCGCGCTGGCCAGCAGCGTCGCCGCCGGCGCAAGGTTCAACAGCGTCAGCGCGCACATCGTCAACCCCGCCGTCACCGCGACGACAAAACACGCGATGCGCGCCGCCAGCGGCAGCCGCTGACTCTTGGAATCGTAGTGCGCCACCAGATAAAGGTGCGATCGTTCGTCGGCCGTCTCGCCCGGCCATTCCGCGATCAAGTTCTGGCCGCGCTGCGCCGCGCCCAACCGTCCCAGCCGCGAGCTGTCATTGAGCGCCGCAGTCTGCGCGCGGCGATTGAGCGGCCCCGCCGCCAGCGCGGTCAATGGCAGCAGCAGCGCCGCCCACCACGCGCGCCAGAGCAGCGTGATAAGCACACACCCTAAGGCCACACCCAGCAGCAGCTTCAAGGCGCGATCGGGCGCGGTGGTGAAGCGGAAAGCCTCGCGCCGCACGCGCCAGCCGGCCGCCGTCAACGCGGCTTCGATCTCGTCAGCCACGCGGGCGTGCTCGGACGTGCCCACGCGCCGGGGCCGTGCCCACCGCGCCGCATATGCCCGCGCGCGCTCCGCCTCAAACTCCACCCATTCACTCCCTTTACGTTTTACGTATTACGTATTACGTTTCACGTTTTACGCTTCACGTTTCACAACAAAACCCGATAGGCCGCGATCACCTATCGGGTTCATGTCCCTGCCGGTACAACCTGCGTAAAGTCTAATCGCTCTCGACGATCTCGATCGAATGGATTTTGGTGCCCGGCGTGCGCGCCCGCTGCGGATCACGTTCCGGGATCGAGAGCACCACGTCCATACCGGCTGAGACTTTGCCAAACACTGAGTGCCGGTTGTCCAGATGCGGCGTCGGCCCGAAGGTGATGAAGAACTGGCTGCCGTTGGTGCCGGGGCCGGCGTTCGCCATCGACAGGATGCCGGCGCTGTTGTGGCGCAGATCTTTGTGGAACTCGTCGGCAAACTTGTAACCCGGCCCACCCATGCCGGTGCCGGTGGGATCGCCGCCCTGCGCCATGAAGCCCTTGATGACGCGATGGAACGTCACGCCGTCGTAAAAGCCGTCGCGGGCCAGAAACACGAAGTTGTTCACGGTCTTCGGCGCTTTATCGGCAAACAACTCGATCGAGAAGTCGCCGACCTCGGTCTTGAAGTTGGCGGTGTACTTCTTCTTCGGATCGATGACCATCGCCGGATATGCTGCGTATTGTTTAGCCACGTTGCCTCCCTGATAAGATGTCAATCGATTGTACCACTACCGCAAATACTGATCGAAAAAGCCCAGGATGGTGCTGGCAATGACGGCCGACGGCGGATCGATCGGGCCGCCGCGCGCCCAGAAGCCGTGACCGCCGTTATGCACCACCACGTAGTTCGACGACACGCCGCCCGCCAGCAGCGCCTCGTGCAGGATCTGCGACTGCGTCACCGGCACCGTCTCGTCGAAGTCGCCGTGCAGGATGAGGAAGGGCGGATCGTCGGGCGTGATGTACGTCGTGGGGCTGGCCGCCCGCAAGATCGGATCGGCCGGACTGGTCGCGCCGAACACCATCCGATCGAGGCCGCGCACATTGCCGACGACATACTCCGTCGTCAGGTCGCTGATGCCATACATATCGACGACGACGTTGACACGGCTCGATTGATCCAGATACTGCCCCACGTCCCAGCCCGCCGATGCATCACTCGTGCCCAGCAGCGCGACGAGGTGCCCACCGGCGCTGGCCCCCCACGCGCCAATGCGATTCGGATCGATGTTCCATTCGGCGGCGTGCGCGCGCAGCGAACGCACCGCGCACTTCACGTCGATGATGTTGGCCGGAAAGGTGTACGTGGGCGCCAGGCGATAGTCGATGGACGCAATCAGATAACCACGCCGCGCCAGTTCCACAAAGTAACTCATGCCGGGCGTGCCGGTCTTGGTGCCCGCCACCCAGCCGCCGCCATGCACAAACATCACGGTGGGCGCGGGGCCGGCCGGCTGCACCGGAAAATACAGGTCCATCTTGAGATCAACGCCGTCGTTGGTGCAATACGTGACGTCGTTCAAGACCTGCGAAAACGTCATTTGACCGGTGGCCTGCACCGGCGCGGGCTTGGCTTGAAACGAGGGCAGCGTGGGCGCGAGCGGCGGCCCGGCGGCGGCCACGACGGTGCGCGCGACCGCGGGCAGCGCCGCCGTGCTCTGGAAGCGCGCCTGCATAAAGCGGTAGAACGCTTCGCCGTTGGGACGCAGCGCGCCGTCGGCGTCCTGCAGGGCCTGCGAATCCCGATCGAGGCTGAACCAGACCGCGTAGGCTAGCTGCAGATCGAGCGCGGCCGACAGCAGCTTCTCCACCGTCTCCGGTGACTGATCGCGCTGGCCCAGCTCGTTGCTCATGAGCGGCAGGCCGCCCGCCCGCCGCAAGAACGCCGCCGCATCAGACATCACCGACTTGTCGGCGAGATACCAGTGGAAGTTCACGAAGTCCACGCCCGCCGCCGGATACGATGCCAGCAACTGGCGGCCGCGATCGATGGCCTGCCGATACGAATCGTACAGCTGATCGATCGCGGTGAGGCGGCACAGATCAATCGGCAGATCGGCGGCCGCCCGTTTGACGAAGTCGCAGGCGGCGGTGAACTCACCGCGCTCGATCAAATCGGCCCAGACCAGCAGGCCCAGCGTCTGCCCGTCGACGCCGCCGTTGGCGCACTTGACGCCGCGTTCGTGTGCGACCCCGCAGGCGGCCGTCAACTGCGCCGCATACTCCTCGGGCGTGCCCGCCCAGTACAGCGGCGACGTCTCCTCGTTCTCCACCACGATCACTTCGGGTTTATACTGATCGATCACCGAGGCGACCCGCTTCCGGTACTCGGCCAGATCGCGGGCGGGCGTAGTTGCGCCGTCAGCACCGACATTGTTCCGAACGGTCAGGATCAGCTTCAGGCCGGCAGCCTGCGCCAATTCGCAAGCCGGGTCGTAGCAGAAGCCAGCCCAATCGGACAGCGTGATATACCACGGGCGGAAGTAGGCCACGCCCAACGCTTTGGCCAGCTCGACACGATGTTGATCGCTCAGGTTGTCGCCGCCCAGCAGCAGGCCAAACGGATTGCGCTTGACGGCCGGCGCCGCCGGCGCGGCCGGCACGCTGCGTGCCGGCGGCAAGGTTGGCGTGGGGGCCTGCGCAATGGAAGCCGGAAAGCGCAGCGACGAAGGCGTCGGTTCAGCGGGCGGGTCGGCTGCGGGCGCAACACAAGCACTGAGCAGCACACCCACTGCCAGCAGCCACACGGCCCGAGTTAAACGAGTCATGGGTCAATTGTACGCCAGCCGCGCGGACGCGCCCGCCACAACGATCAAGGGATGCGACCACGCATCGGCCTGTGTTATAATCCGCGACACCGGGGGCCAATCGCGCTGTGCGACTGGCCTTTCGTGTGCAAAGGAGTTAAGGCATGGCCACCTGTGACATCTGCGGCGAGTTGACGTCGCCGCGCACCAGCCCCACCTATACCGCAGCCGAGTTTCAGGGACTGCTGAAGCGCGGTTACGATCTCGACGACGAAACACTGGCCCGCCTGATGAAGAACCGCGCGCTGACGCGTGAAGCTGCATTGGAACACTGGCGGCAGCAGACACATACCAGGACTGATGAATGGCGATTGTGCAGCGCGTGCGCGGCGCGGGCGGTGCCCTTCCGATTGTCCACGGCGGCCCAACGGTCCAACGCGTGGATCAAGTGGGCGATTGGCGCGGCCGTGGTAGTCGTGGCCGCCGTCGCCGCGTTGATCATTGCTGCGCCCAAGACGCAGACGCGCTCGCTGGGCGGCTATGAATTGGGCACCAAGATCGTCAGCGCCGTGGCCTTCTCGCCCGACGGGCGCTATCTGGCGGCCGGCAACGGCGAACAGACGGTGGACGTGTGGGACGTGGCAGCGGGCAAAGTAGTGCGCACCCTGTCGGCCGGGGCGCCGGTGCTGGCGGTGGCCTATTCACCGGACGGGCGGCACCTCGGCGCGGCGCTCAAGGATACGCGCGCCGCGATCTGGCAGACAGATGCGGGCGAAGTGGCCTTTACGCTGAACGCGCACACACTGGCGCTCACCTCGCTGGCGTTTTCGCGTGACGGCAAATACATCGCCACGGGCAGCCACGATCAGACCATCAAGGTGTGGGACGCGGCCACGGGCGCAGAAGTGCGCACGCTGAGCGGCCACACCGGCAGCGTGAATGCAGTGGCATTCTCGCCGGACAGCACCAGGCTGGCCTCGGGCAGCGCCGATCAGACGCTGAAGATCTGGGATGTGAGCAGCGGGCAGCTGCTGGGTACGCCGGGGGCGCATCTGGCGCCGATTACGACGGCGGTATATTCACCCAACGGGCTGCGGCTGGTGACGGGCGGCGCCGACAAACAAGTGAAAGTGTGGAACGCGGTCGCCAACGAGATCGAGCGAACGCTGCAAGGTCACACGGGCAATATTGTGGGTATCGCTTTTTCGCCGGACAGCGCGCGGCTGGCGACGGCCGGCGACGACGGCGACGTGAAATTGTGGGACACTGGCACCGGCCGGCTGCTGTACACGCTGCGCAATTACAAGGACTTCGTCGTAACCAGTGTGGCCTTCTCGCCCGACGGGACGCTGCTGGCGGTGGGGAATTCCATCGACGTAAGCCTGTGGGACATGAGCAAGTACCCATGAGCGATTAACACTGTGCAATTGACCATCGGCAATGAATGCGCGGCGTGAATCACACCGAGGCTCATTACTCATCACTCAATGTCATTAAGAGCCTATCTCTAAACCTCGCAGCGCCCGCATCCCTATGCGGCGCGGGCGGGCATGGGGATGCCCGCCCTATGGTTTAGAGATAAGTTCTAAGTTAGCGCGCTGAGTCCGTCATTCCCGCGTGCAGTTGGCGGGAATCCAGCCGCCCCGCCGACATCAGTCGCCAATCGTCACGCTGGATGCCCGACGCGAAGCGAGCCTTCGGGCATGACATGCTCGAGAAAGTATATTCCGCTAACTTAATGACATTGACTCATCACTCATTGCTCATTGCTAATTGTCCCTGGCCCCCTGAGCGACCCAATCGGTGATGGTGCGCAGTTCGCCGGGCAGCAGGCGTGGGCCGCGCTTGGGCATCTTGCCCTGCGTGACCAGATCAACCAGCAGGCTGTTGACGATGTCGCCGGGCACGACCACCGGCCCGTTGTTGGAGCCGGCCATCACCTCCGCGTAAGACTTCAGCACCAACCCTTCCTCCGTCTTTTCGCCGCCGTGGCATTTGACGCACAACCGATCAAACAAGGGCTGCACATCGGCGGCGAAGCTAATCTGCCCATCGACGACAGGCGGAAGGGTTGGTTCGGTGGTTGGTGGGATGGTTGGCTGGTCAGTCGGCCGGGCGGTTGAGGTGGCGGTCGGCCGGATGGTGGAGGTGGCAGTTGGCCGCGTTGTCGGCGTGACGGTCGGCTGATCAGTCGGCGGGTCAGTTGGTTGGCTGGTTGGCTGGCTGGTGGGCGGCGCGGTCCGTGCGGGCAGATCGGCGGGGGAGACGCGCGCCACAGCGGCCGAGGTGGCGGCCGGCGCGAAGACGCTTAAAAATGCAATCAACATGCCAGTCCAGATCAGGCCAATCAGGGCCATGAGGCCCAACTGCCTGAAGATGTCCGTGCGGGTAAGACGCGGCACGGGCGGTTGATGCGGTCGGGGGCGGCCGGTCTGCCAGGGCCGGTCGGTCATTAGTAATTCTCCTTATTCGATGACGGGTGGAGCCGGGCCCGGGGCGGCCCGGCCGGCGGTCTCATCATGTCTGCCAACGGCGGTCAGGCCTGACCGGGTGCGGCGAAACCACCCATCAAAGTGTAATCGCCTCTAAAGCGCTTGCCCGATTACTCCTCCAGGCCTCAAATGCCGTACAGGATGACGCCGCCCAGAAAGCCGAGCGTGATCGCCAGCAGGAAACTGAACGCGAAGGCGCCCAGGGTGAGCAGCGTGGTGGCCGGCGTCCACAACAGGCCGGGCCGCCGCCAGCGGCTGAGGGCGGTGACCGAGGTGAGCACGAGCAGCGTGACGGCCAGAAAGATCTTGACCGGCACCAGCGGCGCGCCGCCTTCGAACCGCACGGCGTTATCGCGCAGGCCGGTCAGGCCGGCCAGCACGGTGGCCGCGGCGGCCAGGCCGATGGCGTAGAAGGCGGCGTGCTCCAGCGATTCGTTGCGCCGCCAGCGGGCCAGCACGATAAACAGCAACGCGCCGCCCGTCAGCCCGATGGGAAAGTGCACCACCGGCACGTGCCACGGATGCAGATTGACGATGGCGTTGACGACCTGCCCGATGATGTCCATGCCGCTGTCCCCCGCGAAAAGCGTTTCCAGATGATACGCGCCACGGCGCGCCCCGGTTTTATCGGCGCGGGCGCAACGGAGATGAATCCAAAGCGACGAACGCGTGCGTAACCATCTGACAACTGCGGGGAACGCCGGGCCGCCGGGCCGGGAGACTGATCGGACGGGGAGCGAGCCTCCGGCGGCCCGCAAATCAGGGGAAATGGTGAGGAGGCCAGCCGCGCACGATCGAGCAGCGGATCGACAATCATCAGGACGGGGCCGACCAATCGCAGTCCATCTATCAATCCATGTGGAGGAAGAAGCTATGTGGCGCAGAATGTGGTATGTGACGGGCCTGGCGCTGATGCTGGCCGGGCTGCTGACGGGTACCGCCTTTGCTCAGGCCGGGGATGTGGCGCGCGGCCGGCAGTTGTGGGAGACGAAGTTGTGCAAGAACTGCCACGGTGCCAACGGCGAGGGGTTGTATGCGGCTCCGCGGGCAGGCGACGGCAAGAGTCTGGAGGACTGGATTGCGCAGGTGCGCACGCCGCGCTCGGCGATGCCGGCCTTTAGCGATGCGCAGGTAAGCGACCAGGACATCGCGGATATGTACACGTATATGCAGACGCTGAGCGCGCCCGCGTCGTTTGCGGTGAAGACCTTTGACACGGGGGCCAATGCGCCCGCAGGGCTGGTGCTGGCGGCGCAGAAGCGGTGTACGGCGTGTCACGGCGATTTCACGCAGACCATCCAGTTTCGTTTTGTGAGCCAGAATCGCAGCGTGGACACGGCGGCGGTGATCAAGCAGCTGCGGACGCCGGCTCAGGATATGCCGCACTTTAGCGAGGCGCAGGTGAGCGATGCGCAGGCCGGGGAGATCGCGGCCTATTTGCAGACGGTGGCGGCCAGAGTGTCGGCCGGGGCGGCGCGGCCGGCTACGCTGCCGGTGTCGGGCGGCGATGACGGCGCGGCCCGGGCAGTGTCGGCGGCGCTGATGGCATTGGGCGCGGCGATGTTGGGCGCGGGCGTGGCGACTCGTCTCAGGCGCAAGGCATGAACCAGCAGCACGACCCGGCCGGTCGGTGAATAACCGCGAAGCCGGTGAAGGGCCATCGGCTGGCAGAGTGTGTGGCTCGCAGGCCGCCCGCAGACCGAGAGTCGATCACTACGAAGCCGATTATTGACGGGGACCGGGTTGATCTCGGTCCCCGTTTGAATTTGACATGGCGGACGGCGGAATGCGCACAAGGCGCACAGCGCGTGTATAATAGGCGTATGGATACCCGTCCGTTGTATGCGCCCGAACAGTATGACCTGCCCGACGGCCCGGCCACCATCCGGGCGATTCGGCCGGAGGACGCGCCACGTTTGCAGGCTTTTGTGCAGCGCCTGTCGCCGGAGAGTGTGTACTATCGCTTTCTGGTGAGCGTGAAGGAGTTGAGTGATGCCGAAGCGGCGCAGCTGGCCAACGTGGACTACCGGCAGCGGATGGCGTTGGTGGCGACACTGCCCGAGGGGGACGGCGAGCGCGTGATCGGGGTGGCGCGGTATGCGGCGCGGCCGGAAGCGCCCGATCGGGCCGAAGTGGCCATCGTGGTTGAAGATCGCTATCAGCGGCGCGGCCTGGGGCGTTATCTGGTGATCCAATTGGCGACCTATGCGCGGCGGCACGGCATTCGGGTGTTGACGGCGACGCTGAACGCCAATAACACCCCGATCAAACAGTTCATCAAGCGAATCGGCCTGCCGACGCGGGTGGTGGCGGTTGAGGGCGGCGAGTTGGACGTGGAAGTGGATGTGTCGGCGGAGCGCGCGCCGGGTGGCGGTTAAAACACGGTACAAGTCGCTTTAATCCACTGAAGACGGAGACCTGAGGGCCTCCGTTTTTTTGTTTTTGGGGGAGAATCCGGTGGCGGGGTTTAGTTAGGTTGTAGTTAGGTTGTAGTTAGGTTGTAGTTAGGATCGGGGATTTTGGGTTTTAGATTGTAGATTTCAGATTTAAGATTTTAGATTGCAGATTTCAAATTTAAGATTTTGGATTGCAGATTGGGGGAGGTTTGCAAAGGTTTGAGGGAGGAGCAAAAGATACGTAATTTCCCTAATTGACAGGCTGGGGCGGAATCTCGTAAACTGATAGGGTGCGGCGCGGCTGGGAGGCAAATTGGCGACATAATGACAACAGCAGACCCTAAAGGCGACGGGAGAGGGTTCCCGACGGGGGGGCGGAGGTGGCACGCGGCCATCGATGGGGAGTTTTTGGCGCGAGAGGGAGGTTGTGGCCGTAGGGGTAACAGCAAGGCACTACTCGGACCGCGCGGGCCCAGTTGCCCGGCGAGATCAGACGCCTCAACGGAATTCGAGTGCAGTGGTGAACACTGCATGCACTGGTGACTGGTAGGCTTGGAGCAAGTGGACACGGGAAGGGTCGAATGTCACAACGCCAACAACTTGAACGCATTATGGAAATTGACGGCCAGATTCGGGCGGGCCTGTATCCAAATGCCAAAAGCATTGCCGAGAAACTGGAAGTCAGCATGCGCGTCGTCTATCAGGACACAGCCTTTATGCGCGATCGGCTGGGAGCGCCGATTGCCTATGACCGCGAGCGCGGCGGCTGGTATTATACCAACCCGACGTGGGTGCTGCCGACGATCTTTGTCAACGAAGGCGAGTTGATGGCCTTCTTTCTGAGCGTCGAAGTGGCGCGGCGCTATCTGGGCACAGCCTACGAAACGCCGCTGCGCACGGCGATTGCGCGGCTGGCCAGGAGCCTCGGCAATTCGGTACAGATCAATCTGGAGGAATTGCGCGAGCATTACACCTTTGCCGCACCCGCGACGCCGAGCGTCAACGAGCAGCTGTTGCTCGAGATGCACCGCGCCATTCAGCAGCAGTTGCAGGTGCGGATGCGCTACTACACCGCCAGCCGCGACGATTGGACAGAGCGGACAGTCAATCCCCATCACATTTACAACATGCGCGGCGACTGGTACGTATTTGCCTACGATCAAAATCGCAAGGAGATGCGCAACTTCCATCTGGGGCGGGTGGACTGGTGGCAGGTGCTGGCCGAAGGCTTTGAGCGCGTCCCGAACTTTTCTGCCAATGACTGGATGCGCACCGCCTTTCAAACAGAGCGCGGCGGCGAGCCGGAAGATGTGGCGATTCGCTTCGACGCTTATCAGGCTCGCTGGATACGTGAGCGGCGCTGGCACGAGACGCAGCAGCCGCTGGAAGATACGCTTGATGGTGGTGTGATTCTGCGTTTCCGCACCGGCGGCCTAGGCGAGGTGCTGCGCTGGGTGATGCAGTACGGGCATCACGCCGAGGTGCTGGCGCCGGAGCAGCTGCGGCAGGCGGTGGCCGAGGCGTTGAGACGGGCGGCGGAGACGTATGCGGCGGCGAGTATCGATTACGGAAGAAACGATGAAACATCGCAAGAACAACTCACAGACACTGATCACCACTTTGGGTAGTGAGCCGCAAGTTGTCACCATCGTGCTGGATCGCTTGCTGGCAATGGGTCATCCGATTGAGCACGTGGTTGTCGTCTACACGGCGGCGGACGTTGTGCAAAAAGCCATGGCACGGCTTGCGGGCGAATTTGACGGCGCGATCTATCCCGCTGTGACGCTCCGCGCCGTGCCGATTGTGGACGAACGCGGCGCAGTAGCCGATTTTCGGAACGCGGAGGATATGCACGCGCTTTTGACGATGCTGTATCGCGAAGTGCGCGAGGCCAAGCGCAGTCGACGCACCATGCATTTGTGCGTTTCGGGCGGGCGGAAAGTCATGGGCATTACAGCCATGGTCGTCGCACAACTGCTGTTTGAGGCGGATGATCGCGTGTGGCATTTAATGAGCGAGGGCTGGGCGCCGGGCAGGGAAAAGCGGATGCACGTGCGGCCCGAAGATCGAGTGTGGCTGGTGCCTGTGCCGGTCTTGCGCTGGACGGATTCGGCGGGGCTATTGGCCGCATTTGGCGCGTTCGACGACCCCGCAGAGGCCATGCGGCGGCAAGAGGAATTAGCACGCGCGGATGATCTGCGGCGGGCGCGCGAATTCGTAGAGAAAAAGTTGACGCGCGCCGAACGCGAGGTGGTGCGCGGGGCGTGTCACGGGCTGGAGAATGCGGCGATTGCGCGGCGTTTGAGCAAAAGCGAAGCGACGGTGGCGAATCAATTGACGAGCGCGTACAGCAAGTTGAACGAATTTTTGGGCTTCCCCGAACGCGCGCCCGACCGCGCGGTGTTAGTGGCGACGCTGGGCGTGTATTTCGCGCTGCGGGGGAAGGAGGAATAGGAATGGGTTACTAGAAAAAGATGGGAATGGGTGTGGATGCGCGTGAACGACATTCACAATAGAATCATTTTGCGGAAGGACTGACTGATGAGCGATACAATCGGAAGATTGGAGACCTATCAAACCGACAACTTGATTTTGCTTGTCGGTACAAATCCCCTACCGAATTACGTAGCGGCGCGGCTTTTGCTCAAGCCAAACGGCATGATTCATTTGGTCTGTTCGAGCGACACGGAATCTATTGCGGGATGGTTAGAAAAGCAATTCGCACAAGATGAATTGCAATATGAACGGCGTCCTGTGGTGAGTGAGAGCAAGCCGAGTGATATTTACAATGCCATTTACCCGCTTGTGGTAGATATGCAAGGAAGTGTAGGGCTGCATTACACGGGCGGCACCAAGGCAATGTCGGTCCACGCTCACCGCGCGGTCCAAGATGCGCGTGCTGACGCCGTGTGTTCGTACCTTGACGCGCACGAGTTAAAGATGGTGATTGATGGTAGAATGGGAGATGGGCGAGATGCCGAGATACCTGTCGGAGATGCGGTGAGGCCCAAGATACAAGAGGTGATTGAATTACACGAGATTACATTGGCAAAGCCGCCCAAGCAAACACCGATTCTGCCTGACGTCGCGAGGACAATCAAGACGGTAATGGACAGAGATAATGAATGGCGTGAGTGGACGCAAGCAAATTTGCGACGCGTTGACAAGAAGAGCAAGTTCATCAGCGAAGGACAATTGAAAAGACTTGGCGTCCCAGCGTCAACTCCTACATTAGCTGACATTTGTTCTGCCTTTGCAAATCTCGGGGCGACGGATACATCCTTGGAAGCATGGGCGCGTGCCAGCAAAGTCTTTGATCCACGGAAAGACATGGAGGATTTCGCCAAATGGCTTGAGGGCGAGTGGCTCGAAAGTTTCGTTCTCGACTGTTTGCTACAAATTGCAAAAGAATGTCGCTTGCATGATTGCGGCATGGACTATCAATCGAAAGCGGGCAAATTTCAATTCGACGTTGCGGCGATGCGCGGCTATCAGTTGTTTGCCATTTCTTGCACGACATCACAAGACAAGGATTTGTGCAAAAGCAAACTCTTTGAAGCATACGTGCGCGCCAAGCAGATGGGCGGCGATGAAGCGCGCGTGGCGTTGGTGAGTTACTATCCAGACCCGCAAACTTTGCTGACGAATTTTCTGAACGAATGGAAGTACCCGAGGGCGTCCGTCCGCGTGTTTGGCAAAGACGATTTGACAGATTTGCCCGCGAATCTGCGCGAGTGGATCGAATCCAACTAACACGGAGGCAATGATGGCATACACCCTAACCATTCTGGACATAAGCGGCGTCCAAAACTATTTGTTTAACAGCAACCGCTTGCCGCACAACATCGGTGCATCGTATTTGGTCAAACAGGCAACCGAAGAGTGGGTTGACATTGCGATGAAAGGTTGGAACAAAGGAAACATCGAAAGCGGCGCGGCGAACTATGAAATCGTGTACAGCGGCGGCGGCAACGCGGTGGTGCTGTTCGATTCGCATGACCATGCGATTGAATTTACGCGACGTTACACCAAACACCTACTACAGAATGCGCCGGGATTGCGCGTGGTTGTCCAACACACCGATTTTGAATGGAGTCAATCGCTTGCTGACTTGTACACCCAAGCCTTGCGTGAACTTGCCCAAAAGAAAGCCGAGCAGACGCCTGTAATGCCGATGCTTGGGTTGGGTGTTACGGCGGCGTGTCAGTACACGGGACTGCCTGCCATTCAGCGAGATTCTGACGACGACAACAAGCGCATCTCCGTTGAAGTTGCGGCCAAGGTTCATGCGCACCAAGATGCACGCGATTGGTTGAAGAAAGTCTTTGCGGACAAGTTGGGGACATTTGATTTCGCTTACGATTTCAATCTGTTCGGCGAACGCGGCAAAGCGAGCTACATTGCCGTTGTCCACGCGGACGGGAATGGGATGGGCAAACGGAAAGAAGCTCTGTGCGAAAAATACGCCAAACCAGAAGATAATCGCAAATTCATTCAGGCGTTGCGCGATTTCTCTGAGCAAATCAAAGAAGCGGGCAAACAGGCACTGCAAGCAACATTCCAGCAAGCGATGGAATGGGACAAGGACAAACAAATCTTGATTGATCCCCAAAACAATCAGGTACGGTTCGTCCCTCTCGTCTTTGGCGGCGATGACGTGACGTTCGTCTGCGACGGACGGCTGGGCTTGTCGCTTGCCGCGATTTTCTTGCAAGAGTTCAGTAAACAGCGACTGGAGGTGGATGGCAAGCCGTTGTATGCGTGCGCGGGCGTAGCGATTGTCAAAAATCGCTATCCATTTGCACGAGCGTATGACATGGCAGAGGATCTGTGCCAAAGCGCCAAGCGCGCGGTAAAGGCGTGGAAAGTCAAGGATGACGAGGACGCGCTCGCGCTCGATTGGCATTTTGCAGTCAGCGGCGCGGTCTTGGCGCTGGGTGAGATTCGAAAACGTGAATACACCGTCGAGGATGATAAAAAACTGTATGCGCGTCCGTACTTGATCAATGCTGATCGAGAGCCGCTGAAAAGTTGGCACGCGTTTCGCAGTGTCGTTCGAGAATTCAAAGAGGGCAAGGATTGGAAAGACCGACGTAACAAGGTCAAGGAATTGCGCGAGCAACTGCGACAGGGACAGGACGCTACCAAACAATTCCGCGAACTGTTCGAGTTGCGCGAATTGCCCCCAATTGCAGGAGTGTCTGATTGCCGAGAAGGCGGATGGAGTGGCAAGACCTGCGCCTACTTTGACGCCATCGAGGCGATGGATTTGTTCGAGGATATGGAGGGGAATGCATAATGGCAACCTACATTCTCAAACTCACCTTGCTGAGCGAAGCAACATTCGGACGCGGCGATGGCGTCGCGAGCTTGGTGGACACGGAAATCGAACACGACGAACGCGGTTTGCCGTACTTGCACGGACGCGGCGTCAAGGGCTTGTTCACCGCCCAGTGCGCGGACATTCTCGGCGCGTTAGAGCAGTCCCCCACATACTCCCAATTGATGAGGGCAGCGACGCGTTTGTTTGGCGCTGGCGGCAGTGACCTTGAGTCGAACGGCGCGTTGTCGTTTGGTCCCGCCTGCTTGCCGCATAATTTGCAAGAGGCGGTCAAAGCAGTCAAGCCAGAGCAGTTGAACCGCACGGATGTTGTGGAAGCGTTGACGACGATTCGCCGTCAAACCAGCATTGACGGTAAGACAGGCGCGGCAAAAGAGGACACCTTGCGCGCGAGCCGCGTTTTGATACGCGGCTTGGAATTTCATGCGCCAATCGCGGCTGATCGCGAACTCGATGTAACCGAGCAAGCGTTGCTGGGCGCGTGCGTCAAAGCGATTCGACGCGTCGGTTCACAACGCGCGCGGGGATTGGGACGCGTGCGCGTTGAATTGTTCGATGTAAACGGCAAGGCGCTGACCGAACAATGGATGAAGCAATTCGCGCAGGAGGTGCAAGCATGAACGCGCTCACGTTCAAAATCGAATTATTGGAACCACTGCTGGTCGCGCAGTTGGGCAGCGGCGATGAGAACAGTGCGCAGAGTTTGGATTACATCCCTGGCAGTGTTCTGCGGAACGCGCTTGCCGCGCGCTATATTGCCGCACACGATATTGACGACGCCGCGAATAATCCAACTTGCCGCGCGTTGTTCTTTGACGACAAAGTGCGCGTGCTAAACAGTTATCACGCTGACCGCATGGGCAAGCGCAGTTTGCCGACGCCGCTTTCGTGGGTTGCCGAAAAAGAAGCGTTGGGCAATTGGAAACCCGATGAAAAACCAGGCGACCATTTGCCATTCTACGATGCCGCCGTAGACAAAGAGATGGTAAAGGAACTGCACGACATCAAGACGATCGAAGGCGCAGGAAGATTCTGCCGCTTGAGTGAGGATGGGGTCGAGTTCGTTCGTCCGACGCGCCAAGTCAATGTTCACATTCAACGTGAACACAAACGTGAATTGAAAACGAAAGGCGAATCCCAAGTGTTTGTCTATGACGCGCTGGCGGCGGGAGAAGTTTGCTGCGGCGCAATTTTGGCGCAGGAGGATGCCGCGCTCGAAACCTTCCAACAAATGCTTACCGAAACGCCTGAATTTAACATCGGCGGCTCGCGGAGCGCTGGGTATGGGCGAATTCGGGTTTACGATGTCAAACTCGATACGAATTGGCACGAGGCGAACGAAAATGAACAAGGTGACATCATTGTCACTTTGTTGAGCGACGCGATCGTGCGCGATGAAAACGGACAATTCTGTGATGACATCAGCCCCATAATTGGCGTCAAGCCAACACGCTGTTACCGCAAAATGAAACCAGTCGGCGGCTTTAACCGCAAATGGGGGTTGCCTTTGCCGCAAGCGCACGCGTTTCAGGCAGGCAGTGTGTTTGTCTATCCCGCCGACGCCGAGATCAAACAGAGACTCGAAACCTTGGTCGAGGAAGGCATCGGCGAACGCAGACAAGACGGTTTTGGGCGCATCGCGGTTAATTGGAATACGCAACGCGCATTGCACGCGCAGCAGATTCCGCAGGAACACAGGACGGCGAACGTTTCATTGGCAAATGACGCAGTTTCGCAGCGGCTCGCCCAGCGCATCGTGGAACACCAATTGCGCAAGCAACTCGACCAAGCATTGCAGCGCCAAGTTCTGAATTTGAAAATCAAGGGCGGCTCCAAGTCTGCGCTCGCGCGCGTGCGCCTTGCGGCGCGGCGGTCAGTCTCCAAAGGGGATTTGACTCCCTTGGACGATTTGCTCGCGCATTTGAAAAAGACAGGGATTGATAATCTCAACAAGACGCGCGTTGAGTCGAAGGCATTGTTTGATTGGCTCAAGCAGAGAAAAGAAAAGCGCGATGTTGCCGAACAACTCAAAGTGTCATTGGATAAACTCCCCCAAGTGGGCGGCGTTCGCGCAGAACTGACGGAGGCGTTACGCAATGAATACGCCGCGCGCTGGATCGAAGCTGTGGTCAAACGCGCGCAGAAGGAGGCGCAATGATGAGCAAATCACGCTGGGATACGCATCGAAACATCCACGAGCGATGGATTATCGAAGGCACGCTGGAACTGGAATCGCCCGCGCATTTCGGCAATGGCGATGTGAGCGTGGCAACGGATATGCCTTTGGCGCGCGATGCGGAGACGGGCAAGCCACTGCTCACGGGCGCGTCCATCGCAGGCGCACTGCGGAATTATTTGCGCGTAATCAGTGAAGCGCAAGCGAATGATCTTTTCGGAGAAATACGCGGCAATACGGCGATTGAAGGCGCGCTCGTTGTGAACGACGCGCTGGCAACGAACGCCGCTGATGTGGAATTGCGCGATGGCGTCGCCATCAGCCCCCAGACGCGGACTGCCGAGGAGAAAAAGAAATTCGACATCGAGTTGCTTCCCGCTGGCACGCAATTCGATTTGTGTTTCGAGTTGAATGTCTCGCAAGGCGAAAGTGACTTGGTGCGTGCGTTGACAATTGCACTGCGCGGGCTGGAACAGGGCGAAATCGGCTTGGGCAAACGCAAGACGCGCGGTCTGGGCGCGTGCAAGGTTAGCCAGTGGCGCGTGCGGCGATACAGCGTGACCCAACCGCAGGACTTGGTGGCATGGCTGAATGACGATACAACGCGCGCACAAAATGGCACATCCATTGCGACACTGCTTGGTATTTCCGATACTGACTTGAAGCGCGCCGCGCGCGCGGGCTTTTCGCTCAACGCCGAATTTCGTTTGGACGGTTCGCTGTTGATTCGCGCCGAGGGTGCCACCAGCAATTCGCCCGATATGGCGCATCTCCATTCCAAACGCAATGGCAAACTCGAGCCAATCGTGAGCGGCACGAGTTTAGCGGGCGCGCTGCGCGCGCGGGCGCTGCGAATCGCCAATACGCTCGCCACGGGTGGAAAAGAAAAGGCAAGCGCCTTTGTGGACAAAATGTTTGGTCCGCGTGGAAGCAAAGAACTATGGGCAAGCCGCGTGCGGGTGCGCGAAAGTGTAATTGAGAAGGGATTCGGCGATCGGGTGCAGAATCGTGTCAAGATTGACCGCTTCACGGGCGGCGCGTCGCCCACAGCGCTGTTCAGCGAGCAACCCGTGTTTGGTTTGCCCGAAACGCGCGTCCAAGTCAAACTCGAACTGGCCAACCCCAAACGGGAAGAGGTCGGCTTACTCCTGCTCTTGCTCAAAGATTTGTGGACGGGTGATCTGCCGCTCGGCGGCGAAAGCAGTGTGGGGCGCGGGCGACTGCGCGGTCTCTCTGCCAAGTTGCAACTCGACGGGAACGAGTACGAACTTGAGGACCAAGACGGCAAATTATCCGTCAAAGGAAATCAAGAACTTCTTGAGCAGTGCGTCCAGGAATTTGTAAGGGAGATGCAAAATGCGTGACATCAAATCTACTCGATGCGAGATTGCGCCGATCACCGACTTGCCCACCGAAAACGAGTTTGCGGAATGGCTGAATCGCCAAGCCGCGCAACGCGATTTGATTTGCGCGCTGGCGTTTGCGGATGACGGCGTCATCTGGGGACGCTTTGACGGCGCGTGGAAATGGTCGGGTGAATGTTTCACGATTTCGCCGCCGCTGCGCTGGAACACACTTCTGCAGATTCGTCTGTTTGGCAAGGATACTGAAGTGTTCGTATGGCGTGCAAATGGTAAATGGGCGGGGCGCGTGATTGCAGATGGCGCGGGCGATGAACGCGAATATTTCGACGAATCTCAATTGCTGTGGGGCGCGCAAGACGGTGAAGAAAAGGACGGCTTTGCGCTGATGCGTGACGGTGGACAAGGACTGCGCCACACGCCACCCTTCAAGATTGCCAACGCAGGTACGTTGCGCACGCGCAACTATCTGGATTATGACCAAGATGGGCGCGTCAAAATCGTCGCCAGCCGCTTGGTGGATGCAGAAGAGGAGATGAAGAAATGAATCCGAAACACACGAGTCTGAATCTTCCGCGCGAAAAGGGTGGGAAGCAATTCTATGCGCTCGCGCCATACAACTTTGTGCCGCTGCCTGAACAAGTGGTGACAGTGGGTGAACCGCCCGACCACGACCATTATGAAGGCAACACGGGCTATATCGAATGTGAGTTGGAAACGAAATCGCCGCTGTACGTGCGCGGCATGATGACGCAGACGAGTTTTGAAGAAGTTGGCGACAAGCCGTTTCATGAGTTGAACGACGAACAGAAACAAGAGCGCGCGAAATTTTTCATCCTCCGCGACAACGAACCCGTGATTCCAGGCAGCAGTCTGCGCGGGATGATTCGTGCGTTGGTGGAAATTGTGGGCTATGGGAAGGTGCGGCCAGTGACTGATAAGAACATGCTGTTTCGAGCAGTTGGAGATCCTGCAAGCCTTGGACAATTTTATCGCGCTCAAATGCTTGGATCCAGCAAGGTTCCGTCTCCCGACACACAACTCGACTATCCATCGTCGCAACTGCGCGGCGGCTATTTGCGTGTGCGCGATGGCAGACGATTCATACAACCAGCACTGCAACATCAAGGCGAAAGCTTTATTCACGTTGAGTATGATGATGCAAAGGCTCTTGGAATTCAGCAAGGTCTTCAATCAGTACATCCGATATTTGTTCAGCCCGCATCTAGAAAGCCGTCTAGTCGTGGCAAAAGAGGTCAGGGGAATTTGACACTTGATATTGCCATCGCACCACAGGGAGGCGTTGCACTTCGTGATGATAATCAACAACCAAAATCGGGAATGGTTGAAGCTGTATTGGTCGTGTCTGGTCACATGGGCGGACAGCATCCAAAACACTGGCATTGCGCGATCTACACTCCCGATCCAAATGCCGAGTTGATTCCTATTTCGGATGAAATGTGGAAAACCTATGAACAGGATCGTGATGAGACGCGCGGATTTCCGACGAGGAAATTAACGCAAGATGGCGATCCACTGTTTTATCTGGTGGATGAGAATAAACAACTACGTTTCTTCGGTCCAACAATGATGTTCCGCCTGCCTTATCTGAAAACCGCGAACGATTTTGTTCCCGGGCGACTGCGCCGCGAATCGGACATTGACCTGGCCGAAGCTATGTTTGGTCACGCCAAAGGAATTGGCGAAGGCAAACAGCGCGCCTATGCCAGCCGCGTGTTCGTGAGTGATGCCGTGCTTGAGACGGGACAAGCGAATGTGTGGTTCGAGAATCAAGAGGTGCTCACGCCCAAGATTTTAAGTTCGCCCAAGCCGACGACGTTTCAGCACTATCTCGTGCAGGGTGATGAAGCGGCGCGTGAAAAGAAAAGTTTGAAGCACTATGCGAGCGAGACCCCGAAGGAAACGGTGATTCGTGGGCACAAGTTGTATTGGCACAAGCCAGAGGATATGTCGCGCGCGGATATTGAGATTGAAGAGAAAAATCGCGAGACAACGAAAACCCAACAAACAGGCATCAAGCCCGTCCGTGCGGGCGTCACATTCAAATTCCGTGTCCACTTTGAGAATTTGAGTGATGCCGAACTGGGCGCGCTGTTGTGGGTGCTGGGTTTGCCCGATGACTATTGTCAATCGTTGGGAATGGGCAAGCCGCTTGGGATGGGCGCCGTCAAGATTACGCCGATGCTTTTCGTGAGTAATCGAAACCTGCGCTACACGGGATTGTTCGAGAATGACAAGTGGGCGGATGGCGTTCACCAAGAGACCGACCGCGAACGATTCACGCGCGCGTTCGAAACTTTTATGCTGGACAAGATGGACGCGGCAGACAAAGCAAGCGCGACGACGTTTAGCGAGGTTGAGCGAATCCAGATGCTGCTCAAGATGCTGAAGTTTCCAGGACCTGACCGCGGCTGGACGCGCTATATGACGATTGAGCCAGAGAATGAGTTCAAAGAGCGCCCTGTCCTGCCTGACCCATTACACATTGTGCCGACGAGTGGTGGTGGAGCAAAAGCGATGCCCAAGCCGTCTGTCTCGCCGCAAGGACGCACAGCGAAACCGCCCGCGTCGCAACAGGGGCGCGCGCCAAAAGCATCGGCACCGCCTGCAGAGAAAAAACAAGCCGCGCCGGCACAATTTACCGCGCCCACGAGTCCATACAAGGTTGGCGATACGTTCAATGGCACGGTTCGTCAAATCGGGAAGGATGGAACGTTTATCATCGAAGCGCCCAAACTCACATATCCACATGGGTATGCGCGTGTAGCCAAGGCAGACGCGGCGGGCAAGGGCTGGCAACCTGACGGCAACGCGAGTTGCGAGGTCGTAGGCATTTCTACAGATGAAAAAGGACGAACGGTTCTTGTGTGCAAAGCGTCATCGAAAAAATCCAAAAAGTAGATTGGCGCGGGAGGAGAATTGCCAGCGGATACGAGAAGCGGATAAGTGGATGATGCGCGCGCCTTTCGCTAATCTGATGACAATCCGCCAAATGATTTGTTTTGAAAGGAGGGTGAGATGACCCTTCAAGTGTCTTTGGTCGGAGAGCAACCGATTCCAAATCTGCTGCCTGCCTATCATCTTAAACCACAGAAGGTCTTGCTGATTTATAGCGATTTCACAGGAGAGGCATTTCGACGCTTGGCAGCGCTGATGCAAGACGCTGGAATTGGCGTCGAGGAATTGAAATGTAATGATGCATACGAAACAGTATCCATCGCCGGGGAACTCAAGCCGAAACTGGGCGATGCTCACGAGGGAATCAGTTTCAACTTGACAGGCGGCACCAAAGCGATGGTGTTAGCCGCGTATCAATGCGCGCGTGAATTGAACAGCCAAGTGATGTATCTTGAAAGTGGGCGTGGAGTTAGTCGGCTCTATCAATATGACTTTGCAACAGATGGAAGCCTGACATTGAGCGGACAGTCCGAGATTCCACCCTTGCTGTCCATTGAGCAGTTTCTGGATGCACATTTGGGAAAGGGTCAGTGGAATGAACGAGGTTACTCCAAAGATCTTGGTGGTGTCTTTGAGTGCGCGGTAGGAGAATCTCTGCGCGATAAGGTAGATGAGTTGAAAGCAGGAGTTCGTTTCTTGGGCGTGCAAGGAAAACGCGACCAAGCCGATTTGGATTTGGTGATTCGCGTGGGCAATCAGTTTGGAGTGATTGAAGCCAAAGACCAAAACAAGGCGACGCTGGATGCGCTCAAACAATTACATTATCTCTCACGATTGCTTGGCACATATACCAAGAAATTCTGGGCGCTGACGCGCAGCGCGAGTGCAGAACATCAGGCGGTGATTGACGCGACGCGAACGAGGATTATCGAGATACTGGATTTCAAGGATGGTGACACGGCGTTATCTTCAGCAAGCGCGCAAAAATTGGTTGAAGCCATCCAAGCCGAGATGGAGCCAAAGAAATGATCCTCCTCAACTATTCCCACCCCCTCGCCCCCGCGCAGCTGGCGCAGGCGGAGGCGCTGGCAGGGAAAAAGATTGCGCGGGTGGTGGAGGCTCACAGCCAAATCGACCCGCAACAGCCGCTCGCGCCGCAGGTCATCGCGCTGGCGGCTGAGACGGGCCTGACGCCGTTGGAATGGCAGTCGGAAGAATTGTTGATCAATCCGCCGTCGCTGAATTTTGTCGCGGTCGCGTTGTTGGCCGAAGTTCACGGACGCTGCGGCTATTTTCCCGCGATGCTGCGACTGCGCCCGGTACCCAACAGCACGCCGCCGCGCTACGAAGCCGCCGAGATCATCAACCTGCAAACTTTGCGCGATGCGGCGCGAAAACGGCGGTAATTTCTCTCGGGAGAAAATCGAATGTTGAAATTCACCGGTCATCCCTTAGTCGATGTGGGCGTGGCAACCATCTGGGCTTTCAGCGGCAAGCCGTCGCTGTCGAAGGTCACTGAAAACGATCTGGACAAAGTGGCCGACTATATTGAGCGGCACTACGTCGTCAATCCGCTTAAGTCGTTTCTGAATGTCGCCTTTCCAAACTCTGGCTTTACTCAGCCGGCGTTTGAGAAGACGCCGGAGCGGCGTGTGAACTACGCACGCCGCGTGACGCGCAGCTATCGCCAGGCTGCGCCCGTGATTCATGAGCGGTGCGTGTTTACGGGCGAGCCAGCCGTGGCCGTTGTGCTCAGCGCAGGCGAGAAGGAAGAAGGTCAATATCCACCCGGTCGAGCCTTTCGTCACAACGTTCCCATGCTGACGGGTGAAGATGTGATCAACTTTCACCCGGGCGGCGACGCGGGTCTGCCGATCTCCGGCCTGGCGCTGCTGTGCATTCAGGCGTTTCCGCTGGGCTGTGCCAAGTGCGGCGGCAAATTGCTGGCGGTCCATTCGGACAATCCCGAATTGATGCACAAGTTTGCCGCAAAGTTTCTGAAAGTGAATCGGGATCAGGTTGACCTGGCGCAAGAATCTGGCAGTTCCAAACTGCCGGAAGCCGGCGCTTCAGCCAAAACACTATTGGTCGAGACGCTGCTGCAGATTGAGCAGGCCCGGCGCGATGAGCAAGAGGATCAGCGTCCGTACTCAGTTACGGCCTATCACCTGAGCAACAGTGGGCAGTCAAACCCGCTGGACACCCGCAACCCGCCGCTGGAAATGTACCATCTGCCGCTTGAATTGACGGACTTTCTCGGCGCCATCACGCATGTTGAGTATCGGAGCGAATGGCAGGCGGTTGAGCGCCGTGCCTGGCGTATGGCGCAAGCCGAGAAGAAGACTTCACCGGAGGATAAGCCCAGGAAACGAAAGACTAAAGCAGAAGCACCCGCCAAAGAGGACACCCGGCCTCGCCGTAATTTCCTGTATGAAGATTTGTTTGCCCTGCCCGGCAACGCGCGCGGTTTCGTTCGCCGTTACTTTCTGCGGATCCCGATTCGCAATACCTACGAGGATGATCCGCGCCGGGGTTATTCGTTGAAATCAGACGCCAGTCTGGTCAAGTGGAAACTCACACAACTTTTCCTAGAAAGGGTGATGCGCATGAAAACCAGTCGAATTGACCGCATCCGTGAATTAGGTGATGCTCTGGCCGATTATGTGCACGAAGAGAATGATCAAAAATTCTTCGCGACATTCTATGCCGAGCAGCGCCGTTACGATGTCATCCGCAACGCGTTGATCAAAGTGAATCACGCCCGGCTCAAACGCGGCCAACCGCCGGTTGTCAAACTCGATCCGTACATGGAGGTTTTCGAAGAGGTGGACGAAAACGGCAAATCGGATTGGCGGCTGGCGCGCGATCTGGTGCTGATCCGCATGATCGAGCGGCTATATGACTTGAAGTGGATCGAGCAGCATCCCGATGCTCTGCCCGAAGTCAGCGACGAAAACGCGACTGAATAACAACTCACATCTTCCATCCAGAGGAGAAACCACATGACGCACGTTACCGGACTGTTTCTGATCGATGCGCCGGCTTCGGCGCTCAACAACCTCGGCCAGATCGAGGGCGAGCGCTACGACAATAGCACCGGCGTCAAAGTGATCCGCGCCAACGATGGCCTGTATCCCTACGTGTCGGCGCAATCGTTCCGCTACTGGCTGCGGCAGACGTTGCAGGCAGCTAAGGTGGGCTGGCAGGCCGCGCCGATTTACCGTGAAGAGAAAATTGCCTACACCGACGCCAACCCGATTGAATTTTGGGATGACGACCTGTTCGGCTACATGCGCGCTCCGTCCAAGCGTGAATCGGCCAAAGCCAAACGCGAAGCCGATGCTTCGCGGGCTGGTGAAACCGAGACGACGGATACGGTCACGCGCGTTGCGCCATTCCGCGTCAGCACTCTCGTCTCAATTGCGCCGCTGCGCCCGACAAGTGATTATGGTGTCATGGCTCGGCAAGAGGATGGGTTCCCCGTACCGCACGAGCACCAGTTCTATCGCACGACGTTAAAGGGCCTGTTCTCGCTCAACCTGAATATGTGCGGCAAATTCTCTTACAAGCAGAAGACCGGCTATCGCAACCTGGACGATGTGCGAATCGAGCAGGCGAAGGCCAAAGGCCTGGAACCACTGGACGAAGAGAAGTCTTATCGCCTCCCAGTTGATCAACGTCTTCAGCGCGTTACAGCTTTATTTGAAGGCCTGGCCCAACTCGAAGGCGGCGCGAAACAAACGCTGCATTACACCGATGTCGCGCCGGTCGTGACGGTGCTGGCCGTGACCAGAGGCGGCAATCACATCTTCGGCCACATCATCGGCGCGAACGACAAGGGCCAGCCTGAGCTGAAAGTCGAAGCGCTGACCGAAGCTCTGAGTGTGTTCAGCAATGATCTGCTGTCCAACGTGTACGTCGGGTGGGTGCGCGGTTACGCCGACGACGAGCGCGCCAAAGTCGAAGCGCTGGCTCAGTCCGATCAGCGCATCAAGGTCAATCACCCGCGCGAAGCGTTCCAGGCATTGATCGCCGACTTGAAGCAGCATCCTGATTGGCTGGGGTGAATGATTCCGCAGGAACGGCATCCCCATGCCGTTCCCGGTCGGCATAGGGATGCCGACCTACGGGATGCCGGCCTGCGGATTTCACTCTCTCACTAAGGAGGCGCCATGCGCGTTCTCAAGGTGGTGGCGGAAGGGCTGACCACGTCCTTCCGTTACCCTCACTTCATGCAAGGCATGCACCCGACCTTTGAAGTGCCGCCACCGGCGACCATCTACGGGCATGTGTGCAGCGCCCTGGGCGACTGGATCGATCCGGCCAGCTTCACCTTTGCCTATCACTTCACTCACCAGGGCGCATTTGACGATGTTGAGCATGTCCATGTGCTGGCTCCGGCCGGCGGCAAACTGCCCGGCACCACGCTGCCGAAAGTGCTGGAAGGCGCAGTCAATCCTTTCAAGCGATCAATGCTGTTCAAGCCGCGCCTGACGCTGTATCTTGATCGGCCCGACTGGCTCGAGGCGTTTCGCAGTCCGCGCTACACGGTGGTGCTCGGTCGATCACAAGACCTGTTTAGCTACACGGGCGTCACGGTGGTGGACCTGGAACGTTCCGAAAGAGCATACTTTGAGCATACGCTGGCGCCCTATCAGGCAACGCAGCATACGGCCAGCGGTTACGTGGTGTTGATGCCGCGTTATCTCGACTACGCCCGCAACCGACAGCCAACCTTTGCGCGCTACGTCGTGCTCAAACGCCGCGTCACGGAATTCCTCAGGTTTGAAGGGTCACCGGGTGTGCCGGAGTTTTGGGTCGATCCGACTTCGCCTGAAATCGACGGCGCACACCTGGGTCTATGGTTTCACACGTTTGTAGGCGACTATGACGACACCCCGCGTTTGGCCTGACTGGTTGAATGCTATCTGGGCCAAGAGCGCGGAAAAAGGCGCGGGCGGCCAGCCGGAGACTTTGGCCGAGCACACGTGGCAAGTGCTCACCAGACTGGCCGAGACAATCCGGCTCCGCCCCGCCTTGCCCGCCCAGGTCGGTGTACCGCGCCTGTGGCACACCCTCTTCTGGGCGGCGCTTCTGCACGACTTTGGCAAAGCCGCAGTCGGCTTTCAGGCGCGCCTGCGTCCCGGCGGCGAGAAGTGGCAGCATCGTCACGAAGTGTTGTCCCTGGCCTTTGTCGATTGGATTGCTGCGGCTTTCGCAGAAGAAGAACAACGCTGGTTGGTGGCTGCTATCGTGTCGCATCACCGCGATGAAGAAGACATCCAGCAATTGTATAACTCAATTGGCGACCGTGATGATAGCAGCCTGGTCAAGCTGGTCGGTGAACTGGACGCCGCCACCCTCCATGGCCTGTGGCGTTGGCTGGCTGAGTGCGCCTCAACCTGGATCGAGGCGCTGGGTTTGAGCGACGCCGGAATTAGTGTGCCTGATCTGCCGGCTGAAGATGAAGCAGTGCGGCAAATCCAGACTACGGGCGCGGCCAACATCCGCAAGTGGTTGAAGAGCTATCATCGCTGGGTGGATCGCACGCTCAATCGAACGGATGAGGCGGCGCTTCTGATTGGCACGCTTTTATTGCGCGGCCACTTGATCGCCGCCGATCACATGGCCTCCGCGCACGTGGGCGAACTGCCGCCGTCACAGCTGGCCGGGCCTGAGCGCCTGCTGACCGGTTGGAAACTGACCACCGATCAACTTTACCCTCATCAGCGCGAGAGTCTGCAGACGAAAGGTTCGGCGGTTTTGATGGCCCCGACCGGCAGCGGCAAGACTGAAGCCGCGCTGCTCTGGGCGGTGGCGCAGGCACAGCCTGACCGGCCGGTGCCGCGCCTGTATTATGCCCTGCCGTTTCAAGCCAGCCTGAACGCGATGTTGTTTCGCTTGCGGGACGATGAGACGGATGAACGCGGCGAGATCGTGCGCGCCGCACCATTCCCCAATCAAGTAGGGTTGGAACACAGCCGCAGCACATTGGCGCTGTATCGCAAATTGCTGGAAGACGATTACTCGCCGCAGCAAGCCGCTCGAGAAGCAAAGTGGCGCAAGAACCTGGCCCAGCTCAATTACTATCCGGTGCGTGTCCTCAGTCCGTATCAACTGCTCAAAGCGCCATACCGCCTGAAGGGCTACGAAACGCTATTGACCGACTGCTTTGAAGCGACCTTCATCTTTGACGAGATACACGCCTACGAGCCACAACGCCTGGCGAAAATTCTGGCCACCATCCAATACCTGCGCGAAAACTATGCGGCGCGGTTTTTTGTCATGTCGGCCACGCTGCCCAAGCTGTTGCGCGATCGGCTGACTGAAGCTCTGGGTGAACATCGGTTGATCACGGCCGCCGACAAAACCTATGCCGACTTTCGCCGCCATGCATTGATTCTGAAAGACGGCGATTTGACCGACGAAGCCAACATGGCCCAGATTGCACAAGCGGCGGCCAGTGGCCAGGCCGTGTTGGTGTGCTGCAATACGGTGGCGCGGGCACAGGACGCGCGCATGAAATTGATGACGCACCTGGCGCGATTGAAGGCCGCTATCACGGTTGAGTTGCTGCACGGCCGCTTTAATGCGCGCGATCGTTTGAAGAAAGAAGACCTGGTGCGCGCCGCTACCGGCTCACGCTCCACCCGACGCATCCGCGAAGGCTTTATTCTGGTGGCGACGCAGGTCGTGGAAGTGAGTCTCGATATCGATCTCGACGTGATCTACACCGATCCCGCGCCATTGGATGCCCTGCTGCAACGCTTCGGGCGCGTCAATCGCCGCCGGCTCAGAGACGTTGCTCCGGTCTACGTCTTTCGTGAACCTGTGCCAACCAAGCCGCGCCCCTATGATCCGGTCTTGATTCAGGCCGCGTTGCGCGTGTTGGAAAAGAATGCCGGCCGCTTGATTGATGAAGCGCAAGTCTCGGCGTGGCTCGACGAGGTGTACGCTGATCCGGATATTGTCAGTCGCTGGCTGGCTGAGTATCAATCGGCCTTTACCGACTTTGTGGATGGCCCTCTGGCTCACTTGCGCGCTTTTCAATCGGACGCTCAATTAGAAAAGGAATTTTACAAAGCCTTTGACAGCGTGGACGTATTGCCGTCTCAACTGGCCGATGAATATGATCGGCTGTTGGTGGACAACCCGCTTGACGCCAGTCAATTGTTGGTGTCGATTCGCTGGCAGCATTACGCCATGCTAAGCAACAAGGGACTGGCCGGGCCGTCCGATGAACGACGCAAGATTATCTACGCTCACTACGATGATCAAATCGGCCTGGACTTCAATCGCGACGTGCGCGACGAGGAAGACT
The DNA here is from genome assembly GCA_964550855.1 of uncultured Anaerolineae bacterium. GTDB lineage: Bacteria > Chloroflexota > Anaerolineae > Fen-1058 > Fen-1058 > JAGOBP01. The sequence continues at coordinate 81,911 of CAZKBQ010000014.1, forward strand.
TTTGAACCACCGGACAGGCCCGCGGGTTTGTCCGGACATCGAGCCGTGGAGTACACCATGTTCACCCTGACCGCCCTACCCTTGCGCTTCACCTGCGAAGCGCTGACGCCCCTCCGTCTAAACGGCTACAACGCCGGGTCGAATCTGCGCGGCGCGCTGGGCAATGTGATGCGGCGGGCCTACTGCCCGGAGGCTAATCATTACTCCGCGAGGAATTTACACTCGACCGGCAGCACTCGCCAGCCGGATCCGCAGCACGCAGCGACTTGTCCGGTGTGCTGGCTGCTGGCCGCCAACGAGCATCCCGGCGAGGAGCGGCGCGGCTATGCGTTGGTGCCCCCACCCGGCCCCTCCCTCGTCAAAACAGGGGAGGGTGAAAGGGAGGGGGTGTACCAACCCGGCCAACGCTTCGACTTTGGCCTGACGTTGTTTGGCGACGCACTGCGCTTTCTGCCGTACTTCATCCTGGCCGTGCCGGAGATGGGGCGCAATGGCGTGGGGCCGGGACGCGGGCAATTTACCGTGCGATCGGTGACGGCGGTTGATCCACTGGAACACCACGATCAAGTTGTGCTGGCCGAAGGCGAGACGCTGGTGCGCGTGCCCGATCGGCTGATCACACCTGAACGGGTGCAGCAGGCAGCCGATCGGCGTGTGCCAGCCGATCGGCTGCAGCTGACCTTTCACACGCCCGTGCGACTCATTCAGGACAGGCAGCTGGTGAAATCGCCCGATTTCGGCGTGCTGTTCCAACGACTGTTGGAGCGACTGGACGAGCTAAATCAGCAATACGGCGGTGGCAGCGGTCGGCCGGCCGCCGAGGTGCAGGCGTTGCAATCACTGGCCAATCAGGTGCGGCTGACGGAGTCGCACACGGACTGGATCGAGTTGAAGAGCGGCTCCACGCGCAGCGGCAAAGTGACATGGCTCAGCGGGTTTGTGGGCACAGCCGAGTACACCGCGCCGCCTGCAGTGTGGGGAGAGCTGCTGCCGTGGCTGCAGTGGGGGCAGGTGACGCAGGTGGGTAAAGATGTGGTGAAGGGCAATGGGGTGTATGAGATCACGGGCCAATGACAAGCGGCCAGATTGCAGCCTGCCGCCTGCGTCTTGCAGCCTGATCAATCACTGAGGTTCTCATGACGATTACACAGCATCTCATCGTGGAAGAATACGGCGCGTTCATCAGCAAGCACAGCGAGCGCCTCATCGTCAAGCGCAAGGACGAGAAGATCGCGCAGGCGCCGCTGCTGCACCTGGAGTCGGTGTTGATTGCCAGCCAGGGTGTGAGCATCAGCGCGGATGCGATTCGGGAGTGTACCGAGCGCGGCATCCCCATTCATTTTGTATCGGGGACGGGCACGCCCTATGCCAGCTTGTACAGCGCGGGACTGACGGGGACGGTGCAGACCCGACGGGCACAGCTGGCGGCGATGAACGATCGGCGGGGCCTGCAGGCGGCCATCGCTTTTGTCAGCGGCAAAATTCAGAATCAGGCCAACCTGTTGAAGTACATGGGCAAATACCGCAAGGAAGCGGCGCCGGAGGTGTATGAGGAACTGCGCCAGGCAGCCGATGACGTGTATGCTCACCTGGGTGAGATCGATCAGATTCAGCGGTATCCCGAAGTGCGCGAGGAAGGCACCGCCACAATTGACGATCTGCGCGGCGAATTGTTGAGCATTGAGGGCCGCGCGGCGCAGGCTTACTGGGGCGCGCTCAAGCTGGTGCTGCCGGCAGACTGCCAGTGGCCGGGGCGGCGTGGGCGCGGCGCGTCGGACGTGATTAACAGCGCGTTGAACTACGGCTATGGTGTGTTGTACGGGCAGATTGAGCGAGCGCTGGTGCTGGCGGGACTTGACCCCTACGCGGGCTTCATGCATGTGGATCGGCCGGGCAAGCCCAGCTTGACGTTGGACTTCATTGAAGAGTTTCGCCAGCCGGTGGTCGATCGCACGGTGATCGGTCTGGCCAATAAAGGGGTGAAGTTCGATCGGGAGCCGGACGGGCGCGGGCGCTTTACCAAAGAAACGAGCCACCTGCTGGCAAGCCGGATCCTCGATCGGCTGGAGGGCACCGAGCCGTACGCCCAGAAGAAATATCCGCTGCGGGTCATCATTCAGCAGCAAGCGCGCCATCTGGCAACGTTTTTGCGGGGCGAACGGGTGGAGTATCGGCCATTTGCGGCGACGTGGTGACGCTCACCCCGGCTTCTGGCTGATGGCACTCTGCGCTGGCCGGCGAGGAAAGGAGGCGGGTTGTGCAATGTCTGGTGGTGTACGATATTGTGGATGACGGCAAGCGCGCCAAGATTGCGGATGTGTGCCTGGACTACGGTCTGGACCGGATTCAATATTCGGCGTTTTTGGGGCCGCTGTTGCCGACGCATCAAGAGGAGTTGATGCTGAAGATCAAGCAGGTGCTGGGCAAGCGGCCGGGCAATGTGCAGCTGTTTCCGTTGTGCGACAGCGACTGGGCCAAACGCCGGGTGCTGGTGCAGATGGACGGGCAGGCCGCCGGGCAGCGGGCGGCGGAGGGAACGGGCGACGATGCTGGATGATACGTTGACGATGCCATTTATGGTGACCGATCTAAAGCAGTGGGTGTACTGCCCGCGTGTGTTGTACTATCAGGTGTGTCTGCCCGATGTGCGGCCGGTGACGTACAAGATGCAGCACGGGCTGGAGGCGGGCCAGGCGGAGGAAGGGCGCGAGGAGCGACGGTCGCTGCGCACCTATGGTCTGGTGGAGGGCCAGCGCGAGTTCAACGTGCCACTGGCGTCCGAGCGGCTGGGATTGCGCGGCGAAGCCGATCTGGTGATTACCACGCCCGATGAGGTGATCCCGGTGGACTACAAATTCTCAAGCATCGACGGGCCGCACTTCAAGATGCAATTGGCGGCCTACGGGCTGCTGTTGGAGGACAATCGCGGCTGCGTGGTGAAGCGGGGGTTCATTTATCTGATCCCCGAACGGCGGGCGGAGCCGGTGCCGATTGATAGACGGCTGCGCAGCCGGACGCTGGCCGCGCTGGAGGCGATGCGTCGGATGCTGGATACCGAGCAAATGCCCGCCCCGGCCGACTCGCCTCGCAAATGTGTGGCCTGCGAGTTCCGACGGTTCTGCAATGACGTGCTGTGAGCGGCCTTCACTCGGGGAAGCGGCTCGCAAATGAGGCCGGTTTTGGCGCAAAAACGGTTTTTCGAGCAAATGCCACGGCGGCTTGATCCGGCCCGGTGGGCTGGTCGGAAAAATCTTCACAGCAAGCCCGGAGCGGCGTTAAATGAGCAGCGGGCGGTACTTTCCGCCTCTTTTTTGCGGGAAACATAGGCGGTTGAAGCGAAGTCGATCCGATTGCGGATACTGAAAGGTATCCGCTGTGGCTGTGTCGGAGCGGCGACACTAGTTGAAGC